>JBBDRP010000002.1:0-784156 GCA_040905385.1 Minisyncoccota bacterium | reverse complement strand
CTGTCTCGAGGAACAGCTCGGTGAAAATGCGATGCCGGTCAAAACGCCGGCTACCCGCAGCAGGACGAAAAGACCCTGGGAGCTTTACTGCAGTTATCTATTGGGGCTGCGTCGTCTCGTATACAGCATAGGCGGGAGACTTTGACAGTGGGACGCCAGTCCTACTCGAGTCGCCAGTGGAATACCGCTTACGAGAGGCGTAGTCTCTAACCAGCGTGCGAACCACGTTGAGACAGTGGGTATCGGGCAGTTTTAGTGGGGCGCTATCCTCCTAAAAAGTAACGGAGGAGTCTACTAAGGTCAGCTAGGCGTGGATGGAAACCATGCCGATAGTGCAAAGGCATAAGCTGGCTTAACTGCAAGACGGACGAGTCGAGCAGGCGCGAAAGCGGAGCTTAGTGAACCGAAGGCTTTCTTTAGACGAAGCCTGAGACAACGGATAAAAGTTACCCCGGGGATAACAGGCTGGTTGCGCCTAAGCGTTCAGAGCGACGGCGCAGTTCGGCACCTCGATGTCGGCTCGGCTTATCCTGGGGCTGAAGCAGGTCCCAAGGGTTCGGCTGTTCGCCGATTAAAAAGCCACGCGAGCTGGGTTCAGACCGTTGAGTGTACTAGCGAGATAGCTAGCACATTTTACTGTCTGAATCATCTAGACATCAATCTTTTTGTTCCAATTGAAGTGATATATCAACCTGATTTACGGCGGTCCCCTGCCTTTTGAGTGGGGAGAAAAAGCTGGTTATTTCGGAGAAGTCCTCCTGACGAGAAATCGTGCTGAGGATAATTCCGAGTCCTTCACATAATTATGTGGGGATGTAGAGACTAAACACCAGCTCAGACACATTGGTGTCTGAAAGCTATAGTCCGATCCCGCTAGAAATAGCGGTGTTATGAGCCTCGTGCTCATAGCCACAAATGCGTAAGACAGGTTGGTCTCTATCCGCTGTGGGCGTTGATTCTTGAAGGGCGTTCTCCCTAGTACGAGAGGACCGGGAGGAACTAGCCTCTGGTGTATCGGTTGTCGTGCCAACGGCAGTGCCGAGTAGCTATGCTGGGACTGGATAACCGCTGAAAGCATCTAAGTGGGAAGCCAACCCTAAGATAAGGAATCATTAAGACCCGTAGGAGACGACTACGTTGATAGGCCTTCGGTGTACGCACAGCAATGTGTTCAGCCATGAGGTACTAATTCGTCAGATGTTTCCCGTAGGAACTGTGTGGATCACAAATAATAAATTTATAATTCTGCTGGTTTGAACACATCGCGCTTGAAGGCGTGTGCTGAGGGTAAGGAGACTGTAGCTTCGGCTGCGTGCCCTTACCATCAGTCTTCGGACTGATTTTCTCGGTACATGCCTTCAGGTGCGATGAGGAGGTTGAAGGCTTTGTTCTGGTGACTTGGCGGGAGGGTCACACCTGATCCCATGCCGAACTCAGAAGTTAAGTCTCCCAGCGCCGATGGTAGTCCTTAGGGCGAGAGTAGGCCGTCGCCAGAACTAAGTCTTCAACACTAAAGCTCCCGAAAGGGAGTTTTTTTATATCTAAAATCCGACGGTATTTGACAGTTGGTAGTAGAATCTTCCAGCTCCGTCTCGTCTTACACGACCGCACTGAAGATTCTCATCACCATCTACTAATTTAGATATTTTTTTAGCATCATCAAGTGGAAAGTTGTATACTTTTACATGTACTCCACTAGCAATATCACTACTTGTCATGTTTTCCTTACAGGTAAAGTCACCATATTGGTGGTAGCGATACTCCTGATCACCAGTTGGATGTTGTGGAATTGCCGAAAGGTACTTGCCAAGTGTAGTTTCGTCAATTAAATCTTCTATAGAGATACTTCCACTACTTTCACCCTCGAACTCAGTTGCAGACGGCCATTGTTGACGTCTGGTTCGTTGCATCCATAATGTAAATGCAAGATCAGTTTGTCGTAGTGTCTCTGCCATACCTGTAATGCGTGCTTGATCCCGAGCAGTGGAAACAGTAGCAAGTACTACAGATGATATGAGCCCTATGATTGCTATTACAACCAATAGTTCAATCAGCGTGAACCCTGTTCCAATTTTAATATATTTTCTTGTGTGCACGGTATTTTTTTAAAGATGATATGTACTGATTTCATCTACTTGGATCTAAAACTCCAAAAAACAGACTAAATAAACGGACTGCAATAGCTATTCTATTGACGGCTCATCATTAAAACCTTGTTTTCTGAAGAGCTCCACGAAGGTACATTTTTTGTAATTCGGATGACGGTCTTTGTATGAGGTTGACATCGTCTAAATATACTTTCATATAAAAGTATATTAGCATATTGTTCGGTTACACTAAACTGCTTTACTGAAAAAGAAATACAAATAAGCTATACTAAACGTAATGCGTTGGCGAACTAAACGAAAATTAATCTATACCATGATTGCGATCTCTCCACTCGTGATTATCGCTGGAATTATTTACTCGGTAATTTTTTTCCCGGATCCGACGTGCTCTGATGGCATTCAGAATCAAGGAGAGGTTGGCGTTGATTGTGGTGATGTCTGTGGAGGCATCTGTCAAGCACCGCTTCCAGAGGTTGATATTGTATGGGATCGATCTTTTCAGGTATCGGACAGTATTTACAATGCAGTTGCTTACATTGAGAATCCTAATACTGATCTTGTGGCTTATGATGTGCCGTATCGATTTCAAATTTATGACACCAACAACATCCTAATAACTGAGCGTCGCGGTGAGATGGATATTCTTTCACAGCCAATAACCGCAGCTTTCGCGGCTGGAATTAATACCCGTGACAGAGAAGTTGGTCGAACTGAATTCGAGTTTACTGAGAATCCTTTCTGGGAAGAACCCAATTTTGAAACGTTACGTTTCGAAATTCGTAACAGAGATTTTGATTTAACCGATAATCCTCGTCTTTCCTTGGATATTCTCAATAGTAATACGCAACCGGTCAGAAATATAGTATTAACAGCATTTATCTTTGATACGAATGGTGATGCTGTTCATGTCTCGCAAACAACAGTTAGTGATCTGGGTATACAAGAATCTGAATCGGTTATCTTTACCTGGCGAGAGCCATTTTCAGAAGAAGATGGTGTGTCTTATCAGATAGAAATCGTTCCAGTTTCATATGAGCTTGGCCAGTAATTATTATGTATCGTGATCTCCCAAATCCGCAATCGTCTACAACATATAGACTGGATACTGCTTTCAGCCATTATTCCGATCATGATTGGTGGACTGGTGACAATGCGCTCTTTTACTGGTGGTACTGATTTTTATACGCAGCAAATACTCTGGATATGTATATCATTGGCAGTATTTTTTATAGCCGCTCTGGGTTCCTATCGATTTCTGCGGCGTCAGGCGGTGGTGATAACAATTTTTTTACTGATAATTCTATCCCTAATTCTAGTGGTATTAACCGGAGTTATTGCTGGTGGTGCTCAAAGTTGGTTTGACCTGGGTTCATTTCGAGTTCAGCCGGCCGAGCCGGCCAAGTTAGCGATTATTATCGTACTGGCTAAGTATTTTGACCGTCGCCACGCCCTGATTCACAACTTTCGACATATTATTGTTTCTGGTATTTATACACTACTAGTGGTTGGTTTAGTATTTATCCAGCCTGACTTCGGGTCTGCAATTATTATCGTGGCGATTTGGTTCGGTATCATTTTGGTAGCCGGTATTTCCTTACGTCATATTGGGATTATTTTGTTTATAGCTAGCATTGCTTTCATGCTTCTGTGGACGGTCGGGTTAACTGATGTACAAAAGGAGAGAGTCACGAGCTTTATCAATCCAGTGGCTGACCTACAGGGAGCTGGTTACAATGCCCGTCAGGCAATGGTGGCAGTCGGTTCCGGAGAGATGTTTGGTAAAGGAGTGGGGTACGGAACGCAGTCGCGTCTGGAGTTTCTCCCCGAGTACGAGACCGACTTTATCTTTGCTGCTTTCGCTGAAGAATGGGGGTTTGTTGGTGTTTTGATTTTAATCAGTCTATTTGGAATCATCTTTTGGCGAATAGCAAACATGGCATTGGCAGGAGAGACTCAGTTTGAACGTTTGTTTGGTGCCGGTGTATTTATTTTTCTGCTCACCCACTTTGTGATTCACACTGGTATTAATCTTGGACTGCTACCAGTAACAGGTACTACACTACCTTTTATGTCGTACGGAGGAAGTCATCTTCTAATAGAATTCCTATCTATCGGAATTCTTAATGGTATGCAGCAGTACCGACGACGAGCCGAGTTGAGCTTCTTGTTTCGTGATGTGTAATCTGAAATAGTCAATAATTATGGTATAGTTAAAACACAATAAATCATGTCTACACACAGCAACATTTCACACCTCCTGCTCTTATTCGGTGACATTTTACTGCTTTATGTTTCGTTATTTCTGACGCTGGTTATTCGTTATGGTGGCCTACCCTCAGCTTCCTTACTTGGAGTTCACTTTGCTGCATTCTCCGTATTATTTATTGCCTGGCTTTTTATCTTCTTTGTAGCTGGACTGTACGATCGTCAGATTCTGTTGTTTCCAGAATCACTCTGGCAGCGCATCCTGAAGACGCAAGCTGTTAACAGTTTGATTGCTGTAATATTTTTCTACTCCATTCCATTTTTTGCTATTGCTCCCAAAACCAATCTCTTTATCTACCTTTTGGTGTCATTCGGATTAATAACGTTGTGGCGGCGTTGGGCTGGCACATTATTTGCAATGCGTGACTCGGTTCAGGCAGTTCTTGTCGCCTCTGGATCCACAGCTGAGCAGGTCAGAGAGCGTATCAATAATCGAGAGCACGGATTACAGATATCTACACACATATATCCGGATGATTATGATGTTGATGATCTCTATCAAGCTACTCATGAGGTCATTGAGGAGGACGAGGCTTCGTTAGTTATCCTGGATACACAAAATCAAGTTGTTCAAAGAGGTCTATCCAAGTTGTATAATTTTTTGTATGCAGATGTTTACTTTGTAACCCTTGATGCATTATACGAAACTATATTTGAACGAATTCCGCTACACCGGCTTGAGCACGAGTGGTTTATTGAACACATTCGTCGGACACCACACATTGCGTACGATACGTTGAAGCGATCCATGGATATTACTGTTGGAGGACTGCTTTTTCTTTTAACACTGCCGCTGTACCCGTTTATTGCACTTGCAATCTGGCTTGAAGATCAAGGACCGATTTTTTATCATCAGAAACGTGTTGGCCGTTTTGGAGAAGTGATACGAATTGTAAAATTTCGCTCCATGTCTACTGACATGATTAGCAAGCACGTCACGCGGGTGGGGCGCTTTCTGCGTAAGACTAGGATAGATGAACTTCCACAACTCTGGAATGTTTTAGAAGGAAAATTATCCTTGATCGGTCCACGTCCAGAACTCCCGTCTTTGGTTGGATCGTATCAAGAAAGTATTCCGTATTACCACGCACGCCATCTGATAAAACCAGGACTGTCTGGTTGGGCACAGCTTCGTCACGATAATCCACCGAAGTTTGCTGTTCATATAAATGAGACCAAAGAAAAACTTTCTTATGATCTCTACTACATAAAAAACCGATCATTACTACTTGATATCAAGATTGGTCTCTGGACATTGCGTGTACTGGCTTCTCGGTCTGGTACGTAAAAAAAGAATCTACAAAGTATTTTAATTCACCAATATCCGTGCCGACTTGAGTCGTTGGATTAATTAATGTTTCGATAGATAAGAGATTATACATCAGTAAGTCGACTGGCACCCTGTCCTCCAGGGCACCAGTCTTGTCTCCAAAGGTGCTTGTGCTGTAGGTAAGCTTTCTGACAAGGAAGTACTCTCGGGGTTAGCTTCGGGAAAATGAACGGCCATTTTTGTTATTGGTCTATCTATGGCGGAAAGTGCCAGTACGAAACTCTAGTAGCAACTTGGTCCAGGAATTTTGACATGCAAAATTCGGACATAAATTCACACGACGGTACTTTTACGAGCAAAGCCCGTAAAAGTTATCCGGTACTCATTCAAGTCGAAGGCGAGAAGTGGTTTTTCGATAGATAAGAAATATAGACACAGAAAGCCGCCTATCACCACGTCAGACGTGGCGATAGGCTTTATACATGCGCACTTGGTCCAGGAGAATCGCATTCAATCCCCGGACATTAATTGTAAAATGTTGGTCTGTTTGCTAAGCTATAAAGAGTGACGAAGACTCGGATCACAGCTGTACTAATTCTCTTGGCCGGGATTTTCCTCGGTCTTTTTGCCTACAACACCGAAATAAATCCTGATTCAGAGTATGCACTGAAGTATGGTCTGGATCTTTCTGGTGGGGCACATTTGGTTTATGAAGCCGATGTTTCTGAGCTGGATGAAACGCAGATTGATCCAGCCATGAATACGCTGCGAGACAATATCGAGCAACGTGTCAATGCGCTTGGGGTATCCGAGCCGCTCGTGCAGGTTGAGGAGACCTCAATCTCTGGCGAAACGCGTCATCGATTAATCGTCGAGCTTCCGGGTGTACAGGATGTGGATGAGGCCAAGAAGATGATCGGAGAGGCGCCACTTCTGGAGTTTAAGTTACGCACCGGCAACACAAATACAGCACCGAATACTGTTGACAGTCTTTTTGAAAACGGAACCACGAGCACCAGCTCAGCCACAGCATCCGAGGCCGACAACTATGAGTCCACCGATCCACCGCTTACCGGTCGTTTTGTGGAAAGTGCTCAAATTCAGTTTGGGGGCGGACACGGAGCCACCAATCAGCCGGTTGTACTACTGAATTTTAATGACGAGGGTGCCGAGATTTTTGGTAACATCACTACGCAATACACTGGTGAGATACTCGGCGTATTCCTGGATGGTCGCTTGATTTCAAGCCCAGTTATTCAGACAGCTATTACTGGTGGAACCGCTCAAATTAGCGGTAATTTTACGACTGATGAAGCGTTGGAACTACGCGATCGACTCAATCTTGGTGCTTTACCGGTACCGATCGAGGTGGTTGCCGAGCAGACGGTTGGGGCTACTTTAGGTCAAACCGTTAAGGATAAGGGAATTCAGGCCGGTATTGTCGGCTTGATTCTTGTATCAATCTTCTTAATTGCGTGGTATCGTCTGCCGGGAGTGGTGGCGGTGGGCGCCCTGACGATTTACATACTACTGATGCTGCTTATCTTTAAGTTGATTCCGGTTACACTGACGGCCGCGGGTATTGCCGGATTCATTCTGTCTATCGGAATGGCGGTTGATGCCAATATTCTCATATTCGAACGTGTCAAAGAGGAGCTTGGCAAACCTAACGTCTCAATGCAGGATGTTATCGAGGAAGGTTTCTCCCGCGCCTGGCCGTCTATTCGTGACGCCAACATCTCCAGCCTGATCACCGCCGTGATTCTGTTCTACATTGGCACCACGTTGACGCAGGGTTTTGCTGTTACCTTTGGGCTGGGAGTGCTGGTCAGTATGATCAGTGCCATCACCATCAGCCGCACCTTTCTTCTGGCGCTGGCTGGCGATGAGCGAACAAGTCTAAAGCACACATTATTCGCACCTGGCCTTCGTACCGGCAAGGAGTTTAACCAGCACATTGGGTAATATGAATGTAATCAAGTACAAAAATATATTTCTCTCGATTGGTGGTGTGGTTATTGCTGCCTCTATATTTTGCATTGCTTACTTTGGCCTGTCGCTGGGGATTGACTTTACCGGTGGCTCTATTCTTGAGGTTACCTTCACGGATCAGCGACCATCCATCGAGGCTACCGAGGATGCTATTGCCGTGGTCGGGGTGTCCGACTACTCGGTTCGCACGACTGGCGATAACGGTTTCATTATCCGCTCTCCATTCCTGGAAGATGATCAACGTACACAGATTATGGAGAATTTTGCGGCCCTCACTGATGGTGAAGCGGTTAGCACCAGTAGTGATGAGGTGGCGACGTCTACCGAGTCGGCAGCAATTACTGCTCAGCCAGTGGCGACAACCAGTACCACCACAGCCGCTGGTGTAGTTGAAAATCGCTTTTCATCCATTGGACCGACGGTCGGAAGCGAGCTGGCTCGCTCGGCAATTTATGGAATTATTGCAGTGGTGCTGGGAATTATTCTGTTTGTGACCTTTGCATTCCGCAAGGTTTCCAAGCTAGTTTCATCCTGGGTGTATGGATCGGTGGCCATCGTTGCCTTGATTCATGACATCCTTGTTCCCACAGCTCTCTTTGCCATCCTGGGGGTAACGATGGGGGCACAGATTGATCTGCTGTTTGTGATGGCGCTCTTGGCGATTCTTGGTTTCTCGGTTAATGACACCATTGTTGTATTCGACCGCATTCGCGAGAATCTCCAGGAAGTGATCGAGAAGGACACGAATGATTCCTTTGCCGACACTGTTGGTATCAGCCTGACCCAAACGTACGCTCGCTCAATCAATACCTCACTGACCACGCTGACTGTACTAGCGGCTCTGTACCTCATTGGTGGCCAGTCTACCGAGCTGTTCTCGCTAACGTTGCTAGTCGGAGTGATTGCCGGTACCTACTCTTCAATTTTCATCGCCAGTCCGCTACTGGTTAAGATACATGAATGGCAGCAGGAAGGTGAGTAGAAAATCAATTTCCTCTTTGACTATAAAGGGTAATCGCGGTATTATACGCTCCGCGCCCGAAAGGGCGCTTTTAAAGATAGAAACAGGTAGCACCTAAAGATACACACATGAAACCAATAAAATTTCTCAAAGAGGTAAATCATGAATTCAAGAAAGTGAAGTGGCCAACACAGCGCCAGTCGGTGAACATTACGGCGCTGGTCATTATTCTTTCTGTTGCAATCGCGTACTATCTTGGTGCGTTTGATCAGTTGTTTGCATACCTTCTTGAGAACTTCGTGCTCTAATCAATATTTATGACCGAAAAGGAAAATAGTCAAGACCTACTTGCTGACGAGGATACCAAGAACTGGTATGCGATTCACACCTATGCTGGGTATGAAGACTCGGTTGCTCGTAATCTCAAGCAACGCATCGATTCTATGGATATGAGTGATCTCATCTTTGATGTGATTGTACCGACCAAGCAGGTGATGAAGGTAAAGCGTGGCAAGCGTGTCGAGGAAGAGGAGCGCATCTATCCAGGATATGTTCTCGTGCAGATGAGAATTACCGAGGACTCCTGGTACGTCGTGCGCAACACCCCGCGTGTGACTGGTTTCGTAGGTTCAGGTTCACAGCCGGATCCACTGGCTCAGGAAGAGGTAGATGAGCTGTTCGCACAGATGTCATCTGACTCAGCCGAGCACGAGATTAACCTTTCCGAAGGTGACCCAGTCCGCGTTATCAACGGTCCATTCGACGAGCTCGAGGGAACCGTCTCAGAAGTCGACCGCGAACGCGGTAAGGTTAAGGTATTGGTAAATATGTTCGGTCGCGAAACACCGGTCGAGCTTGATTTCTTGCAGGTCGAACGGCTCTAAAAAGCTTGATTAAAACTCTAAATTACTTGATTTTTGTGGTTATTTCTATATTATTAAGAAGCTAATTTGCTAACAGATAAAAGCTAAATGCTCAATTATGGCTCAACTAGAACGAACCCCGGTACCACGTCACTACGTTCCGGCTACGGGGTAGGACGAAAGAAAGACCGACATTTAATTTTCACCTAAAAATATTAAACCAATCAAATTATGGCTCAGTTAGAACGAACAATGAAACTCCAGATTCCGGCCGGGCAGGCTAATCCTGCACCGCCGATTGGTCCTGCACTGGGTCAGGTAGGAGTTAATATTGGGGAGTTTGTAACTCGATTTAACGAGGCGACTGCTGATATGGGTGGTGATCTTATTCCGGTAGTTATCTCGGTATTCGACGATCGATCCTTTGAGCTAGAGTTCAAGTCGCCGCCGGCCTCAAGCCTTATCCTTAAGAAGGCTGGTATCAAAAGCGGTGCCGCAGACATTCTTAATGAAGTAGCTGGATCAATCACGAGAGCACAGGTACGCGAAATCTCCGAGCAGAAGTTTGATGACCTCTCTGCAAATGACCTGGAAGCTGCTGATAAAATCATCATGGGAACGTGTCGTTCAATGGGTATTGAAGTAAAATAAGGCCCATCTCTGGCGAATTTCTTTGTTTCTCCTTCCGGTTCTCACTCAACGCACCTGTTTTGTGCGTCTCGTTTCGTTCCTCAGTCGCGCCGTGAACTTCACTCAGAGATAAACCTTATTTATAAATTAGTTGTGCACAGTCAGGCAGCGATCGTTGGAAAACTGTGCGCAGTGAGTGAAGCGAGCGAGTAGATTTATGGGTATTGAGGTGAAGTAATACAGGCTTGCCTGTTTTACGGAACCCAGCTCGTTTGCTTTCAAACAGCTGTGGTGAAAGGTTGCTTTTTGAGTATAGATCAGATTTCAAAACCGCTTTATGGCGGTTTTTTATTGAATTAACTAAGTATTTGTGGCATTCTGAATGTAGATTGTAATCTTAAATAAAATCGGAGGTTAAAATGGAAAAAATTCCATTTGATTTAGAGTACGTAGAAAATGCTGTTCTGTTGGGAAAGGCATCTGAAGTATCTCGTGAAATTGAAAAGCAAGATAAAGTTGGTCGTTGGGAAAAGTACCGAAAGGCTGGTAACACACGGTCACAATCTGTTTCTCAACATGTCACTTCAGCTATTGCTAGTACGTTGTTAGTTTTAAAACCACTTTTGTGGCAACGGCAGTTAGAGTTTGATGGAGAGCTTTTGTCTGACGCAGTCGCTGTTCATGATATTGGTGAAATATATCACCTCGATGAGGATTCAGAGAATGATGTTCTGTATGAGAATAAATCAAATGATAAAGATTTAAAAGAATATCATAAGTTCCTATCTATTTACGATCGATTTATTGAAGATGAAAAAATCGAACGGGAAAAGGAAAGAGTTGGTCCTCAATTTGGGTATATTCACGAAGTATATCTTTTACAGTATGCTCGGAGTAATCCCAGTAATTTTCCTGATGAAGCTAGGAAGATAATGGAAAAGCTCTGGAAAGAGAAACCAGTAACAGTCCTGTTATTTGAACTTGTTGAGCGTCTTGGCTATGTGCAATATGCGTATGAACAATACAAACATCACAACAATGTCTGTATTTTTGTTCAAGTTGTAAATTCACAAGGTCCACATCTTGATAAATTATTTAGATGGCTTTCAACCCTAGATGGTTTCTGGCAATCTCTACGTAAGAGTTTGTACGCATTCACGGAACTCCGGGGAGCAGAGTTTCCTAACCCTGGTATGTATGGAAAAGAGGTTTGGTTTCCGGCACAAACTCCACCACCAGAAAAATAATCAATCCTAATCAAAGCTCTGCCAACTAACTTGGTAGGGCTTTTTAACTTTTTCATTTACAAAAAGCGCATTTCTTGTATTCTGGAAGTCAGAACAAACTTGCAACTTAAAAAAAAGAGGTCTAGATGAATGTCCTATATAAACATATACGCTGGGGCCTGCTAATCCGGTCCTGTCCGCAAGCCATTCCTACTCCTGTTCAGTCCGAAAAATACCCTGATTTTTTGGAACGTTGGGAACCATACCGAAAAAGTGGTTATTTACACCGACCACAGACCATTGCTCAGTATCTTGCTGCAGTTAATCAAGTGGTTGGTCCAATGCTTATTGACGTACTTAAAGATAATAATTTTCTTAATGTACGTGATATTAGAACGCAGATAGCTGAACACATCACTGGTAAAACAACCTGCTTTGACCAAAATAATTCCTCAACAAGTAAGGATAATCTTGTTGTTGAGGCGATTGAGCGTATTACCTGTATCTGTTACGCTCTTGAGCAGCAGCAACTAATGCAGATGAACGATTCGCAAAATGCTGATCAAATAGTAGTTGATACGCTGAACCTCGAAGGCCCTCACCTTAATCGGCTTGCAACCTTACTTAATGGCTTTACAGAAAATTTCTGGCCAAGCCATATAAATCAAGCCTGCTGCGAGTATGTAGAGGGTCGCGTAGAGCTTAACCCTAATCTCACGTTTAGAGGAAACGGCTTTACCACTGATCCAATTGCCTGGGAGCCAGAGCAGCTTAGAAAAACGATAAATATTTAAACCAATCCCTTGCCATGCCTATGGTGAGGGATTTCACTTTCTCTCTAGATTTACAAAGACGTAGTCTATTCCGTCGCTATTCGCTGGTATTTTCTCCACTTCATTAAAATCACTTTCATACTCGGGAAAAAATGCATCACCTGGTTCATCAGAATCCACCAGGGTCAGAAATAGCTTATCGGTCTCTGGTAGCGCTTGCTCGTAAATGGTTGCACCGCCGATAATAAACACCTCTTCTTGCATATTGTCTCTCGACCACGCTTTGGCGTAGCTGATCGCATCATCTAGACTGTGTTTTACCATGCCACCTGGTGCATCAAAGTCTTCGTCTCGGGTAAGAATAATGTTTTCTCGGTCAGGTAGCGGCCGCACTGATTCTGGCAGTGACTGCCAGGTTTTCCGGCCCATAATTACTGCTTTCCCACTTGTTAGCTCCTTAAAACGCTCTAAGTCTTCAGGAATATTCCAGAGTAGTTCGTTGTCCTTTCCAATCTGCCGCTGGTTTCCGAGCGCAGCTATGGCAGAAATTGTGATGTGATTCGAATTTGTCATTACATCTAGTATACTGGATATATCATGTATGAAGTAGAAATAAAGTCACTGCTAGGTTCAAAGAAAAATGCCGAGGAGCTACAGAAGCGTCTCGAAGAGCATGGTCGTGAATTATCTCACCATGGCTCACACGCCCAGCTTAATCACTATTTTTCCGCTGATGAGGGGGCAGTTAAGGAGCTTCGTGAGGTGCTGGCGTCGCACGTTCCAGAAGGAGCTGTTGTCGAGCTGGAGCACGTTATAGAAACGGGTGAAAACCACTCGGTTCGTACCCGAGAGGCTGACGGTGAGGTACTGGTTGTAATAAAAGCATCGGTTGGGGATGACACCAGTGAAAATGGCGTCTCTCGAATTGAGTTCCAGGAGCCGGTTGATCTTAGTCTTGATGAACTGGATGACCTGCTCCTGGAAGCTGGCTTCTCTTACCAGGCGAAATGGTCGCGTGAGCGTGAAGAGTACACACTCGGTGATGATGTGGCTGTTACCATTGATCTAAATGCCGGATACGGTTATCTGGCTGAGCTGGAAAAAGAGGTCGAGTCAGAAGACGAGGTCCCTGAAGCCGAGAAGCTCCTGCGGAAGCTACTAGATGAGCTTGAGCTCGAGGAGTTGTCGCAGGATCGTCTGGAGCGAATGTTTACCCACTATAATGAGAATTGGGAGGATTACTACGGAACCGAGGAAACCTTCACTATAGAATAAATATGTTTCTATCTGACACCGACATCCAGAAAGGTCTCGATAGTGGCGCCATTACCATTGAGCCGTTTAACCAGGATCAGCTACAGGTGGCTAGCTACGACGTCACACTTGATAACAGCTTCGAGTCGGTTGATCGCCACCAGGTACAGGCCGCCGACCCAGCCAAGGGCGTGTATCCAGATACGACCAAGATTGAAATTGACGACGACGGCTACTTTGTGCTGCATCCCGGCGAGAGCGTACTTGGCAAGCAACGCGAGTTTATCGGGGTAGACAATCGGCACCTGATGTTGCTGTCGGGGAAAAGTAGTCTGGCCCGAATTGGACTAGTGGTTCACAATACCGCCATGCTTTTCAATCCTGGACACAAGTTTCATCCAACCTTTGAGCTGGTAAACAACTCTAACGTGCCAATTGTGCTTCGACCAGGGATGGAGGTGGCACAGCTTTTATTTGCAAGACTTACCAGCCCGACAACGCAGCAGTACGAAAGTGTTGGCCGGTATGATGCCGAAAATTCCGATCATTTTACACCTAAAAAAAGTAATTAATATGAAAGAAAATCACCCAGAGTATCAGTATCTAAATCTTCTTAAACGGATTCGCGAAGAAGGCGTTATGAAGGGCGATCACAATACCGGAAACGGACTCCAGAGCGTCTTTGGTGCCCAGATGCGCTTTGACCTATCACAGGGCTTTCCGCTTCTGACGACAAAGAAGACCTGGTGGAAAGGAATTGTTCATGAGCTGTACTGGTTTGTCTCTGGGCAGACTAATATTAAGTACCTAGTTGATAATGGCGTTCACATCTGGGATGACTATCCATACAAGATTTACCAGGATGCCGTTAAAGAAGGTGAAGAGGAGGAGATGACGCAGGATGAGTTCATCACCAAGATTGCCGAGGACAACGCCTTTGCCGAAGAGTGGGGAGAGCTACCACACATCTACGGAGAGCACTGGCGTGAGTGGCAGGCGAGTGATGGTCGTGAAATCGACCAGTTGCAGTGGGTGATTGATACGTTGGAGGTAACACCCGAGCGAAAGCACATGGTGGTTACTACCTGGAATCCCGAGTATTTGTATGCGATGGCAAATCCTGGCGAGGCGCTTCGTTTTCCGCTTTGTCATATCCTGTATCACATTAATACAGCCGGTGGTAAGCTGAATCTACAGCTGTACCAACGCAGTGCCGACATGTTTCTGGGGGTACCGTTCAATATCGCCAGTTACGCCCTCCTTACACAACTGGTAGCACATGTTGCCGGATTTGAGCCGGGAGATTTTGTGCATACCTTTGGTGACGCGCACATTTACCAGAACCACTTTGATCAAGTGGCCGAGCAGGTAGCTCGCGAGCCGAAGCCGCTACCAACCATCGAGATTGATGACAGTGTAAAGACGCTGGATGACTTTACGCCAGACAAAGTAACGCTAAAGAACTACGAATCTCACGAAAAGCTTACCGGTGAGATGACCGTGGCCGGGGGCTTTGATGAGAGCGATCGTGATAAGTTCGATAAATAAGCTCTGTTTATGCAGTACAACCACCTCAAAAAAGAAGATGAAGCCATCTATGCCGCAGCTATTGGTGAGGCGGATCGCCAGGCCAAGACGCTGAACCTGATTGCCTCGGAAAACTACACCAGCCAGGCCGTGCATGAGGCAACAGCCAGCCGGCTGGCGGAAAAGTATGCGGAGGGCTACCCAGGCCGTCGCTACTACAGCGGCCAGGAGTTTACCAATGTGGTTGAGGAGCTGGCGATTGAGCGGGCCAAGGAGCTTTTTGGCGGGAAGTACGCCAATGTGCAGCCGCTTTCCGGTGCGCCGGCCAACCTTGCCGTCTACTTTGCACTGCTTGAGCCGGGGGATACCGTGCTGGGGATGGATCTCTCACACGGCGGGCATCTTACCCACGGTCATCCGGTGACGCTACCGGCCAAGGTCTTCAACTTTGTCCGCTACGGCATGAAGAATATCGAGACCGGAGAGATTGATTATGAGGCTCTGCGCGAGACGGCGAAACGAGAGCAGCCAAAGATGGTGCTAGCTGGTTTCTCGGCCTACCCGCGCGAACTTGATTACGAAAAATTCGTTGAGATTGCCCGAGAGGTCGGCGCCGTAGCCGTGATGGACGCAGCCCACATCGCCGGCCTGATTGCTGGCGGTGCGTTGGCGAATCCACTGGCGGCTGGGTTCGATGTCATGACCTGCACCACCCATAAGACGCTCCGTGGTCCCCGTGGCGGGCTTATCCTTAGCCAGGTTGAGGAGATAGCCGCAAAGATTGATAAAGCCGTATTTCCGGGCTTACAGGGCGGCCCACACATGAACACAGTCGCCGCCAAAGCCGTCGCTTTCCGCGAGGCCGCAACTGATGATTTTGCTAGCTACGCAAAGCAGGTGGTAGTCAATGCTCGGGCGATGGCGGCGGTATTTGTCGATCACGACGCAACGCTGATTACCGGTGGTACTGACAATCACCTGATGCTCATCGATGTTGTCGAATCCTTTGGAATTGGTGGTGACAAGGCACAGGAGACGCTAGAGTCGGTCGGCATTACGCTCAATAAAAATGCTATTCCCGACGACGAGCGGTCCCCAATGGATCCATCCGGCGTTCGTATCGGCACACCGGCGATCACAACGCGTGGATTTGATACGGGTGCTAGCCGCCGCCTGGCTGAGCTGATCTGCAACTTACTGGAGGATCCGGATAACGATGCCCTGCAGACAGACGTGGCCGAGGAGGTCGCTTCCTTAGCCGCTGACTATCCAATCCCGGACTCATTCTAAGGCCGTTGCGACACATGTTATATAATCCGTTATATAACACTTAAAACATCAAAATGATTACCGATACGATAAAAAATTCCATAAAAGCGGTCTTGGATAGTCTCGAGATTGAGGTCGCCGAAGAGCAGATCGAGCTGGAGCACCCGGCCGAGCTGTCTCATGGTGATTATGCGTGCAATATTGCACTCCGGCTTGCCGGTGAGCTGAGCACGAACCCTCGTGAGCTAGCCGAGAAGATTGTCGCTGCGCTAGAAGGGGGTCTTCCTGAAGAGGTTACGGAGGTCACCGTAGCCGGCCCCGGCTTTATCAACTTCCACCTCTCATCCGTCTTCTTTGCCGAGTCTGTTAAGCAGATCCAGGAGCGCGGTGATGATTTTGGCACCAGTGACGGCAGCGCCGGCCGAAAAACTATTTTTGAATACACGACCCAGAATCTTCTTAAGGAGTTTCATGTTGGGCATTTGATGAGCCACGTCATTGGCAACGCTATCGCGAACATCTACCAGTCGCAGGGAGCCGAGGTCCGGCGGGATAGTTATCAGGGTGATGTCGGGATGCATATCGCGAAGGCTGTCTGGGCGATTATGGCCAGCGACGATCCATTTCCTGCCGACCGAGAAACACCAGCCCAAAAGGCTAATTATCTGGGTGGCATGTATGCTGCTGGTGATACAGCCTTTACGCAGAATGAATCATCCCGAGAAAAGATTGAGGTGATAAATGAGCAGATTTATAGCGGTAAAAATGCAGAGGTAAGCGAAGTATACAAAAACGCCTGCCAGTGGAGTCTCGAGAGTTATCAGTCGTTGTACGACCGCCTCGGTGTCCAGCTCGACTGGCAGTTTTTCGAGTCTGAAACTGCCCCCATCGGGAAGGATATTGTCCAGCAAGGTCTTGATGAAGGAATTTTTGAGGAAAATGATGGCGCCGTTATCTACCGCGGTGACGAGGAAGCGGGGCTGCATACCCGTGTGTTCATCAACTCAGCCGGGATCCCGACGTACGAGGCCAAGGATCTCGGCTTGATGCAGCTCAAGTACCAGGAGTACGCCTACGACGAGGCGGTAATCTTCACCGCCAACGAGCAGAATGAGTATTTCAAGGTGGTGCTGGCCGCGGCTGGGGAGGCGATTCCTGACCTGGCTGAAGGGACCACCCACATCGGCCACGGGATGCTGCAGCTGAAGGACGGCAAGATGTCGTCGCGAACCGGTGACGTACTGTCGGCAGAAGAACTTCTGGATACAGTAAAAGAGCGCGCCAAGGCCAAGATCGCCGATCGGCTGGATACCGACGGAAGGGAGGCAGTGGCCGAGAATATCGCTCAGGCGGCGGTTCGCTACGCCATTCTCAAAGGTGATGCGGCCAAGAACGTGGCCTTTGATACCGAGCAGGCTCTGTCCTTTGAGGGTAACTCTGGTCCATATTTGCAGTACACGTACGCTCGTTGCCGATCCCTTCTTGAGAAGGCGGCAGAGGAAGGCTTCCAGCCGGATGCGGGCACCATCTGGCCAGAAGAGACGACTGATATTGAGCGCCTGCTGTACAGATTCCCCAGCGTCGTTGCTCGCGCCGCCGACCAGTACGCCCCGCATCTGATTGCTACCTATCTGCATGATCTGGCGCGGATTTTTAATACGTTTTATGGCAATACGCAGATTGTGGTGGCGGCAGACGAGACGCCGTATCGACTTGCCCTGGTGCAGACCACGGCCCAGACGTTGAAAAACGGTCTTCACCTTTTAGGAATCACCGCCCCAGAGGAGATGTAGATGTATCGAGCGAGTATATTAAAACTCCGACGGATAATTTCCGCCGGAGTTATTTATTTTTTCTTATTTTTCCACTCTGTAATCTGTTGGTTAATGTCCTTTTCAATTTGGTCTGAGTTCAGTAACTCGTTTATTAGCCAATTATCTACTACATGTGATTCTTCATCCTGACCTATTCCAACAGCTTCCTGGATATAATCTCGCAATTGACCAATATTACTTATTTCATTTTTATTAAATAACTTAAATGTTTCTACAAAGTTTGAATTAAACCAAGTATCTACAACATCAAGTAATTCGTTGTATTCGTCATTATCACCACAAATACCTGGCAGATCAATCGGTTGTTTGCGTAAATTTGTCTCTAGAATCCTTATCTGTCCATGGCCAAAATATATATCTTTTTCTTCAGCAGATAATATTTCTAGCCAAAGGGCTACATAAGCTGCACGCAGTGTCGTGTCGGTCGTTTTTTTGGCAGAGGTATCATCAGTCTCTTCATCCATAACAATCTATTTAATTTTAAGTTTCAGTTCTCCGTGTATTATACAACTTTTCAACCCGTACGTCCATAAAAATAGACGCTAACCAGTCAAGGCTAGCGTCCTGCTTTTAGGATGGGATACTAATTATGGATATTTAGGTGCCTGGTTTTCTTCCGGCACTTTTCTGTTTCCAGTGTCTGTGTTGTCTAAATTCTCCTGAGCTACAACAATCTTATTCTTTTTTCTTCGAGCTCGGTGAGGTCGGAAACAGGTTTTGATCTTTTCAACGTAGGGAGTAAAGGAATTGTCTTTATCAGGCATAAATTCTCCTTATTATGGGGTTGGAAGTTGCGATTACCTGCCTTTACTATAGCAAACATCAATTCACGTCGTAAAGCCCTTCATATCCAGTGGCTGTATATGTTACTCTAGTACACATATGAGTGACCAAAACCAGGAGAAATCACCCTCCTCCGCTAAAGCTACGGAAGGGCAAGGGAAGAAGTCAGATATTGCTAAGCGTGAGGAAGTAACCTTAGAATTCTGGCGCGATAATAATATCTTCGAGAAGACGCTTGCCAAAGAATCCCCAAAGGGTGAGTTTGTCTTCTATGATGGTCCGCCATTTGCCACTGGACTGCCGCATTACGGACACATTCTTCCCGGTACCATCAAGGATGTCATTCCTCGCTTCAAGACCATGCAGGGCTACCACGTCGAGCGTCAGTGGGGCTGGGATACACATGGCCTTCCACTGGAAAATCAGGTTGAGGATCATCTGGGGTTAGAGACGAAAAAAGATATTTCTGAGTACGGAATTGAAAAGTTTAATGAGGTCGCCAAGGATTTTGTACTGCAGTATGCAGAAGACTGGAAGCGGATTATTCCCCGTACTGGTCGCTGGGTGGATATGGACAATGACTACCGCACCATGGATTCCAGCTACACCGAGAGCATCTGGTGGGCTTTTAGTGAGTTAGACAAAAAAGATCTCGTTTATGAGGGCTTCAAGTCGATGCATGTCTGTCCGCGCTGTGAGACACCACTATCGAATTTTGAGGTTAACCAAGGCTACGTCGAACAGAAGGACATTGCCGTGACGGTAAAGCTACCGCTGGCTGATGCGCCGGACACCAGTCTCTTGATCTGGACCACGACACCATGGACGCTACCAGGCAACATGGCGGTAGCGGTGAATCCAGAATTAGAGTATGTAAAAGTTGTGATTCCTGAAAATTTCGATCCTAAGAAATATGATTTAGATGTAGATTTTGAATCAGGTGGTTATATTTTTTCTAAAGAAGCGGCTCAAAAAAATGAAGGAAAACTTCATAAGCTTTTATTCTTAAGCATGCAAGATGATATAGACTCCGAAAATTTCTCTGGAGAAAAACTTATTGGAAAAATATATCAATCGCCATTTAGCTACTTTCAGGACAAGGAAATCGAGAACAAGGCCGGGGCATGGCAGGTGTACGGCGCCGACTTCGTTACGCTCGAGGAAGGAACCGGCCTAGTCCACATTGCGCCCGCCTTTGGTGCCGATGACCTCTCCTTGGCCGAAGATCACGGTATTCCTATCGTTCATCACGTAACAGAATCGGGGGAATTTACCGCCGACGTTACGGACTTTGCTGGCATGAAGGTAAAGCCGCGTGATGAAGGCAATGAAGAGCATCTCTCCGCCGACATTGAAATTTTGCGGTATCTGTTGGATAAGGACCTTCTCTTTAATAAAGAGAATCTTCATCACCAGTATCCGCTTTGTTGGCGCTGCGAGACGCCGCTTCTAAACTATGCAACTACTTCCTGGTTCGTAGAGGTCAGCTCCTTCAAGGACGACCTAGTGGCTGCCAATGAGAATGTTGGCTGGGTCCCTAAAGCTATCGGCTCTAATCGATTTGGTAACTGGCTGGAAGGTGCCCGCGACTGGGCGATTTCCCGCGAGCGATTCTGGGGTGCACCGCTCCCGGTCTGGAAGTCAGCCGATGGAGAAGTAGTCGAGGTGATTAGCTCGCTTGCTGATCTTAAAGAGAAAACCAAAAGCTCAAACAAATTCTTTGCTATGCGTCATGGCGAGGCGGATCATAATATCAAACGAATTATGAGCTCACTGCCGAGCAACGAACATCACTTAACTAATAAAGGAAAAGAGGAGGTTCGCGAAGCGATTACTAAACTAGAGGATATTGATATCGACTTTGTTTTTGTTTCACCAATGCTTCGTACGAAAGAGACCGCAGAAATGGTTAAAGAAAGCCTTGATCTTTCTACTGAACAAATAATCATCGATGAGCGATTTACTGAGAACAAGGCCGGAATACTTGAGGGTAAAAAAGTTGAAAAGTGGCATGAAGTCATGGATGATCTGGAGCCATTCTCGGAAACGGTTGAAGGAGGAGAGACATACACAGATATTAGGACTCGCATGCTGTCAGCCTTGTTTGATATTAATGAGAGTTATCAAGATAAGAATATTCTGATTATTAGTCACGGATTACCATTGCGCATTATGCAGTGGACATCTGAATTAATTCCAAATGACGAAATTATAACGCGACGACGAACCATAGGTGATATGGATACTGGCTCGATTTTAAAGTTGGATTTTTGGCCGTATCCCCACAACGGAGACTTTGAGCTTGATTTTCATCGACCATACATTGATGAAGTCACCTGGGAAGAGAACGGCAAAGAAATGCAGCGAATTGATAGTGTCTTTGACTGCTGGTTTGAATCCGGATCGATGTCATACGCCTCCAAGCATTATCCGTTTGAAAATGATGACTTTTCACCAGATGAAGGCAAGGGCTACCCGGCCAACTTTATTTCTGAAGGTCTCGATCAGACACGAGGCTGGTTCTATTCATCACTGGTTCTTGGTGTTGGGCTGTTTGGAAAGTCTCCGTATGAAAATGTGATCGTAAACGGCCTGGTGATGGCAGAGGATGGGCAAAAGATGAGTAAATCAAAAGGAAATTACCCGCCTGTAACCGACATTCTCAACAACCAAGGCGCTGATGCTCTTCGTTTCTTCCTCGTAAACTCTCCACTTGTCCGCGGAGAGAATGTAAGCCTTTCTACTGATGAGGTAGATGAGGTGGTCAAGAAAGTGATGTACCGTCTTACCAATACATTTTCATTTATCGAGATGTATACCACCAGCGAGGAGCGCGAGACCGCCCGCACAAAAGAGGTGCAGGTTGAGAATGTTCTGGACCGCTGGATAATGGCCTGTCTTAGGCAGCTTATCGGCGATGTGACGGCCGGCTTAGGAAGTTACCAGATTGATAAGGCCACCAAACCAATTGTGAAATTTATTGATGACCTTTCTACGTGGTATGTTCGTCGATCTCGTGATCGTATTCGCGGTGAGGATGGTGCCGATCGCGACCAGGCAATTAATGTAACGCTGCATGTTTTACGGGAGGTGTCCAAGGTCCTGGCGCCATTTATGCCGTTCCTTGCTGAGGAGATATACCGCGATGTTTCCGACGGCAGTGTTGAAAGCGTTCATCTGACCGACTGGCCGACTGCTGATGGTAACCACGAAGGTACTGAGACGTTACTGGCCGATATGCGGGTTCTTCGGGAAGCCGTGTCGCACGCTCATGATCGCCGTAGCCAGGCCGAGCTGAAGGTCCGTCAGCCGCTGGCGAAGCTAACGCTACGAGATGACCGCCTGGCGGGTAAGGATGAGCTTCTGGAAATCCTTGCTGATGAGGTGAATGTTGAGGAAATCCATTTTGATACGGAAATTGACGAGCCGGCTGTACTCGATACCGATCTCACCGATGAGCTGAAGAGAAAAGGGGTAGTACGCGAGTTTATCCGCACCGTCCAGCGGCTGCGCAAGCAGGCCGATCTTGATCCAGCCGCCGAAATTATGCTTGGGGTCGAGACCGACGCGACCGGCCGAGAGCTTCTGGAAGCCTTCACTGATGACATCACCGATACCGCCACCGTAGCAGAGATCTCCTTTACAGATGTAGATGATGGTGATGATGTCGCCGAGCACGGCTTCTTCTTTACGGCGAAGATACTGTAAAATACACACATGTCTTACCGGGTATACGATACGAATGCAATTGTGGTTCGGCACTGGCCATACCGAGAGGCGAGTACCCGATTTTGGCTGTATACCCGTGATTTGGGCCGTATTCTGGCGCGGGCGCAGTCAATTCGCAAGGTAACCTCGAAGCTAGCTGGCGGGTTACAGACCGGAAGTAGAAGCGAGGTAGAGCTCGTCTGTGGAAAGGCTGGCTGGAGAGTGGTTGGGTGCCAACCGGGAACAAACTATCTTTTATGTACAAGTGCTCATCAGCAGCAGATTATCAGTCGCTTCTTCCGGCTACTGAATCAGCTGGTTCCGGATCAGCAGCATGACCCATATTTATATCAGATTATTTCGGCAGGGCTCATGGCAGTAAAAAACAGTACTGACACAGCAGAACAAAAGGCCCAGGAAAAGCTTCTAGTGCTGCGCACCTTGGTCCAGCTTGGGTACGCCCCAGATCCAGACGCCGCTGCTCTGGAACCATTTATCTACTCGGCCGATTACGGAGCCTCGGTTATTTCATCGTTTCAACCCCATGTTTTAGCAGCAGTTGGTCAGATCAATCAGTCACTCAAGACCATTCAGCTGTAGTATAATGATACAATAAGTGATATGAGCCAGTCCTCTGAAAGCAAAATAGATCGTTTACGTCGCCGTCTTGATTCACAGAATCCGGCTGACTTTAACACATCCAGAAACCAGCTGTCATATGGTGGTTCTGGCGATAATGATATACCAACTGGCTGGCAGCACGATGAGGAACCGTCACAAGAACCAGAATCCCAGAAAGAATCGATGTCTTTTTTAAATAAATTACTGATTTTTGCTTCTATATTCTTTATCGCTGCCTTTGCTTTTGCGGCGTACACAATTGGTTTTACTGATAGTAATATTTCTCCGGATAATGTCGTGATTGAGATTAATGCACCTAGTAGTGTCAGTGCTGGTGATACGGCTACATTTGATATTAATATCAAAAATGAGAACAAGGTTGCGTTACACTCAGCTGAGCTGGTAATTGTTTACCCAGACGGAACGCGAGAGCCGGAAAATACTGGCCAGGATTTACGGCAGCAGCGTGAAGAAATCGGTACTATTCCGGCTAATGGTCAGGCTGAGATCCGTACCAAAGCGACACTTTTCGGAGAGCGTGGTGACGTAAACGAAATTTCAGTTCAGCTCGAGTATAAAGTTCAGGACTCAAATGCTATCTTTCTGGCCACCAATACCGGAGAGATAGAAATTTCTGAAGCACCAATATCTCTTGACATTTCTAGCCCTACTGAAGCCAGCCTGAACGAGTTGTTCGAGATGGAAATAACCGTTACTTCGAATGCATCTCGTAATCTGGATGATGTTATTCTGGTGATTGATTATCCGTTTGGATTTGTACCTGAAGAAATCGATCCAACTCCTGATTATCGAGATTACATCTGGCAGCTGGGCGATATCGAGCCGGGAGAGGAGATTGATATCACGGTTGATGGACGATTTTCTAATGTGAGTGCCTCCGATCAGCAGGCTTTTCGGTTTGATGTTGGCACCATTCGTTCCAATGATAATACTGCGATAGGTACGCTATTTGCTTCGCAGGACATCGTGGTCAATCTTCGTGAAGCCTTTATTAATGTTGGTCTTGATATAGAAACCGATGAGAATCGGTCTGGTAATATTGTTGATATTAATGGGCAGATTAACTGGCGGAGTAATTTGGATTCAACGGTTCGTGGTGGAGAGATCATCGCCACATTTTCCGGTGCTGGTATCGATATGGATACATTGTCATCACGTGATGGCATTGTTCGTTCCGGTGATAGTACGATTATCTGGAATTCACGTACAAATGATAATCTTATAGACATTAATCCAGACAATGAAGGTAGTCAGAGATTTAGCCTCAGTACACGAAACTCCGAATCATTGGCCAGTATTGTTGAGAACCCAACAGTGGATATTGCGATCCGTATGCAGGCACAGTCAACAGGCGACAGTAGTTTGCCTGACACTGTAACCACCAATATCGAGCGATCGATAAAACTACCAACTGTTGCTGATATGGAAGTACGAACGCTTCATGATGATGGTCCGCTTGAAAATACCGGTCCAATTCCACCACAGGTTGATCAGACCACCACCTATACGATCCATCTATCTGTTTCCAATACTACCAACGAGATAACGGATGCTAGTTTCCAGGCGGCACTTCCGGCCTATGTAAATATGGGTGATGGTGTTTCACCTCTAAATGCTAATGTTGATTACAACAATGTTTCCGGTCGATTAACGTGGGATATTGGTACAATCCCAGCCGGAGCTGGATTTACCAAACCAGCCGAAGAGGTGTATATTCAGGTTGAGATAACTCCAACTTCACGTCAGACTGGATCAACAGTTCGACTCCTGGCCGACCCTTCCATTACCGGAACCGACTCATTTACCGGCAGTATGTTGCAGATTCGAGATATTAATGTTCCAACCACTGGTCGCGATGATACTCAAGGTAGTGATGACGGCCAGGTACAAAACTAGTTTTAGGCGCTGTTAAGTTTATGTTATTATCAAATTATGAGCACACAAACTATTCGTATTGATTCAAATACCATTATCCGCACTATTTTATTCATAGCGCTGGCCTACCTTTTCTATGAACTGATAAATATTTTTTTGGTAGTGCTGGCGGCAGTTGTAATTGCCTCAGCAATCGAGCCGGCTATCAACTTTTTTGAGAAAAAGCGGATTCCGCGGCTGGCGGCGGTGATAGGTATGTATATCACTGCGGCTGGGGCTATATTTGCGGCTATTTATTTCCTGGTTCCTCCAGTTATCGAAGATCTTAAGGATATAATTGCTCTCGCACCTGATTACATTAGTTCACTTCAGCTTGAGAGTGCCTTACTTGGTGATTCCGGAACATTCTCTGTTTCCGAGCTTGTTTCCAATGCTGGTAATATTGCTGTCGAAAGTGGTCAGGATGTCATCAGAATCGTAAGCTCAATCTTTGGTGGCATTGTAAGTTTTGTGTTGATGATCTCTATTTCTTTCTATCTGTCAGCCCGAAAGGGAGGCATCGAGCAGTTTATACGTCTGGTTGTACCGCTTGAAAAAGAGGACTACGTGACTGATCTCTGGCATCGATCGCAGCGCAAGATTGGTCAGTGGATTCAGGGGCAGTTTATCCTGATGCTGATCGTCGGCGTGCTTGTCTACATCGGACTGACAATTCTTGGGGTCCCAAATGCGCTTCTTTTAGGTATTCTGGCCGGACTACTCGAAATTGTTCCGATTTTTGGTCCGATTGTTGCGGCTGTTCCGGCCATTGGTTTAGCAGCTGCTTCTGGTGGCCTAACGCTTGGATTGATGACGTTAGGACTGTTTGTGATCATTCAGCAGTTTGAGAACAATCTCCTGCACCCGCTAGTTGTTACCAAGGTCGTTGGTGTACCGCCACTTGTTGTTATTTTAGCCGTGATTATCGGTGGTAGTTTAGCTGGATTCCTGGGAATTTTGTTAGCAGTACCACTGTCTGCAGCATTTCTTGAGTTTGCACATGATGTAGAGGAAGCCAAGCATCGTGATGGTAATAATTTATCACAACGACAAGTAAAAAAGGTTTCTTAGTATCGATAGAAAATATGTCAGATTCCGATATATCGCAAACTACACATAAATACATCACCACCACGCTTCCGTACATCAACGGCAAGCCACATCTTGGTCATGCTTTTGAGTTTATTCGGGCTGATGCAGTGGCTCGCTTTAAACGTCTCGAGGGGTTCGAGGTTTTTTTTAATACTGGAACCGATGAGCACGGCCAAAAGGTGCTGAAGCGTGCCGAGGAGGAAGGTGTGTCGGTTGAGGAGTTCGCCGATACCTATAGCGGGAAATTTAAGGATCTTCTTGCGGAGCTGAATGTCTCCAATGATGCCTTTGTCCGCACGACAGACGAGAGCCACAAAACAGCGGCGCAGGCCTTCTGGAAGCGCTGCGAGGAAAATGGCGATATCTACAAAAAGCAGTACAAAGGACTCTACTGCGTTGGCTGCGAGATGTTTGTTTCTGAAGGTGATCTTAATGAAGACGGCGAATGTCCGGATCATACTGGTCAAAAGCCGAAGGAAATTGAAGAGGAAAACTACTTTTTCCGCTTCTCGCGTTACGAGGATCAGCTGCTAGAGCTTTATGAATCTCACCCCGACTTTGTTGTCCCGGATAAACGCTTCAATGAGATTAAGCGCTTTGTAGAGGGAGGGTTAGAGGACTTCTCTATTTCACGTGTCGCTGAAAAGATGCCCTGGGGTGTGCCGGTTCCCGGTGATGACTCACAGGTTATGTATGTCTGGTTTGATGCACTTTCTAACTATATTTCCACGCTCGGCTGGCCGGGAGATGAAGAAAATTTTAATAATTTCTGGAATAACGGTGCGCCGATTCAATTTTGTGGCAAGGATAATCTCCGTCAGCAGTCAGCAATGTGGCAGGCAATGCTGATGTCAGCCGGGCTTAATCCAACTCGTCAGATTGTAATCCATGGACACATTCAGAGTGATGGTCGCAAGATGAGCAAATCGGTTGGCAATGTCATTGATCCACTCGAGGTGATAGAGGAGTACAGCACCGACGTACTGCGCTACTACCTTCTACGGCACCTGCACCCATTTGATGACCCGGACATGACCATGGAGTCTCTAGAGGAGGTCTACAACGGTAATCTCGCCAACGGGCTCGGCAATCTGGTTAGCCGCATCGGATATATGTACGCCAGCTATGATGTCGAGGTGGCGCTTGATCGTGACGTCGAAACGGTGATAGAAGAAGAGGACATGCAGACGCTGCAAGAGCTAATGCATGTGTATCGCTTTGACCGGGCGCTTGATTACATCTGGGCCGAAGTAGCTCACCTGGATGCCTTTATTACTGAAAATGAGCCCTATAAACTGATTAAGTCAGATGATCCCGACCAGGTAGAAGAAGCCAAGCAGGCCGTAGCCTACCTTGTGCTGCGTCTGTATGACATTGCGGCCATGCTGACCCCGTTCATGCCAGAGACTGCTGCTGATATCAGAAAGACGCTTGAGTCAGGCAAAAAGCCGGAGCCGCTTTTTCTTCGACGTGAGTAAGTATTTTAAAGGTCGGCTCGCTTTGATACGTAGCCGACCTAGTTGATTTTAATTATATAATTCACGCTCTTTTTTCAGTAAGTGACTTACTTTCACAACAATAGAAAAAGCCATGATATGAATCATCAAGAAGATTATTATTGGCACCAGTGTCAACCCTCGGTTCAGTAATTCAACATCGGCAAATAGATCAATAAAGAGACCCCCGATAGCGCTAACAAAAATAACGAAAGCCATAATGATGCCAGCGCTGTCAGAGAGGTGCCAATCATTAGCAGTTTTTAAAGTGAAGGCAATCATCGTAATGATTAGTATGAAACTGTATAAAGAAGTTACTACATTTAGAAATGTTAGTGGTTCAGCAGTCCACACTTCTTTTAGAAAGGAGGCAGTAAAAACGGTATACGTGACAGCTACTACGATGAAAGTTATAGCATCAAGCTTTTTCTTTTCATTCATTGGTTCGGGTTTTTTATTTTAAGGAAGTGTTTATCTATAAAATAGCACTTAATTTATAGATGTCAAATAAAAAAGCCAACGTGAGAGACACGTAGGCCCTTTTTGTTATGTGGTTACCGTTTGTACAAAGATGAAAAAGGTAATTGCCAAGAGTAGACAACTACCAGTAAATATCCAGACAGGTTCGAAGGGTAAAATAATGGCCACCCAGCCACCGAGGACGAGCGATATGCTAAAAAATATCACTAAGCAACCGGCATAACTTTTCCCTTCATGACTTTTGATGAAATCAATGAGCTTCGAGGTGATAAAAATTACAATTATAATGTAAAATATCGCAATCACTCCCAGAAACAGCTGTGTTATCTGAGACTCGAGTTCCCATATGTCGTAGAAGAAGGCACCGGCTCCCATGTACTGCAGACAGTTCAGTGTCGCAGCCAGTGTTAAGAGTAAGTCGTCTGTCGTAAGGTGATGTCTAATTTTCATAAGAACCTCTTGTTTTGAGTTTGGGTTGGAAAGAAGCGTTTATCTATACAATATTGAGTCAATAACAAAAAGTCAATTTTCATATCTCCTACCCCGTATCTCTTGTCTCTTTTAGAGTTGCGTTACATGCTATATGATACATGCTACATGAAATACATTGACGCCCATGCACATCTCAACTTTGAAGCCTTTGACGAGGATCGCGAAGATATCATCGCCGATATGCAGGAACAGGGGGCCGGAGTGATCAACGTTGGCATTGACGTTGAGACGAGTGCAGAATCAATTGCGCTCGCCAAGGAGCATGATCATATCTGGGCCAGTGTTGGCTGCCATCCTACCGAGGTTAGCGGTGATTTTGATATTGACCCCTACCGGGGACTGATTGAGAAGGATCCCGAGTCCGTGGTAGCAGTCGGTGAGTGCGGTCTGGATTACTTTCGCTCGGCTGATCGTGGCGACAGGGAGAAAAGCCAGCAACGCGCAGCTTTTGAGGCCCAGATCGAGCTGGCAATTACCGCTGACCTGCCCCTGATACTGCATCTGCGCCCGCAATCCGGCAGCATGGATGCCTACTCACAAGGTCTGGAGATTCTCGAGTATTACAGCCACCAGGCAGGCGCGAAGCTCTGTGGCACCGCCCACTTTTTTGTCGGTGACAAGGATATCGCTGCCCGTTTCCTTGATATTGGTTTTTATATTTCAGCGACCGGGGTGTTGACCTTTGATAAGCGTCTTCAGAACATATTTGCTGACCTTCCAACCGATCATCTACTGGTAGAAACAGATGCACCGTTCGCTGCCCCCCAGCCTCATCGCGGTCGTCGCAATACTCCGCTGTATGTACCGGACATAATTTCCACCCTAGCCACGCTGAAAGGCACCACAGCAGCCGAGCTGGGCCCAAAGCTGGTATCCAATACTCAGCGCCTATTTAGAAACTGTCTGAAGTCTCGCGTCGAGTCATAAATTTGGACATTTCGAGCGAAAAACGAGCTGGAAACCGAGGCGATGCTGGCATCGTAGATGGTTGAAGCGAAGTTTTGCAGCGGAAATGTCCAAATTTTGACCGACGAAATAGTGTTGTAGTAAACATAGAGCTTACCTTCCTTGTAATTTGTCGAGACTTTAAACAGTTTCTTGGGCTCTAAAATCAACCTTTACACTTGATATCGGCGTGTTTGGATGGTACGCTAGTACCGATATGGCAAAAACAGACACAAACGAGAATATCACTATCTACGAAGTTGGCTTTCTTTTGGCCCCGACAATCCCTGAAGATCAGGTAAAGGCCATCGAAACCGACATGCACGAGCAGATCACCGACGCCGGTGGCGACATCGTGGCTTCGCAATCTCCGGAAATGCGCGAGCTTTCTTACGAGATTGAGGTCAAGGATGAAGGTGAGAAGCGGCAGTTTTCCCGCGGTCAGTTTGGTTGGGTACAGTTCAACCTCAAGCCGCACCAGGTAGACGATGTAGAGAAGATATTCATCACCGCAGACGATGTGATCCGCCACCTGCTGGTTACGGTCGATGATGAGGCCGTTGCAGCAGCCACGGAGACCGAAGAAGAGTAGAAGTACTTATTCTCGCGTTAGCTGATAATGTATGAGACAATGAGTCTCAGGTGACTTCGTGTCACAGCTACTAGTAGATAAAAAACTAAAGCCACAGTATGTATCTCAATAAAGCACTTGTAATTGGTAACCTTACGCGTGATCCAGAGCTCAAAAGCCTTCCGAGCGGTACGGCGGTCTGCAACTTTTCGCTTGCAACCAACCGCAACTACACCGACAGTGATGGTAATAAAAAAGAGGACACTAACTTTCACAACATTGTTGTTTTTGGTCGTCAGGCCGAGACAACCTCTCAGTATCTCTCCAAGGGTTCAATGGCCTTGGTAGAGGGGCGCATTCAGACCCGCAGCTGGGAAGGTGATGACGGCAAGCGTAACTACCGCACCGAAATCGTTGCTAATCGCGTTCAGTTTGGCCCACGCAATGGATCAAACGACGGCAACTACAACAACTCCGGCAGCAGCAACAAAAACAACAAGAACAACGCTGATCAGGAGATTGACTATCCGGAGGATGAAGACATTACTCCCGAGGACATCCCCTTCTAGCACTGTATTTGGCAAATTTCTTTAGAATCTTCTCCGTGCCTTACTCGCGGTATTATCTCTTTACCGCTCATGTCGTTACTCAAAGATTCTGCGAATTTTACGCAAATCCAGCTGCTAGAAGTCTTCGTTCGCGAAATGTATCTAAATCTACGCCTAGAAGCTTCGGTGCACAACGTTGCTCAAAGATTCCGCGAACTTTCGCGCAGAGCTGAAGTTAAAACTAGCATAGATTATATTGAGTGATTAATGGAAATCTGCTAAGCTAGTACTCGTGTCTATCTAAAACTTTTATTATCAAATACCTAGAAGCCTAGAGACCTAACTTCCTAGACTCCTAATAACCTAGCAACCTAATTTCCTAACCCATGTCTGATTACTTCGAAGAAAATAACATAACTCACATTGACTACAAGGATACTGATATTCTCGAGGGTTTTCTTACTGAACACGGCCGCATCCAGCACCGTCGCGATACCGGCCTTACCGCTCGTCACCAGCGCCAGATTGCCAAGGCAATCAAACGCGCTCGCTTCATGGCCCTGCTGCCTTACGTGAGACAGTAAGTTAGTTGAAAGTTCACCCGAGTTAAACAAAATCATAGATTTTATTTTTGCTTTGCAAAAATGTTTAACCGGGTAAAAGTTGAACGAATAAGATGAGTGAAATCCAGTCTCCTGCGTGCAGGGGCTGGGTCGAAAGCACCGCTCACCAGAGGGGTGTATTTTACTACAGGCGCTATATATTTGACATATTAAAAATATAGTGTACTCTATTCCATGGATAAGTTATTTAATTTCAATCAAAACAACTGGGAGGTTGTTATGAAAAAAATATTCACTAAGTATGCACTTGTTGTAGTTCTTGGAACAGTATTTCTTCTATTTGCAGATAATCTGTTTCAGGTTATATTCGATGGAATCCTTGCTGGTAATCCGCGTATGAGTGTTGTTGCTGAGGCATTGGCCGGCGGTATGACTACAGTAGGAGTCACCATGCTGGCCACAATAGTTTCTGTTGTTTTGCTTGGTTTGGTATATCCAGATGGGAGTCATGTTAAGTTCTTCACAAGTTTACTTGCAACCATTACACTTGGAACAATATTTCAACGAATCACTATCGGAACGGGCCCAGGCATATTCACATTATTGGTCTTCTACCTATTCGTGACATTATTTTTCTTTGTAGGTGCTGTTAATCAATCGGAATCAACTTAAATCACAAAAATATTCATCTAAAGCCGCCTCACTTGAGTGCGGCTTTTTATTATCCATTGGACAAAACGATAAAAAGTAGTAAAATATCTCCAGTACCTTCTTAAACCTAAAACCTAAACCCAAACAGATGAAAGAACCTGATCATGAATTCTTCAATTTCCACCAACGCTGGATACTGTACATTACCTGCTCGACCATCAACATCCTTCTGGCTATTCCGATCTGGAAGATGATAATCCAGGATTCGTATCCGATAACGTACTTCAGTAATATACTGATGTATCCAAACATTATCCTGGTTATTATGCTTTTTTTCACCCCAACCTTTTACGTTCAGAGTGGCAAGGAATCCTTCCCAGCAGTATTGCTAGGAGTAATTGGAGCAGTAGTGCTTCCGATGCTGTATGTTAAATTTATCATCAGTATGACAAGCTTACTCATAGTCGCAATGATAGCCGTAATAATCGTGCTTCTTATTAGATATGATAAGAATATCGCCCTCGTTGATAGCAATGAGGAGATAATTGAAGAATAAATTTACCTCGAAACTAAAAAAGCCGGCGCTTACTTCTAAGCCCGGCTTTTTCATTTACTTACTTTTGTCTTTCTTCTTAGCTGATTTCTTCATACCTTTCTTATTATTCTTGCCAGATTCCTTCTTCTTTTTTTTCTTACCATCACTCTCTTTTTTCTCACTCTTTTCATCCTTGTCTTTACCTTCATCCTTACTATTCTTGTCTGACTTTTCCTTCTTTTCTCCCTTGTCCACATCCTTCTCGCTTGCCCGATCATCATCGTCAGATGATGATTGAGGGTCGTCTACCTGCTCGTTCTCCTTTTCACGAGCCGCTTTTTTGCCCTTTACCTCTTCCTCCATAGCTTCGCGAATCTTTGTCTTTATCAACTCCTGCTCCTTCTTGTGCTGCTTTAGCCAGGTACGCACCGAGTCATACCCCTGACCAATTGTCTCGCCGGCATCCTCAAGATCCAGCTCCTTACTTAGCGAGTACCATGACCCTGCCTTCTCGATCAGACCGTACTTCTCACCTAGTGCGATCAGCTCACCCTCTCGAGAGATCCCTTCTCCGTACATAATATCGAACTCTGTCGTACGGAAAGGGGAGGCGACCTTGTTTTTCACCACCTTCACCTTGGTGCGGGACCCGACCACCTCTTCATCCTTTTTAATCCGTGCTCGGCGTCGAATATCCAAACGAACCGACGAGTAGAACTTTAGCGCTCGTCCACCCGGTGTTGTCTCGGGGTTTCCAAACATGACACCAATCTTCATGCGGATCTGGTTAATAAAAATCACCATTGTTTTGCTCTTGGAGACACCACTGGTTAGCTTACGCATCGCCTGGCTCATCAGTCGCGCCTGGTGACCAACGTGCTTTTTACCCATATCACCCTCGATTTCTTCTTTCGGAGTTAGCGCCGCTACCGAGTCAATCACCACCACATCAATATCACCACTGCGTACGAGGCTTTCGGTAATCTCCAGCGCCTCCTCACCGGTGTTCGGCTGGCTAATCAAAAGCTCGTCTGTTTTTACACCTAGATTCTTAGCGTACTCGGGATCAAGTGCGTGCTCAGCGTCTACAAAGGCGCAAATTCCGTCCACCTTTTGTGCCTCGGCAATTACATGCAGGGCCAGCGTCGTTTTTCCCGAGCTTTCTGGTCCAAAAATCTCGACAACACGACCACGAGGAAGCCCGCCAACACCCAGCGCCTGATCAAGTCCCATCGAGCCGGTCGAAATAACCTCGACATCCTTGTCGGTGCGTTCACCCAGCCGCATAATCGCGCCGTCACCAAAGCGACTCTTTAGCTTCTTTATTGTCTTCTCTACGTCTTCATTCTTCTGTTTCTTGCTCTTCTTGTCCTCTGAATTCTTGCTCATTATTTAGGTTATATGAAGAAAATAATAGGGAGGAGGAGGCGTTTAAAATCACACGGACATGTTCCTCGGTGTGGCGGTCAAAGGCATCTCTGCCTGCTACCGTTATTATATTATACCCGTCAGTTAGCAGCAATTCCTCATCAAAGTACCCATTTGTGTCGGTGTAAATCTGCCGACCGTTAAGACTCAGGTACGATACTCGCTCGGCTTTACCCACTAGACTGAGCATGGGTTCATCTGCCTGGTATCCGTCCTGAGGACTGGTAATCTGTATCACGGGGCCGGTGCGAAAGTCCTCGGCCTGATACATTCCATAGCCAACAATCAGCGCCAGAAAGGCACCACCGGCGGTGATTTGTAGTATTCGTCGCAGTAGCATGGCTGATATGTATCCAGCTGAACTTTAGACTTTCGACTTTCGACTTTCGACTTTTTACTCATCCTCTTCTAACGCCTCAAAGTACTTGTCATCAATTTCTTCGTTTGCCCGATCATCGTCAGATGATTGAGGGTCGCTTGCCCCCTCGCCGGAGCCTGCCCCGCCGTTAGGAGAGTCGCCAGACGACGTGGGAGTGGGGTCGTCGTCGCCTGCCCCGCCTTGTTCTACGGTATGGGAATCCTCCTTTGTCTCGCCAGAGCCTTCGCCGTGAGACGAGTCGTCAGAGGAGTCCTCATGCGTGATGGTCTCGCCGGCTCGCGCTGCCTCCAGTTCTTTATGGGTGATCAAGACATCACGAGCTCGCGTGCCGTCCTTTTCCGAGATAACGCCGTTCTCCTCCAGTTCATCAATAATCCGCGCCGCTCGGCTGTATCCCACTCGTAGTTTTCGCTGTAGATGCGAGGTCGAGGCCTTACCAGCCTTTACCACTGTCTCCAGCGCCTCTTCGTACTTGTCATCTCGCTCCTCATCCTCCTCGGCCTCGGCGGCTACATCAAAGATGGTTTTACCGCCATCACCATCGCCGTCACCCTTGAGACTCACCGTATCCTGCAGCTGATCGGCGTACTGATCCTTCAGGTGTTTTACCACCTTCTTTACCTCACCCTCGGTGATATAGGCAGACTGAATACGTACCGGCTTAGACATATCCCCGGTCTGAAATAGCATATCTCCGGCACCTAGCAACTGTTCAGCGCCCTTGGTGTCTAGAATAGTACGACTATCAATCTGTGAGGATACCTGCAGCGCAATCCGAGCCGGAATGTTGGCCTTAATGATACCGGTAATTATACTCACATCTGGTCGCTGTGTGCTCAGAATCAGGTGAATTCCCACTGCCCGCGACATCTGCGCAATGCGGACAATCACTGCCTCCAGCTCCTTTGGATAAACGCTCATCATGTCCGCCATCTCATCAATCACGATCACGATGTACGGCATCGTGTCTGGACTCTGCTCACCCTCGGTGTGCTGTTTTTTTAGCTTTGGTAGAACGGTTTTATGATAAGAAGAAATATCGCGTGCGCCGTTCTCTTCCAGAATATCGTAGCGGCGATCCATCTCCTTAGCCGCCCACTTCAAGGCCAGAATCGCCTTCTTGGCCGAGGTGATAACGGGTGTTAAGAGGTGGGGAATACCATTGTAAAGCGTTAGCTCAACCCGCTTTGGGTCCACCATAATCAGCTTCAGATTGTCTGGCCCGTTGCGGAAGAGAAGCGAGTTCATCAGCACATGTACCGTCACCGACTTTCCCGCGCCGGTTGCACCACCAATCAAGAGGTGCGGCATCTTGTTCAGGTCCGAAAAGTATGTCTCACCTGAAATTCCCTGTCCGAGACCCATCAAAAGAGGAGCCGGATCATCCTGAAACCGCTTTGATCCCATAAGCCCCGCCAGCCCGACAGTTGTTTTAGAGGTGTTTGGAACCTCGACACCTACCAAGGACTTACCAGGGATCGGAGCCTCGATTCGTACGGGGTGAGCCGCCAGTGCCATCTCCAGATTGTTCTGCAGGTTCGTGATGCGGTTGAGACGCACGCCCTCCGCCGGCTTCAACGCATAGCGGGTGACGGTTGGCCCGATGGATACTTCGTCCATCTCGACATCAATATTAAAGTTTTCCAGTGTTCGTTTTATTAAATTAGCTCGCGCCTTTACATCACCTACCTCCGGATCACCGGTATCGCGCGACAACAGCTCAACCGGCGGTGGTGTGTAGTCACCTTTCAGGGGAGGAGAGGCAGTAAAAGAAGCTTCACTATGCTTCTTTGGTTTCGTCACGCTAAAGCCGGCTCCATCCTTACCCTTCGTAGTCCCGCTTGCCCGATCATCGTCAGATGATTCAGGGTCTGATGAGGAGTCTTTTGTTGCTTCACGCGATTCAGCAGATTGACTGGTGGATTGATTCGTCTGGGCGGTGTTGGTTACTTTCATCTCTCCTTCAGTTTCTTGTTCCTCTTCATCCTCTGCGGTACTCGATAGACCGAGAGATGACAACGCTGGTAGATTTATCTGACGACTCAGATCTACGTACTCATCCACCAAGATTAGCAAACTTACCACCGCCACTGTCTGCAGCAGTATCACCCCGGCATAAACAGAGAAGGCACTAATAACTCCACCAGCAATCAAGGCTCCTATGATACCTCCTGCCTCCGGTGCTGCCACATCAATCAATCCTAATATCGTTAAAAACAAGATGATCGCCGATACCGTATGCACCCACGTCAAGGTCGGAAGATTGGCACTTCGTCGCAGGAGCGCGTAGGCAAAGAATATCAAGCCGGCAACAAAAAACCAGTACCCGGTCCCAAAGGCATACGCTAACCAACCGCGGACTGTATCACCAACAAACCCGGCGGATTCAAAGGCCGCCAGAACCAGGAATCCGGCCGCGGCCGCGATCAGTACGCCGGCAATGGCTGATCGGACTGGCGATGACTGATTACCCAGAAGTAACTTCTGGGTCAGTGACTGCTGCTTATCCTTTGCGGTTGAGGACTTCTTTTTCTTTCCTTTGGCCATAAAAAAATCTGGTTAATGACTAGGGTAATAGTATCATATTGGCGCTTGAAGATTTGTGGGTAAAACTTGCTTACCTTAAAGCGAATACTGCAGGTTTCGTTCGGGTTATCGAACTTAGAGCGAGCCCACCTCTTCTCAGCTACCTCTCACAGGCTGATTTGCATGGTTTCTGCCCCTGGCAGAAAAATCAGCCGAGAGTGAGCACAATTTATCGCTGGATAAATTGATGCGTGTTTGCTGAGAAGAGAAGTGGGCGAGCGTTGCTTGCTGTGTGTCTTTTTATATGTCGCTTTTTGTCTTTATCTTTACATTGAGACATGTCTGTTATATAATAAAAGACATCTAAAGAGACACAGCCTGTCGTATAAAAGACTTTATTGCAAATCATAATGCAGAGTATAAACGACAAAACTCAAAGCAATGCGCAAGATAGCGGTATTTCTCAAAACGACAATACGACACGTGTTGCCTATGTCTCCGGGAAAACCCAGCGATTGGCCAGTGCACTTTACGCCATAACCCGCGTTTTCCCGTCTGAAGAACCCCTCCGCGGCACACTTCGCCGCCAGGCACTGTCGCTTGTATCGTCTGCTCATATGCTGGCCGATGGCACGCCGGATGAGACCCTTCTAGAGCTATCTGGCCTGCTAAAACGCCTGCTTTCACAGCTCGCCGTCGCTCGCGATGGGGGGCTTATTTCGTACATGAACTTCCGGGTTCTGCGCGAGGAAATAGACACCTTTATTACCGAGGTTAATGATCTTGGTGCCTTTCCGGGCCCACACCTGGACAGTGGGTACTTTAACAACGATCTTCCGACCCTTCAATCAGGGCACGAAACAACGCGTAAGGCTAGCCCGCGCGATTCGTCTTCATTAGGTAGAGACGCCGCTGCTGGCAGTGGGGCAAATACCGCGGGTAATAGCGCTAAAAAAGCTCAGCTATCAACCAAGGACAAGCGCCGGCAGAAGATTCTTGATCTTTTCAACAAGACCGACGAGATCACTGTCAATGACGTCACCGATGTCGTTAACGGCTACTCGACCAAGACCATTCAGCGCGACCTCAAGGCCCTCGTAAAGATCGGCCAACTCGAAAAGCACGGTAAAAGACGTTGGACTTCCTATACAAAGGTATAGGGAAGTGTAAGGAAAGGCCTTTATCTTTATACTATTAATTGTTAAAATAAGGCTGTTGTTCGGTGATTACTGTTCTTTCACAACCGTATACGTCACTACGCTAAAGTGAGCACCCCTTTTGTGAGACACTTACCTTAGAGCGAGCCCACCTCTTCTCAGCTACCTCTCACAGGCATTCTCCTTAGAGCGAATATTGCTGTTTTGTTCGGGCTTCGTCTCTTAAAGCGAGCACCCCTTTTTGTGAGACCTCGCGCAGCTAGCGAGCGGAGAACTTGATTCGTGTCTCACAAAAAGGCGGGTGCGAGCGGTGTTTTCCACAGTTGAAGTGTCAAGCGTGTGGTACCATACACGGTGTTATAGGTAGATTGCCTGTATACATTAAAGAACCCCGCACCTTCACAAAAGAATATAAACGAGCCAAGCGAGTGAAATCCAGCTCTTTGCTAGAAAAGAGCTGAGGGCTCAAAGTCCAAAGTTGAATGAGCGTCGGACAACTTTAAAACTTTTAGTTTTAAAGTACCGTTACGCGAATTTATGTCCGAAAATTACATGTAATTTTCCTGGACCAAGTCGGCAACAATGACCGCAAATCAGAGTTCTGTCTCTACTGTCGACTTGAAGCGATCCATGATATTCGACTCGAGTAGAGCGGATATCATGGTGAGCCAGCGTTAAGGTTCGAATAGAGTCACTCGACTAATCAATTAGTCAAAGGGCTCAAGCCCGCACAGATGCTAGAAGATCAGAACATTCGGTAGATATCTCTTGGAGGATGACCAAAGTGCATGCACTTTTTTCTTTGGTTATCCTCTGGAGGATAATTACCGCACTACAAGCCCTGGCAGATTATGCATCGCACGAAAAGCTTTCGCTGACCGTGCCTTGCACTACGAAGCCTTGGCGAAGGAGTGCCCAAGGGGTCGCTCACGCACTACGTATGAATCTCTGGTCGATTATGTACGTGGTCAAAATAATTTCGACCCAACATCCTAATTACTAATTCATATCTGTCCGCCCGGTATTAATCAATTACAAATTAACTTCCGGCGACACAGATAACCCCATTTCTTCGAAGCGTTATTAAGACGCCAAAAGAAATGGAAAAGAAACTTATGACTATTACAAAAGATTCAGTTCTAACAAAAGCTACAGTTGCATTCGTAGCTTTTACCGCAGGACTCTTCATGCTAGGTGGCGCAGCAATTGCTCCAGCCTACGGACAGTCTAACGATGACCTACAGGCGCAGATCCAGTCTCTTCTAGAGACGATCGCTAGCCTACAGGCTCAGATCGATGGTGACAGCTCTGCTGGTGTAAGCAACTGCCCATCATCTATCTTCTCTCTAAGCGCCGGACAAGGCGCCCAGGGACAGGCTGTACAAGACCTGCAAATATTCCTAAACATGGACGCTGATACTCGCGTAGCAGCAACGGGTCCAGGATCTCCTGGAAACGAAACTATGTTTTACGGAGCTCTTACAGCTCAGGCTGTAAGCAACTTCCAGTCCAAGTACTCTGCTAACGTTCTAGCACCGCTAGGACTTTCAGGTGCTACTGGCTACTGGGGTTCAAGTTCTGCTAGCCAGGCACAGGCACTCTGTGCACAGCAGGCAGCAGACGATGCAGATGACGCTGATGATTCAGACGATTCTGATGACTCAGATGACGACTCAAGCTCAGACGACCTATCCGGAGGTGAAGCTTCACTCGAAGACTACGATATCAGCTCAGGAGCTGATTCTGACGTAGAGGAAGGCGACACTGCTGAGATTGCCGAGGTGGAGTTTGACGTTGAAGACGGAGACGTTAATGTCTCTCGAATTGACGTTGCATTTCAGGCAGACAGTGGAAACAACGCTGCTGCTGACGACGAGCCATGGGACGTCTTCGAAGAGGTTAGCATTATTGTTGATGGCGACGAAATCGCTTCCAAAAATGTTGACGACGAAGACGACTGGCTCGATGATGATGCCGATAGCAACGGATTCTACGAAGTTCGATTCAGTGGTCTTGACTTTGTAGTCCGCGAAGGCGACACTGCCGAGTTTACAATTGCTGTAGAGGTGGCTAGCAACGTTGATGACGCTGCTAATTCTCCTACCTGGGATGTTGCCATCCTTGAAGACGGTATCCGCGCTATTGACGGCGAGGGTATCAACCAGTACATCGGAAATGATGACGATACAAGTGCTGATACTCAAAGCTTCGACATCGATGAGGAGGGTGGCGACGAAGAGCTTAATGTAACATCATCATCTGACGATCCAGATGAGTCTGTTATCCAGGTCGACGAAGACGACCGCTCTGACGAGTATGGTATCTTTGCCTTCGACATGGAGGCTGAAGGAAACGACCTAGAAGTTAACGAGATAAAGGTTGACATTGATCTTCGTGGTCTAACTAATGCATCAAGCACTGATTACGATGATATTGTCAACGATGGTTACCTAGAAATTGATGGTCAGCAGTTCGATATTGACAGCAAGAGTGTTGGAGCTGCTGGTGGTACAACTGCTACTGCAACGCTTACATTCGACATCGATGGTGACTTGACTATCGACGAGGATGACGAGGTGACAGCAATGCTGTTCCTCGAGTTCAACCAACAGAATGGAAACTATGTTGGTGGTGAAGAAATCCGCGCTAAGGTTAACGCTGATGACTTCGACGTTGAAGGTGCTGATGATCTATCTGCAAGCCAGCTTGACGGAACAGCTACTGGTGACTACCACACACTACTTGTTGAAGGTGTCTACGCTGCCGATGCCGCTGACACGAGCGCTTCACAAAGTGAAGGTCTAGCCAGCTACGAGTTCGTAGTTGAGCTTACTGCCTTTGAAACCGACGTGTACCTCTCAGCTACATCAACAGCTAACGAGTCTGACGCGTTCGAAATAGGTACGATTGGTACTGGAACTACCACGTACAGCTTTGTTTCTGACGCTGATCAAGAAACCAACAATAGCTACAAGATTGACGAAGGTAGCACCGAAGAGTTCACCATTACGGTGACATTTGACCCACTCAACTCTGGCTCATACCGAGCTACACTGAGTTCAGTCAACTTCGAGACAACGAATGACAGTGACCCAACTGATGATAGCTACGACTTCACACCAACTTCAGACTTCCGAACTGCAGCTATTACCGTTCCAGGAACTGGTGACGCTAGTGAAAACTAAGTCTCACTTTAGTTCTTAGAACTCACTACCTTCGGGTAGTACAAAACACCCGCCATTCCGGCGGGTGTTTTTGTTATGGGGGACTTAATTAATACAAGTTCGCCAAAAACATCCGCCTACACCTACATGTTAGACTTCCGAAGTCTAACAGTTGCAACTCCATCTGAAACTATTATGTTAGACTTCGGAAGTCTAACAGTTTGATATACTGAACATTATGGAAAGAGAAATACAAGCACCAGGCGAGTATTACCACATTTGTGGTCGAGGAGATAAGAAACAAACCTTATTTAGACATAAGCGTGATTATTTGCGGTTTATATTCAACATTCTCTATCTTCAGTCTGATAGGCGTTTTTATAACACTTCTCGATACGTTGATTATTATGAAGATTCGCGTGATTTTCGAATTGATAATGACGTTGTTGCTGAAATTGCTAAAGATAGACATATAGAATTAGCCGCATTTTGTTTAATGCCTAATCATTATCATTTAATAGTAAAAAATATCTCCGAAAAAGGAGTGTCTAAATATATGCATCGCGTCTTAATTGGTTTTGCTAATTATTTCAATACCAAGTATGACGACGTGTCGGGACATGTGTTCGAAGGAGCCTACAATTTGATCCATATTTCTTCCGATGCACAGCTTCAATACCTCTTCTCTTACGTGCATAAAAATCCTAAAGAATTACCCAAATGGCGAAATAATTACTGGGATTACACCTGGTCGAGCTGCCGAGATTTAGCTGGTAATAATCGCTGGGGAGATTTGCTTAGTGATGAAATTATCAGGGATCAATTCTCTGATTTCACTGAATATAAGAAATTTTTACAAGAAAGCAGCGCGAAAGGCGGCTTTGAACCACCTCAGGTATGACCATGTTAGACTTCCGAAGTCTAACATTGGAAGTCTAACATTGTGAAAGAAATGGTAGAATATACAGTATGAAAGAGATATTTAACGAAGACTTTGTGAAGTTTCTTTTGGGATTTTTGGTGATTGTTACCGTTACTCTGGGCATTATCCTGGTTACTGAACAAGTAATGGATAATGATACACGTAGTAGTTCTGACAGTATTCAGGTCTTGCCGGCAACAACCACAACTAACACACCATAAAAAAGCCGCCCGAGGGCGGCTTTTTTGCTAAATAACTCAACCGGGTGAGTTATTTAATTTTTTACCCAGCACTTTGCTAGCAAAGTGCTGGGTTTCGTTCATCTACTTGTTTAACAAGTAGATGAACTCAGCTTTTCTTCCACCAGCTTGCGCACGGTATCGCCATCAGTCGCCGGCCCGGTCTCGGCCATCACCTTACCCATGACCTGCCCCATGCCGCTCATATCCTCGGCACCGACCTCGGCAATCACTGACTCGACCAATGTCTCTAGCTCGTCATCACCCATCGCTTCAGGGAGGTACTCTTCCAAAATTTCCAGCTCGGCACGTTCCTTGTCAGCCATCTCTGCGCGCTCACCGGCATCAAACTCGCTGGCTGCCTCGCGACGCTGCTTGGCCAGCCGCGCAATCACCTCGACAACATCCTTGTCCGGTAGCTGACCGTCCGGCTTCTCTCCATTGGTCACCAGCTGGTTGGAAATCTCTGATTTAATGTTTCTCAGCACACTCAGACGCAGCTTTTTGCCGGTCTTGAGTGCTGATTTCATGTCTTCGCTTATGGTTTCTTGTAGCATGTGGATATTGTAGCATGCTCGCATTATTAATTTGCTACAATAAGGGCAATGAACACCACCGAAAACGAAGACGGTTTTTTTAAGACTGGTATCTTTGGCCAGAAGCGCGCGGTTAAAAAGCTCATCGATGAGTCCCGTGCCGACGGCGACTTTTATCTGCTGCTTTCGGCCTCGGCTTTTATTACCACCATTGGTCTCTTGATGAACAACTCCATCGTGATTGTGGGGGCTATGCTGGTGGCACCGATTCTTTTCCCGATTCTGGCGCTTGGGTTGGGGGTCGTAACCGACAGCCGTGACGCCATCTGGCGAGCCATCAAGATTCTTTTTAAAACGCTGGCGATTGGTATCAGCATCTCGCTGGTGACGACATTCTTTTTTAGCGTTTCAGATTTAACACCAGAGCTGGATCTGCTGACGAATCCGGATCTACTTCTCTACTTCTTTATTTCCTTTGCGGCTGGTGTAGTTGCCAGCTATGCGTGGGTCAGTGAGGAGACGGCGATGTCGCTGCCGGGCGTAGCAATTTCTGTATCCTTGGTACCGCCGCTTTCAGCGATTGGGGTTTCGCTAGCACTTTTTTCTACAGATCTATTGACTGGTTCAGTATCTCTTTTCTTTGTGAACCTGCTAGGCGTCGTGCTGGCCAGCGTGATTATTTTCTCATTTTTTCATCTCAATAAGGTGCGCGCCTATCAGGATAAAAAGATTGAGGAGGAGGTCGAAGAAGATGAGCAGGCCAAGCAGGCAGCAACCGAAGAAAAGAGTGAGCAGAGAGAAGAGCCGGATGCTTAATTTCGGTAGTATCTTTACAATATGATGGATATATATACAACAGTTATGGATTTTCTCACCGCCTTGCCAGCTGATCAGATTATCGTCTTTGCGGTACTAGTCGGTGCGCTGGTGATGTTTATGTGGGGCAAGCTTCGTTATGACATGGTGGCGATTTTGGCACTCTTGATTGTTGTGATCGCCGGGGTGATGCCCGTCGAATCAGCCTTCTATGGCTTCTCGCATCCGGCCGTTATCATCGTCGTTTCCATGTTTGTACTTTCTCAGGCGCTGGTGAATTCCGGTGTTATCGAGATTGTTACCCGGCGTTTTTCCGGGCTGGCTGGCCGGCCGGTGCTTCAGCTTCTGACGCTGACAGTGTTTGTATCCATCGCCTCGGCCTTCCTAGCCAATGTCGGTGCCTTGGCTTTCTCGATCCCGATCGCGGTAAAGATGGCCAAGGAGAGCAATGTGTCGCCGGCAATGTTTCTGATGCCTGTGGCATTCGCATCGCATCTTGGAGCCTTCCTGACGCTGATAGGTTCGCCACGCAACATTATTGTCTCTGAATTTCGAGAGCAGGCGACCGGTACCGCCTTTAGCCTGTTTGATTTTGCGACGGTCGGTGCTGGTATTATCGTTGTCGGAGTGCTTTTTCTCGCACTTCTGGCCTGGCGGCTGATTCCAAACCGACACGGTGAGTCAGAAAAGTCGGAACTTTTCGAGGTAGAGAACTACATCACCGAGGTCAAGGTGGGCGAGGAATCATCATCGATTGGTAAATCACTTAAGGAGCTGGCAGGCATTGTTGATACACGTGTTGTGTTCGTGGCGTTGATTCGTGACTACCAAAAGATTTCGTACCCGTCATCTGGCCACCAGCTGCAGGCTGGTGATGTTCTACTGATTCAGGATGATGCCGAGTCACTGACCGAGCTGGTCGAGGCTGCCGGGCTTGATCTGGTTGGCGAGCATGCCGAGGAGGGGGCAGCCGATCCCGATGATGAGGTGATCGATGCCGAGGTGGTGGTAACGCGAAAATCTCGGTTGGTTGACAGTACCTGGAAGCAGATGCCGCTGAACCTTCGTTACGGGGTAAATCTTCTGGCGGTGTCACGGTCTGGCGGGCAGCTGAACAAGCATCTTGATGATGTGCACTTTAAGGTGGGTGATGTAATGCTACTTCGTGGTCGAGAGGAAAGCGTTAACTACACCGTTGATGCCTTCAAGGGTCTGCCGCTAGAGAATCGCGACCTGAAGCTCGGTCGTTCGACTGCCATCTTTAAAACCTTGGCTATTTTTATACTCGCCATTGTGGTCGCCTCCTTTGGTATTCTCGATATTCATATTGCTTTTCTTGCAGCGGCGGTAGCGGTGGTGCTGCTGGACATGACCGGTATCAAGGAAGCGTACGAAAGCGTTGATTGGTCTATCGTCGTACTGTTGGGAGCGATTATTACCTTTGGACAGGCGCTGGTTATTAGCGGTGGTGCTGGGCAAATTGCCGACGGAATTCTCGGGCTGGCTGATTACCTGTCGCCAGCCTTGATGGTACTGGCGGTGATGCTGGTGACAACGCTGATGTCTGATTTTGTGAATGCAAACGTAGCCGCGGTGGTGATGGCTCCTGTTGGTATTCTGATTGCCGAGACAATTGGGGTGTCTATTGATCCGCTCCTGATGGCAGTGGCGGTCGGTGCCAACATGGCCTTTCTGACCCCGACGGCACACGAATCAAACGCGCTGGTGATGGGGTCGGGTGGATACAAGTACCGCGACTTCTGGAAGGTCGGTCTGCCGCTGGAGATTTTGATAATTGCCATCTCGATGCCGCTGATTCTCTACTTCTGGCCACTGAATCCAGAGCCGACCGAGTATGAGTACGATACCGTAACCGAGGTTCGGTACGAGCTTAATAAGTCCGAGCGCATTTTTGCACTTGAGCAGTAATATATCTATATGAGCGAATTACCTGACAATCAAAAACCCCAAGAAGCTACTGGCAGCGACTGGTATCAGCTGTCGGCTGACGGGGTGGCCGAGAAGTTGTCGGTGGATACGAAGCAGGGTTTGAGCGAGGATGCGGTCGACGGATCGCGCCAGCTGCATGGTGACAATAGCCTGACGGAGGCAGCACAGGTGGGTGTGTTTGGTCGAATATTCAAGCAGTTTAAGAATCCGCTTGTCTTGATTCTTCTGGTGGCGGGGCTGATTACGCTGGCTATCGGGCATCTGGTAGATACCGCGGTCATTTTTGTGGCGCTGGGAATCAATGTCATCATCGGCACGATTCAGGAGGGTCGGGCCTCGAAGGCTTTTCAGGCGCTGGATAGTAGCCAAAGCAAGGAGGCGACGGTGATTCGTGACGGAAGGAAGCACGTAATCCCGGCCAAGGAGGTGGTAGTTGGCGATATTGTGGTGCTTGAGGCTGGCATGTATGTATCGGCCGATATGCGAGTGATAAGGGAGAAGAATCTCGAGGTAAACGAAGCCGCCTTAACGGGTGAGTGGCTGGAGGTAAAAAAGAGCGCCGAAAAGATAACAGATGATCAGCCGGTCACCGGCCGGAAAAACATGGCCTATAAAGGCACGCTGGTGGCGTCCGGAGAAGCCCGCGGCATTGTGGTGGCAGTCGGTGATGAGACCGAGGTAGGAAAGATCGCCCAGGAACTAACGGCCGGTCCGGAATCCGATACGCCGATTCAGCAGCACATGAAGACACTTGCGCAGTTTGTGGCGGTTATCTCTGTGGTGGCCGTGGTAGTCATCTTTGTACTTGGAGTCATACGTGGCGAGTCGCTGATCGAGATGCTTGTCTTCTCGATAGCAGTTGCAGTGAGTGTTGTTCCCGAAGGGCTGCCGGCGGCCGTGACGGTGGTGCTGGCGCTGGGTATGCAGAATATTCTAGATCGCGGTGGATTGGTGAAGAATCTCCGCGCCGCCGAGACACTGGGCTCAACCACCATAATTCTCACGGACAAAACCGGAACCCTAACACAGGCCAAGATGGCGGTCTCGAACCTGCTGAGTTTTGATACCTTCGCTGATGACGAGGTGGCAGCGTCTGACGGCAAGCTGTCACCACTACAGCGACACCTGCTGGAGGGAGCCGTCACGTCCTCAAGTGCCTACGTGGAAGAGTCTGAAGGTGAGTCAATAATCCGCGGCGAACCCATCGAGCGGGCCTTGGTAGCGCGGGGTATTGAGGCCGATTTTGATAAGGTTGCTATTGATAAACGCCGCAAGGATCTGCTGGCCTTCAGCTCGGAAAACCGTTTTGCTGCTAGTCTGTCGGCGGCTGCCTCTGGCGATAAAGAGGACCAGAATGAATTATTTGTCAGCGGGGCGCCCGAGGTGGTGCTGGGTCATTCCATCCAGGTTCGCACCGAGGAGGGCGTGGTCCCGCTGGATGATGAAATACGTGAAAATATAACGGATCTTCAGAATAGAAAGAGCTCCGAAGGCAAGCGCCTGATCGCTATCGGCTTCAAGGCGAATGCTGGAGACAAAATCGACCTTGCAGAGGAAGGCAAGCCAACCGACGAGCAGATTGCCGGCCTGACTTTTCTGGGCTTGATCGCCTTTAGTGATCCAGTCCGAGAAGATGTTGCCGAGTCCATCGCCCAGGCTAAATCGGCCGGTGTGCATATCCTGATGGTGACCGGTGATAATCCCGAGACGGCTAATTTTATCGCTCGTGAGGTCGGTATTATCTCGGCCGATTCTGATTCTGAGCCGCTGATCGGGTCAGACCTAGAGGATATGAGTGATGAGGAGATTGTTGAAGCCGTTAATACCCGGTACGTCTTTGCTCGGGTGCTGCCAAACCAGAAGCTGCGGTTGGCTAAGCTGCTGCAGGGTAGGCATGAGGTGGTAGCAATGACCGGGGATGGGGTCAATGACGCCCCAGCGCTACAGGCGGCTGATATTGGTGTGGCGGTTGGATCCGGAACTGAGGTGGCCAAGGAGGCGTCTGATCTGGTACTGCTGGATGACAGCTTCTCGATCATCGTCGCTGCCATCGAGGAGGGCCGAAAAATTATCGATAACCTAAAGAAGATTATTGCCCATCTACTTTCTACCAGTTTTGGTGGACTCTTCCTGATTGGTGGTGCCTTGGTTTCTGGCTTGCCGATTCCGATCCTGACGCCGCAGATCCTGTGGGTGAACATTGTAGAAGGGGGCCTCTTAACCTTTGTCTTTGCTGCCGAGCCATCGGCGGCCGGTGTAATGGATCGTGACCCGAAGGATGCCCGAACCAAGAATCTCGTCAGTAAGCCAATGAAGTGGCTGATTGCGGTGAGTGGTACGATTACCGGTATCGCCGCGTTTGTTATTTTTGCACTGCTCAACCAGCAAGGTGTTGCCATCGAGACGATTCGCACCATCATGTTCGTGATTCTGACCATCGATGCACTCTTCTTTGTGGTGGCGTTGAAGAATTTTTATAAACCAATTTATAAAATTGATTTCTCTAACAACAGGTTTTTATTCATATCTCTCGGACTTAGTTTGGTAGCTTTGTTCGGAGCGCTTTTCTTCGCGCCGCTGCGAGAGCTGCTGAGCCTCACTACACTGTCTGGCAACCAGTGGCTGCTGCTGGCCGGGGTGGGAATCTTTGATCTAGCGGTAGTTGAGATTGCGAAGTACGTTCTGTTTCAGCGCAAGGCGAAGGAATCTGCATAACAACCCACCATAATAAATCCACACTCCACTCATTTCGCACCCCAAGTCACTCTGGATTTCTGCAGAAAACAGCTTATCCTCTTTCGATATATTTTATATATCTCTTTCGTCTGCACTATTTTTTACTAGAAATCAACGCGACTTAAGTGCGATGGGTTTGTAATACAGGTTCTGATATAATGGATGCGTATGGAGCTAACCCTAACAATACTGGTTGTAATTTCTGTAATCACGATCGCTATTCACGTAGCGGTGGGGTGGTACTTTCATCGTGCTGATGGCGGTGAAAATGCGGCGCATAAAGACCTCCAGGAGCGGCTGAGGGACCTGTCTCAGCAGCTTAACCAGCAGATTGGTGAGCAGACCCGCACCATGGACAACAAGCTCACCAAGACGGTCGAGAGCCAGTTCGGACAGAGTCGGAAGTTGATCCAGAACATCACCAAGGAGATTGAGTCGGTAAAGGAGACCAACAAGGATGTGCTGGACATCACCGAGACGTTAAAGGATCTCGAGAAGGTGCTGTCCAACCAGAAGAAGCGTGGGTCGCTGGGCGAGGCCGGTCTATCGCTGATTCTGGAGAATCTCTTGCCGCCAAATGGCTTCGAGCTACAGTACTCTTTTGAAAATGGTGAAGCAGTGGATGCCATCATCAAGGCCAAGGACGGTATTATTCCGGTGGATGCCAAGTTCTCTTTAAATAACTACCAGCGACTAATGGACGAAGAGGATGAGGACAAGCGCGCGGTGATTGCTAAGGAGTTTAAAAATGACCTGAAAAAGCGTATTGATGAAACAAGCAAATACATTCGTCCCAAAGAAAACACGCTCTCGTTTGCGATGATGTTCATCCCGGCCGAGGGTGTCTACTATGATCTGCTGGTTAACAAGATTGGTTCAGCGGGCACCAATACGCGTAACCTGATTGAGTACGCTCACGAGAGAAGTGTCATTATTGTCTCGCCGACGACCTTAGCGGCGTATCTGCATACAATCCTGCAGGGTCTGCGGGCGTTTCGAATCGAGAAGAACACCGAGCGGATTCAGGAAGGAGTAGAAGCACTACGAACACATCTAGTTGGATATGAAGATGTGCACGGGCGGCTGGGCAGTAATCTAAATGCAGTTGTGAATCAGTACGATGAGTCCAGCGTAAAGTTACGCGGTATCGGTCGCGACATTCGTAAAATCACTGACGGCGACTTCGAGATTGATGGGGTAGAGGTAGAGAACCCAAAGCTAGACGGAGAAAATTAGTCGTTGACACACCTAGTATTATTTAGTAAAATACTACTTGTACGTGAAGAGACAGGAATATATCGCGGGGTGGAGGAATGGTATCCCGCTAAAGCGGGACTCATAACCGAGGTTATGTTCATTTATATTCTGTACAGTGCTTCGTATGACAAGTATTATATTGGTCATACGAATGATATGAATCGTCGTATAAACGAACATAACGGTGATGATGCCGGTTGGACAAAGCCCTATCAGCCTTGGGAGGTTGCTTACAAGGAAAAGTGTTCAAATCGTTCATCCGCTGTGGAGAAAGAGAAGTACCTGAAGTCTCTTAAAAACAAAGAAAGGATACAGGACTATATCGCGGGGTGGAGGAATGGTACCTCGGGAGGCTCATAACCTCCAGGTGTCGGTTCAAATCCGGCCCCCGCAACAATGATTCAATCGAATATATTAGTGTCACCCTGAATACCAAGGGAATTTTGTCTATAGCACTAAGGATTTGAACTCCTCGTTCCCGTGTTGGAAAGTATTGAAAACCGAGGGTTTTCAAAGTCGAGGGGTCGGGAACGAGGCTGTGTCTATGTGAAATTCCGGCCCCCGCAACAATAATAAGCAAAGAGCTGGCCCTTGTGGCTGGCTCTTTGTTTATCTTATGTAGACGGATTTTAAATCTATCCACACGTAAATCTTGATATCTACTGTTTATAAGTCTATTATTAAAGATAGGTTTATTCGTTATTTATTTTTACGTATATGAAATCTTTTACCAAAATTGGATTCGTGGCTGCGCTCGTCGTAACACTAGCCTTGATTGGTGGTGTCTCGGTGCAGGCACAGAGCGAAGATGACTCAATTACCGCTCAGCTTCAGGAGCAGGTGCGACAGCTTCAGGAGCAGGTAGCCGAGCTTCAGGAGCGAGTATTATCGCTGCGAGGTCAATCTACAGATGATTCGGATGATGATGAAGAAAGTAATGAAGCAGCAGTCTTCGGGCAGAGTATGCGCCAGGGTGATCGTGGAGAACGCGTACAGCGACTGCAGGAATTTCTGGCTCAGGACCGAAGCATTTACCCAGAAGGCCTAACAACTGGGTATTACGGTCCACTGACATCGCAGGCCGTCGCTCGACTGCAGCAGCAGATTGGTGTTGCGGACGATGGAGAGTTAGATGAACAAACAATAGCTCGAATTCGTAGCTTGATCGAGGATGGAGCTGGAAACTCTGGTATCACACCACCAGGACTTTTGCGGGCTCCAGGTATTCAGCGACTATTTGCTGGGGATGATGTTAATGATGATTCTGACGATGACAGTGATGATGATTCTGACGATGATGGAGAAGCAGCTGATGAGCGTTCATCACGTCGTGGTCCAGACATCGACCGACTTAGTATTCCGGAAGAGCTAAAGGAACGTTTGCGTGTAATCTTTGATCGCTTTGATCAAGATGACGATGAAAGCGATGACGATGATGAGCTGGAGATAGAGGTCGAGTTTGATGATGGCAAAGCCGAGGTTAAGATAGATTACTCTGACGGAAGCGAGGAAGAATTTAATCTAGAGACAACTGACAAGGAAGAAGCAATTGCTGAAATCGTATCTCGTACAGATCTAACGGAAGAGGAGGTTAGGGCGGTAATAGAATTTGAAGATGATGATTCTGACGAAGAGGACGATGAAGATAGCGACGACGATAATGACGAGGAATAAAGAAGTATAAAAAAAAGACTGGAAAATTGCCCCTTCGGGGGCTTTTTTCTTGAACTACGGCGCGCTGGTCGCTATACTGTGAGGGGTAAAGAACGATCATTTGTCGGGGTAAGAAGATCTTGCCTCGACAGCATTCGGGAAAAATGAAAGTACGCTTTTATTTTGTCCCTCATTTGTCGGGGTAGCTCAGTTGGTTAGAGCGTGACACTCATAAAGTCAAGGTCGGCAGTTCAATTCTGCCCCCCGACACATTAAAAAATGTCTAATAAAGCTGAGGCTAAAACGCAACCTTCTTTGCGTTTTAGGTGGTTGCTCTGCAAACGCTCTTTATCGCGAAGCGATAGAGCGTAACGGACCGTGGTTCAAATCCTACATATTGAGTCGGGGAGGAGGGATTACACCCAAATCAATACGTCATACACTGATTGACGTATTAAAAGTGGTTAACAATATATCCTGTCACGTGATACGCTGTAATTAGTGCCTATTCAACGAAAGGTAAATAAAGACTTCTTTAAAGAGTGGTCACCCGATATGGCTTATGTACTAGGCTTCTTTGCTGCTGACGGCAGTATGTATGAGACCAAGCGCGGTACCAAGTATTTAGACTTCACCTCCGTTGACAAGGAGTTGATAGAGCAAGTAAAGACCGCTCTTGATTCTGAGCACAAAATCGGCAGGCGAGCGACACCCGATAATCATCAAGACGTATATCATTTGCAAATAGGTAGCAAGGACATGTTTTCGGACCTCAGGAGTTTGGGTATTACTCCAAGAAAGACCAGGATACTCAGTTTTCCTGATGTACCTAAAGAGTTTACGGGAGACTTCGTACGTGGTTACTTTGATGGTGACGGTACGGTATGGGTCGGTACTATTCACGCTAGTAGAGAGGTGAATAGTGTGGGTATTACAACCAGGTTTACCTCCTCTTCTGTTGGCTTTCTAGAAGATTTAAGTGAGTTATTGGCGGAGAATGCTGGAATGGGGAAAGGGAGCTTGTCAGAGGCCGATAAAGCACATTCTTTGCAATACAGTATTAGCGATTCATTGTTGCTTTATGAAGTAATGTACGGTAATCTAGTCAGTGATCTGTTTTTAAGTAGAAAGAGGGAAAAGTTTGAAATCTTTCTAAAAAGCAGGTAAAACTTGACAATGCGGGCGTGGTGTAGTCTGGTTTAACACATCCCCCTGTCACGGGGAAGATCGACGGTTCAAATCCGTTCGCCCGCGCATTGATTTAAAGCCCCTAGGTGGGGGCTTTTATTTTTGGGGCAAATGGAATTTGAACCATGCACATATTCGACATAAACCCGCTTACTGTATGGTAGGTGATTAGGTGTTATAATTTACTCTCATGAGTAATGAGAAACAATACGACTCCTTCGCATCGGATTTTTCTGACTCTGTTGGCAAGACACTTATTAGTAGAAATATTTTTTACGAGATCCTTGATGAAGACCTAAATAATAAGAACTTGTTAGATGTTGCTTGTGGGGATGGGACTGACTTAACTTATTACCAAGGTAAAGGTGCTCAGATTTCTGGAGTTGACGCATCTGAAGAATTGGTTGAAATTGCTAACTCTAAGTTTTCTAAAGACGTTGTAAAGGTTGGAAGAATGGAAGATCTTCCATATGAAGATAACAGTTTTGATTTGGTTGTTAGTAAATACGCCCTCCAAACATCAAAGGACCTCAAAGAATGTCTCATGGAGTTAGCTAGAGTAGCAAAGTCTGGGGCTACTATTTTGTATCTGACCGTTCATCCAATTCGCCAATTTTTGGAAAAGAAAGAAAAATACAGGGATTATTATGAACAAGAAGAAGTTCGTTCAGTTTTATTTAAGGGTGAAATTGTTGCTACAGAACTATCACATACATTTTCGGAGTATTTTGATGAAGATGTATTAAAGAAAATGAAACTGACATCAATTACAGAAGAGAGTGATTTTTCTGATACTAGTGCCCAGCAAGTTGGTGGTGATTACTACCCAACTTTTATGGTGTGTAAGTTTGTTAAAATATAATCATGAAATCGAGCAAATCAAATGTCGAGGTGATAGAGGGCTTTGAAAATATCAAGGAATACTATTATTCTATCAATGAAGATCTTAAAGAGGGAGAGGAGGTTTTGGTGTTTGGGGCTCGATCAGGAAACCCCGACTTTCAGAAAGCTATCGATTTTTTTGTAAATTATGTCCATGATCGCTCTGAGCGTGGTATTAAGACAAAGATTTTATATAACGATGATGTAAAGGCTCTGGGAAAAACTTATGAGTCTATTCCATTGGTTCAGGTTCGCTATATGCCTTTAGGACTTATAACAAAGGTGGGAGTGAATATATACGGCAACACAATCGATATGCTTAATTGGGATGATCCTTCTAATCCACGTGTGATTATTATTAAGGATAGGCACATAGCAGATAGCTATAGGGAGTATTTTAATATGTTGTGGTCAGCAACTGTGGCTATTTCTGAACTAGAAAAGAAAGGGAATTTTTGGTTCCCAGAAATATTGTTTGAAAATTTTGTAAATCACTCTGATGAAAAACAAAAAGTTGAGCAAAAGATTGTAGATATACTAAACGAGCATAAGCCTAGTAATCTACTTAATATCGGTTCTGGTTTCGATACTCTTTCTAAGGCAGATGATTTTCCTCAAAGCATAAAGGATATATCTATCGTAGAGAAGAATACAAGTTACGTTCGTGATTACATGAATACTTCAAAGGAGGTGATCCACGCCGATTTCGAGACTTGGGAAACTGACCAGAAATATGACGCTATTATCGCTTCACATGTCCTTTATTATTTTGATAATAAGAAATCAGCGGTTGAGAAAGTTCACAATTTACTCTCCGATGAAGGTATCTCGCTATTTGTCGCACATAAACCAACAAAAGATTATGCAGACTTAAAGAATTATGTATTTGATAAAAAGGGTAAGAAGTATGAATACACATACGATAAACTTACTAGAACACTAGATGATCTAGAGATTGAATATAAGCAAGTTGATGTGGATTGTAAGGTTAGTGCAGGTTCAGTGGATGAGTTGTATAAAGTTTTACGACTGTGGCTTGAAATGGATCTGAAGTCTTATTATGAATTTGAGCACGAGATAAAAGAAAAATTAGCCAATGGTGAAGTTGAGTATATCAATACGATTTTTATCGTAAGGAAGTAACTAGTTTGCTTTAAATTTTGGGAATTGTTATATAATCCTTATACTCTCTTATCTCGGTTCCAACATCGTCCACTAGCCCGCGCTAGTGAAAGAAAAGTCGGCCTTGTGCCGGCTTTTTCTTTTACTTTTGTATGGATGATGAGACCGGATTTGAACCAGGAAAGGGGTCGGGAAAACTCTAGTTTTCCCGTGACGGAGAGCAGCGAGCAGTGCGAGCGTTGAGAACCGTGGGATAAAAAGTAATCTGCTTTACTTTTTATCTGGTCTTGTTAGAGAATTTTCTTTATCGAACGAAGTGAGATAGAAAATAAGCAGGCCCGAAGGGATTAAAGAGGAGCGAAGCGACGATGTGAATGTTCCGTTCGCCCGCGCACTTCGACAAGCTCAGCACAGGCAGATATAAAAACAGCTTCCTGAAAAGGAGGCTGTTTTATTTTAAATACATGGCACGGATTTGAACTAGTTAGTCTCTGCGGCTTCTTTCTTCTGTTCCTTCTTTAGTTCCCCCAATTCGTTCTTAAGATATGTAATTATTGCCTCGGTGTCGTCTGGGTCGGGTATATCCACATATCCCATATCTATTTGCTCTTTCAGATTTGATTCGTCACGATTTATGTACTCAAGATACGCATCTTTAATCTCAGCCGGACTGGCTGTTTCAAGTGTTGGGATGATATTGTTTAGCTCTTTAATTTCAGAGGCAATCGCTTCCAATGTGACCTTTTTATGTCTCATGTTTTTCGTTAGTTCATTTTGTGTTTCCTTGCTAGGCTCATTAACTTTATCGGGTTCGTTTGGTGTCTTCTCAAAGCTTTCCATAATTAAAAGATTTAGAAATTATATTAATCAGCTCATATACAGAATATCATGTTGTTAGAACAGGAACGAAATAGGTATTATTTTTTCTAATCTAAGTTCTAGCATCATTTGCTACTCACTAGCTCGCGTATCCGGATGAAGTTGGAACCAAACCGCCGAAAGGTGGTTTTTTGGTTACGTGTCATGGGATTTGCAATATACCCCCTTGGGGTATATACTTACGGCATGGACAAAGACATAAAACAGAAACTTACCAACCGCCTCAAGCGTATTGAGGGGCAGGTACGTGGCTTGCAGAAGATGGTGGATGAGGAGCAGTACTGTATTGATGTTATCAATCAATCCTCGGCCGTCCGTAGCGCTTTGTCCGGGGTTGAGGATCTTATGCTGGAAAATCATCTGTCTGAGCACGTGATTCACCAGATGAAGCAGGGTGATGAGGATAAGGCAGTTGAGGAAATTATTAGCGTATTTAAGCGGTCTAAGAAAAAGTAATATGAAAAATAGTACAGCCATTATATACGGTCTTGTTGGTATAATCGTCGGCCTCATGGTTGGTTACCTTATTGGTATCAATGCTGCTCCTGGGGCAGACTGGATGCACGGAGGTGGCTTTATGCACGACGATAACCATATGCACGGTGAGCTGTCGGAGGATATACATGAAAACGATATTATTCGCCAGGATGGAGCTATGCAGCACGCCATGGATGAGATGACAATGATGTTTCGTGGCAAGGAGGGAGCTGATTATGAAGAAGCCTTCCTTCGCGGGATGATCGTCCATCATCTTGGAGCTATCGAGATGTCCGAGGATTTACTGAAAGAAACTAGTCGATCAGAACTGATAGAGTTTGCCAATGACATTATCAGCGCCCAAGAGCAGGAGGTAGAACAGATGGAAACCTGGCTGGATGAGTGGTTTAACAACAGTAATTAATATGAATAATAAAGTCATTATCGCGGGTTTAGTTGTGGTAGTAGTAGCCATGGGAGGTTTCCTGCTTTCACAGACCTCCGCACCACAGTCGAGCGAAGCAGCAGTGGCAGTGGTGACGCTACATAAGTCTCCTTATTGTGGTTGTTGTGGTGTCTACGGCTCTTATTTAGAAGGCTTAGATTACGCGGTTGAGGTAAGGGATATAGAGGACATGGCATCTGTAAAGGAGCGGTTTGGAGTTCCGTATGAACTGGAGAGCTGTCACACTATGGAGGTGGCTGGATACGTGATTGAAGGACATATCCCAGAAGCCGCTATCCAGAAACTTCTGGAGGAGAAGCCAGACATCAAAGGAATTGGCATGGCCGGAATGCCGTCTGGTTCACCGGGCATGCCAGGGCCAAAAAATGGAGAGTTTGTAATTTATGAGATAACCCAGGATGGAGAAAAGGGTGATGTGTTCATGCGCATATAATCAGTTATGAAAAAATTTTTCTTTCAATCCATGTGATATGGATTCTGGTCAGGGAATTATTTTCATGACGAAATACGAGTAAACTAAAGTCATTTGTGCAGGGGATTATTAATTGTTGTAAAAATTGGTAATAACTTATTCTTATTATGTCTTACGGATACACACAACAAGCTACTGGAAATTTTAGCGATATTACTACCGCGGTCCAGGAGGCTTTAGCACGTGAAGGATTCGGGGTGTTGTCTAACATTGATGTGAAGGACACTCTGAAGAAAAAGCTTGGTGTCGATCAAGCTCCATATCAAATTCTTGGAGCGTGTAACCCTAAATTAGCTCATCAGGCGCTATCTCTAGAACCAGAGCTTGGGTTACTTCTCCCGTGCAATGTGATCATTTATGAACAGGATGAAAAAGTGTTTATATCAGCAGTTGACCCGGAAATTCTTTTGGGAGTAACTGATAATGAAGAACTCTACGAGATTGCAACGGAGGTGAAAGAACGCTTAAGGCGCGTAGTTGATGCTGTTGCTAATAAGTAAATGTCTATGGATCACTCAAATCACACAGAACATTCTCATGACACAGACAATAGTGCTGAAAGTGAGCACGACCACCACGCTCACCACCAGACTATGGCGACCGATTTTCGCCAACGTTTCTGGGTTGCACTAGCATTATCTCTGCCAGTATTGGCCTTATCCCCATCTCTGCAAGACTGGTTTGGGTTCTCTCTCACATTACCGGCTGGTTCCTGGATAGCCTTCGGGTTGGCGGCGGTCGTGTACAGCTACGGTGGTTGGCCATTCCTCGCTGGAGCTAAGCAGGAGCTCGAAAAACGCCAGCCTGGCATGATGACACTAGTGGCCATTGGTATCAGTGCTGCCTTTGGCTACAGCCTGGCGGTACAGCTCGGCTTGGCCGGTGAGCCGCTCTTGTGGGAGTTGGTAACGTTGGTGGATGTGATGCTTTTGGGTCACTGGATAGAGATGCGTGCAACTATGGGGGCTTCAAATGCGCTGCGTGAGCTTTCAAAGCTTCTTCCCAGTGAAGCCAATCGCATAACCCAAGATGGATCTACTGAGATGGTGCCTATCAGCGATCTCCAGATTGGAGATGTGGTGTTGGTTCGGCCTGGCGAGAAGGTGCCGGTTGATGGTGAGATTATAAAGGGAGAAACGGATATTGATCTTTCAGCGGTGACCGGAGAATCAAAACTTGCCACCAAAAAAGTTGGCGATGAAGTGATTGCTGGTTCAGTCAATGGTTCTGGATCAATTCGTGTAGAGATAGAGAAGGTTGGTGAAGACACTTACCTGTCGCAGGTGATGAAACTTGTGGCTGATGCTCAAGCTCAGAAGTCACAAACCCAGAAGCTGGCCGACCGTGCAGCAGCAAATCTGGCCTATGTTGCGGTGGCGGCTGGACTTCTGACGCTGGCTGGCTGGACATTTTTTTCTGGTCAGCTATTTTCATACGCTCTGCAGCGAACCATTGCGGTAATCGTGATTGCTTGCCCACATGCACTCGGGCTGGCAATTCCATTGGTCTCATCGATCTCGACATCACTGGCAGCCAAGAGCGGGCTTTTGATACGAAATCGTACGGCTTTTGAGCAGTCGGGTGATATTTCGGCCATTATCTTTGATAAAACTGGAACGCTGACAAAGGGCGAGTTTGTGATTGATGATTATTGTTTGCTGTCAGAGAATGAAAGTAAAGAGGAGGTGTTGCGCTTGGCCGCTTCACTTGAAAGTGATTCTGAGCATCCGCTTGGCAAGGCAATAGCTGCAACCACCGAAGCTTCTTATTCAGTAGAAGGCTTCCGGGCCTTACCTGGACGTGGTATCGAGGGAGTGGTGGATGGCCGTAAGTTGCGGGTGGTTAGTCCAGGTTTTTTGACTGATAATAATATTACTATTCCAGACAAAGAAAAAATCCTCCAAGCAAACAATGATGGTAAAACCGTCGTGTATGTGCTTGAAGATGACCGTCTACTCGGAGCCATCATCCTTGATGACGTGGTACGGGAGAGTGCTGTTAGTGCAGTTAAAAATATTAAAGATAAGGGGATTGTGCCGATTATGCTGACTGGTGACAGTGAGTCGGTGGCAAATCGCGTAGCTGTCGCTGTGGGTATTGATGAGGTTTATGCTGAAGTGCTTCCAGATGAGAAGAGCGATATCGTAAAGAAGGCACAAGAAACGTATGGTCTGGTGGCCATGGTCGGTGATGGGGTCAATGATGCCCCAGCCCTGGCGACGGCGGACGTAGGGATGGCAATTGGTTCCGGAACTGATGTTGCTGCTGAGACGGCCGATATCATTCTTGTTAATGATGATCCAGGAGATGTGGTTCGCGTAATGGATCTGGGTCGAAGGACGTATCGTAAGATGGTGCAGAACCTCTGGTGGGCGGCCGGTTACAACATTGTGGCCTTGCCGCTGGCGGCTGGTGTGATGGTTTGGGCTGGGATCGTACTGTCTCCAGCAGTTGGTGCTGCGTTGATGGCTGCTTCAACTGTCGTTGTGGCTGTCAACGCAACACTGCTTCGTCGCGAGGCGGTATAACAATTTCCAAGCAGTATAAGTGCAGATATATGATATTCTGTAGGAAATACTATGGAAAGCGCCCTCTTTATAGAAATCAGCTTGGTTGTAGTGGTGGCATTTTTGCTTGCATCCTTGATGCGACTTCTAAAGCAGCCACTCATCATCAGCTACATTATCAGCGGCCTTCTATTAGGACCGTATTTTTTTGATGCCATCAACTCTGTCCACGTTCTCGATACCGTTTCCGAGCTGGGAATCGCTTTGCTTTTGTTTATCGTTGGAATTGGGCTTAATCCCAAGGAAGTTAAAGAGGTCGGTTGGGGCTCTGCCTTTATCGGGGTGGGGCAGGTACTACTGACAGCAACAGCAACCTTTGGAATTGCGAGTGCTTTTGGCTTCGGTTTGATGCATGCTGGCTACATTGCCATTGCCATGACCTTTTCTAGTACGATTGTTATTCTCAAGGTTCTTAGCGACAAGGAGGAGTTAAAGCATTTGTACGGGAAGATAGCCGTCGGATTTCTGCTGGTTCAGGACCTGATTGCTACAGGGTTCTTGATTTATCTTTCCTCTCTTGGTGGCGAGCAAGCAGTTTGGGTCTCGGCTACGCAGGGCGCGAGTTGGTTTATTATTATCGCTGCTGCCTTGTGGTTTGCGGCCCGGTATCTACTGCCGAAAATATCAACTTTCCTGGCTCGCTCACAGGAGTATCTGTTTCTCTTTGCGGTGGCGTGGGGCTTTGGGGTCTCTGCCGTTGTGGCGGCTGCTGGGTTGTCTCTAGAGGTTGGTGCACTGATGGCCGGAGTAGCGTTGTCAACGCAAATCTATGCGCAGGAGATCTCGGGACGACTGCGGCCACTGCGTGATTTCTTCCTGTTGTTTTTCTTTGTGATGCTTGGTGCCGGGCTTGATCTGAATATATTCTCATCTGTTTTACTGCCGACCATTGGCCTGTCACTTTTTGTGCTACTGGTTAATCCGTTGATTGTGATGGGGCTATCTGGTTTCTACGGATACACCAAGCGAACCTGCTTCAAGATGGCGATGACGGCCGGGCAGGTGAGCGAGTTCTCCTTGATCTTCATCCTGCTGGCGCTGCAGATCGGTGAGGTTAACCAGGAGATTGTAACGCTGGTAACGATGGCCAGCCTGATCACAATTGCCGGTTCGACCTACATGATGCGTTACGACGACCATATTTATGACTACATCAAAAATTGGCTAAGTATATTCGAGCGCTCCCGGCCGATAGAGGAATCGAGTATCGAGGACTCTCCGGATATATTTCTATTCGGCTATGCTCGCAGCGGCCACAGCCTGGCGCAGTCATTTAAGGAGCTGAAGAAGAATTTCGTGGTGGTTGATTATGATCCGGAACGGATCACCCAGCTTGAGGCACAGGACATAAAGCATCACTACGGCGATATACATGACCCGGAATTTCTGCATGATCTGCATATCACGCAGGCAGATATGGTGGTCTCAGCAATCAGTGATTTCAAGACCAGCCTGTATCTGACCGAGTACGTACATGAGCGTGATCCAGACATGGTGATGATTGCCTATTCCGAGTATCCGACGGAGGCAGCCCGGCTGTACGAAAGCGGAGCTACGTACGTGATCATGCCGCACTTCTTAGGCAGCGAGCATGTCTTGGATATGATCAATGGTGGTGTTAGCATCACCGAAGACCAGTTTCTCGAGCGGCGGGATAAGCACCTGCGCTACCTACAAGAGCGGCTTTCTTGAGCATAAAAATCCACAGATATCACCAAAATCTCTCGGTAGATAACCGAAAATTTTTTATATACCTTGCAAACTTTCGCTGTATAGGTATTATTGCAAGTAAGTTGCAATAAGAAGTTATGGAAAGACGCAGCACAAAACACAAGCAGGCAATTTTAGAGATCTTTGAAAATAATCATCTTCTGTCAGCCAAGGAGCTGCAGCAGCAGATTTCTGATGCTGACGCCTCAACCATCTATCGCAACCTCACGCGTCTTGAGGAGGATGACATGCTTCGCAGCGTGCCGGTCGGAGAGGTGACGAAGTATGAGCTAATTGAAAAGCATGATGCACATGATCATTTCATCTGTAAAAACTGCGAAATGGTAAAGACAATTTTTGTAGACGCGGCCGCTTTCCGATCACAGCTCCCGACAGATGAAAACTTCTCTGTAACGGTCCACGGCACGTGTAACGAGTGCAGGTAATTATTGCCAGCAAACAGCGCGATCAGTGTTGTTTGCTTGCTGCACTGCGAGCGCTCTAAATTTACTAACCCCAACTCTAAACTAAAGAAAAATGATTGAAATTCTCATCGCTTCACTTGCTATCATGCTGGCTTCACTATCGGGAGTTCTGTTTGTCTGGAAGGGGGTTGGTAAGGCCATCGCCCGTAATCTGCACTATCTGGTTAGTTTTTCGGCTGGGGTATTTCTGATCGTCTCGTACCAGTTGGGGCGTGAGGTGCTGCATCTGTCTGCTGATACGTTTGTCGGTGCCGGCTGGATACTTCTAGGGGCCGCCGGCTTCTGGTTGATATTCGCCTTGCTTCCGGATTTTCACCATCACCATGATGATGAGAGAGAGGAGCACACACATTCGCCACTGGACGCTAGGCGCATCATGACTGGAGATGCCATCCATAATGTTGGTGACGGTGTACTGATAGCGACAGCCTTTGTTGTTAATCCGGGTCTCGGTATCATCACCACCATCAGTGTATTTGTTCATGAGCTGGTTCAGGAGATATCTGAGTTTTTTGTTCTCAAGCAGGCTGGATACAGCACCAAGAAGGCCTTGCTAATTAATTTCCTTATATCTTCAACAATTCTGATCGGGGCGGTTGGGAGTACGCTTTTACTGGGTGTATTTTCAAGTCTCCAGCTGCCGCTAATGGGGATTGCTGCCGGAGCCTTTTTGGTAGTAGTGTTTCAGGACTTGATTCCGCACTCGGTTCGCGAGGCCAAGGCAGAGGCCAGCCACCTCAAGCATGTCAGCTGGTTTGCGATTGGCGTAATCCTTATGTTTGGAGTTAATGCTATTGCTGCCCACGGCCACGGAGACGATGAACCTCGTGATGATCATCATGAACATGGAGAGATTCACCAGCAGGATGAGCACCACGAGGTTCATCAAGAGCACGAAGCCGAGCATCTCGACGATACCACCGAACCATATTCAAACTAACGACCGAGGCCTTGGATTCATTCTGGGGCTTTTTTATATCTGTGTTAGCTATAATGTAATAGCGTGATAAAATATACACAGAAGATAAGTAAAAAAATATGAAATACGTATACACAACAATTTTAACCCTCGCTCTGATGGCGCTGCCGATGCTAGCGAGTGCCAGCCACGGTGAGCGCAGAGAGATGATTCCGATCGACCAGTATGTTGTCATACAGATTGATCGGTTTACCACTTATGTCCAGCAGCCGAATCGATCAGCAGCCGAACTTTCTGAGGCGATTGCAGATCTGACCACCGTACTTTCAGCGTATGTTCGAACGCTGGAGTAGGGATTTTTTTGGGTATTATATGATACATTAGATACATGCTAGAAATTTCACATCTCACAAAGAAGTTCGGACCCGATAGTATTGCGGTCGATGATGTCTCGCTATCGATAGAGAAGGGATCGATTTACTCATTGATTGGTCCGAATGGGTCCGGAAAAACCACCATTATCAAAATGATTGCCGGGCTGTTGCAGCCAACGTCCGGCGACATAACGGTTGGTGGTACCAAGGTGGACGGAGAATCGGTTGAGGCGAAGGAGAAGATCGGTTTTATTCCGGACAACCCAACCGTCTGGGGTAAGATGACTGGTCGTGAATTCCTTGATTTTACCGGTGCGCTGTATGGATACGATGCCGATACACGCCAAAAGCGTATTGAGGAGCTACTGCCGGCCTTCTCTTTGCAGGGAGTTGATGATATGTACTTTGAGTACTACTCACGCGGAAATCGTCAGAAGTTCACCATCCTGGCCGCGTTACTGCATGAGCCAGAACTTCTCCTGATTGATGAGCCGATTATTGGGCTCGATCCGCAAAGTGTTCGTATTCTAGAGAGTCTGCTTACCGATTACCGTGATAATGGTGGCACGGTGCTGATTACCACACACATGCTTGGTATTGCCGACCGCGTGGCGGATTCAGCCGGTGTCATCGCCGGTGGAGAGCTAAAGGTAACCGGAACTCTTCCTGAACTTCGCGAAGCGGCTGGTGTCCCGGATCACGCAAAGCTTTCTACCATTTACTCGGTGTTTGCAACTTCGCATGAAAAGGTAAGCGATGAAGCCTAAATTATGATTGAGTTTTTCTTACGACAGCGGTTACATCATGTCGCTCGCTTCTTTAAAAAGCAGGAGGCAGCTCGACTGATCACGGTGTCGCTTTTTTTCGGCATCCTTGTTCTGATCGGAATCGGCGTGTATTTTTCTCTAACATCCGGTCTCGGGGCAGTGGCTGAGAGCGACTTTCTTCGTATTGGCTTGCCTTACTTTGTGTACCAGGTATTTCTCCTGACAGTTCTCGGGCTTATTTTTGTTAGTGCGCTGATCACCGGTCTTTTTATGCTTTTTCGTAACGAAAGTGATGCCTGGCTGCTCGTTAGTCCGGCATATGATTCGCTGCTTTTTGATAAGTTTATCTCGATTGCTCTGACCTCTATCTGGCCACTTTTTATATTTGCGATTCCGGCTCTTCTGGCTATGCAGACGGTGTTCTCGATTGGTTTTTGGGGCATTGTGTTGGGGCTTGTGTCGGTGGTTCTTCTCAGTTTGCTCGTTACAGCCTTGGCCGTGCTCCTGATTCTGAGCTTGAGTACCTTTGTGCGCTACCTTGGTAGTAAGCATCTTGTCACAGATGGTTTCTCTTGGTTGCTTGGCCTTACAACATCTGTGGTCCTCGTGCTTGCCGGCTTGATATGGCTGCATATGTCCGGTCTTGATCTAGTGACGCTGTTTGATGTTTCTAACCTCGACATAGAACAGGCTGATATTTCGAACGTTAGTCAGTACTTTAGTGTGTTTCCAAGTCATATGTCAGCCGAGACACTGCTGGCAATACAGGTGGGTGATTTGCAGGCCGCAACCTCACTGACCTTTCTGTTGGCTGCCATTACCATTGCGGCAATTTACTTCGTTTCCTTGTTCTCGCGTCCGTTTATTTACATCTGGCAGTACTTCCGGGAAGGCACCTTTGAGGCGCGAACCCGTACGAATCTTAATGCTGATAAGACACGAAAGCCGAGTCCTTTCTCGGCTAATCCGATTTCGTCTGTATTTACCAAGGAGCGTATTTCGATGTTTCGTAACAAGCGGACACTTTTCTGGATTGGATTCCTGACGCTGCTGTGGATTATTGTTACCAGCTTCGATGTATTTATTCAAAATAGCTTTTCCAGCCAGGAGATTGCTTCGGCAGTGATGGTGCCACAGTTTGTTCAGTCGCTGCAGATAATCGTTGTTGGATACTTTGTCGCGGCGCTCGTGCTGCGGATAGTATTTCCAGCCTTTAGCATGGAGCGTGACACCGCCTGGAGCATTATTACGGCACCAATCACGCTCAGTCGCTTGTTTTGGACCAAGGCGGCCTTTTACGTATCAACAATCGCAGCCATCTCGATACTGATCGCACTCCTGCATGTACTGATGCTGAGTGAGTCTGTCACGTCAGCACTGCTGTTTATTCTCTATGTCCTGGTGGTTAGTATTACACTTACATTGATTGGACTTGGTCTGGGGGCACGGTTCCCGAACTTCCTGACTGATGATCCAGAGGAGCTGAGCACGACACTTCCAGGCTTTGGCTTTGTCGGTATATCGCTTTTGTACGGTTCACTAGCCGCTTACTCGTACTATTTGGTATTCGCCGGGGTTGGCTTGATAAGCCTGATGCTTTTTCTTCTATTTTCAATCTGCTTGGCCTGGGCAATCTGTTCAATTGCGCTCGATAAGCTACCCCACACTGATTTTGCTGCTCGGGTAGAAAGTTAGGTTTTTTAAAAGAGTTCCGTGATCTATATTATAAGGTAGATTTTTTCCTACAAATTTAAAGTGTCACGACGTACTGTCTGCACTTGGCGGATATTTTTTATACACATCGTCACGTCTAAAAGTAGTGGTATAATAATTTCATGGTACTAAAGTTGTATTACAAAGCAATCATAATTGTGTTCGGTACGATTGTTATCGTTCACTTGGCACGTATTACTGGTGAGTGGGATGCAGTAATTAACGGTGCTCCAGTCCCGATGTGGGCAAGCTGGGCAGCTGTTTTCATTGCTGGATACTTGGCAGTACGTGGAATCCAGCTCTCTGATGAGTGTAATGGGAAGAAATAAGTAAGTTCCTTCGCATACATTATCGTGAGTAATACGACCTGATCTTATCAGGCTATTTGTCAGTAGTTTAATTTTTATATGTATGTCAAAACGCATCATCATCGATGAACCTCCAGTAGCGCAATTTCTATTCTCAAATACCAAAACAGCATTGTTTTGGTTGATTGTTCGTGTGTATGTTGGCTATGCCTGGTTGATGGCGGGAATTGGAAAGGTTGGCGCTGAAGCGTGGACAGGCGATAATGCCGGTGCTGCCGTTGAAGGATTTGTTCAGGGGGCGCTTACAAAGATGGAGGGTGATCATCCTGATGTTCAGGCCTGGTATGGCTGGTTTCTTGAAAATGCTGTACTTCCGTATACAGATATTTTTGGACATGTGATAGCGTACGGAGAAGTATTGGTTGGTGTAGCTCTCATTGTTGGCCTTTTCGTGGGTATTGCTGCCTTCTTTGGTATCTTTATGAATGCCAACTTCCTTCTAGCTGGTACGGTAAGCTCTAACCCGGTGTTGTTTATACTTACGTTGGGTATTCTAATGGCCTGGAGAGTGGCTGGTTATATTGGCCTGGATCGTTGGGTGCTTTTGGCACTCGGAACGCCGTGGCAGCCAAAAGTATGGTCAGAAATAAGAAAGTAATTACTGCTCTTTTTCGGTAGCTGCATTACGACAGTCGGCTGGCTGCGTGCTTCCGTCCTCGATGAGCTCTACAAAGTTTTCGGTTGTCTCTATGCTTGATGTTGAATCAAAGCGCACTGATAGCATGAGTCCACAGCGAACAGCAGGTGAGAAGTACTGGTCGAACACAAAATTACCCAGCGAGTAGTAGATCAGTACGTCTCGGTAGGTTTCTCGGTTCTGGATGACGTGCGGATGGGTGCCAATAACAAGATCAGCTCCGGTATCTACGAAGCTACGTGCAGTTTCCACCTGGGCTGGACTGGCTGACTGCTCATACTCACGACCCCAGTGAGCCAGCACGATGATCCAATCAGGTGCATCATTTCTATCCTTAAGTGCCTCAATCTGCTGCTGCGTCTTACTCGCTGGTCTGTCGTCAGCGTAATTGAAGCTAACAAAACTAAACTGCTGCCCATTTATCTGCTTTACGAAGGATAGATTCTCATCATTGTACGGATGTCCAACATACGAGATACCTGCAATATCCAAAAATTTAGTCGTCTCATCAACACCGCCACGGCCGAAATTTTCGATATGATTATTGCCAATTGAAACCAGACCGATGTTATGCTCGGTCAGCAGATCAGCTACCAGCGGAGCAAAGGTAAAGCGATAGTGGTTCGGGTCTTGCGGATCGTAGGTACTGACCGATGACTGGCTGGTGATGGGTCCTTCTAGATTTCCGACTACCATATCGACTGCCAGTAGCTGGTCTTTTACCTCAGCTAGAATATGGTCGTATCCGTGTATTTCGGCCTGGGCACGAATGTAGCGGTCGAGCATCATGTCACCAACAAAGGTGATTGTGGTACTCGTTGCTTTAGGCGCCGACTGACTACTTGTACTGACAGAAGGAGGGTTTTTAATATGCAAGGACTGATTGGCGTAAAGGGCGAGCCCCAGCCCAATCACGCTGGCTAGAATTAGCACCAAGATGAGCTGTATGGGTCTTCGCTTCATTAATCTATTATAACCAGCAAGGTGTTAGATATGATAATTTTAATTCCGTCTTGTTTCGTAGTATTCTGGATTTACATTACGTATCCATATGCACGAATCTCTTACAAAAAAGATTGTACACACAACCGCGGTATTTTTAGTTAATTCACTGAAGCACGCCTTTGGATTTCTTCCTATTACCGGGCTGATTATTCTGACATTAACTTCAGTGTTAATGCTTGGATCCATCATCACTGTTGATTTAGCAGTAATTTTTGATAAATATCTACCTGATAGCTTAAACACGATATCAATTGATGAAAATGATCTGTGGCGTTGGTATCTATACGGCTCCATGGCTTTTGGGATAATCTCAGAGATTGTGATGAGTATATTTGGAGAAAATAACCCTGATGAAGCGTATTGCTGGTGGTGTATTCCGGCTATTTCAGGTGTTATATTAATTTTTATATTTATACTTATTCCTTTTCAGCAACTTGCTACTAGCACTACTTTAATGGATATGTATATTGTGTTTGCATTATTTGCACTTTTAATTAGTGTTAGCGGGGTTGCATACACTGGAGTGAGATATTCAGGAGATAAGCTTTTAAAGTTTATCCAGTCTATCAGCGTTATAGATAAATAAGCCTTTTCTTGTGGGGAATTTATAAATTTTCATTTTCTCTAAAGTAAATTCCATAGTACTCTATAAGTATGAACGAAATTTCACACAGGGATCTCAATTCGGCTATTTTTGCTGGCGGTTGCTTCTGGTGTGTGGAGGCAGACTTTAAAAAGCGTCCAGCCATCAAGAATATTGAGTCTGGCTACATCGGCGGAGATACCGAGGATCCTTCATACGAAACAGCGGCGGCTAATCGTCACCGCGAAGCAGTTCGTGTCTGGTATGACCCGAATGAGACCAGCTATCGTGAGCTACTAGCTTATTTTTTCACAATTCATGACCCGACTGATTCAGGTGGATCCTTTTATGATCGTGGCCACTCATACACCTCGGCAGTTTACTGCCAAAACCGACAGGAAGAGGACGAGGCACTGGCAGTAATTGAGGCGCTTGAAGAAGCCGACGTTTTTCCTAATCCGATCGTTACCGAGGTACTGCCGGCTGATGATTTCTGGACGGCCGAGGAGTACCACCAAAACTATGCTGATAAGAATCCTGAGCATTACGAGCAGTATCGCCAAGAGAGCGGTCGTGAAGATTTTATTGCCGATCATCGCGACGCGGTGTACGAAGCTCTTGGTCTCTAGTATGAAAAAAAGTTCATTACAAAACGTAATCGTGCCCAAAAGCGCGATCAAATGCGGCATAAAACGATGCAGAAGAATGAGGTGTATACTATACTCTGAGTGATAAGAAGACGTATTATGCCGTATTTGACGTGCTGACGGTGCGAAATTTTCATTGTACCTAACTTAATTTTGTAATGAACTTATGGTTTGTTTACATCCTGAAGTGCAGTGACGGCACGTTGTACACCGGTATTACAACAGATGTCGATCGACGATTGGCGGAACATCAGGCTGGTACAGCCAGTAAGTATACGTCCGCCAAGGGCGCAGAAAAAATGGTTTATGTAGAGGAAGTGACTAATCGATCCGCCGCATCCGCGCGCGAGGCAGAAATCAAGAAACTTTCACGCCCACAAAAAGAAAGACTAATCAGCTAATTGAGATATCTCCTCTAGCGTGTGGGCATCCTCGATGGATAGGTCAGCAATACTCGTCCGCCGAAGATCTGCTAGGGTTGCCGGAAAGCCGATCCGTCGGCCGATCTCTACAGCCAGTGAGCGAATGTAGGTACCGCTGCCGACCTCGAACTGGATTTTAGCTCGGCAGAAATTTTGCTTAATATTTTTAATTTCTTCGACTCCGCATTGAAAATTTTTAAGGTCAGCCTGAATTATCTTCATTGTACGATCCGGAGGAGTGACGTCGCGACCGGCACGGGCGTGCTTGTAAAGTGGCACGCCATCAACCTTGATCGCTGAGTAGATAGGGGCAGGTATCGTTATACTACCAATCATTCCGTCCAGTACTTTTTTCACGGCTTCCACGGAGAGATTATCAGGAGCTGCAGATTTTGTAACATCACCCTCCATATCATCTGTCTCTGTTGAGATACCAATAAGTACCTTGGCATCGTAAGTCTTGTCGCTGCCAAGGTATTGCTGCAGCTCCTTGGTGCCACGGTCGATACCAATAATCAAAAGACCAGTAGCTAGCGGATCGAGCGTGCCGGCATGACCCATCTTGCGTTTACCGATCATTCTTCGTAGTCGACGAATCACATCAAAAGAACTAATTCCTTTCGGTTTGTCGACAAGCAGTAAATTATCATTCGAAAGTGGCAGCATGTACAAAGTAGAAGCTGAGATGACGAGCTGGTTTTAATATCAGTGTCAATCAGTAGAAAATTTTATCAATTTTTCTAAGAGTTCATTTATACATCTTCTGCGTGCGTAGTGTCGGCAATCTTCTTAAAAGCTTCCTCAGCCTCTTTAATTTTCTGGTAAGCAGCCGCTTCTTTTTTATCAATTATTCCAATAGCCTCCTCGTACTCTTTTTTCCGCTGCTCGGTTAACTCATCATTAGTTATAAATTTCTCTCGGAGATTCTGAATCTCCTCTCGCTTTTCAGTTATTTTCTGAATCTCCTCTCGAGTTTTATCTTTAATCTGCTCAATCTGAGCTATCTTCTCTTCATGGTTTCCTTGTGAATGAAGAATACTCTGTATTTTTGACGTGTATTCGTCAGTTTCTTCAGGAGTTTCTGAGCCGTTTTTTGGTTGTGGTACATTCTCCATATTCATATTTTATAGTAACACAACAATAAAAAAGACCCGCCTCTCGGCGGGTCTTTTTTATCTTAAGAAGAGAGGGATTTATGCCTCAGCTTCTTCGTCTGTGTCCTCATCAGCGTCTGCAGCGTCACCGTCTGTGCGGCTAACGTTTACAGCGTTCATTCCCTTCGGTGTTTCAGTTACTTCGAACTGAACTGTCTCACCTTCAGTTAGAGCGTCGAACTCAACACCTTCGAGTTCGTTAGCGTGAAAGAATAGATCGTCCCCGTACTCGTCGCTATCAGCTTCGATGAAGCCAAAACCACGGTCGGTTAGTCGTTGAATTTTTCCAGTGTTCATAAGAATTTGAATTAGAATAATGAATAACCCCAAACGCCCGTTTAGAATGATTCATCATCCTCTCCCGGCCACTTGGTTCACCACCAAGCGTATAGTATTTAGAGAAAAATGCAAGCGGAAAAAGGAAATCATGGTTTAAGATACTATTTCATGCTGAATTACCAGCCAAACGAACAGTGATTTCCTCGGTAGTGTAGTCCAGAACCATGCTGTGCTTTGGTGCTGCGGCAAGTAGATTATCAGACAATAAACAACACTCGCCTTCTTGGCGAGTGTTGTTACTTTTATGTCATGTCCGTAATTTTTCTTACAGACCAACTGATGCAAGCCATGGTGTACTCAGTGCCAGAAGCATGATGAGAGCCCCGACAAGCGCCAGGTTTTTTGTAAAGTTAATCATCTCCATCTGCTTTTCCTGACCTTCAGCGTTCCAGAAGTCATGCATCATGAAGGTTGTTGGTAGCAGGAACAGAATCAGCAAGAGAATAGCCAGCTGAGGAAAGGCACCTAGAACGATTCCAAGTCCACCAAGTGCCATAAGGACACCTGTACCAATCACAGCAATTTTCGGCATCGGTACATTTTTCGATTTAGCGTACCCGGCCATGGATTCGCTATCCTTAAAGTGATTAAAAGCCATCATGACAAAGTATCCACCCAGTAGTATGCGTCCGATCACAAAAATAATTTCCATATATCTTTTATCTTATCTGGTAGTGACTCTATATTACGGCAAAAAAGCTTCTTTTTCCAGTTTTTTGGGGCGTATTATGTAATAATGAGTACCACATTATGAAAAATTCCTACACAATAAAAGATTTCTACCCACTTATTTATGCTGTCTCTTTTGTGTTGCTGGCCAGTGCTGTCTTCATCGAGCTGATCCCTTCGGCGACGAACACTGTCTTTACGGCTGCTCGGGTGTTTATGGGCTTCTTCTTTCTAACCTTTGGAATCATGAAGGCTTACAATACGAAGGGTTTTGCCAGCGCCTTTTCGATGTACGATCCGCTGGCAAAGCGAAGCAGTGCGTACGCCCATGTGTATCCATTTATCGAGATAATGCTCGGTAGTCTGTATCTGGCCGGGCTCTGGTTGGTTCCGGTGAATATCCTGACCGCGATTTTGATGACAGTTGGTGCCTATGGTGTTGCCCAGAAGCTGCGCGAGAAGGAGACAATTCCGTGCGCCTGCATGGGAGCGGTGTTTAAGATCCCGATGACCTGGGTGACGCTCGGGGAGGATCTGCTGATGGCGACGATGGCGGTTTATATGCTCACGCAGCTTCTTCTATAGCGTTGAGAGGTAGCGCAAAGCTGTAGCAACTGCTTGAGCAGAAGGCGTTAGGTGGTTGAATGGTAGGCGATATCTATTCGGTATATGTTAAGTGTCCGACACTTAACATTAATGACTATTAAGAGTAGCTACCGAGCAGTTGTATTTGTGTGACAGCCTTTGCAAGACATATTTGTGTGCAGTACAATGAGAATACTTATGAGTAAAGCAACGAACAAAAACATCAATCTTGAAGACCTACGCCAGGTAGTGCGCGAGGAGGTTGTTCGGGCTTTGCAAACTCTCACCGATGACCCGGATGCCGGCCTAGAGTTGCGTGAAGAAATTAAAGAGCAGTTAGAGCAGGCTCGCCAAACACCTGATGAAGACCTGATTCCGCTTGAAGAGGTAAAAAAGAAGACCGCTTAAAATGTGGAAAGTATATATCACACCGCAGGCTAAAGAGACATTAAATAAACTCGATACTGCGGTTTGTGAACGTATAGAGAAGAAACTTCGTTGGTTGGCAGAAAATGTTGATTCTGTAAATCACGAACGCTTGTCAGGGAATTATAGTGATTTCTTCAAGCTGCGGGTTGGAGATTATCGTGTTTTGTATAGACTAAGACCAGAAAGCAACCTGATACGAGTTGACGCCGCCGGCCATCGCTCTGAGATTTACGATAGTTAAGGTTAAAAGAAAAATCCGCTGACTAATTTTAGCCAGCGGATAATTTTAAAACCGTGTTAGGAGTTGAATCCCAACACGGTTTTTGGTTTATATATTTTGCAAGAAAAAAGAACGAGGTTTGCCCGTTACTCTCATAAATCGTTCAATGGGCTTCAGTCTGAGAGATGAGACAAACATACCATCTTTTGCTATTGCCGACATTCTGTCGAAAATGGCTTTTTCAATGTCATCAAGGATTTCAATGCGTGAATCATCTTCGGATACTCGCTTAGACACTTGTTGCTTGAAAATCTTGAACGCTTGGTAGCCAATTACCAATTCCTTGGTTTCCATTTCGTACAGTCGAGCAAAAAAATGCTCAAGTTGTGCGAACAGCGTTTCCGGCTCAGCGTTATTGAATTCATTAAAAAGATTTCTCAGAGGTGCGGGTGCTTTCGTTGTATTATCCATTTATCAACAATTTGATTTGAAAGTTCTTGTTTAAGTAAATAATACACGTTCAATTAACAGGCGTCAAATATATATAGCCTCATGAATTATGTTTTTTTCGCTGCAAAGCTAGCTGTTGACCTCGCTGGTGCACGCATCGACCATGGTTTTTCTAGAGAAGCTTGATCGACTTTTAACCCGGTTAAATAATCCCGTTTGAGCGGGATTGTAGCGTAGCTGCATTTAACTGGGTGAACTTTCTACTTTTAACTTTAGACTGCCGGAAGGCAACGTGTTGACTTCCGGCTTCATCTGTATATAATGGTCAACGCCCTGAAAGAGGGCATTTTTTGTCTGGCGGTTGCGTCAGCCATACTGCTCTTTCACAGCCGAATAGATCACGATCATTCATACTGTTTTTTTAGATAGAAAACAGTTTGGTGAGAAATAGAACTTATCTAGATCAGTACAGAAATAAATAAAATGATTGTCATTTTCTTTGTTTCGTTCAACCGAGATTTTTGTAGAGTTTGATCCTAGCTCAGGATGAACGCTGGCGACGTGGATAAGGCATGCAAGTCGAGGGAGTTTAGACTCCCGGCAGAATGGGTAGTAACGCGTAGGAACATACCCCAGAGACGGGAATAACCATAGGAAACTATGGCTAATACCCGATAGTCCCCCCACCACTTTTGCGCTTAATATATACGCAAAGTGGAACACTATGTGAAGTTGAGTGTAGAAGTGGTGGGGGGTAAAGTTTTTTCGCTCTGGGAGTGTCCTGCGTCGCATCAGCTTGTTGGTAAGGTAATGGCTTACCAAGGCTACGACGCGTAGGGGAGCTGAGAGGCTGACCCCCACCAATGGAACTGAAACACGGTCCATACTCCTACGGGAGGCTGCAGTCGAGAATCGTCCGCAATGCACGAAAGTGTGACGGCGCGACGTCGCGTGATGGATGAAGCACTTCGGTGTGTAAACATCTTTTCTGAAGGAAGAAGTTTATTGACATTACTTCAGGTAATAAGGGGCTCCTAAACTCGTGCCAGCAGGAGCGGTAATACGAGTGCCCCAAGCGTTATCCGGAATTACTGGGCGTAAAGGGTCCGCAGGCGGCTCTGTTAGTCCGATGTTAAATCACGAGGCTTAACCTCGTGGCTGCGTCGGAAACGGCAGAGCTAGAGGGTGTGAGAGGTGAGTGGAACCGACGGTGTAGGGGTGAAATCCGTTGATATCGTCGGGAACACCAAAAGCGAAGGCAACTCACTGGCACATTTCTGACGCTCATGGACGAAAGCTAAGGTAGCGAACGGGATTAGATACCCCGGTAGTCTTAGCCGTAAACGCTGTTCACTAGCTTTGGGGGGCATCGACCCTCTCCGAGGCGAAGGTAACCCGTTAAGTGAACCGCCTGGGTACTACGATCGCAAGATTAAAACTCAAAGGAATAGACGGGGGCTCGCACAAGCGGTGGAGCATGTGGTTTAATTCGACGATAAGCGAAGAACCTCACCGAGGCTTGACATCTATCTGACCGGCCGGAGAAACCTGGCCTTTCCTTCGGGACAGATAGACAGGTGATGCATGGCCGTCGTCAGTTCGTGGTTTGAACTGTTCCCTTAAGTGGGGAAACGAACGTAACCCTCACCGTATGTTATATGTATCATGCGGCACTGCCTACCACGCAGCACAGGAGCGCTGCTAGTAAAAAGCAGAAGGTATAAAGTCAAAAGTTTTTTCTTTATACTTTCAACTTTAAACTTTTTACTCGCAATTTGCTCGTGAATTGCGTGGTGGGAGGAAGGAGGGGATGACGCCAGGTCAGCATGTCCCTCTGATGCCTCGGGCTACACACGTGCTACAATGGTACCGACAATAGGCAGCGACCTCGCGAGAGTGAGCTAATCCTCAAACGGTATCTCAGTCCGGATTGCAGTCTGAAACTCGACTGCATGAAGATGGAATCGCTAGTAATCGTGGGTCAGCAATACCACGGTGAATTCGTTCTCGAGCCTTGTACTCACCGCCCGTCAACTCAAGGAAGCTAGGAGCGCCCGAAATCCCACCTCGCGTGGGCTGAAGGCGAGCTTAGTAACAGGGAGTAAGTCGTAACAAGGTACGGCTATCGGAAGGTGGCCGTGGAATGTATCCTAATCTGTCCTCAACTAACGTTGAAGATTGACAGGTCGACTACTGCAAGTGAAGCGTATGACGAATTTATTCATCATCGCTACACGCTGCGTTAGTGTACGCACTTATTTGAGTGTACAATTTCACATATGTATATCAGTGCATCAAAAACTGATCGGTTCCCGGAATACCGTTACCGGCGGATGAACGAAACGAAAAAGGTGATAATTTCTCTCGCTATTTACTGCAACACGAATGAATTCTCCAGCGAGAATTCTTCTACGCTCGCGCGATTTTTCAGCACAGCTGAAACCGTGCAAATCGCACTGCGCGAGTCTTGCAAATAGCAAAACAAATTATTTATGTAAAAAAAAGCTCCCGAAAGGGAGTTTTTTGATTATAGATAGTGTTTTTGTGTTGGGAATATCGCTAAATTACGGGCTATTTTAGTACTTGACAAAGTAATGTAGTATGATATAAATATACTAGAATATTTTAAATAGAATACCAACTAGAGGATGTAAAGCGTTCCTCTGCGAAACAAATAGGTGATAGTTATGAATAATGTGCATGTATTAAACGTTATCCCTTCTCACAAGTACGATTATCTCACTCTTCAAATTTTAGCTGCTGGTACGAAAGAAGAGATGGAGAGGCTGGAAAAAGAGCTCAAACCACTAATTCTTGAGGATGCTTACCATCTTGTTGTTAGCGAGATACCATCTAATCCAACAGTAAGAGAAGTGAAGAATAAACTGCATAAGAGCGTAGTGAAGTAAATTCACAAAAATCAAAAAAGCCACCCGGCACAACCGAGGTGGCTTTTAAATTTATCCACCTACTTGTGGCTACAAGTAGGTGGGTTTGAATAAACAGCCCTAAATAAGCGACATTTTAGCACTTTACAAGTACATTTAAATAATGTATTATAAATAACAGAAAATTAGAACAATAATAATTAAATAAAAGGTGTTTACTATGATAACGAAGAAAGAAACGAAATGGTATCAAGACGAAAAATATATCATTGAGTTAGAAGTAATATCTAACGGAATGACAGGAAAGCAATGGTATGAAAAGTTTTCTCAGGCTGGTTATAGTCTTGGACAAGAATATACAGTTTCAGCCTGCGGTGTTCCTCACTTGCTTAAGGAACCTCAGTTCAATGAAGGAATTTCTAACGGAATAAAATATCAGTTACTAATCATGAAGGGCTTAGCATTTCGAGGTAGTCATCTCTTCTTTGATGATGTCAGAGAGGAGGCATCCCGACGTGGTTATTCTTATGTGCATCCAGAGACAGCTTGTCTTGTTTTGGATTTGTGGGGCAAAAAGGGTATAGAAGAACACAGTATGGATGGTGTGATTGCTATGACTGAGAAGTTATCACGTTCACTTTCCATTACAACTACTTCGCTGGGTGAACAACTTTATATTACTGATGTTCCTATGGACCGTGCTGATCCAAATCATTGTACGCAGGGGTTTATGTTTCAGCGTAAATAAATCAAATCAAAAAAGCCATATCGGATTTTCCGGTATGGCTTTTAAATTTATTGACGTAGATTTGACAAACAACATTTATTGGTTTAATATAATAATCAGAAACAGGAACCTTAATTTAAACCCCAAATAAATGCAATACATCAATCGTTTACTCTCTGCATTTTTACTGCTTGCAGCCGGTTTAGTCGCAGGAATCCAAGTTGCCAACTTTGGTATCAAGCTTGGGCTGTCAGATGACTTAGCTTTTTCAGGTGAGTACACTGCTCCAGACGGATACCTCTTTCTCGATGTTTTCGGGAGTGCTTGGTATGTAAACCTGCCGCCTTATGTGTACTGGGTGGTGGCGATACTACTAGCTCTGGCTGCTATCTATCTCTACTTTGTTGGAGATACAGACAGTAAAAAGAGTGCGCTAAGCCACGAGTAAGCCTTACTGCACTCGGACAAGACTCCGAGAAGGGCCTTTCAGCCTAACAACCTGAGAGAAGCGAATTCAAAATTGTTCATGGTTGGCACCATGAGTCTCGCATGAGACAAACTGCCACCGATTAATTTAAAGCCATCCGGTTTCACCGCGGTGGCTTTTAAATTTGCTACACTAAAGATATGAAAGATTTTATTACTCAAACAATTAAAGTGGCCGGCGATGAATTAATGAAGCGATTTAAGACTGTTGATTTGCAGGTACAAACAAAGGGTGAGGGAATCAATGATATTATGACCGAGGCAGATCTGGCTTCTCAGCGAGTGATGGTCCAGGCAATCGAGAGAGAGTATCCTAATCACCATATCGTGGCCGAAGAGGGTGATTATTCTCAAGCAAGTGTCGCAACTGATGCGCCATACACATGGTTTCTTGATCCGCTTGATGGTACGCTCAATTTTAGTAGTGAGGTCGAGCTTTTCGGTATCAATATTGGCGTCTGGGATAATAAGAAAAAGCAGGTGACGCACGCAGCAATTTACTTACCAGCAACTGATGAACTTTGCTATGCAGAGATTGATAAAGGAACTGAATTAAATGAAAAAATAATCCACTCCTCTAAACAAAATAACTGGAAGAAAACATACGGAATCGGAAATATTGGTGTAAATCAAAAAGAGAATGAAACCAAAGCGGCCGTATCGGAACTATCAGATGGAGAGGCGTGGTGCAGTGCTATTGCTTCACCGGCAGTTACCGGCGTTTGGTTGGCTGCTGGCCGGCGTGATTGGTATATTTCTCGTGGAAGTAGTCCATGGGATTACGCCGGTCCGTCGCTGGTCATGTCTCAGGCGGGTTGTACGGTTACTGATTTTGCGGGCAAAAGTTGGCAGCCAGACAGTGGTAATTTGGTAGTTACAAACGGCTCTCTTGATTACGAAGCTCTTTTGCAGAAGTTGCAGTCACTTTAGTAAGTTTTCTTGAGATTGTTGGAGAAAAACTGTAAGATGGTATTTGTTTGCGGCTATAGCTCAGCTTGGTTTAGAACGCACCGCTGATACTAATCGTGTGAGCACTTTACTCGAAACAAATAAATAAAAGCAATGCTATTTTCTTGCGTGCGGCTGTAGCTCAGCCTGGTTTAGAGCGCACCGCTGATAACGGTGAGGTCCCAAGTTCGAATCTTGGCAGCCGCACAGAGGAAAATAGCTTTTATTTTCTACTACCCTGTCACCAGGATACAAAAAGCCTCCATACCAGGAGGCTTTTTTGCACCAGGGAATTTATAAATTATTTACTGGCGTTGTACACCGTGTCTACAATAGCGATGAGTAGGTAGCCAAGCAGCGCGTAGACCATAATCGCAAACAATGTCGACATCTCAAGCGCGATTCCGGACTCAACGACAGTCGGGAACATACCCTCAAATGGAGCTAGAAGTGGCTGACTTGTTTCGTAAATCCAGCGAGTAAAGATGGCTGATGAGTCTGCGGCAAGTAGCTTAAGAATGAGGCGGAAAAGTAGCAGTCCTTCAACGATGGTCAGAATGATGTTGATTACACTGTTGATGATATTACGTGTGCGAAATAACATGATGTGGGTATATGAGTTAATAATTCCTCCTCTTTAGTATACAATACTAATTTGTCCAGCCAGGTTGGTTATCTGAGAGCCGGAGTAGCTCAGGGGTAGAGCAATCCCTTCGTAAGGGATAGGTCGGAGGTTCAATTCCTCTCTCCGGCTCTCAGATAATGAGCACACCACTCTGTACTTCGTTCTGAGATCGCACTCCAAGAGAATACAAATAAGTCTCTACACCCCTTCACTCATGATAATATGAATGTATATGAAAATCATTAAGAAACTAGATAAGCTAAAAAAGTATGCGCCGGATTCAAAATGGGGTCGCCGGTCATTATCTATATTACTTGGTATAATTTTTGTTATTCCTTCCACGGTTCTCTATCCATATTTCTATCGAGACATATCCGGTGTTGCAGCTTATGATCAAATTCTGGGGTCGTTTCCTGCTTACTTTCAAGCGTTTTTTGCTTTTATAATTTTAGCTCCGGTAGCAGTGACTTACATAAACTTGCTACTAAAGAGGTGGAGAGCAAAAGAGTTTGAATCGAAAGGAGATAAATATTTTTGCATAATTGTTACACCATTTTTGTGGATTCCGTTGGTTTTGGTTGTTTTTTTATTAGTTGTCGGTCTCTTTGAGTCGTCAACACTTAGAGCTAAACCATTGCAGTAAATTTTCATTTGCAGGAGGACGCAAGGTGAAGGTAGGTCTAAGTGTCGTGTGGAAAACCTATCGTGAGTGCAGGTATACAAAGGAAAAGGCGTGTTATTATACAAGACAGAGAAAACAGCCCGTGATTTTTATATGATAAATCAGCAACTACTTACATATATTTCAAGCCAGCAGGAAGCTGGTATTGATGACGAGATGATTAAAGACAATCTTCTCTCGGCCGGCTGGCGTCAGGAGGATGTCGACGAGGGTTTTGGGGCAATTGAGACTAATCTTGATGCCGACAACTCATCGGCTGCCCACCAACAGGTACGCGAGGAAGCGGTCCAGAAAAGCCGTGGTAATCAATCGATCGACACAACAGATGAATCAGAATCTGACGATTTCTATCGTGAACCGATAGAATCTGAAGACACTGATAACGCTGCTGATCTGCAGGATCAGACTGAGCTAAAGGACGATGATTCTGAAAAGATCGGTGACTTGCCAGATTCTGCTGATGAGGACGAGGAAGATCAACTAGATACGCAGTCCGAAACCACTCCTGCCACCCAAGAGGGTGTAGTAGCAGAAGATAATCAATCAACTGTCAGTATGGACGAGCAGGAAGATGATGATACGTCATCAACACAGGAATCTGATGAACCTCGAGAGTTGAAGAATATTGGCGGTTCTACGAATCCACTGGATTCACATGAGGAGATGAAGAAACTAGCTGCTGAAGGTGAGGGTGAAGAAAATGACCCTGGTCCGTTAGCGATTCGTACCTTTCACAGAGATAGTCAGCAGGCTGGTGGCAACGGTCAGAAATCCGAAAAAGTTGATGAACCGAAAGGGGCAAAGGCTCGTCACGTCAAAAAGACAGATGGCGTGCGTGTGAAGCGCTCTCCAGCTCAGAAGCAGAAGATAAATGATGATGGTCTTAATAAAGCTGTCGAAAGCGTTGCGTCAGCTCAAGGAGCACGTAAAAATCTTGGTAATGAACTAATTGATAATCCACGTAATCAGATGGAGCCAGTTAATGACAAGCCGGCGGCAAAGCCCAAAAGAATGCCTTCAGATGATCAATCAGGCCCCGAAAGCACCTCTGATGGCAAGCGTCGTTTCTCGGCCGGTAAAACGACAGCAAAGGCAAGTAAGCCGACGAGGGGAAAAAAGAAAAGTGGGTCAGGATCTAAGTTTGTTTCAATCCTTATCTTTATTTTGGTACTGGCATTGATCGGTGGTGGTGCAGCATACGCTTATATGACCTACTTCCAAGACTCATCTCCGGAGGTAACAGCTGAACAGATGATGAACTCACTGGCGGAAGCAGAGACGTTTGATTTTCGTATTATGATCGAGTCTGCTAATGAATTAGATACAACAACAGACAGACTAACTATTGAGGGAGTGATGGATTTAAATACCGATACTGAGACGCAGAGTTACTATGTGGTTACGCATTCGGAGCCGAGTTTTTCTCCGATTCAGGCAGTTATGCCAGAGGTAGAGAATATTGTGAGTGTTCCAGCCATTCAACGAGAAACTATTCGAGACATTCTACTTACTCCGGAGTTCTTTACACTGGGCGAGTTTCAAACTGAAGAGCAGCTCGGTCAGAGTGACAGCAATGATGGGTTTACAACTAATCGCTTCGGCATTACTGCTGAACCAGGTCAGCTTGTCTCTGAGTACGCTATACTCTACCAAGCCTTGTTTGATAGTGCTGTCTCACAGGATGTTATCAGCAATCTTCAAGCCACCGTCGGGGCCTTCCAGCCGGTTCAAGGGCAGGCGTGGCTAGACAGTGAAACTAACGTGCCATATCAGATTACGTTAATTGGTACAGGCGCGGACGGTCAGGACATGCAGATAAATTTACAGATTAAAAATCATGGTTACATCCCGGAAACAACTCCTTCTTACGAGGCGCGGTCGACGGAACAGATACTGGCAGCGATCTTCTCTCCTGAGGACACAACCAGTCAACTTGACGACATAGATGACGACGAGTCAGATGAGATTGATCCATCTGATGATGACACGAGCGATGCTACAAGTACCGATTCGGATTCATCTAACAATGATGATGCTACCAGCACTGATTCTGACACAAGTGATGATGACGAGCCGGATGATACTGGTCCGCAGATGTCGGTGGATAATATGCGTCGCTTTGACCAGCTCCGTATCAACGATGTTCAGCAGATAAAAGCCGCACTGCGCATGTACGCCAGTGAGAACGGTTCCTTCCCAGGTAATCTTTCTCAACTTACGAGCGGTCAGAATACAGTCCTTAGCAGTATTCCACGTGACCCAATGACTGCAGTTGCATACTCCTATGGAGTTTCTCAGTCAGCCGATCGTTACCACCTTGGTGCTACTCTGCAGACGTATCTGCGTATGGATACACCAAACGACGCTAACTTTAACTCTGCTGCTCAGAACTTTACAAACGGCTTCAACGGTGCCGGTACGGCTTGTGGATCCACATCACTCAATACAATCTCAACGTGCTACGACATCACCGCAAGTGTTCAGTAACACAGCTTATTCGTCCAGTGGCCTATCTGCTATACTTACAAGGTGATGGAGACCGTCGATGACATAGAAAAAAAGCTCGCCGATCTACTCGAGCAAATGAATCAGCCTGATTTCTGGCAGGATAAGGCAGCGGCTCAGGAAGTTATTTCTGAGTACGAAGAGATGAAGAAAAAGCGCCAGTATGTCGGCTCTTTTGACGGGCGTAATGCTGTGCTTTCAATTATGTCCGGTGCTGGTGGCCTTGATGCTGATGATTTTGCCCGAATGCTTCTGGAGATGTATGGTGGGTATGCCGCCAAGCAGGGATGGAAGATTCGGCTGGTACACAAGACCGAGGATGACCATGGTGGTATCAAGCACGTAACCGTGGATGTGGTCGGCGACGGTGTCTACGGAAAGTTACAGTATGAATCCGGTGTGCATCGACTGGTACGAAAGTCACCGTTTAATTCCGACGGCAAGCGACATACCTCCTTTGCACTGGTTGAGGTTGTGCCAGAAATGGCCGACATGGATGAGGTGGATATAGATGAAAGCGACCTGGATATCACCTTTACGCGGTCAGGAGGGGCCGGCGGGCAAAACGTCAATCGCCGCGAAACTGCTGTGCGAATGACACACAAACCGACCGGGATTGCGGTTCGAACTGATAGCGAACGCACTCAGCAGGCCAACCGACAAAAGGCATTGGAAATTTTACGCGGAAAACTGTATCATAAGAGAGAAGCTGAAAAGAAAGCCCGGCAGCAGGAATTTTCCCCAACAACATCAGCTGATAATGAGTGGGGAAACCAGATGCGCAGCTATGTGCTGGATCCGTACACGCTCGTAAAAGATCATCGAACTAAACACGAAGTAGGTGATGTAGAAGCCGTGCTTGCCGGTGATATTGATGAGTTTATCTCGGCTGCTAAGTTGCATGAAGAAAGTACGTCCGAAACTGAATAAGCCTAAATTTTCATACCAATGAATAGAGAAAGTAAAAAATCAGTTCGTTCAAGCCTTATTCATTTTGATAATGTATCCAAGGTATATCTTGGTAATTCGGTCGCGGTAGAGGACATTAACTTCACGATCGAGCCATCCGAGTTCGTATCAATCGTGGGGCATTCAGGAGCCGGAAAAACCACGCTGCTGAAACTACTACTTGCCGAGGTGCATCCATCCAGCGGGAATGTACTTTTTGAGTCTACGATTGTACATAAGCTTCCTAAGTATGAACGTACAAAATTACGGCGCCGAATCGGAATGGTGTTTCAGGACTTTCGACTGCTGAGTCACAAAACGGCGTACGAGAACATCTCCTTTGCGATGGAGGCGGCCGGACGTGAAGACGACGAGATCGAGGTAGATGTTCCGTATGTGCTTGATCTTGTTGGACTGCGTGAGAAGACCTGGCATTTCCCGACCGAACTATCTGGTGGTGAGAAGCAGCGGTTGGCTATTGCTCGTGCGATCGTTAATCAGCCGGATGTAGTGGTGGCAGACGAGCCAACCGGTAACCTGGATCCTGTCAATACCTACGAAGTCATGCAGATACTGAAAAAAATCAATAATCTTGGCACTACCGTGCTTCTTTCAACACATGACAAGGGAGTTGTTGATATACTAGAGAACAGAGTATTGACGATGAAGAACGGTCGCATTATTCGTGATGATGAGACTGGTTCTTACCACTTATAAACCTGCTATGTCATTTTTTGAAAATTCACAACGCATCATCCGAGCCGGTTTTACCAGCTTCTGGCGAAACAAGTTTATAACCGCTTCAGCAATCCTGATCATGACGGTGACGTTGTTTATTATGGGAAGCCTCCTTTTTATCGGGGCAATGCTAGACACTTCACTGGAACAGATCTCCGAGAAGGTTGATATCAACGTCTACTTCACCACCGATGCACGGGAGTCAGACATTTTGTCTTTACAGAGTGCGCTCGAGTCTCGCGATGATGTGGCAGCAGTCGAGTACGTCTCGCAGCAGGAGGCGCTGGATAACTTCCGCAGTGCTAATCGCGATGATGATCTAATCATCCAGGCACTCGAGGAGCTACAGGAAAACCCACTTGGCGCCTACTTCAACGTGCAGGCGACCGATTCACAGTACTACGAAGACATCGCTAACTACCTCCAGAGTGATGCGCCGGTTGTGGCTGGCAGCCAGAACATTATTGACCGGGTTAATTTCCAGCAGAACCGTGACGCTATTGAGCGACTGACAAGTATCATCCAGTCGCTCGACACCTTCAGCTTCCTCGTTATTATAGTATTTGCGCTTATTGCTGCCTTGATTGTCTTTAATACGATCCGCCTAGCCATCTTCTCATCACGAGATGAGATATCCGTTATGGAGTTGATGGGTGCCTCACGCGGATATGTACGTGGTCCGTTCGTGCTGGAGGGTGTTATGTATGGTATCGTCTCGGCCCTGATTACATTACTTCTTTTTTATCCAATTTCTCTCTGGGGAGAAGACACAACTAGTACCTTCTTTGGCGGTGAGGGGTCATTCACTTACTTCCTAAATAACTTTGGTGAACTCTTCGTTATCCTGATGATTACCGGAATCGCGCTCGGTGGGATTTCTTCCTACATTGCTGTTCGCAAGTATTTGGATATCTAAGATATCTACAGAAGAAAGTGATTTCCGAATATTTGTGCCGACCTGAGTCGTTTAATTTTGTTGGTTGTTCGAGAGATAAGTCAGTCGCGTTTTGTTGATTCGCCTGGCACCGTGTACTCCCACGGCACCAGGCTTGTATCTAACTATTTTATTATCTGAGAAATCATGCTTTTGCTATAATGAAATTACTTCATGAAAATTAATACCAATGGAACCAAGTACATCTTTGTGGTCGGTGGTGTCATGAGCGGCGTCGGTAAAGGAATTGCCACGGCATCGATTGCTACTATTTTAGAGTCAGCTGGTTACAGCGTGAGTCCGATAAAGGTTGACCCATATTTAAATGTCGATGCCGGCACCATGAACCCAACCGAGCATGGCGAGGTATTTGTGCTTGATTCTGGGCTGGAGACTGACCAAGATATGGGAAACTACGAGCGCTTTCTCGACCGCTCGCTACCAGGTGGTAATTACATGACCAATGGTATGGTCTTCCAGCACGTCATCAACAAGGAGCGAGCTTTAGAGTACGACGGCAAGTGTGTGGAGCCGACATACCACATTACCGAGGAGATTCTGCGGCGTATCACAGATTCATCAAAGGAGACCGAGGCGGACATTACCATTGTTGAGATCGGCGGTACCGTCGGTGAGTACCAAAATGCCATTTTTATCGAGGCCGGCCGCCGACTGAAGCGCGCCTGTCCAGACGACGTGATGTTTGCGATGGTCTCATACTTACCGACTCCGCCATCAATTGGTGAGATGAAGACCAAGCCGACCCAGAATGCGGTTCGTCAGTTAAACTCTTATGGTGTGGCACCAGATATGATAATAGGTCGCGCTGAAACGCCACTGGATGATAAGCGCAAGAAAAAGATTGCTAATATGTGTGGGGTAAAGAGGGAGAATGTTATCTCCGCGCCAGATGTCGAGAATATCTATGACATTCCGCTGAACTTTGCCGATGACGGACTTGGTTCGCGAATACTGGATTTCTTCTCGCTGCCGGATAAGTCTACTGATCTCTCCGACTGGAAGAAGTTTACCGATGCTCAAAAAAAGGCAGGTGAATCACTTCGTATAGCGGTCGTTGGTAAGTATTTTGCGACCGGTGACTTTCAGCTGTCGGATGCGTACATATCGGTTATCGAGGCGATCAAGATCGCCAGCGCTTATGCTGGTATCACGGCTGACGTCGACTGGATTAATGCTGATGAGTTCGAGACTAAACCGAATCAGAATGATTCGGTCGTCCAAGGGGCGTTGGAAAAATTAGCAGATTACGATGGTGTCATTGTACCGGGTGGCTTTGGCTCCACCGGTATCGATGGCAAGCTAGCAACGATTGCGTACGTTCGCAAGCAGGGGATTCCGTTCTTCGGACTCTGCTATGGGATGCAGCTGGCGGTGGTTGAGTTCGCCCGTAATGTCGCCGGGCTGGAGGATGCGCATACCGTCGAGATTGATCCCGACTCACCACATCCGGTCATCAGTGTGATGGCCGAGCAGGAGTCAAAGTTAGCCGACGGAGAGTACGGCGGCACCATGCGGTTGGGAGTGTATCCGGCAAAACTGGAAGACGGCACAATCGCTCAGAAGGCCTACGAGAAGATGCAGGTGTCTGAGCGGCATAGACATCGCTTTGAGGTTAATAATGCCTACGTCGAGCAACTTGAAGCGGCTGGCTTGGTGTTTTCTGGCCGTTCACCGGACGGAAAACTGATGGAGATTGCCGAGTTACCGCGTGATGTACATCCATTCTTTTTAGGTACACAGTTTCATCCCGAATTCACGGCCCGAGTCCGTTCCTCCCAGCCGCTTTTTGATGCGTTTATTAAGGCGTGTAAAGATAATTAAATCATGAGTAAAGAGAAAACAACGCTAAATATCGGGGCCCATCAGTCCGCGGCCGGTGGTTACGCCAAAGCGGTCCAGCGGGCGGCAGACATCGGTGCCACCAGCCTGCAGCTTTTCTCTTCATCACCGCGATCCTGGGCTGGGGCGAATATATCAAAAGAAGATGTGGAGGAGTTTCGTCAGATGAAGGATGAACTCGGTATCGACCCAGTAGTCTTTCATGCACCATACTTGATCAACCTAGCTGATCGCGGCGGGACGGGTGAGAAGTCAATCAAGGCTATGATCGAGGAGCTGAATGTCGCGGCCCGCTGTGGGATTATCGGCAGTGTCGTGCACGTCGGCTCCTGGAAGACCGACGATGAGTCTCCGGAAGACGAGGATCATTTTGAGCATCTCGTGACGAGTCTGAAGACAGTTCTCGAAGAGACTGACTCAGCAGCTGATTTCTTGATTGAAAATATGGGCACCAGAAAGATTGGAAAGGGTTTCGAGGAAATTGGACGTATCATCGACGCCTGCGATGGCGACGAGCGCCTTAAGGTTTGTCTGGATACCTGTCACTTACATGTAGCAGGTTTTGATTTAGCTGATGGATACGATGACTTCTTCCAACGATTCGATAAGCTAATTGGGCTTGAGCGTCTCTCGGTAATTCATGTTAATGACTCTCGGGATGATTTCGGCAGCCTGCGCGACCGTCATGCCAACCTCGGCGAGGGGGAGATTCCGGAGGGCGTATTTCGAAATCTCACCACAAAATCTCCCACAAAAGACCTACCACTTATTCTCGAGACCCCGGGCTTCGAAGGCAAAGGTCCAGATGCGAAGAATGTTAAGATCCTCCGAGATTCTGCGTTATAATATCTTTACACTATATGCAAACCCTTTGGGAAAATTTTAGTACTGATGCCCTGGCCTGGATTACGACCTCCGGCCCAGCGGTTCTAACGATTCTTATTGGCGCCGCCCTAGCCTGGTGGCTGTCTACATTTCTATTGCGAAAGGCAATTAAACGAGTCGTGGATCGCAAAGATGATCTATCTCAGCTCGAGCGCGAGCAACGCACGAAGACGCTACAGCGAGTCAGCACCGCCACGGTCAAGGTGCTTATCGTCGTTGTTACTTTGATGGTTCTCCTGTCTGAGTTTGGTCTTGATATTGGCCCGCTTTTGGCCGCTGCTGGTGTGGCTGGTGTGGCCCTTGGTTTTGGTGCGCAGTACTTAATTCAGGACATCATTTCCGGCTTCTTCATCCTGATCGAGGATCAGTACAGCATGGGTGATGTGATCTGTCTGAATGGTACCTGCGGAACGGTCGAGGAGGTAACACTACGGGTGACCAAGCTACGTGATCTCGATGGGGTGGTTCATTACATCCAGAATGGCCATGTAAATGTGGCCTCTAATATGAGTCAGCGGTTCTCTCGCGTTAATCTTAATGTAGGTGTGGCGTACGAGTCTGACATAGATGAGGTGAAGGAGGTGATAAACCGAGTTGGTCAAGAACTGGCTGATGATCCCGAGTGGGGAGAGCACGTCATTGAACCGCCCCGTTTCTTCCGTGTCGATGATCTGGGTGATTCGGCAATTTATCTCAAGGTTCTTGGGGATGTGAAGCCCGGCCAGCAGTGGGCAGTAACTGGTGAGATGCGCCGCCGCCTTAAAAAGGCCTTTGATGAGGCTCATATTGAGATTCCGTTCCCGCAGCAGGTAATGCGACATGTACAAGAAGATAATTCCTCGGAGTAGTTTTTATACATAAGAGCTGTGCATTTAAACAATACTGAGTTCTAAACTTATTGAGTCATTTATATGTAGTAAAAGGCTTATTTTCCTGGTATTTTATGGTAATCTATAAGCAGTTTCTGCAGGTCAGTGCCGGATCGTCTAACGGTAGGACGCGTGGTTTTGGTCCACGTAATCTAGGTTCGATTCCTAGTCCGGCAACAACTTAGTGAGACCGACCGAGACGGGTGTAGCGTCATGTCTTAGCGGTCTGTAACAAGATCTGAATAAAAAAGCAGCACTTAACTTCTAGTTTTGCAGCGTTAGCATACGTCTTGCAAGATGGGAGTGGCGATGCTCTTTGGGTCAATTATCGCTAGCGGCGTATCTGACTGCACTGACTCGCTTCTTTATGGTGTGTGTGGATGGTAAAGTAAATATAAGAATAATGATTTACGAATCATGATCAACAAAAAAGAGTTTCCGGACTACATTAGTAATCACCTAAGAGACTTTACCGAAAACCCAAAGTACACTCTTATTGGGAAACTCAATAACGCTGATAGTTTTGAGAATGCGTCTACATTTATCTTTGATGAAAATAATTCTATGTATTTCACTTTGTTCACTGTGATTAATAAAGGTGATCATTTTGAGGAAAGAATTGATGAGGTGGAAAAGCAGATTGAAGACAAAGTTAGAGAACTGTACACAGGTGGATATACAAAATATTTAGAGGAACCAGATGATGAGCTAAAAACCATTCCAATTAACTTTGTTGAGCCATTAGATCAGGAAGAAGTAGAGCGATTCTTTAGAGCAGATAGTCTCAGGAAATTTATATATAGTTACTGGGCTCAAGAACTATACGCCAAAAAAAGAGGTTTTTGGGTACTGATTTATACTTCTGCTTTCTGGATTTTTATTATTATCATTATTATAATTATATTTAGTTGATGAATAAATTAAATAAACTCAATATTCTCATTCTGGAAGATGACACTTTAACGCTTTCAGTCATTTACAGTGCTTTGGATGAGCTTGCAGAAGAGAGGGATATAGAATTTAAAACAATGCAGTTTTCTAGCTATTTGCATGTAGAAGGTGTTGTTAATAAGTTAATATCAGACACTTTCGATCTCGTTCTTCTAGACCGTGATTGTATTGATGGTAAGTCATTTCACATCATTGATTTTAAAAAGTTTGGCGTTGATAAAATGATTTCAATTTCTTCTAATCCGGAATGGAATGAAAACGCATTACGGGAAGGTGTTGCACATGTTGTCCAGAAAGATTTTCGTAACATGAATGCTTTCAAAATAACTTTAAAGGAAGCTGTCAATGAAGTAATTAAAATATAGTATAGAGAGGGCTTACGGTTGCTTGCTAAGTTTCAGAGAGTTAAAAGGTAATAATATAGTTATGAGTAAAGAAAACTACAAACAACATTTGAACAAGAAGATGGTGGAACTACCGTGGCTTACCGAAGAAAAAGCAATAGCGGACCGGTTGAACGTGTCTGAAGAGGAGGCGATGGCAGTAGACAAGTTTTATCAGATATACAAGAGGGCGGAGATAGATCTAACACGAGCTACGCTAGGAGAATATCTGGAGAAAATACAACAGGACGTGGAAAGAGGACTTGTATCGCCAGAAGGAATCTTGAAGAGCGGTCTGTAACAAGATTTGAATAAGCAGTACTTAATACTTCTAGTTTTGCAGCGTTAGCATACGTCTTGCAAGACAGGGTGGTTAGAGTAGTGGGTTACTTACACACCACCTCTCTTCGTTTCAGGTAGTCTGGATGGTAAGATAGAGATACTAAAATAGCCACGTAATGAGTGATGACGAGAAAACAGAGCAAGAACAAATATATGAATCTATTGGAAGATTTGTAGTTTTCTTCAATAAGGTTGAGTATGCTATCGGAGATCTAATTTGCCTCTATTTATTTGGTAACACACCAGATCATCAGTCAGTATGTCATCGCATAACTACAAAACTTACATTTAAAGATAAGCTTGATTTGTTACAAGAGCTTATTACTGAAAGGTTGGGGAAAAAACACGCTAATAAATTTAAAGAAATATATTCATTAATTTATGATGAAATGGAATATCGTAACGAGATTATTCATTCTGAATGGTGGATAAATATGAAATCAGAAAAGACTGAAGTTGGAGAAACAAAAATTTTAAACTTGGTAAAAGCAAGTCGAAAAAATAAAAGAAATGCCTTAGACTGGGATAAAGGATTTATTGGAATATCAACGGAAGAAATAAATAGCCATTCCGATAATCTAGAAAAACTTAATTTTGTTATAAAGGCACATGTTAGTGATAAAGATAGTGGTTACAAGGTGATGAATAAATATTTAAATAATGATTTGAATGTACATAATTAATCAAGAGGACAAAAATTGTAATAAACGAAGCTAATCCCAATCTTTCTTTCTGGCGTGAGTTGATGTTACTATGTAAACACAACTGAATAATTATCGTGAGTGTGGTGAGGGATCTGGCCCTGTGACCCACCGGCAACCTGCGAAAGTAAGGTGCTAATTCCATCCGCAAGGAGAGATGATTATAAACTCAGGCGTCTCCGGCGGGAGACGCCTTTATCTTTACAACCTATGAAAAGAAACAATCAAGCTGATGGTACTTTGTTCGCGTTTATTCCTAAGCACCTTTCTGATGACGAAGATTCCGTGCTTTACAACTTTCCGCACACGGTTTTATTCGCCAAATGGAAGATTAAAGCTGGTAAAAAAGTTATGGGGTATGCCCCGTATCGGCCAAAGAGTAGTCGCCCAACCAAAAAGGGCGATACAGAGTACTTTATGCAGTACGAGAACAAATTTGGCGATAAAGGCGAGCTTATCATTTACTATGATAGTAGCGGTAACACATGGAAAGGAGAGAAGTTCATCGCCGGCGAATTCGCCGGTAGCAGCAGCGGTAATGGCTGGAAATCATTCTTTGTTCATCTCACAGCTCTTGGATTGGCTGATGGGGAGCCATGTATGCACAATATCCGTGAGTTAAATCAAGGTAATGTTTGTGAGAACTGATGGTAAAATAAAGTAAGAAATAAATATTGTATGTATTCTTATAATTTAAATTAATCAAAAAAATGAGTAATGACGTAAAAGAAAAAATTAAATTAAATCGACTTTTTGATAATAGGACTAAAAATAGAGATGCAGATTTTACTTTCATCGACTTATTTGCGGGTATAGGCGGTATCAGGCTAGGATTTGAGGTACATAATGGTAAATGTGTTTTTTCATCTGAATTTGATAAGTTTGCGCAAGAAACTTACAAGGAAAATTTTGATGAAATACCGCATGGTGATATCACTGAAATCCATGAAGAGGAAATTCCAGAATTTGATTATCTGCTTGCTGGATTTCCCTGTCAGCCGTTTTCTCATGCTGGTCTTAAGAAGGGATTTGAAGATGATAGAGGTACATTGTTTTTTGATATTGCAAGAATTGTAAATCATCATCATCCTTCAGTTCTTTTCTTGGAAAATGTTAAAGGATTTAAAAATCACGATAAAGGAAGAACATTTAAAATTGTTAAATTTATTCTTGAAAAATTAGGATATGAAGTACATGCTAGAGTATTAAATGCTAAACATTTTGGAGTACCTCAAAATCGTGAAAGAATATACATTATTGCTTTTCTTGGAGAGACAGATTTTTCATTTCCTGAGCCACCAAAGCACGAAACTAGAGTCGGACAAATTCTTGAAAATAAGGTTCCAGAAAAATATACAATATCTGAAAAGCTCTGGTCTGGTCATAAGCGTAGAAAAAAAGAGAATGAAGCAAAGGGTTGGGGGTTTGGTTATTCTATGTTTGATGAAGATTCCGAGTACACAAGCACAATGTCTGCTCGGTATTACAAAGATGGTTCTGAGATTCTGATTAAGCAGGAGGATAAGAACCCTAGGAAGATAACACCAAGAGAAGCTGCTCGACTGCAGGGTTATCCAGAAAATTTTCAAATACCAGTTAGTGATACACAGGCTTATAAGCAGTTTGGAAACAGTGTTGCAATTCCTGTTATTGAGGCTATAGCTGCAGAGGTTGTAAAAGCTCATAAAAAAATGAATCCTCGTAAAGGTAACAAGATTAATATTGAAGAGATAGAATTAGAAGAGGCTCTAAAAGAATAAATTATGAACATAGATAATAAAATCGAAATAGAAAAACAGAAACTGGACTCTAACCTGAAGCTTTATGTTTTTCTTAAGGAAATAAATGGAGGATTGGGTTTAACTGAGAATCAGTTAAACAAGGTATTAGAAATTACAAACCGTCATCCTGCTACTGAATACGAAAAAGGTCACGATTTAATAAAAAATATTTTTGAAGAAAAGATCAAAAGTCCTGAAAAAATGGATAATATGATGAGTACTTTATATTTGATTGAATCTTCTGAAGATTACAAGATATTCTCCTTTGCGCTAAAGTTATTAAAAGTAAAACCATTATTACTAGAAGAGGCAAAAATATCGATAGAGGAAGTTAAAGAGGAAAGATCTGAACATCATTTACTCTCATTAGAGTACGATAAAAAAAGTAAGAATGAACCATATTATATGCGAGTGAATGGAGCCCTTCTTTCTCTATTATTTTTCAGGAAACTTGAAGAAAGTAACAGTAATTTCTTGAGTCAAGGTGCTGAGGATTATGTGAATAATCTAAAGGAGGATTTTGAAGAACTAAAGCAATCTGGAGTTGAACCTAATCAAATGTTTATGCTGATGTTTTCAGAGAGCGTAAATCAATCAATTATTTCTACAGCGGGTTCAAGTTACGAAGAGCGTATTTTTCAAATACTTGTTGAAATGGGTATTGATGCTGACAGCATTGAAAAGAAACATGATGAAGATGATAGTTCAACAGAATTTGATTTCTTCTTTAATGCAGATGGTGTCACTGTAGGAATAGGCGCAAAAAGAACTTTACGTGAAAGATATAAACAGTTTATTAAGACAGCACAAATGACTGATTTGGATGTGATGATTGAAATAACTTTAGGACTGGATCTACGCCAAAATATCGCAGAAGCTATCAGGAATCATGGAGTATATTTATTTGTAGCTGACGAGATTTATAAATCTCGTGACTATCTTCAGAAGATAGATGGCGTATATGCAGCTAGTTCACTATCCCTTGATTTGATTAAGTCATTAAAAGCCGATTAGCTGAGAGTGTGAATATTAATGATTATCGAAGAAGAATAAAGAAGTGAATAATTTTATGAATAGGTAAACATGAATTTACGCAATAGATTGAAAAAAATACTGGAGCAATTTGAACAAGAATCTAATTTTAAATATATGGATATACAAGAACTGGGAGGATATGATGTTTCAAATGAGGTTGAGTTTTACCCTGAGCATCCTAATTTTCGAGTCATTTATGATGAAATAAATAAAAATATTAAAAATGATAAAGAAGAAATTTCAGAATCTCACATTCGTAGAGAGTTGCAAAAAATGCAAAATGACGGATTAGTAATAATAGATACCCAAAAAGTGCATGGATATTCATCTCTTGCGGGTCATTTCAATAATGATTCAGAGAGAATTATTTTAACTACTAAGGGCGGAAAAAAACTGCAATACTTATTACATAAAGCTTGGGAAAATCCAATTAGTCTATTTTTATCGGCATTGGCTTTTCTAATTTCATTAGCCTCTTTATTAGTAACTATACTAATAAAATAAATATGAAGTCAATAATTTTAGCAAGAGCATGATTTAAAGACATTTTACGAAAACAAAGATTACCATCTAGTCGGAATGCCATTTTATACTGTAGATGTGAACGAGCAGTTTGAGGATAAATGGGCTGATGTAAGAAATGATCATGAAAATTTATAATAATTTTTCTTAAATAAATCATTTTATTTAAGAAAACAAAAGTAAAATATGGAAATTAGCAGCTAAAAAGTCTGAAGTAGTAAATAAGAAATCAATAGTAATACTAAAGATGTTGGAACAGTAACAGCTAAGCCAAACTCACCATCGTCTCTACCGGCTAGCTGAATGGTAATGTATAACAATAAATAAAGACCTCCAGCAGATGTAAAGGTTAAAATAACAGCTCTTACAACATTAAGAAATCCCTCCATAGATAATTTCCATACTATTTATAATAGCTCAATGTTATCATAGCTATTTCTGTAATGAAGTAATCTTCTATTCATATAATAATTTTCCATTTTTTAAGATAATATTACCTTTAAGATTAGATAACACCTGTCTTTTTTCTACTAAACTTCCATTGTTTAATATATATTTTGCATACTCTTTAATTCCAACGTTCTCTATCTTTGTATCTTTTTTATCTTCGCCAATTAATCCACGGAATGAATTAAATCTCTCTAATTCATTCCGAAGACTTTCTTGTACTCCTAGTTCGTTAATATTAATTTCATCTATTAGATCCTTAAGTTGCTCAATCAGATCAACCTCACGTATGTACTCGGCATCACAGTAGGTATTTCTACTTCTTGTGCAGTTGTAGTAGACATAATTTCTTTCACTACCATCTTTCAATTTCTTTATTTTCTCTTGAACGGTAATTCCAGATCCACACTCTCCGCACTTCATGAGCTTTGTGAAGGCGAATTCTTTTGAGCTCGGTTTGTACTGAGTATTTGCTCGTATAGATAACTGTACTTTTTCGTACAGTTCTTTAGATATGATAGGTTCATGTACTCCGTCATACCAATTATCGCTACCGGTCGGATACTCAAATTTTCCATAGTAGAAGGTATTTTTAAGGATAAGATAGATATTAGATTGTGTAAGATGCTTTCCATTTTTAGTTTTAAAGTCAGCATCCTTTTTCAGCCATCTATACACATCTCTTCCGGACATATTTTCGTACGCAACTTTTCGAAAGATATCTCTTATGGTTGGTGCTCGCTTAGGATCAACCACTACATGGCATTTCTTTTTCCTGTCTCTGTGTTTTAAGTACCCAGTCGGTGCGGGTGCAGGCCACAGCCCTTGCTCACATCTGGCCCGTAGTCCACGCTTCACATTTTTACTTTTCTGATCATTTTCAAGTTTGGCCTGTGATCCCATTATCATTAGTAAGAACTTCTCCGATGGAGCATCACTAAAGCGTTGTCCGTGTGTTTGGACAACCTTGAGTACATCTTGATCCATAAGATCAACAAGGGCACCAAGATCTCCAGCATTTCTAGAGAGTCTATCTGGTGCCCAGGTGAGTACCCCAGTGAATTCACTGGTTTTAATTTTTTCAATCATCTTGTTGAAGACCGGTCGTTGCCCGACTGCTTTAGCAGAGTGTGCTTCTGTCATCACTTCTGTTATATTGAGGTCTTTTTTCTCTGCTAGCCGCTTCATTTCCTTGACCTGTGCATCTATTGAAAGTGCCTGTTGTTCATCACTTTCGGTTGATTTACGGGCATAGAGGACGTATTTAACCTCGTCAGAAGCACTACTTGGATGGTTGTCGGTCATTACCTACACAGTGCCGGACTGGTTGAGGTTATCCAGACCTAAAGAGAGTAGGCTACTGTAATTTTTGAATGTCTACTGAAGCCCAATCATTGCCACCAAATAGCATATGACGCTCTCTGCTATTAAGATGACCGACTTCCGGACTGTTACGGCGCACTCGCTTGTATGCGCGACCATATCCACCCCGATCTTTTTCCATTATTTGATGAACCACTAAAGTTAAGGCATCGACAAGATCATCATGTTTTTCCACCCCAAATCCTAAGAGTTGATTCACCAAGCGGTCAGATATTTCTGTTTTAGGAAATAGTATCTGTCCATTCTGGAAGATATGACTGACACTCGTAAGTCGAGCCCATTTATCCTGGCCTCCAACCTTTACTCCCTTTACAGTGATATAACGTTTTTGGTCAATTTGTTCAACCAAGGATTTTTGGTAGGCTACATCTTCGATGTAAATTGTTGGCCTTGATTGACCCCTGACTGACTCATATATACTCACAGCCGTATCAATTGTTTCTAGATGCGTAAGTCGTTTGTTGATTATGTTGGGCAGAACATAAATGCGCATATTATCACTCCGTCCGTATACTTTGACTGTAATCATAGCTGTGTAATCAGCCGTGTCCTTTTGGCTGATAGCTGGATCAATGCCAATGGCAATGAATTTTTGGCGTGTGTCTGGAAGTTCATCATAATAGTGAATCCATTCAGGTAAGATGACCTGATCTTCATCTGGAAGGATCTCCAGAAGATACTCACGATGCCAGGAAACCCTATCCATTACCCGTTCTCGCTCAGCTGTAATTGCTGCTTCGTTTGGATACTTATCTGGCCACAAAGGCTTCTTTTTGCCGTCTATAATCGGAAATTCTTTATATGTACCTTTCGTGTCTCCTGAGGTAATCGAGGCTTCTATACGCTTAAGAAGTGAATCACGGTGTAATAGGTTTCCAACAGCTATTAGATGCGCTCCACGATCTGTTGCTGGAATGATTTCACCAGTAAACCAATTCCAAGTTTTGTCTCGGCCATCCTTAGTTTTTACGGATTGAGTATCCTCAATATCGTCAAGAATGATGCAGTCAGGGCGATATTGAAGGTGTCGAATACCACGAATACTTTGATCTACAGATCCGATCATTATTTTGGCATTAAACCTAGGTATGGTTAGAGCGTGAACACCCCACTCGTCTGATTCCTCTTGAAACGGACCAAGATCATCGCGTAGTAGCTGATTATTTTCTAATTCACGTTTCATGTTCTTTAAGTGCTGACGAGCCTTGTTTTGAGTCTGGCTCAAAATCAAAACAAACTTCTTTTCTTGTTTGCCAAGAATTGCCCATAGTGGATAAGATGTAGTGACAATTGAGGACTTTCCTGAGTCTCGAAAGGCAATGATCACATCAAGACCTTGCTCTTTCTCCGTCATTGCAAACATCTCCTTTTGGAATCTTGCCGTTTCGTATTCAACGTAATGAGCAAAATAGGTGTGAAAGAATAAGAGATGTGACTGCTTAGTTGCTTCAATACGGGAATCACGGTCGTTGATTAGTTCTTCAATGATCTTTTTATCGATTTGAATGTTGTTTTTAGTCATGATCAGGTGAGTTAAGTTTTGCTAATGTTAATGCTTTGCGAACAATCTCTTTTTGCTCGTCAGTCAGTTCTTTACGCTCGTGTTTAAGATGGGCGTTAATGTTTAGCTTGCGAGCGTACTGTGGGTGGTTGTTGCGAAGCCAGAACTTTACCGCTGATAGATTCTTTTCTTTTACCAGGCTCATCAGTTGTGACTCAGCCATGTCATTGACAAGTAATTTACCAATAAAGAGGGCCTTGTCTGCTCGCTTGGCAAACTCCGAATCCTCCTTACGCCAGCGGTAGTAGGTGGAGCGCCCGATCCCGACCTTTTGGCAGGATGTTTCAACAATTGGCGTTTTTTCTAACTGCTCAACAATGAGTTTCTTTCGGATCTCTTGCCGTTTTTCAATTGTTTTTTCTTTGCTCATAGGATGGTTGCTTTACTACCGGTAAGTTTCTCAAAACGGTTTATAGTTGTTTGGCAGTATTCGGGATCAGATTCAACCATCAGACACTTTCGTTTAGTCTGTTCGCAGGCAATTAATGTTGATCCTGATCCACCAAACAGATCGCAAACCACATCTCCAACTTTCGTGCTGTTGAGAACTAGGCGTCGCAGTAGCCCCACCGGCTTCATTGTGGGGTGGAGTTTGCTTTTATTTGGTTTTGGGTGAATAAGTACGCTTTTGTCCTTACTTTTCTCAAACTGGTGTGTGCCGTACCAGCCGTAGGCGATCAGCTCATGTTGTGGAAGGTAATCCAGCCGACCAATGATTGAGTGTGTCTTTGTCCAGATAAGTAGTTGAGCAAAGTGAATATTCATTCCAACCATGGCTTCGCGTAGAGCAAATATCATTTTGTCTGAGTTGAAGATGTACAGGCTGTTCTTTTTAGACAAATGGGGGAGCAGGGCTTCCAGCCAGGCAGCTGTGAATTTTTGGTAACCAGCTTCATCATCCAGATCATCGTTGGCAATAGCTGTGTCATTGGAGAGCTTGGCAAAGTCTTTTTTGCTTTCGGTATATGAGACGCCGTAGGGCGGGTCGGTTAACAGGCAGTCGATGGTCAAATCTTTAGCAAGCTTTTCCATTACATCTTTGTCGGTGGCATCACCGCAAACAAGTCGGTGGTCACCTAGTTCAATAACATCTCCAGTCCTAATTAATTTTTTCTGCTTTTTCTCCGGTGAGTTTTTCATACCGATTGATGATTACCTGACAAAATACCGGCTCTATCTCGACTAGATACGCCATTCGATTTAGTTGTTCAGCTGCAATTAAGCTACTGCCAGAACCACCACAGAGATCAAGAATTTTATCTCCGGGCTTTGAGCAGCGTCGTAGTGATTTCTCATATAGTGCTGGTGGCTTGGTGGTTGGATGTTCGTAGTCACTGGTGTTGACTCGCTTCACTAGCCAGATATTCAGAAGATCAAGCACGTCATCGATAAGGCGGTTGCCGCTGTCGACGTTCTTATTCTGTAGTTCGGTCAAGTTTTTAATCCGTTCAGAGAGATACGGTTTTCCGACGGTGCCGTAGATGCAGTACTCTGTGCATTTGTTGAAGGCAACCTTCGGGGTGGGGTTGTGCGGTCCTTTGATCCATAGACAATTTCGCTTGTGACTGATCTCATGTCTTGCATACAGATTCTGTAGTAGTCCGATATACTTTTCGTCACACCAGAAGAAGATGTGAGCATCTTCGTTCGTGACAGAAAGTGCGTTCGTAATTAGGTTGTTCAGAAAGCTCTCGTACTCACCCTGACTTTTGTTGTCGTTAGTTGTTCCGCCGTATGAGCTTTCGCCACCAAGGCCGGCGTTGTAGTCTAAGTTGATGTTGTACACCGGATCAGTGTTTACCAAATCAATCTTTGTACTACCGACAAGTTTCTGGACGGTCTCTTTGTCGGTCGCATCGCCACATATCAGCCGGTGCTTACCTAGAGCAAAGACATCTCCGAGTTCAATGTTTGTTTCACTTGCTTTTTCAAGAGCTTTATCCTCATCAAACTGATCGTCTTCAATACTGAGGATGTCATCCCAGATATGGGATAGATCAGTGGCGTCAAAGCCAACCTCTAAGAGTAATTCAATATCGAATTCCTTAAGGAGATCAAAGTCCCAGTCGCCGCCGGAGCGGTTACTAGTAAGAAGATACTGCTCAAACTCCTCGTGGGTGAGCTTTCGGTTCGGTACACGAACTTCAATTTCTTCATCGCCACGATCAAGTAGCTGCATGACCTTCAGTCGTTGGTGACCAGCAATGATGGTATTGTCGGCATCAATTGCTGGTATTTCTACTAAGTTGAATTTTTCCAGACTATCTTTAAGTTTCTCAAGTTGAGTCTCAGATATTTGCCGGGGGTTAGGCTCGTACGGCACAAGGTCGTCTACAATTCGTTTTTCTGTGCGCCAGTTTAGTTTTTCCATAGTTAATTTTGTGAGTGGTAAATAATCAAAAAAGCACCACCTGTCTGAGGTGGTGCTTTAGTAGTACAAGCTGTAAACCAAAACACTAACACCCCAGAAGGGTTTTGTTAGTTTCTTGATTCACAGTTCGCACGTATGGCTATTCTGGCATGATGACCCAAGCGAATACGCCGTTTGACTGAAATCTTTGATTATATGACCATTGCGTCGGTTTTTGTGCCATGATGAGCCCGCGCGTGGGACATGTAATCTAATTCAGTAATTGTTTAATGTGCTTTAGTGTTCGTTTCGAACACATATCTATACTAACAGACATTGAAAAGTATGCAACTACACAATACTTTATATATTTTGGAAACCTTACAACACTCTATTGAGAAAACTGCCAAGTCAGAGTCTTTCTCACTATTTCAAAGAGACGGTCTGTAGAGATATCATACTCAGCAGTAATTCTTTCTATTCTTTGAAGCTCCCATGCATTAGCCTGTTCGTCTGTTGTTGGGTGAGATACATATCCTCGTGGATTACCTGGCTCATCAAATACTTCCCAGTAGTAATCGTATATTTCAAGTTCATGACTAGTTGGCTTTAAGCTTGAGTCTTTGTTATTTTCTACCCACTGATAGGATATTTCACCTCCAGACCATTCTGCTTCAGCTACATTGTAACTAGTACCTAATTCATACTGACGCTTATCATCCCAGAAGAAGATCGTTATTTCGTCACTACCACTGTTATCTTCTGAAACTATTTTTTGTGCTACAGACCTCACGTCAGACTGAGATGAATTTTCGGGTAGTAGCACAGAATACCTATGACCGTTTGGCACGTATGGGCCATCAGTTAATAATTCGTAATCTACTTTCTCCTGTGCTTCAACTGCTGCTTCCGTATTTTCTTGCTGATTGACCTGTTGAGTGGTTGCTTGGTCAGAGTCCATTTTAGCGGACAATCCTACAAGTCCTCCGATTGCAAATAATACAACTACAGAAATAATTTTTATTTTGTTGGACATAAAAATCCCTGTCTTTTCTGAGATCATCTTAGAGACAGGAGGCATGATTATCGTTCCTGCCAAAAGATAGGTTATACCTAGCGCTAACGAGTCGCTTAACATGTCAAGACCTGCAATAACAAGGATTATTCCAATGATCCAGCTCCATTTAGAATTTGGTTTGTGCTGAGTCTTCTCTGTTTCCATAGATGGTTTTGGTTAGTTTTGTAATGAGCGGAGATGCAGAAAGCTCCCCGCCAGTTGATGGGCGAGGCCCATCTGCCGACGTTTCCGCCGACAACCATCCAAGGTGCTCCTGACGAGGAGCTTTGTACCTTGGATGGATTTCATGTATTGCGCCATGCCACACACCAGTGGTTTAGGCATAAGTTGTCTATACTTATATTACTAGCTTTGGAACGGTAAATCCAATAGAGGGACTCACTCCACTTGATTTTAAGGTAAATATTTAATATACTGTTATTTACATGAGCAATATACAGCCACTTACAGAAAAAGAAAAAGTTGCTTTTCGCTTTATCCGCAATTCCTTAGTACACAAAGAGGCTACTCCTACTGTTAAAGAGATAGCAGAAGAGGTTGGTCATAGCTCTCCGAGAACAGGGGCTCGCCTGACAAACTCTTTAATCGAGAAAGGGTTTCTTGAGCGTGTATCTAGAAATAAACTAAGGTTGCTAAAAAGATCAGCAGCTGAAAAAGAGAATACTTACACAGTAGAAATACCAATTGTGGGACGGGTTGCTTGTGGAGAACCGCTGCTTGCCGATGAGAACATAAAATCTTACGTGTCTCTAGATACACAAGTTGCGTCACCTGGCAGCGACTATTTCATTCTTCGTGCTGAAGGAGATTCTATGAATAGGGCAGGTATTAATGATGGAGATCTCGTTCTTATTGAGCAGCGTGACACTGCAGATGAAGGAGAAATAGTTGTTGCTCTTATTGACGACGAGGCTACTCTTAAACGACTGAAAAAGAAAGATGGGTCAGTGGTGCTTAAACCAGAAACAACCAAACCAGATAAATACCACCCGATCATTCTCTCTGAGGATTTTCGTATTCAAGGTGTGTATGTAACCACACTTCCTAATCTAGATAACTAACTATGGCCAATTACCACATAAGTCAAGATAAAGATAAAAAGAAGTGGCGCATTAAAAAAGAGGGTGCCAGCAAAGTAAGCGGCTATGCCGATACCCAAAAAGAAGCTGAAAAAATCGCTAAAGACTATTCAGCAAGCAGTGGTGGTGGTGAGGTTCGTATCCACAGCTCGAAAGGCCCCATTCGAGATAGTGACACTGTACCACCTGGAAATGATCCGTACCCACCTAAGGATGCTAAACACTAACACGCTGTATGAATGAGAATTTCTTACAACTCTTAAGTAATATAGAGCTCACAGAACGCCAAAAAGAAGATGCTTCGACGAAAATTAAAAGTGTGTGTGGTGCTGTGCATGATAAGTATTACGAAAGTGACTATGATGGAAGCACGAAAGAAGTAGTGGGGTCATACAGAAAAGATACAAACATACGGCCACCGAAAGATATAGATTTACTTTTCATAATGCCTGATGAAGAATTTGGTCGTTTTGATGCCGGGCAGGGAAATCGGCAATCAAAATTATTGCAAGAAATCCGCGAAATATTGAATGAAAGATTTTCAACAACCGAACATATAACCGCCTTTGGAAAAGTTATTGTTATAAACTTTGCAGAAAGTTCCCATTCGGTAGAGCTTCTACCAGCATGGAAACTTTCCTCAGGAGCTTTTAAGATTCCAAATACAGAAAACGGAGGTTTCTGGGAGATTTGGAACCCTAATATGGAAGTCATAAATTTAGAGCAGTCAGAAGAGCAAAACTCGCTCACGTTAGATTTTGTAAAAATTCTTAAGAAATGGGTCGAAAATTCAAACGTACCATTACCTTCCTACCAAGTAGAGCTTCTCGCGGTTAATTTTCTTAATCTACCTTTTGCAGAGAATGAAAATCCGAAATTCCCCCACTTGATCGCTGGCTTTTTTGACTACTTAGTAATGAAGCGAAACTCGAATTTATATTCACCTGCCTCATCACAATTCATTAACTTAGGTGAAGACTGGGTCTCTCGTACTCAAACTGCTAAAAAACGCTCGGAAAAAGCCCTTAATCATGAATCAGAAGGAAATCTTGAAGAAGCGTCTAAAGAATGGAGAAAGATTTTCGGTATGGATTTCCCTACATCACACAATAAATTTGCAAAATACGCGTCAGAAACAAACATCGCTCAGCTAAATGAGCAGTATCCATCATATGGTGATCAAGATATAACTGAAGACTATGGTATACCCATAGACACATCCTCCAGATACACAGTATCCATAGATGCTGATATTGAACAGAAAAGTTTTCGAAAAAATCCTCTGAGCTGGTTCATTGACAAAGGGGTTCCTCTTGAAAAAAAGAAGAGGTTAACCTTCAAGATTACAGATATTGATGTCCCAGACTCTTATCGAGTAATGTGGAAAGTTCGCAACTATGGAAGTGAGGCACAGAGAGCAAAAGATTTACGAGGTGAAATATCTCATGATAAGGGTAAAGAAGAAAGGATTGAGAATACGAAATACCATGGTGAACATTACGTAGAGTGCTATATCATCGTAAATGAAGAATGTGTAGCCATCGATCGCATATTAGTACCAATTAAAAGATAATCAATAATAAAATGAGTAAAGAAAACATTATAAAAACATTTGAAAAAATAACAGATAACGCCAGATACACTGCAGAATCTCATCATATTATTGCTACACGAAGTAAAATGATCTCACGATTTACCGAACTGTTTCCGGCTGTGATTGCATCCTTATCAAGCGCAGCTTTCATCCAAGGTTTTATAGAGCCATGGTCAGGACTGCTCGCACTTATATCTTCTGTGATAGTAGCAACTAGTATTGTCATAAATCCAAATAAATCTTACTACGAGAATTTAAATGCAGCTAAAAACTTTACAGTTATAAAGAATAAGGCATCACGATTGAAATCATTATCATCAAGTTACTCTGAGAATGATCTCTTGAAGAAAGCTGAAAAGGTATCTGAAGAATACGAACAACTAGTGCGTCTGACCCCACCAACTACCGATTGGGCGTACGAAAAAGCGAAAGAAAAATTAGGATAATATACAGAAAGATATGAACTGGCGGTTGATGAGTGAGGGTGTGTTGTATCACTTGGGCATCATGACTGGCCGACTGCGGGTGTACGAGAGCAATGAAGACATATACAATCTAGTTAAGAGAGAGTGAATGAACTATTTTATTAAGTAACAAACAAAATATGAATGAAGAAAATCAATCAGCCATAGACGATAAAAAGACAAAGGAGAAAAAGCAAAAAGTTGCCGGGGGAATGTTTTTTGTTTTGCTCATTCTCTTTTGGATTGTCTTAAATTTTTTAACGGGCTTCATTCTTGCTCTGATAGGGACTATCGGTACAATAAAAATGCTTGAGAAAAAGCCCGAAATGCAGAAATTCGTTCCAGCAACGTTTGTCGTGCTCGTCGTTTTAATATTTGGATCTATATTTTTGCCCGCTATACAAAGTGATAAAGAATTTAGAAGCGAAAGGGATGGGATACTTTCCGGAACATCTCAAACTTATAACTATCTAACGCAGGCAGAAACGCCGGAACGAAATATTGAACTTGGAATACTGCGGGCACTTGGACATGATGTAGAAATTAGAGGAATCGAAACTAGTGACGGAGAGCTTTGGATTGATTACATTGCCAAAGAAAACTTAACGACGAATCTCACTCGTAGAGGGATTTTAAGTGATGCTAAAGACTTAGTGAAAGAATTGTCTTCCATCGTGGGTCAAGATGTCAACGCGATAGTTGTTGAATCACATTTAACACTGGTTGATCAGTATGGTGAAGAATTACTCAGCAGAGTTGCACTAATAACGATTGAGCGGAAAACTTGGGAAAAAATAAATTGGGATAATTTCTTGACTGACAATTTACCTGATATTGCTGATAGTTATTGGATGCACTCCGCTTTACAGAATTAAATAGCATATGGGTATTTTTGACTTTATAAAAAGCAATAAACCAACTCAAAGAGTGGAAGTATTACAAGAGCCAAAAGACGAACGAAAAGCTGAATGTCCGAATTGTCACGAAGCTCTCAAAAAGGTGCCAGGAGCAAAAACAAAATGTCCGCATTGCGGAGAATTTATGCTTGTCCGCACAACGCCAGATAATGTACGCCTAGTTGTTACAAAAGATGAAGCAGAAAAAATTGACGAGCAATGGCGGATTGAGAACGGAACACAAGAAGCGTATCTTGAGGAGCAAAAGAGATTTGAAGACAGGAAAGAAACATTGCGAAAAAATCTTAGCGACAAAGAACCTTCTGATCACGATGTTCAATGGGGATTACTTAACGAGGATCTTCTTAATCATGCAAAGAGCGGACAGTGGGGTTTATACAGAAATACAAGATTTCAAATGGCCGAGATTTTGAGAAAAGAACAAAAACTCAAAGAGGCGCTACGTATATATCTTGGTGTTTGTTATCTTGACCTGAATGGAGCAACAAACATGATGACTGATGAGAATGGTAACATAGTCTCCGACCCAGAATTTAACAAACCATTCGATTCAGAGTTCGCTTTTCTAGCCCCTGGTGTCATAGATAGAATAAAAAAGATTATAGAAAAATTGGAATTTAGTAAAGAAGAAGTTGAAGAAATTTACTCTGATTTTTCCGATAAGTTGCCAAAATCGACAAGATCACCAGTTGCACCAGCTGATTGTTTTAGTGACTTAGAAGCAGAAATCTGGAAATAATTCAGAACTTGGGCAATGAAAAATATTCCATCAATTCTACACACCGATAATACTCTTGCGGAAGATCATAAGTTGATTTTCTATATTCTTGAAAAAACTTATGGAAAGAAACCAGCTTTTGAACTTACGGAAAAAATCATCTCTAACATCCAATCTAAAAACTGGCAACAGAAATTCCCATCAACACACTTTGTCTTCATTGTTGACGAACAATGTCGTCAGAATATCGGAGATATCAAGTTTTTATGGATGTGCCAAGTATTGGATATTATTTATTTTTATGAGATTTTCAAACCAAGTGGCAAACCAACAGAAGAATTACATAATCCAGGAAAGCATGGGTTTGATAAAAAAATGAAGAAGCTTTTTCAGTATTATTATGAAAAATCAATAGAAAATTCTGAAATCATTAAGATAGCAAGAAATAATGTTGTCCATACAGGAAACATAGATGGCATTAGTGGAGCAGTTAAAAAAAATGACCTTTCAAAGATTGCAGATTTTAAAGCAAAACATAAGGTTGATTCTCTTAGATCAATAGCCATGTCTGCAAATTTGTTATTTTTTGATATGTTCGTAAGAAGTATGGGGTTAAATAATGAAGACCTTTCTTTCAATGGGTTACAACCGCAAAATTTGAATTTTTTAGAAAAAGTTAAATCGAAGTCATCAAGCGAACACAAAGTAAGTACCGAGCAGGCATCACGAATGAATGTGACCCTGATGAAGACATATCTCCAGAAGAGATACCTTTTTAATTGATTTTCATGAAATATTTAAAGGCTGAAAAATATTACTCCAAGCTCCACGATCGTCACACTGTCGAGAAGTGTCGGCGCCTTATAAACAGATACGCAGGGCTAGATTTATCTGATGATAAATACAAAGATTATGATGAGGATGAACTAAAACGCACTCGCTATAAAGTAGCTAAACTCGAACTATACTTCCTTACTGGCGATCGATATTTAAGCAAAGAAGATACCATTAATGACTGGATGGAGCGTGATAAGGCAAAAGACAAACAGCTTGATGAAGCCACACCGCCAGATGGTGTAATCTGCGATACTTGTAGCACTTCCATGACTTACAAAGACAAGATGTTTGATACCAGTGACCCAAAACGGGTCATATTTTTCTTTAAATGCTCTAATAATCACCTACCACACAAGTATGCATACAGTGACGGTACTGTCTGGAGCATGGATCCGGAAATATGTTCGAAGTGTGATTGCGAACTAGAAGAGAGCTCAACTAAGAGCGATAAGGAAATAGTTACTAAATACACCTGCACAAACTGCGACTACTCCGATACAGACACAATTAATTTAGAAACAGGCAAACCAGAAGATGATCCACACTTTAAGGAAGACAGAGAGCGCTTCTGCTTATCTAAAGAAGCTGGTGAAGCATACCGAGAGGCTCGGAATGATTTTAATGAAGTAAGGAAGTTGGCTACAAAATGGCAGGATGAAAAAGAACACGAGGGAGAAAAAGCCCGAGCTGATGCAATAGAACGTCTCACTGTTCCACACATTAAGCGAAAAGTATCTGCATTATTTGAGAAGAAGGATCTGGAAGAGATTACGTTTGGTGAGCTTGAAGTGTCGCCACAGTCTACACATATCAAGTTTTCCGCAGAAGACCTGGGAGCCACCAAAGAAAACAGCCGCGGCCGATGTCTTAATTTAAGAAAAGAGATTATAATGGAGTTAGAAAATACGAACTGGCGGTTGATGAGTGAAGGTGTTTCTTATCACTTAGGCATCATGTCTGGCCGCTTGCGGGTATACGAGAGCGATGATGACATATACAATTTAATTAAGCGCGAAAGTAATTAACTATGTCTGATTTAGGAAACACAGAAAAGCAAATTCTTGAGGAGCTACTAGAGATGGACACTGGATATGTGTTAGATTTTAGCAATAATACCTTTCAAGATTTCGTTAAAACTTCGGTTGATATTGATATTTATGATGATAAATACGATCTCCACTCTGGATCAAAAGCAAATAGGTTGCGAGCACTATGGAATAAGGAGAGCGACGAAATAGTGGGTAAATTAATACTTGATTTACTAGAACAGATGGAATTAGAGATTACTTTCGGTGACAAAGATGAGCTATCTGATGCTGAGAGTAAGATGGTTAATAAAGTAAAAGAAAGAGCTGAAAAAATGGCTGGCATTAACGCAGATACTTATAAAGAAGGTGATATTAGAAATAATATAGAAGAGGTCGAGATAACAGAATCAATAATCGATGATTTGAATTTACCACCTGAGGTAAACCAGGTTATCGCACAAAGAATTAAAGAAATACGTCAATGTGTCCAAAAAGATATTCGGTTAGCGACATTGTTTCTTTGCGGCAGCACCCTGGAAGGGATTCTTATAATTATTGCGAAGCGAAATAATACCTTATTTACCCAGGCGAAGGCTGCTCCAAAGAGTTCTCAGAGTGGTAAGGTAATACCGCTTGAAAAGTGGAAGTTGAATAGCTTGATAGACGTGGCGTATGAGGTTGGTGTTCTAGAGGAAGATGTAAAGCGTCACTCACATGCAATGCGTCACTTTAGAAATTACATACATCCGCAGGAGCAAGTTTCAGAAAATTTTTCACCAAGCGAAGATACCTCTGAAATTATGTGGAGAGTACTAAAAGCGGCAATAAATCAAATTGCTAAGAATACAAATAATTAACCTTTTTATATGTGTCCCAACTGTCCCATTTACCCCCGACCGAGACGGGCCACATAGGGAAAGAGAGAGTTTGCTATAACAGCCCTAAGGTTCTTGATTCGGGTGAGTTCTAGACCGAGGAGGCCAACAATAATAGAATGTCTAGGAATCGAACCCTTCTATCCCTGTGGAGGAAAGCTTCATTAATTTGTTTGGTATGATAGTTACCATAAGTATTTTATAAATTAGAGTAATTTTAATTATTTTATGATGAGAAAAGATAAGAAAACCATACTAGGACATTATCTCAGCCCACTCGTCTATGGAGCCAATGACGGTATAATCACTACTTTTGCGGTTATCTCCGGCGCCACTGGAGCTGCCCTCACACTAGAGGTGATCATTATTCTTGGGATTGCTAATTTATTTGCCGATGGCTTCTCGATGGGAGTATCAAATTATCTTTCCATGAAGTCTCAGCGTGAGTATGAAGAGCAGAGAAGTGGTGAGCCAGTCATGACACATCAAGATCCAGCCAAGCATGGTTTGGCCACCTTTTCAGCCTTCGTTCTGGCTGGATCCCTACCTCTTGTACCGTTTTTATTTTTAAATCCGACCGGAAATCAGCAGTTTATTGTTTCGGCGATTGCTACTGCGGCCGCCTTTTATATTGTTGGTAGTTTGCGTTCCTATATTTTAGATAAGCCGGGCTGGCGTGCTGGATTAGAGATGCTTTTAATTGGGGGAGCTGCTGCCGCCATAGCCTTTTCTCTCGGTTGGGCTGTAGATGCATATCTTGTTTAGGTAGGTAAGCAGAGTAGGGTAGATCACATTTTACTGTGATTACCCCCCATTCAAAGAAGTTTCGAATAGGCTTAATAAGTTAAGTCTACTGCTGGCCCTTCGATGGGATTAGGACATGGGCCACTTTAACTTATGTCTAAGTCTTGCTTCAGCATGAGTCGATGTTTGCTTAGTCCATGTTACTATCTAGCCAAGATAGTTTATTCATAGAATTATAGATAATATGCAGTCAAATATACTTATTGCGACATTACTCGGGCTCGTAGTTGGTGGTGTGCTGACATACAGCTTCGTGGCTCAGACACAGCAGACGAATATGCTGGATCAACCACCGGTAGCGCATGATCATATGGATGATGATCATGCTCACAGTCATGGCGAAACCGTCGGGGCTGATGCGACCAATCCTCCAGAACTCACGATCGAAAGCGCCCGCATCTCTGGTGGCAACAATGTTGACATCAGCGTCTCCTGGGAAAACTTTACGATGGCACCTGAAAACGCGGATGGGGAACATGTAGATGGCGAAGGTCACCTGCATGTCTACGTTGATGGACACAAGATCGGCCGTATGTACGGGCAGTGGTATCACGTCTTCGCGCTCAATCCCGGAGAGCACGAGATCGAGGTCTCAGCCACGACCAATGATCACAAGATCTATATCGTCGACGGCCAGCCCGTGGCAGCCACAACCAGCGTAACGATTAAATAGCATACTTGCTATTTTATATATGTGATGTATAGTTAAAAAGAACTAGAACATTACAAACACAAAAGACCGAAAGAGGTTGTTATGAGAACAATAGTTAATTTTTCCGTACTTCTTCTCCTTATCATGCTTATAGGCTGTGGTGGGGGTGATGAAGATCTGCCGTCAGATAGATGGGTTCTTGAAGAAAGCGTATATCCGATCAAAAATGAAATAAAATCACAAAATTCATCTGCCGAGACAAGTACTTTTAAAGTAGTTTCTCGTACTGAGGTAGTAGAAGAGGATGGTAATAGTCACTTTTATGCCATCATCCGTATTGGTTTGAAATCACCGACTGGCCAAACTAAACAAGTTCTTGCGGCTTTAAAATTTGCAACGAGCAACACTAATCAGTGGAGCTTAGCCCAGGGATATCAAATGCGCGAATTTCGTTAAGTTTGGTATCAGAACTACATCCCCGACCGTTTCCGGCCGGGGATTTTTTATTTATAGAAATAATACGTGGTCCAATCCATTAAAATAACATCAATAATCCCATCCATTATGCAGTGACTTTTCATACTACAACCAGCGTAACTATTCAGTAATATACTTGCTAATATAAATATATAATGTATAGTTAAGTCGAACTAGAACGTTACCAAAACAGGAGTCCTAATGAAGAATCCAATAGTTATCACTGTACTGCTTCTTATTCTGCCGCTTTCATTACTTCTCACAAGCTGTGGCTCAAGCGAGTTACCCAGTAATGAAGTATTAACGGAGACAATTGAAGCTCACTACACTGCCACCCAGAGCGATTGCAAGATTATCTCTATCCAGATAATTTCCAAAGCAAGCGATTCAATGGGTGCTCGAGCCGAAGCTGAGCTTTCCCAAGAGTGTGTAAGATCAGACGATAAAATTAGTAGAAATCTCTACTTATTTTCCGTCACTTCATCAGGTGAATGGAATCTAAACCTACACAAAAGAATAAAATCATAAAGAAAAAATCCCGAACATACATGGTTCGGGATTTTTTTATAGAAAAGGGGTAGTGGAAGTGCTATATAAACATCAATGACTTGCTATTTTATATATGTGATGTATAGTTAAATAGAACTAGAACGTTACCAAAACAGGAGTCCTAATGAAATATTTAATAAACGTAAGTTTGTTAATTCTGACATGTCTCTCATTTTCATTATCTGGATGTAGTGAAAGTCCACCTCCAGCGCCTCCAGAAGCTGATCTCCACCAGATGGCAAATGAGTGGTTTGGTGAAAATGTAGCTGGAGATAGTAGCTTCGAATTCCGTACATTTCAGGTGCGTAATGCAGTTCATGAAAAAGGCGACAGGAATAAACTGGCGATCTTAGCACACGTAGTAATCCCTAACGATCGAGGACCACACGATGCAGGACCAGCCTTATTTATTTATAGAGTAAATGATAACGGAGAATGGGAGGTCGAAGGATCACTTCAGATGAAAATATGGCCGAGATGATAAAAGTAGCTAAATACATATCTAGACCCCGCTTTAACCGCGGGGTTTTTTTATTGAGCTCAAACTTTACTCAGCATAGTATTTTTTGAAATATAAGCACGAGATGAGGTGGTATTATGTGCGTAATGAAAAGTTTTCTAAAGTCCATCGGTAGAAAAACAGCCATCCTCACTGTTTCAGTATTATTAATTATTTTTGGTGTTGTCGAGCGAATCTCATATCTGACCGCACCTCCAGATGGAGACAAGGAGTGCGAACAGCTTAACAGGGATTTCTCGGTACTTAATTTTATCTCAACTGCAATAGCTTCCACGGTATCCTTACCATGGGCGCAGGAGGGTGGAGTAATAAACGACGCCAGCTGTATCAATGAAACACAGGTAGAAGGAGTGGTTGCTATTAAGACTGAGGATGATATTAGGAACTCCTTGGCATACGCACAAGCTGAAAATCTTGAAGTTTCGATGGCTGGCGCTAAACACAGCATGGGTGGTCAGGCCTTTGCGCAGAATAACTTGATTCTAGACATGAGTGGCTATAATCAGATAGAAGTAAATGAACAGGAGATGACAATGACGGTGCAGAGCGGGGCGACGTGGGATCAAATTCAGGATGTCCTCCATCCGCAATTTGCGGTTTCTGCTATGCAGTCGACAAATATATTCACTGTTGGTGGATCTATTTCGGTAAATGCTCACGGAATGGATCATCGTGCAGGCGCAGTTGAGAATACGATTGAATGGATGCGAGTAATGCTCCCAGACGGAAGCGTTCATACGGTAAGCCGCGACAAGAATCCAGAATTGTACGAAACTGTGGTTGGTGGTTACGGACTAGCGGGTGTGATTTTAGACGCCAAGATAAAAATCGTTGACAATGATCTTTACACATCTAAGCGAGAGGTTATTGATTACCAAGAATTCCCAGCTTTTTTTGAGGACAGTATTATGTCTAATGATGATATTGGCCTGATGTATGCTCATCTCTCAACCTTTCCGGGAGACTCGTTCCTGAAAGAGACGTTGGTTTATACCTATGAGCAAACACCTGACGAATCTGTTTCTGATGCCGATATTCCACCGCTTGGTGAAGTGTCTAGTACTAAGCTCCGGCGTTTTGTTATTAATCTAGCAAAGTACGGCGGTCTGGCCCAGCGAATCAAATGGATGACTGAAAAGCATGTTGAACCGCTACTGGAATCATGCAGAATTAGCAGGAATCAGGCACAGGCATCAGGAGAGAAATGCTTGGTATCTCGTAATGAACCAATGAATGACTCAGTGAAGTATCTTAAAAATGATCTAAAAAATGAGACAGACATTCTTCATGAGTATTTTATTCCTCGAGACAACATCGTGACATTTATCGATGACATGAGAGAAGTTCTCCGTGATCAGGATGTCAATCTGCTGAATGCCTCAATTAGGGCAGTGAATGCAGAACGAGGACTGCTTAGCTATGCACCTAAAGAAGCCTACTCAGTAGTTTTGTACATTAACCAGAAAACCACCAAGGAGGGTCATCGGCGGATGGCTGCACTTACGAGTGATTTAATTGATATTACCAACAAGCATGACGGCCGTTTCTTCCTGCCGTATCAACTTCATTACTCACCGGAACAACTAGAGGAGTCGTATCCGGAGATTAATACATTCTTCCAGCGCAAGCAGCAGTATGATCCGAACGAATTATTTACAAACACATTTTATAATAAGTACGTAAATTAAATTATGGTGATTCACTTTTTTATTTTTTCAGAAGAGTTTTAAGAACCTCGATATAATCCTCATGATTATCTATCATCGGAATATGACCTACATTTTCTATGGTAGTGATACTACTTTTCGGAATAATACTATTCAAATAAGTCCCTTGCTCTAAAGGGGTAAAGGTGTCTTCTTCTCCCCATATAATATCAACAGGAACAGAAAGATCTTCATAGTTTTCGCCTGAGCTTGAAAGACCCTCTCCGTTTCTGAACGCAAAATCGTAAAACCACCGAGCGATATGCTGGGTTTTATTCTCTAAACTGAGAGGTTGTCTGTATACGTCAATCCAATAATCAGTCACGGTATCATTATCGTGCACAAGATACTTAAGAGAGGCTTCCATGAATCCCGGGAAGTGTAATGCTATACCAGAAATAAAATATCGTAGTTGTGGTAGTTTAAGTGTATATTCGGCAGCTACAGCTGACTTTGATGAGGCTCTATCAACGTGAATAGAACCATCAATAACAATCAGTTTTTTGTAAGTTTCTTGATTCAGGAAGACTGCTTCCATAGATGGTCCTGCGCCATAGGAATGTGCAACGAGCGTCACATTATTAATCTGAAGTTCATCAATAAAATCATTAATTAACTGTGCTTGATTGCGAAGATTGTACTTATAATCATTGGAAACAGCACTGTATCCAAATGGTGGTAGATCCAACGTATATATTGAGTAACTTTCATTTAGGTCATCTACAGTTTTTTCCCATACACCGCTCCAAGCAGTCGTGCCACCAATAAGAAGGATGTGATTATCTGCACCTGATTGTGATGGAAAGTATTGATATGCCACTTGATTATCATCGATTTTTACCCATTTTGTATTCTCTGGCGCAGTTGAGAAAGGATTGTTGTTTTCAAGAAAAAGATCAACGAATATAATCCAGCAACTTCCCAAAATTATAATACCGGTCAGAAGATACAAAAGAATTTTATATTTTTTATTTAAATTAGAAATCATAAATCATCTCAAACTTATCTTTGTTTAGTTCTATGGTCTCTATAACGCTGTTAAGGTTCTGAACCGGAGCTTCTATAGTGACTCGGTAATAATACCCGTCAGGATTATAGAATAGTTCTCGCTTATCAAGCATCTTGATTTCTCTTGAATTTTCAAATGGTTCTATCTGGTTATCTGAAAGATATGATAGAGAAATAACCTCATGCCCTTGAATTTCCAGAAACTGCACATTGGCTTCAAGGAGCTGTAGTAGTGCATCCTTAAAGCCTCCATACCGCTCTGTCTTAATAATGTACTTATTGTCTCCAATTTCTTTGAGGATTTCCATATCTTTATTTTCAAGAGAATCGCGTTTAGTTGTGTACACAAAACTAAAGGTCTCGTTATCTTTTTCGGTTCCCAATAAAAGCCACGCTTTTGCATATGTTCCCTTAATGAGATATGAAGTAGAAAAAGCAATTTTTCGCTCAAGATTACGTATAAAATTCTTGTTAAAGAGAGGTGTTTCCTTCCAAATGTTTTTTAGATCATCGAAGTAGGGATAGTGATACCAAGTTGTTTGATACATTCGTTCCGCATAGTTGTTCCAAGAATTGGCGATAAAGATATCAGCTTCTGTTTTATCACGCGTGAACAGTTGAGTGAATGTACCTACCGTGTTTTCATATATAAACTTTACGGAATACTCAACACTCAAGTTTGCACCTATCATCCACGTAACAAAGTTATATGACCAATTAAAATCCTCATCCTTGCTTTCTCCAAGTGCGATTCTGTAGTAACTCCAGAAATTCTTCAGAGAACCCATGAAAGGGAAGTCCTTTTGGTAACCACCTTGTTGCAAATAATCCGCGAACTCATTGTAGCTGTATACCTGATACCACTCGGGTAACGTTAGGTAAGTTTGTTCGATTTTTCGAGAACCATACTCAGGAAATTCTGATAGAATTTCCTCTCTGTCTGATTCAGATAGAGTTGAGTAGATTGTTTCAGATGCCTTATAGGGAACTACATCTTCGTCTAGATTTTTAATTGAGGCTGAAGATGTTGGATGGATATGCTCTTGAATATTCTTGCCTGTAATCTGCTCGTAGAAATCAGGATTAAGTGTGTGAGCCTGCAGCGGTTTGGTGATAGGCGTGAAAAGAAACAAAGCCGCAGCAGTCAGCACTCCTACTGTTGTTTTTTTAAGACAAGTTTTCATGCAGAATTAATTAGATGCTGACGGGTGACTACTTTTCTTGCTGAGATAAAAGCCGACCCATACCGCAACACCACCAATCAGAATATGCGGGATGTTTGCAAAGAAGTTAAATAGTAATCCATAATCTGCTATGCCGTATAAAAATAGCCCAAAGTCCAGGAAGGCATTACCGAGCACCAAACCTACGAGCCCATCAAGTAGGTAGAATGAACCGAAGATCTTAAAGTACCAAATAGACTGCTTAGTAGAGATGAGTGCAGCCGTCAGCGCCCAGAGTCCTGAAAAGGCATGGAGGGCATTGTCGTAGGTATCAAGGGCAAAAATACCAAATAGATAGCCATCTGGATCTTTGAAGGCAGGAATAAAGTCGAGTCCCACTACGAGTGCAAACATAACTGCATATACAAGTCCCCATTTTTGTATCTTTGACATTGTAGTGTAATTTTAACATACTAATATTTACTTTTTACAGAATGTAATAATGCGTAATATATAATAAAGATCAATGACCTACCTATACTTTGCGCTCACATTCTTTGCCGCCGGGTTGGTGCCTGAGCTGACCGGCTTCGGTGTGGCGACCGTTACGATGCCGATACTGTCGCTCCTGCTGCCGCTATCGGTAGCGATTCCATTAGTAGCAATCATCTCGATGCTGGTGACGGGTTTCATTGCCTACCAGACCCGGGCGCCGGGAATGTACGGCCGCATCACGGCGTTGGTCGTAGGGACGGCTATCGGTGTGCCGCTGGGAATGTTCTTTCTGGAGGCGATAGATGAGCAGACGCTGTCAATGGTCTTCGGTGGTTTCTTGATTGTTTACGCGCTGTATGGGCTTTTTGCACGCGAGAATAAGATTCCGACCAACAAAACTACCGGCACTGCCGTCGGTACGCTGGCCGGCTTCTTCGGGGCTACCTTTAATATCCACGGCCCGCTGGTCGGTCTGTACGCCGTTTCAGAGAAGGAAGCCTCCAAACAGCAGATAAAGGGGCTGATTGCGATGTATATGTTCATCTCGGGTGTATTCACCGTCATTGGCCATGGCATTGCTGACCGAGTCACGTGGGAGGTTCTGCGGTACGTTCTCTTCTCGCTTCCATTCTTAGCAGCCGGAATGTACGTCGGCAGCCGCTGGTTCACCTCGCTAAAAAGCGAGTGGGTGGTAACTGGTATCTACCTCTTCGTTTTGGTTGCCGGTATCATTATTTTGCTCTGATATATTTTTAGGTACGTGTATATAAAAACACCAGCCATACTACCGGCCGGTGTTTTTTTCTAAAGGAGTTAGCTTACTAGATCAGCTTGATACCACCAATCAGCGGCAGTGGCTTCTTCTTTTCGTTGGTGACATTAATGATTCCCATAATGGCAAGAATCACCACCGCAATCCAGCCAAAGAATCCAATTGCCCAGCCAATGATCGGAATAGGTGCAACTACTGACACAATTACGGCAGCAATCAAGAGCACCAGCCCCTGATTTGCGTGGTACATCACAAACTTCGAGTCCTTGGCGAGGACGATCGGAATAATCACCAGGATACCCAAGTAACAAAGAATCCCCATCGCCGTTTTATTGTCTATCTGCGGGCTAGCTGATTTCTCTGCTCCTGACTCATCAGTAGCTTGTTGTGTGGCTGCAGACTCCTCATGTTCTTCACGTTGTGGCTTTTTCTCTTCGTGCTCGTTTTCCATAGTTATGTGTTAGTAATAATACAAAATTACACTTTTCATTATAGCGTACTTTTGCCAGAGGGCGGTAGTTAAGGTATAACCGCAAATTTATTGACACCGAACGAACGTTCGCTTAGCATGGAGACATGCACGAAGAAAACATAGAAAAAATACAGCAGTTTCATTCCCGAAATCGTCGGCTGCCCAGCTACGGAGAGCTGGCCGATCTTTGTGGGTACAAATCAAAAAGCAGCGCTTACAGTCTGGCCGAGAAACTCATCGAGGCCGGCTATATTGGGCGAGATTCCGCCGGCAAGCTGGTACCAACGGCCAAGCTGACTGACATCAAGGTGCTGGGAGATGTCACCGCCGGCTTTCCGTCACCGGCCGAAGAAGAGCTGGTCGACACCATGAGTCTCGATGATTTTCTGGTAGAGAACCGCGAAGCCACGTTTATTCTCAAGGTAGACGGTGACTCCATGATTGATGCCGGTATTCAGGATGGTGACCTGGTCCTGGTCGAGCGCACGGACACGGCCAATGTCGGGCAGATCATCATCGCCGAGGTTGATAATGAGTTCACGATGAAGTACCTCCGAGAAAAGTCGGGTGCTTACTATCTGGAGGCAGACAATGATAATTACGCGGATATATATCCCGAAGGCGAGCTGCGTATCGCCGGGGTGGTTAAGGGTGTGGTGCGCAAGTATGACTAAGCCACGAGCCGTCTCTGTCCACAGCTGGCCGGAGGCAATACTTCATATTGATGGTGACTCATTTTTTGCTGCCTGCGAGCAGGCCGTCCACGCCGAGTATCGGGGTAAGCCGCTGGTGGTTGGCGGTGAGCGCGGTATCGCCACCGCCATGAGCCGAGAAGCCAAGGCGCTCGGTATCACCCGCGGAATGCAGAACGGCGAGATAGCTCGTCGTTTTCCGCAGTGTGTGATCGTGCCGTCTGATTACGAGACCTACTCCATCTTTTCTGAGCGTATGCTGTCGATTGTCCGCCGGCACACCCCAGCGGTCGAGGCCTACTCTATCGATGAGTGCTTTGCCGATCTCACTGGCCTACGCAAAGCCAAGCGGCAAAGTTACGAAGATATAGCGAAAACGATCAAGTCCGAGCTGCAGTCGGATCTAGGCCTCACCTTCAGCCTCGGCCTGTCGGTGAATAAAACCATGGCCAAGGTTGCCACCAGCTGGCGTAAGCCGGATGGATTCACTGCCATCAAGGCGCGGCATATTCATTACGCGCTGGCAAAACTGGATGTAGGAGACATCTGGGGAATCGGGCCGCAGACGGCCGCTCGGCTGGAGAAGCTCGGTGTCAAAAATGCGCTCGTCTTTGCACACAAATCCGAAGACTGGGTAGCAAAGAACTTCTCCAAGCCACAGATACAAATTCACCGCGAGCTTAACGGCGGGATGGTAAAGAAGCTGGAGCTGGAAAAGGCAGCTCCGAAAAGTATCTCCAAGACCAAAAGCTTCACGCCGGCCTCGACGGATGATTCGTATGTCTTCTCCCAGCTTTCAAAGAACATCGAGAATGCCTGCATCAAGGCGCGCCGGCACGGCATGTATACCGACTCTGTTTCCTTCTTTCTGAAAACCCAAGGCTTCGAAACAGCCGGCCGGAAGGCCAGGCTATCGATCCATACCAACAATCCCCATGAACTACTACGGGTCGCCCGAACCGCCTTTGACGAGCTTTTTCAGACAGGTACCGCGTACCGCACCACCGGTGTTCGGCTAGGGAATCTCCGCCACGAATCAGCCTACCAGCCGGATCTATTTCACCAGCATGTCGAGGTCGAGAAGCTGTCCGGTATCTACGATATCGTTGATCAGATCGACAGCAGGTTCGGCAAGCACAGCATCTACCTGGCCTCCAGCCTGCGAGCTATTACTGAGGGCAACCACCAGGGCGAGCGCGGCACCAGCGCCCGCCGCAAGCGCGATCTCTTGTCCGGAGAAAACAGCCGCCAGCGCATTGGTATCCCGTATCTGGGAATGGTCCGGTAATACTACATAACTAGCGTAACAGACGGTTATAATGAAAGTATGCAATTAGCTTTTTACATCATCGGTGGAATTATTCTCCTCTTCGCGATGTTTCAGTGGCGGCGGGTTGTCCATTACAGCCAGATCAGTCAGCATCTCGAGATGCTCGCAACGGCCCGACAGCACACTCCCGATGACCCCGACCGCCGCATCCTGATCATCGGTGACTCGCTCTGGGTCGGGGTGGGGGTGCTGGATCCAGCCAAATCACTGGCTGGCCGGCTGATTGCTGATCTGCCACAGGCACTGGTGGTCAACCAGGCAAAAAGCGGCGCGCGTATCACCGATGGCATCAAGCAGCTGCGCTCGGCAGTTCGTGAACATGGTAACTTTGACCAGGTTATCATTCAGCTGGGTGCAAATGATATCGTCCAGCTGACTCGGCCGGGAAAAGCAACGACGAAACTCCGCCAGCTGCTAGCGGCTGCTCACAACGTTGCGCCAGACGTTGCCTACATGGTCTGTGGGTCAGTTGGTTTTGCCCCGCTTTTCGTTGGGCCGGTGGACTGGTTCTATACGGCCGCTTCACGCTTTTACCTGCCGCGACTGTATGCCGTCGCCGAAGACACAGGGACGCTGTATATCGACTTCTACCGACCGCGGGCTGAGGATCCTTTTTACGCGGATCCGGATAAGTACTATGCCGCTGATCTTTTTCACCCTTCCGGCGCCGGCTACGGCCTCTGGTATGAAAAATGTCAGGAGAATTTGCAGTGTTTTTCCTATGATAAGAAGAGACCAACATCGGTAGAAGAAATTACAGAAGAAAGCTGATATATGTGCTAATCTGCAAGGTGTCTCATGTCTCATCTATCCGGCGGTAAAATCAGCGGCAGTCACACCACGGCCATCGAGGCTGCCGTGCCGGTCGTGGATTTCTTTCTCGGCCAGGCGAGTGTCAAAAAGCTCATCCTCGGCTTTATCGACAACAACGCCGCCACCGGTGGTGGTCCGGTCCGAATCAAGGCTATCCATGAGCAGACAGGAATCGAGGTATCTGTAAGCGGTAGCGGCGCCAACCAGAAGCTACGTGTCTACCTAGACAACAGTGTTGAGGACCCACGCCAAAAGCTTCAGCAGGCGCTCGAAACCTTCGCTACCGGCGGCAACTACACCCTCAGCTTTCACGACCGGCGATAGGAAAGTAATTAAAAAGTAACCGCTTTAGTTTATATTTTAAGCTAAAGCGGTTTTTAATTTTCTAGCCACAAAAAAAGAAAAAACCTCCAGGGTTGGAGGCTTTTTAAAGGGTGGCTGATTAGTACATACCGGACTTTCGTCTGTTCGCACGAATTTTTGCTTGATTGAAGACCTTGACTCTGCTTGTCTTTTCTTTACCTGTGCGTTGATTTACGGATTTGCTGGAAATGTATTCAACTCCAGTTTTCTCATCAATTTCACGCTCAAGCGTTGCCTGTATCATCTGATGGCGAGGTACAATAACACATTTCTTCAGTATAGTTAGGATTTTTCGTAGCATGTAGGCTCCTGGCTTTTTTGAAAGGTTGTCTCTGTTACGTATTCTATCATCAATACTCCAGGTGCTATTGGAAATCATTTCCAATATATAGTTTGAAGCCACTGCCGCATTGTGGAATAATGCAGACAGAAGACGGTAACTTAGCAAAACTTAACACCAATCCCAAAAAAGGAGGTCTTATGAATTCGTTCTCTCTCGATACCATTCTTCCGGTGGTTGATGATTTCGAAGGTATGCAGCTCAGAGTACGTAGTCAACTGCAGAAAAAGCGTCAAGCCTTCGAGGAAAAGAGGCTGTACCCACACATGGCCGAACTTGTCGAAATGCATCTGAGTCTTCATATGCTTGATAAAAACAAGGATGTCGTTTTTGATGGTCTGAAGCGAAAAGCCCGTATGACCAAATTCGATCATCTTATGGATAAGGTGATAGAACGCGAGGATGTGAAGGATCAACTTCGTAATAATATTTATGAAGTCTTAGGACTTTCTGAGTGGGCAATTCCACTGATTGAGGATACGATCAGTGTTGGTCAGAAGATACAGTCAGATACAGAGAATGGCATGGAGATAGAATGGGTAGACCTTATCTCAAGCTATCTCGATGAAGGATACCTCATTATCTCAACCGTTGATGCTGAAGCAGAGAAACAGCTTCGTGTCTTCTCTTATGAACGTAAGAATTTCATAAGCAGTAGTAATGAGAGGTATTCGAAACTGGAAACTAATCCAGAGTCTGTTGATTCATCCGCAACCGATCCTGGTCAGATGAAGCGTGATTTGCTCTTGGCCCGCTCATACAAGCGGCGTATCTTTCATCCGAATCCACCCGTCATCCATATTGACACCATGGTCCCGTATCCCTTTAACGCGACTATCTTTCCGGTCGCTAAGCGAAAACTACACAAGTGGCTTCACCAACAAGAGAACCCAGATAATCATTAATTAACTTCTCGTGGTGCGTACCACCCAACGCACCGAATCACCCCACCATTTCATGTCCGGAATGGTGGGGTATTTTCTTTCTCCGTTAGAAAATGCACCGACAACCAATAACCACCTCGTCGAGGTAGTTACTTTATTTTCTAATGGGGTTTTTCAGGGTACTATATAATGGATGCAACAGCGGGGTGATATATACGTTAACTCATTTATACTATGGAAAATTTTGACACCATTACCCACGAAGACCTTAAAGCCAAGTTTGACGGCGATGAAGACTTCGTACTTATCGATGTGCTGGCGCCGATGTCTTACCAGCGGGCGCATCTTCCGGGAGCGATCAATATCGATGTGCATGAAGATGACTTTGTCGAGAAGGTTGAAGCCGAAATCGCGGACAAATCCCAGGAAATTATTGTCTACTGCGCTAGCTTCGAATGCGGGGCGAGCCCAACCGCCGCCGGAAAGCTTGCCGATGCTGGCTACGAAAACGTCATCGATTACGAAGGCGGGCTCAAAGACTGGGCTGAAAATGGTCATGACCTAGAAGGAGAAGACGCCGAAACGGTCCAGAAAAGTCTGGCTTCAGCGTAAATGCAAGGGGTAAATACTAGGCGGCTGTGTGCCTTGCGCCCACAGCCGCCTTCTTTATAGGTGGTGCGAGTGGTAAGTTTGGTATTTTATTCAAAAAATCTGGTGATATTAATATTTTGTAGTGGTTATTAAATTAGTAAGAGGCATATAAAAAAAATATTATCTTTTGTAATTGTGCTATGGTAAAAATACATATGAATGATTGCCTTAAATGCTTACCTAAAAATTTTAATTTTGACGATGAAATTAAGAAGCGTCTTGCCAATGTGAAGACATTACAGGCTTCCTCAGGTTTGTTTATGGCGTCAGCACCTGATGTAAAGACTGGATATAACAAAGCTTGGTTGCGCGATAATTATTTTATGACTCTCGGGTTTCAAGTATGTGAGGAGTGGGAACCAGCGCGTGATGCTGGCAAGGCTTTATTGAAAGTCTTGTGTAAGCACCAAGATAAAATCAAATGGGCGATTGAGAACGAGCCACAAGAGGCCTGGCAATATATTCATGCACGCTACAATCCGGTAACTTTGGAAGAATATCATGAGCCGTGGGGAAATAAACAAAACGATGCAGTCGGTGAGGTACTACATCTTTTGGCGGCGTGTGAATGCTCTCCGCTGGGGGTGCTTGAGACAGACAGGGAACGTGATATGGTTCAGCTTTTGGTTGACTACTTACAGAATATAAAGTACTGGGAAGCACCAGATTCTGGGATTTGGGAAGAAAAAGAAGAAATACACGCTTCTTCTATTGGTGCATGTGTGGCTGGTCTGCAAGCAGCTCAGGAATTATCCTATGTCACGGTGCCTGAAGACTTGATCTCTAAAGGGCAAGAGGCCTTACAAGCTCTATTACCACGTGAATCAGAAAGTAAATTTAGTGATTTAGCACTACTATCGCTGCAGTATCCCTTTCATGCATTGGACCAGAAAGTTTGCCATGAAATGGTTAGCAATATCGAATACTACAACTTGCGTGATCGTGGAGTGATCCGTTATCGGGGCGATCATTATCACAATAAAAATGCGGATGAAACAAGTGAAGAGGCAGAGTGGACTATGGGCCTGCCATGGCTGGCGATTATTTATGCAGAGCTTGGTGATCTAGAAAAAGCCGAGCATTACCTTGTACGTACGTTAGCTGCACAAGATAAGGAGGGATATCTTCCGGAACTATACTATTCTCACACTGATCAACCCAACAAAAACTCGCCGCTTGGCTGGGCGGAAAGTTTGTTTGCGGTTGCTTTGAAAAAGGTAAAAGACCTTAAAAAAGCGAATGCACATTAATAAATAAAATAGGAAGCTTTTGGATTCAGAATAAATTACCATGGTATGTTGAATTTATGTTGATGTCATTAACTACTAAATATTAAATACTATTATGAAGAATATTTTACTTATTTCAGGTTCACTACGTGCAGAGTCTGTTAATACCGCGCTTCTTAAGGCGTTTGCTGATCAAGCCCCAGAAGATGTTTCCGTTACCTGGGCTGACATCAATCTACCATTATTTAATGAGGAGTTGGAAGCAGACTTTCCCTCAGCTGCAACAACGCTTCGTGAACAGATTATTGCTGCAGAGGCAATTATTATATCGACTCCAGAATACAATCGAGGCATGTCTGGCGTACTAAAAAACGCTATTGATTGGGCTTCGCGCCCGTATGGAGAAAATACTTGGCAAGGCAAACGAGTACTTGTCGCTGCTGCCTCTCCAGGGGGTATTTCTGGTGCACTGGCAGTCTATCAAGTAAAGCAGTCACTACTACATCTGAATGCAGAGGTAATTGGCCAGCCTGAATTTATGGTCGGGGGTGCTTATGAAAAAGTTACTGATGGTGTTTTAACTGATGATAAAACCAAAGGTTTTATCCATTCAGCCTGGGAAGTCGTTCTTGCTTAATATTTATGTCGATTATGCAACAAGTATCACAAAACCAACCAACGGCCATCGTTATCTTTGGTGGGACGGGTGATCTAGCAAAAACGAAGCTATTTCCAGCTCTGCTGGATCTTTACGCAGCCGGGCAGCTGCCAGAAGAATTTGGAATTATTGGTCTCTCGCGAAAAGAACTGACTGATGAGGAGTATCAAAAATTTGTGTCAGAAAGTATCGCCGAGAAAGATCACGAGCATGACGAGTCGGTGATACATAACTTCTGCATGCACATACGCTACGTCGCCGGTAATTTCGGAGATGAGGCTGCGTACGGCCGTATCAAGAAGTCGCTCGGCCTGATTGATGACTCGATCGGGCAGTGCACCAACAAACTTTTTTATCTTGCGGTCCCGCCCCAGTATTACGAGGTTATTTTCGAACACCTGCATACCAGTCAGGCACTTGAATTATGCAGCGGAATTGACTCCTGGTCGCGACTCCTGGTGGAAAAGCCCTTCGGGCGTGATCTAGAGACAGCCCAGGCTCTGGAGGAAAAACTCTGCTCGCTATTTGAGGAGGAACAAATTTATCGTATCGATCATTATCTCGCCAAAGATGCCATTGAAAATATTCTGGCTCTTCGGTTCGTAAATACTATTCTGGCTGATTCATGGAACGGAGAGGCCATCGAGTCGATTCATATCAAGCTTCTGGAAACCAAGGATGTCTCCAATCGTGGTTCTTTTTATGACGCTATTGGCACACTGCGTGATGTTGGACAGAATCATCTGCTACAGATCTTCTCTCTACTCACGATGCCACGAGTAGATATTCGTGATCCAGAAGAGGTGCGGACAGGCCGCGCCAGTGCACTGCGTCTTTTGGAAGAATGTCATCCAGAAGAAATTGTTCGTGGTCAGTACAACGGGTATGCCGAAACACACGGTGTAGATGACTCTAGCCAGACCGAGACGTACTTTAAGTTTAATTTTATGCTTGCGGATGATCGCTGGGACGGTACCCGTTTTACATTGGAGGCCGGCAAAGCCCTCATCGAGAAGATAAACGAAGCAGTTGTTACATTCCGACCATCTGACAAATGCTCCTGCGGATTTTCGGACGACACGCATGAGCACAGGAATGTTCTGCGGATTAAGTTCGCTCCGATAGAGCAGATGTGTCTTACGATGTGGACCAAGGCATCAGGATTTGATTTTGACCTACAGGAGCAGGAATTAGTACTGGAAGAGCGCGATGCCAGTGCGGTCAGATCGCCCGAAGCATATGAGAAAGTGCTTTTTGACTGCATCGTGGGTGACCAAACCCGATTTGTTAGTAGTGACGAGGTCAGGCTGGCGTGGAGATTTATCACACCAATCCTCGAGCGGTTTAGCGAACTTCCGTTGCAACCATATGAAAAAGGCTCGGCTGGGCCAACGGATGATATTAGTAATACGTAATCATATATTAATTATGAAAAAGGAATTAGCATTTGCTGGGCTAGGACGGATGGGGCTCAACATGACAGAGCATTTAGTAGAGCAAGGGTATCGAGTGATTGGTATTGACCCGGACAAGGAGGCCCAGAAAGCCGCCCGCGAGGTCGGGGTAGAGGTGGTGGAATCATACGAGGAAATGGCCGACGAGCTGGAATCAGAGCGCCTCCTGTGGCTGATGGTGCCAAGCCAGTTTGTTGACAGTGCGCTTGATGAGCTCGTGCCGCACCTGTCACCGGGTGATACGGTTATTGATGGCGGGAATAGTTTTTATAAGGACTCGCTCGAGCGCCACCAGAAACTAGCAGAAAAAGAGCTCGGATTCCTGGATGTGGGAACATCAGGTGGTATAACCGGAGCTCGCCACGGGGCGTCAATTATGATTGGTGGCGATGCAGATACCTTCGAAAAATACGAAGATGTATTCGCCGCGCTGGCGGCACCGGACGGCTATGCGCGGGTAGGAAAGGCGGGTGCAGGTCATTTTGTAAAGATGGTTCACAACGGCATAGAGTACGGGATGATGGGTGCGATAGCAGAAGGCGTGAATGTGCTGCATGAGCACGAAGACGAGTTTGATATTGACCTGCACGCTGTCTTCAAGCCGTACGAGCATGAAAGTATCATTTCCAGTAAGTTGGTCTCCTGGCTGCGTGAAGCCTATGATGAAGGCCAGATCGATCTTATAAAAGGCGAGGTCCCGACTGGTGAAACCGAGTCAGAGATGGAGCACATCACCACAATTGGCGAGACCAAGGTGCTTGCGGCGGCGCTCGCGCAGCGAAAGGCCACCCGTGATAACCCCTCTTATTTTGGCAAGCTAATTGCAGCGATGCGAAATCAATTTGGTGGTCATAAAACAATTGAAAAAGAAGAGTAATGAAAATCATTAAAAGCAAAACTCCGGCGGAAACTGCTGGCGAAAAACTAAGCGATATGTTGTTGGCACATAAGGATACACCAACGCTGCTGTTGCTTTCGGGTGGGTCGGCCCTTTCGCTGCTTGATCATGTATCCCCAGAGATGCTTGGCCCGCAGCTTACAATCACGACGCTTGATGAGCGTTTCTCGACTGATCCGTCTGCACAAAACTTTGCCCAGATTCAGGCGACCGCCTTTTACCATACAGCCCAAGCGAGTGGCGCATCAGTGATAGACACCACTACCGCTGAAGGTGACACGCTTGCAGCGGTTGGTGATCGCTTCGAGGCTGCTTTGCGAGCGTGGAAGGACCAGCATCCTGATGGGGTGGTGATAGCTACGATGGGGATCGGTGCCGATGGTCACACCGCCGGCATCCTTCCTGGTGATTACAAGGCCGAGTTTTCCGGCCGGTCGTGGGTGGCTGCTTACGAAGTGTCGCCATCAGTTAATCCACATACAAAACGAATCACGGTTACGCAGACGTTTTTACGCACCGCGGTTTCGGAGGCGCTCGTATATGCAGTCGGTAGCGAGAAGAAGCCGATTATCGAGAAGCTGAGCAGAGAACCCTGCCCATCCGAATCAATGCCCGCTTGTGTAGTGTGCGAGATGCAATCCGTAAGCCTTATCACCGACGTAGCATAGGAGTAATATAAAAAACCATATGACAGACAAAAAAACGAAAAAAATAGCAACATTAACCTGTCCACACTGCTCAGCCGAGCAGTCAGTGGACGTTCCAACCGATCGCTGCCTTGCTTTTCATCAGTGCGAGCAATGCGATGAGACGATAGAAGTACCAAAGGAAAGCAGTAATTGCTGTGTTGTCTGCGAATACGCTGATCAAAAATGTCCAACTGCCACAACTGATGATGACGATACATGTTCCTGTTAATGAATAAATTATCATCAAACCTTATCACCGACGCAGGGGGTAGATAAAGCAATTACATACATGATCAATCCTGATAAGATACAAAAGCAGATTGCCGGTGTCACCGTCGAGTGTGTACAGGGTGATATTGCCTCCCAAGATGATATGCAGGCGGTGGTTAACGCCGCCAACAAGCACCTGGCGCCGGGTGGTGGGGTGGCCGGCGCACTACACCGGGCCGCCGGGCCCAAGCTGGCGAAAGCCGGCCGCACGTTTGCGCCCATCGCGGTGGGCGAGTGTGTTATCACGCCGGCCTTCAATCTTCCGAATGAGTATGTTCTACACTGTCTGGGCCCGCGCTACGGAATCAACGAGCCGGCTGATCAGCTTCTGGCCGACTGCTTTGATAATGCGCTTCGTCTGGCCGACGAGCATGAGATCACCAGCCTGGCCTTTCCGGCCATCTCGACCGGCGCCTTCGGCTACCCGACAGAAGAAGCCGCCACTGTCAGCCTCCAACAGGTGGCAGCGACGCTTCCCGAGCTACAGCATATCGAGACGGTGCGATTCGTCCTGTACACCCAGGCTGATCTGGAGATTTACGCGAACGCTCTGGTGGCGCTGTAAGGCCTGCCTATTTTAATGTTTAAAAAGTCTTGCAAGGATATTATCCTTGCAAGACGGAGAGGGGTAATAAGCCGGACGGAAATTTTTAAAAATGGACGGCTGCTACAGAATTATCGGGGTCCAGCCGTTGGCCACACGTTTGCCGATATTCGGATGACCATCTGCCTCATCGAGAAGGTTGGCGTCAGCTAGCTCCAGCTCATCCTTCACCCCGAAGGCTCCGGAACAGAACTCGCACGCACCACCGATGATGTCTTCCTCTTTTAGTTCTTGGTATAGATCAGACAATTTTTCATGCTCAGGAAGCTGCTTAGCCCATTCGACACCACCGCCATCAAAAATAAGCTTTACATCACTTCCGGCTTCATGTGCCTGCTTTGCAAACAGGAGCGCGTGCAACGCTCGGCCCTGATTTTCATGTGTAGAGGTATCAGCCATTAAGACAATTAAAATTTTGTCATTTTTATTCATGGTATGTATTGGTTAGTTATAGTAATAATGATCTCCCGGCCAGTTTTCGACCGGGCTCGTTGGACTTTTATTATAACGTAATTAGCAAATGTGGTTTTAAGGACAAATACCGCCTGCAAGGATGCTTCATCTACTCCGTATTTATTTGAAGAACATACTACACCGTGATACATTGATTTTATGTTTATTGGAATTGATATGGGTGGCACACATACTCGTATTGCTACCGCTTCGTCACTTGAAAAGATCACTTTTAAGGACGCTGTTACCTTTCCAACTCCACTTGATTTTGCGACTGGGATCGAGGAAATGGTATCTACAATTAAATCTCTCAGTATGTCGGTTGACGCAATTGCTATCGGTGTACCTGGTAGCGTGAATGATGACGGTGAACTCATTCGTTCCACAAACCTGCCTGATTGGGTGAATAAACCGCTGCAAACGACGCTTGACGAAACGTTCGACTGCCCGGTATATATAAGAAATGATGCAGAAATGGGTGCATTCGGAGAAGCCTATTTTGGTGAGCACGCGATGATGGATTTTGTCTATCTTACGTGGGGTACTGGTGTTGGTTTTGCACAAGTAACTTGCCAGAGCGGGGTTGCTTCGGTGAGTCAACCAGAGGATAAACAACCTTTGCATAACCTCGAAGAAAAAATTGGTGGGAAAAGTCTTGAATCACGATTCGGTAAATTAGCCGAAGATCTCACCAATGCCGAATGGGATGTCGTTTTAGAGGATGTATCGCAGTGTGTCCCAGGACTCGCACGACACTATAGTTTTACTACTATGGTAGTTGGTGGTGGTGTCGCCATTTCTTTGTGTCCTCGCCTTGCTTTCGAAGAGACTTTAAGCAAACTTGATATAAAAGCCGCGTTGACGAAGCTGGGTGATCAGTCGGGTCTGTACGGCGCGTTTTCACTTATGAAGGCGGAAGGTGTCTGATGCTGTCGCTTTAGGCCAATTCTTGGCGGCTGTGTGCCTTGCGCCCACAGCCGCCTTCTTTTCGGAAGGTGTGGATGGTAATATTTAACCAACATGAGCGACAAAAATACTAACAATTTAGCTTTTATAGACGGTCAGAACTTGTATCTTGGTGTAAAGGAGAAAGGCTGGAAGATTGACTACGGTAAGTTTCGCACGTATCTAAAGGATAAATATGATGTCCAGGAGGCTTACTATTTTATGGGCTATGTTTCTGAAAGCGAGCAGGATTTGTACGACAATCTGCAGCGGGCGGGCTTTATTTTGTCGTTTCGTGAGCATTCGTCTGCACTCAAAGGCAAGAAGAAGGGAAATGTTGATTCAGACCTCATCTTCTCAGTCATGAAGAAAATCATTCAAGGCGTTGAGTTTGATAATATTATCCTTGTATCTGGTGACGGAGATTATAAGAAGCTTGTTGATTTTCTGATTAAACGTGACGAATTAGCTAAGATTCTTTTTCCCAATCTTGAATTTTCTTCGTCTTTGTATAAAAGTCTTGGTAGTGAGTACTTTGATCATCTTGATAAGAAGGATGTTAGAAAAAAGATAGAGTATAGGCAATAAAAAAGGGCTCCTTAGGCACGGGGCCGTTCGGATCCCTTTTTGTCTTGATACATAGCTATTATAATCCAGTAACTTTGTAAAGTAAAGTCGGTAAAAATACCTGGCGGCTGTGTGCTTTGTGCACACAGCCGCCTTCTTTATGGGTGGTAATATAAGGGCATGTCTAATCTCTATCATTTTGTTCCAAGAAATATGCAGGGAGAGGCCCTCTATCCTCTGAATGAGCTTAAGAATGTGTATCCAGATAGATACGAAGTAGAAAAATCTAAATACGAAGGGAGAGAAGCGGTGATGCGACAGCGTATTCCTTTCTTAAACTGCCTTTGGAATGACGTGCTTCACCTTACTGCTGTGCATCCAAGAGACATCAAGGAAGCCTTAAGTACAGAGAGAAATTTCAAAGCGTTTGTAATCAATCCACATTCTCTTGATATGGAGAAGACGGTTGTATATCTCTATCAATACAAAGACACTGCGCTGAAGATGAACAAAAAGAATTTCACGCAGTATAATCCAGACAGTATAGAGCAGTATGCGCAGCTCCCCGAAGCAACCAAGGAGTATTATCAAGAAATGAAACAAAAAGGAGAGCGACCGTTATTGTTTGTCCGCGTACCGCACATTCTTTACAAAGGTAGTATTGATACGAGTGATCTGGAAATAGTGGAAGTGTAGCGGTCTATGCGCACCGTCCAGCTTCTTTTTGGGTGATGTATTTGCAAGGACGTGCTTCTTGCAAAACAGGGGTGCGGGTGGTGGATGTTCTTTGGCCAACATTCCCGGCGGCTGTGTGCCTTGCGCCCACAGTCGCACTTCTTTACGTGCTGTGTGGATGGTAAGATATAATGTATAGGGAATAAAGATATTATAGAGGAAATAGAGAGGTTAATTAATAAGAATTAAGCAATATGATAAATTTTGAAGAACCTACAAACGGAGAAGAGTCTCCTCAGAAGTCGAATGGCGAGCTCGCTCCAGAAGCAGTTGAGCTCATAGAAGAGCTGGCTGATGTAAACCCAGAGCTAGAGTTTTCTCGAGCTAGTCTTTCTCAGGCTAATTCAATGGCAGAGAATGCTGACATCGAAGCCACAGACAGGCTCGTAAAAACCTACTCCTATCTTAGGGAAAAGAATTCTGTAGATGATAAGATTAACGGTATGACTCCAGCGGTGTTGTCAGACCAGAAGCTGTTTAATCAGGCGCTGTTGCTTTTGGGTCGGGATGCTGATGCTGCTAAATTCAGAGAATTTAATAACCAATAGATTTATATCTAATACCCAGAAATCACTGAATAGATTGGAGGCTGATGTAGATGGTAAAATAGGTATATGAATGAAGCGCATCAATCAAACGAAACCCCACCAAGCCCCGGGAGTGTTCGCGAGCAGATTGCCGCGAATGCACGGCGGCTTGATGATATTTACCAATCAGTCGAAAAGACCCGCAAGTACTTCCTGATTTCAATGATTGTTAGCATCGCCATGGTTGTCATACCGCTGATCGCGGCCGTCATCCTGATACCGATGTTTCTTGATAGCTATCTCGGTCAGTTTCAAGGTCTTCTATAATGCATATGACAGGCTTCTAAGCCAATCTTTCTCTGTAGTGGCTGTGGATGGTAAAATGGAAAAAATAATTATGAGTCAAGAAACAGTTTTTCATAAAATAGTAAAAGGAGAGGCACCTTGTTATAAGGTTTGGGAGGACGAGGATCACCTAGCATTCCTTACTCCTTTTCCAAACACGGAAGGGTTTACGGTATTAATACCGAAGCAGTATCAACCTAGTTATTTTGCTGAGGTTGATGATGAACCTTTATTCTCTCTCATTAAGGCGGCTAAAAAGGTGGCTCGAGTACTGGAAGATGGTTTAGATGATGTCGGTAGAGTTGGGATGATATTTGAGGGTTTCGGCGTTGATTATCTTCATGCCAAGTTAGTACCAATGCACGGAACAGCTGATATGGAAGAATGGCGAGAAATAAAGTCTGATATAAATACGTACTTCGAAAGGTATCCAGGATACGTATCTTCTCATGACTCAGATAAAGTTTCTGATGATAAATTAGCTACATTAGCAGAAAAAATCAGGGTAAATGCTTAGTAAGTCTCAAAGTTTCTAATATTTAAAGGAGATCACTTAAGAAAAAGTTTTGTTATATAACAGACGAGGAGGTGCTAAAAGATCCCTGGGCCAAAGCCTAGGGATATCTCTCGAAGCTGTGCAACATCGAGTGTCGCTCAGTTGAGATCTTCATTTCACCACTCGTTTAGTTGCTTAGTGGTGTTTTGTTTCTTCGCTCTCTTTGCTCGGCTCAGTTTTACGCTTCGGCAGCAGGAATGTCTGGGTGATTATCAGTATACCCAGTAGCGTAATGATGATCGTAAAGACGGCGCCCTCAAGAATATTGCCCACTACTATAACCAGAATAGCCAGCACGTAGACGCGAATCAGCCACTTGCTTAAGGTTTGAGAAGTTTCCATATGTAAATAGTAACATGAGTTTGTGGTGATAAACTGGCTAGAGGGAGATGGTTACGATGAAGTTAGTAAAATAAAAAGCTGGACACATACAGAATTTAATGAATAAACCAAAAACAATAGAAAAATATTGGATAGAATTGTCTCATGAGTTCGCTGATTTTAATCAGTCATCTTCTCCAGATCCTCATATAATGGCACGAATTCAGAATTTAGGACGATTTGATGCTGACTTAATTCACCGTGAGCAAGATGCATCTCTAAATGTTTTTCAGTCGGATCCATATAAGTTAAATAATTTGGTATATCATTCTTATCTATGGATAGTAGATGCTAATGAGATCTTACGAATACTAAAGACATTCGGCAATAAAGATGAATACAACTCTCTTTATCAAGAAATAAGAGAAGTTAGGATACCTCTTGCTAAACATGAAAAGATGAATGATAACTATAAATACGGCTTCTTTGCTTTGCCAATACTAGAGAGAAATGACAACAAGGTAGGGTGGAGATACGGTGAAAGAAGCATATTTTATAGAACTGACTTCTCCGCTAAAATGTTAGAAACATTTCGGAATATTTTAAACTGATATAATAAAATTATTATGCTTTACTTTCTCATGGGAATAATTGTCGGGGTTGGTGGTGCGCTCATATATTTGCAGGTTAACGGTGCCAGCGAAGATGCGTCATTGATCCAGCGCAGCCAGACAGAGAAGAAAGATAATATCGAGCGGCTGGTCGCGTACCTGGATGATCATGACACTATCACTAATGATGATGTCGAGGCACTTTTGGATTTATCACACGCGACGGCGACCCGATATTTGGACGCGCTCGAAGCCGAGGACCTAATCGAGCAGATTGGCACCTCTGGCCGCTCTGTCCACTACGAGGTTAAATAACTCAACCGGTTGAGTTATTTAGCGAGCCTAATATTAGCCCTAAAATAAGGGCAAGAGATTCGTATATCAAGGTATTAGCCACTGAAAGCCTTCAGAATGATGGTATGATTTAGTTACGTTCATAACTTAAATCATGGATATAATTACAATATTTGTTCTCGTTGCGGTTATTATTTTAATTGGATATGCGAAGCAGTATATTGAGAACGGAGGCAAGAGAAAAGAGAAAGAGGTGGCATCCTATAACTATCAGCGCAAGAAATACTTCATGACTCGAGCGGAGCATGATTTTTACGATGTGCTTCAGGATGCAGTGGCGGATGACTATGTTATTTTTCCGCAGGTACATCTATCTACAATTATTGATCATAAAGTGAAAGGTCAAAACTGGCAGGGCGCGTTAGCTCATATTGATCGTAAGTCAGTTGATTTTGTACTATGTGACAAAGATTACCTTTCACCACGTTTGGTGATTGAGTTAGATGACAAAAGCCACAGTCGCAAAGACCGTATCGCCCGTGATGAGGAGGTTGAGCGGATTCTCGATGAGGTAGGTCTACCGCTACTACGTATTGAAAATCACGGAAGCTTTGATGTAGCCAGTATCTCAGAGAGTATACGCGCAGCTGTCTCTGAAGACGGCTCTGACATGTAAATGAATCAAAATTCTACAAGTTTTAATATAACTACATAAAATATGTATAACAAACAGAAGGCCGAGGCGTTGCTGGAAATGTACGATGAAGCACGTGAGAAGAATTTAAGCGGGGCTGAAGCCGGAGTTCAGTTTCAGTATTCGAAAAACAAATTTTATTTTACGGCTGACGGCATGGAGTACACCATCACGCTGAAAAATCTCGTTGATAACCTTGATGGTGATGGGTTTGATACGGTCAATAAAATAAAAGCCTGGGCAGAAGCAAAATATGATGATTAAGATAATACGTAAATTTTGTTATATAACACCAAAAAATCTGTTATATAACAGACCCAAGTAAGCTATGTCATAATGGGTATATGTCAGAACGTATCCCACAAGTTGTATTCAAGTATGCCTATCCGCTGGATCGTAATCGGCGGCAGCTTTTCAAGCGGAAAGATCTTGAAGGGTACCCAAGTAAGAAAAGAGTAAATAAGGAAGTGCAGATTTGGCGAGAGTTGTGGTCTGAAATAAATAAAGACGACTCCGTTATAAAAAAGATAATTGATATTACTGGTATTACGTACCCACGTGATATTGAGGTTTTTGTGATTGGTGGTGGATTGGGAGCTATGTCGACACCACTTATCCTGCCGGTGATGTCACTGGAAGGGCAAGGTCGTGACAAGCGTACGGAGTTGGTAATTCATGAGCTTCTACATCGGTTTGCCGGTGACAGAGAAGCTGTACCCTGCGTAGGAAATTACTGGAGTAAGGTACGCGAGAAATGGGTAGATGAATCAAAGTTGACCCAGAATCACATAATTATTTATGCGCTTTTGATACGGATACTCGGTGACTTGGCTCCTGATATTGATGTTAAGGATACAATTTATAAAGAGGCAACCGATTATTTCCGTGCTCTGGAGATTGCTCGCGAGGAAGGTCCGGATGAAATTATTGCTGAATTTAGAGAATTGTCTCAAGATAAATAATCATAAAATAGCTACTAGTAGCTATTATGTAACACCAAAAACTACGCTACAATAAATATATGAATACACCAGATGCACAACAGGCTCCGGAATTAGCCAATCAATCGGACAAGGCTAATTTTCCTATCGTTCGCACTATTGTAGTGGGTATCTTTTTGATCGGAGCCTTTGTCGTACCTTACTTTGGCTTTCCATTTTTCGTAGAGAATCTTGTTGGGCTGGAAGATGCCTTCACTACCGGGTTGATTTTGCTAGCTATAGGTGTGGTGGTTTCTGCAATTGCTATTTATGTTCGCCGGCGATGGAAGAATGGTTACACACGATTCTTTATCTGCCTAGCTGCACTGATGACAATTGGTTCTTTTCTACTTTTTTACGGTCATTTCTTTAGCTTGGTCGGAAATGACATTACGGCCACACTATTTCCGCAAAGTGGTCTCGCAGGAGCTCTCTTCATCATTCCATTTTTTGCTATGATTACTGCTGGTGGGATGTCCTGGCTCATCTCTTGGTGGCTGCTTCCAGTGTATCGGTACTTGAGCAAGAGTCGTGTGATGCATTCGTTGCTAGCAGCTGTGCTGGCGATAATGATATGGCCGCTTTTGGGATATCTTCTAAGTGCACCGGCCATTATTCAGGGTGGTATAGAACGTCGAGCGGCCGAAGGTGAGATAACGTCGGTAACGTATGATGTGTCAGAGCATTCGGATATTTTCAATGTGCAGTTTACCGGCACTGCAAGCCGTCTGTATCATTTCAATGGCGGAAGTTCAGCGTCCCGAAATAATCAACGGCCGGGTACATCTGGCTTAACTGTGGTGCCAAAATCAGCAGACGTTGATGGTGAATTTTTCATATATGATAATTCAGTAACTGGCGAAACGTATGTTCAATTTCGTGACAGTTCTGGGGAGGTTTTGGCTGAAAGTAGTAATGTCTGCACATATGACTTCAGTGCGCCAAGGACATTTTCCCCAGATAACACAAAGTATGCTAGCCAGCTGTCTATAGATGGTTTGTGCGAAGACTTATTTGTTTATGATGCTACTACCAGAGAAGCCAAGACGTTTTCTAACCCCGGCCGAATGATCCGCTGGCTTGATAATGAGCACGCTCTGCTAGTTAATATTTATAGTAAAAATATGCGGGTTTATGATACGGAAGAACAGAAGATACAGCCGATCACTGTACCCCATGATCGTTTCAACGGCGGTGAGTATAACCCGATGACAACCAGCGAACTTGGGGCTGATGTTACCGAGGGCAAGCCATGGTTGGCAGTGGCTAACACGATTGAAGACGGCGAGGCTTGTGAGGTACTGCTTTTGAACCCACAAGAGAAGCGACAGATTGTGCTGAATGGATTTCCGTTTGATTCGGGCTGTGACGGCGTAAAGTGGGAAGAGGATTTTAGCTCGCTTTTGATTCATGAAGAATCCGAAGAGTTTCGAGGACTTGGTCGCGAGTATCGGTTGGAGTTCTTGCCATCGGGCGATATTTTCACATCTTCAGCCTTATAAACAATGGGTACAGGAGAGCAATGAAAGTTGCTTCTATTGCAGATATTTAAGAGTTTAAGCCTTAAAACACCCTATCCTCTGTATCTAAATCCAGCTTGCGTATCTCGCCGGCTGGAGACCGGCGGGCTGTAGTTTAAGAAATGCTATAATAAAAAATCATGACACTAGATATTTCTTTAGAATTTATCGGTCTCTTTATACTTCTCGCCGGCTATATCATCGGCCTTGGAGCGGTAACGGTGATTGATGTGCATGGATTTTTAGCACGTACGTCCGGTTACTGGACGAAAGCGACCATCCGGGCGCACAAGGTAACTAAGCCGCTCATTTGGCTTGGTATCACCTTGGGTATTATTGGCGGCGTAATTTTCTACAGTACGCAGCCGGTCTCGTGGATGGTGTATACGCATGCCATCGCCGCGGTAGTGCTGATACTCAACGGTCTATTTCTGTCTTTTGTAGTAAGTCCGTATCTCATCAAACAAGAGAAGAAAGGAAAGGATACAGAACTGCTTCCGCAACCACTTCAGCACAAGATTATAGCGAGCTTCATTATCTCCATCATCGGCTGGTGGGGTTCACTCGGCGCCTTTGTCTATTACCTCGCACACTCTTTTCTTATATAACACCGAAGCAGTCGAGCTTTAAAACACCCTATCCTCTGTATCTAAATCAAGCTTTCGCATCTCGCTAGACTGGAGGCCGTCGAGGCGAATGTCGCCGATGCGGAAGCGTCGCAGCGTGCGGATGCCGTAGCCAAGTGCGGCGCACATGCGACGGATCTGGCGGTTCTTACCTTCGGTCAGGATGATCTCGAAGCTCGTCTGGCTGGTGCGGCGGGCCTTGGTCTTTTTCGTGGTGTACCAGTGCATATTGCCGCCACGGTCCGGAATCTTGATGCTGACGCCGCCTCTAACCTCGACCAGGAAGCCGTGGGTGATCTTTTTGTCTACCTCGACAAAGTACTCCTTCTCGACACCGGAGCCGAGGATCTGCTGCGGCAGGCGGCTGTTGTTTGAAAGTAGAATCAGGCCCTCGGAGTCTTTGTCTAGTCGGCCGATCGGCACCACATCATCGGGCAGGTCAGTGATGTCGGCTATTTCTTTGTTATCGCGCTGGGCATTTACCGTCACAATTCCGCGGGGTTTGTAGAAGGCCCAGGTCTCGGGCTCGCGGGGGACGAAGTCGGGTACCTCGACGGTGTCTGTCGGGTCGACGTAGGCGCCCAGTTCGGCGACTGATCCATTGACCAGTACGCGGCCATCACGAATCAGCTCTTCGCTGTCGCGACGCGAGCCGTAACCATTGTGGGCGAGGTACTTTTGTAGCGGCATTGTTTCCATATGTGTCGGTATCTCTGCGCTGTCCATTATAGACGAGACCGCCGAAAACTCGAGCCGAACTTAGCTTATGGCATAATGTCGACATGGATTACGTAACTCATTTTATCGACGTATCGCTGCCGGTGCTGTGGGCTGAGTTCAGTTTCTTGATTGCACTGCTGATTTTTATCGCGTATATCGTCATTGATGCTCTGAATACCTACTATACGAGCGCCGTGGCCGACAAGCGCCCAGTGGCGGCAGCGACATCCGGCGCGGTGGTGTACATAATCATCGCTTTTGGAATCTTTTCGTTTACGGAAAATATTCTATACCTCGTGCCGTTGGTGATGGGCTCGTGGGTTGGTACATTTATAGTTGTCCGCCGCCAGCAGATGCTGGAGAGGAAATAAAAAAAAGGCCACCTGTGCAACCAGGTGGCCCTGATCGGTAAGCAAGGTATGGCTCTTACCGCTCAAAGGAAAGTGGTACAGATCTGCGTGTAATTTAGCACAGAAGTGCTTGCTTGAAAATAAAAAAAGTCGACTACCGAGAATTCGGCAGCCGACCCGGTGAGGCGGAGATAAAACCCCACCTTACAACGTGCAGAAAAACCTCAGCCAAAGGGGAATAACCAAGGAAAACCCACACGCATAAATTAATGAAATCTAAATCAAAAGTAGCAAAAATAGATACAGTTGTAAATAAATCCAGAGTAGTTACCTTGGAAGTTGTTTTTTCCACAAATACAACCCTTTCTTTCTTAAAAGGTACTATAATAACTAGTACGGTGGAGCTGTAATCACCACCAAGAGTGTTCTTTACTAATAACATTACTATAATTTATGACAACAGCATTACGATCTACGACCGTGACAGTGGCCGCTATTGCCACTCTCTTATTGTTTGGAGTGGGGTATGTGGCGGCTAGCAGTCATTTCGGGATGTTAGATTAATTTACGCAAAGTGAGCTTGATAATGACTGGGAAGCGGATCGTGCATTTCCGACTGATGGTGTGACTTCGGTGTCGGCATTTGCGCGTGATGACGTGGCGCGAATTGGTATTGATAGTTCAGAAACTGCACCGGGGACATTCCAGCGTACAGAAGGAATAAAGACGGCTGCAGATGAAATACAAAACTTTGGTACAGCTATGCAGGTTGACCTGTATATTGATGAGGACTGGCAGGACCAGGCCGTTCGCGCTGGATTCTGGACGGTTGGTGATGAAGGTGCTGGAAACCGCGATAACTGGTTTGGCATTATCGAGTTTGTTAATCTGGAACCAAGTGATTCCGGTGACTCAGCTGAAGGTGATCACGAGGGCTGGCGTGTGTGGGATTCAGCCAACGGCTGGACTAACCTTGACACCGACTTTACCTACGGCGAGTGGGTAACGCTTGGCATCGAGTTGGCTACCAGTACTGAAGAGTACGTCTTCTACATCAACGGTGACGAGGTTGCTCGCGGACCAGGTGGTGAAAACTTCCTACGTGAGTTCTTCCTGAACAGCTACAACTATGGTGAAGATACATTCCCGAACCTTGATAACGGAGATTATGCTGCCCATTGGCATGTTGGTCAGCTGAATCCGCAGACGAAAGAGGACTGTATGAAGGGTGGTTGGGAAGATTACGGCTTCAAGAACCAGGGGCTGTGTATTAAGTTTGTTAACACGGGAATGGATAGTCGCTAGAGTTAGTTCTGATAAAGGATATCAAGGACTCAAAAAACCGCGCCACATGGCGTGGGTTTTTTGATGGTTACTCCATACTGGCTAGCAGATCCAGAAAAAATCCAGTAAGTCTATAACACCCGAGTAGATACGTGCTACTATAAAGGAAGACTAATTAATGGATTTAAATATACTATTTATATGAAAAATAAACTAATCATAACTACCGCACTTACTATCGCCGTTTTTCTGACGGGTGCATTTATCACGCAGGCACAGACAGATGTTCGTGTTGAAGCGCAGCAGCAGACAGAGGTGCGTAGTGAGGGTGATACAGATACGGCTGATGACGAGCAAACATCGGAACAGCAAGAGGCTAATTATAACAATTCTCGCTCTAACCGGTCGACGGTCAGAGATGACGGAGATACCGATGGCGATGGATATAGTGATGTACGGGCAGCGGATGGTGCTGATGCTCGATCAAACAGCACTACTTCAGCAGCCATTGATCCGAATGATGCTGATAGTGATGACGATGGGATTATTGATGGCACTTCCAGAGCCGGGAAGCGGATTGACAAAACTACACCAAAACTCATAGAAGCCCTTTCAATTGATGAAAACAGTCCACTGCAGAATGTAGGGGTAGAGATTCGCGTCCGTGGTGATGTGTGTACAGGAGATGATTGTGATGATGACGATGACACAAACCAACCACCAACACGCGCTGATGTTTCTATTCGGGTTTCTGGTGATGATGTTCGTGGATGGAGCGAGGAGCAGAAGGAAGAAGTCCGGTCTCGATTACAGGCCGCGAGTGAGATAACTACCGCTAATGACTTTGGTCTGCGCGTAGCATCGGCTGCGCTAGATAACGAAGACGTGGTTGATATTGCGTCTGACAAGGAGACGACCGAGGTGCGCTACAAAACACGTCTGCGTTTGTTTGGTTTTATTCCAACGCAAGCGACAGCAACAGCCCGAGCCACCAGTAATGGTGAGGTGACTGTGGATTATCCGTGGTACAGCTTCTTAGCTCAGAAGGTTGATGAAAATATCTTTGCACAACTAACAGCTCGTCTGCGGGCAGATCATGACGTGATGATCTCTGTTGAGGAGGAAGGTGTGGAGCGAACACTTCGTGATGACGCTGAGTAGGAAACTGATTATATTAAATTTTAGAAGCATGAACCCACGCTATTTAGCGTAGGTTCGTGTGTTGGTACGTTTACGATTGTCCGTCGCCAGCAGATGCTGGAGAGGAAATAAAAAAGGTCGACCGTCTTAATGACAGCCGACCTGGTGGAGTGCATCGGAACCCCCACCTTCAGGACGTGCAGGAAAATCACAGCATGGCAGTAACTGAGCAAACCCTGCACGTATAAATTAATGAAATCTAAAATAAAAGTAGCATAAACACACCAGCCTGTAAACAAGCGAATGCCGTGTCATAATAAAGGTATGAATATACTAATCGTCGGGGCCGGGCCGACCGGCCAGACAACTGCGTTAGAGCTGGCGCGCCGCGGGATTACCCCGGAGATTGTTGATGCTAAGGATCAGCCGTCGCCGCTATCGCGGGCGGTGGGTATCCTACCGAAAAGTATCGATATCATGAATCGTACCGGTGTCGGTGACCAGGTGGTAGCGGCGGGTATGGATGTCCGCCGCGTCAACATCTACCGCGACGGCAAGCGGCTGATCGATGTTGATGTTGATCAGTTCTTTGCGCCGTCTGAGTTTATTATCGGTCTGCCGCAGGATAAAACCGAGACAATCATGAGCCAGAAGCTGGCCGAGCTGGGTGTGCAGGTGCAGTACGGTAGGAAGGTAACGGATGTCCAGACTGATAAAGCGTCTGCCTCCGCTACCTTTGCCGATGGAAGCCGCCGCAGCTACGACTGGATCATCGGTGCCGACGGGGTCAACTCGGCGGTACGCGATACGATGGGCATAGACTACGCTGGCTACGAGCTGCCGGAGACCTGGTCGATTGCTGATCTCCAGCTGGAGGAGGGCGCCTATGATACCCACAAAATCACCGCCTGGATGCTGGATGGCGATCGTGATCAGCGCGATGCTATGGTGATGTTCCCGATGGCACCCAATCGCGTACGGCTGGTTTCTTCTACGCCGGACAGTCTGGCGGTACTGCCGATAGATCTGGACATCAAAGAAGTGCTGCATACCGGAACCTTCCAAATTTCGGTGCGCCAGGCTCACGACTATGTAAAAGGGCGCGTAGTTTTGGCCGGTGATGCGGCGCACGCGCACTCGCCGGTGGGTGGTCGGGGGATGAACCTGGGGATTGATGACGGGCAGGCGGTTGTCGCGGCGATCGTTGATAACACGATCAGCACGTACGCAGTAACCAGGCGAGCCAAAGCGAAGCGTGTAATAGACGGCACCGAGCGAGCCCGCAAGCTGGTGCTAACCAATAATCCGCTGATAGCTGGCGGTCTCAAGCTGGTCGGCTGGGTGGTATCAAATGTTGGGTTTGCCCAGAAGCTGTTTGCTAAACGGGTGATAAAGATGTAGTCGTGCTACGATATATACATGATTGAAGTAATCGTTTTTTACATTTTGCTGGTAGATTCAGTAGCAGCTAACGTGCTGGCGTGGACGCGTGGCAAGCGTTGGTATCACCGACACTTTCGGATAATGTCGCGCTGGTTGCCGATGGCCCGGGGCTGGACGGTCTACTACCTTGTGCTTGTCCTAGCGTTTGGTTACTACCTGACTACGCAGGGAATAGCGCTGTGGTAGCGGAGGTGAATGGTACGCGAGCTAGAGTAATATGACACGCTGGTAGGTAACAGACGTGTGGTATACTTTTCAGTAATGGAAACTATCGTGATGTCAGTTGGTGGATCGCTGATTGTGCCTGACCAGGTAGATACGGCATTTCTCAAGAAGTTAAAAGCATTTATCCAAACGGCGATCGGCAACGGTCGCCGTTTTGTTATTATCGCCGGTGGTGGCCAGACAGCTCGCCGCTATCAGCAGGCGGCTGATGCGGTGCACGAGCTAGCACCCGATGACCTAGACTGGATCGGCATTCACGCCACACGGCTGAATGGTCATCTGCTGCGAACGATTTTTAAGGAGCTGGCCTACCCAATCATGATTGAGAATCCAGACGACATCCTTGATGTCCCGAAAGGGAATCCGCTGATTATCGCGGCCGGGTATCGGCCTGGTTGCTCGACGGACCTGCGGGCGGTGCAGATGGCCGAGCGGGTCGGCGCCACGAAGGTTGTGAATCTTTCAAATATTGATTACGTATATACCGCCGATCCAGAGATCGATCCTGATGCCGAGCCGATTTCGGAAACCACCTGGAGTGACTTCCGTAAGCTGCTTCCAGAAGACTGGGATCCGGGACTGTCGTCGCCGTTTGACCCGGTAGCAGCTCGGGAGGCCGAAGCGAAGGAGATGGAGGTGGCCTGCATCAACGGCGACAACCTGTCTGAGCTGGGGAAGTATCTTGATGGTGAGGAGTTTCGAGGCACCCTGATTCGGTAGTGGATCTCGGGTTTCATTACCTTTGCTTATGTCTTGCGAGTGTATTAATATAATAATATGAGATTTTCTTCATTTGAATCACAAGAGAATAAACCTTTAGGAGAAGGAGAGGATAAGAGAACTTTTATTAATCCCGATGATGAAGACAAGATAATATCTCAGCTAAAAGAAACGGCTGAAAAAGACACTCCGCGTCAGCTAAAGGGTCGATACTACCTAACAAAGATTGCTCACCTCTTGCTTCCTAAGAAGGTTCCCGATATTTACCAAGTACGAGAATTTGAATCTGGACAGCAAGAAGTCGATGCAGAACGTATTTCACATAGTAAAGAACACAGTTTGCTGCAGGCGCAGAGAATGAAAGGGGAAGATGAGGAATCTGCACGCGAGAAGATTGTTGAAGATATAGGAGAAGATATGTGGGAAGTTGATTTGGAGCTTGAGAGAATCGGCCTCGGTTTTAATATTGAGGCAAATGTTGGTAATTATTCCAAGGACAATGAAGGCAACGTATACTACCTAGAAACATTTAAACCTTGGCAAAAAGATGTGGTTGACCCCGATGACCTGGAAGTGCTTTTTAATGAGGAGACGTTGAGAGAATCTATAGAAGAACTTTCAGATGAGAAAACGAAAGAAAAGTGTCGACAGTATCTACAACGACTGCTCCAACTTCTAGAAGAAGAGAAGGAAGAGATTAGGGAGACTTAGATAGGAAGTTTTCGCTACTAAATTACAGGGCTGACGCTGATAGGCATTTTTCGGCTTCTGACTATGGCATAATGTGTACATATGAATAAAGCCAAGAAAATTGAGGTGGTGCTAGAGTTTCTGATATTCGGAATTGTGATTGGCGTCGTCGAGGATGTGATAGCAGTAAAGGTTGTTACTGGCGAGCCGATTACCTGGGGTGTTATCGGGATTGTAGTACTGATTGCGATTCCTTTTGCGATAATTGGTGAGATTTTTGCTGATAACGTTAATTTCACAAAGCATATTCGTCGCTGGCTGCCGGCTGACACGGTCCTGTTCGCCTGCGCAGAGAATAGTAAGCGCAGCCAGCTTGCCGAGGCGATCTTTAACCATTATGCTAGCTCGACCATCGCAATGAGCGCCGGTACTATTCCGGCCGATCAGATAGATCCCCGAGTTCCGGAGGTTCTAAAAGAGGTTGGTATTACCGATGTTGGTCCCCTACGACCCAAGCTGATTACGACCGAGATGATTGAGCGAGCTGATAAAATCATCTCCTTTGGCTGCTTGGTGCCATCACTGTTTCCGGAGGATAAATTTTCCGAGTGGCTGATAGGAGATCCGCAGACGGACGAAGAGCTGAGAGAGGTCCGCGATGAACTGCTGGAGCGCATCAAGCGGATGATAGAAGCTAATGAGATGTAGGGTCAACTAGTTAAAAGTCAAAAGTCAAAAAAATACCTGGTTAAATTCAGAGAATAATACCAGTGTTATGTACGATATAATATACGTATGAAGAATCGCGCCTATGGAATTATTCCGTTTTACCAGGATGAAGAGACGCGGTATCTGATCGGCCAACGCTCCGGGCCGGAAGGGTACTGGAAGTTTCCCAAGGGACACAAGGAAGCCGGCGAGACCGATATACAGACGGCGCTGCGCGAGACGCACGAGGAGATTGGTGTTCAGATTGATCCGGCTGACGTGATCACTGAGCGATCTTTTCAGGAGACGTATACGTACACCGATGAGTCTGGCGCGGTCGAGAAGTCCAACACCTACTGGCTGGCACCAGTGCCGAAGGAGGCGGTGATAGAGCTTAATGATGAGTTTACCCGTTACCGGGTTGTCACCTTTAAGGAGGCGCTGAAGCTACTGTCAGATAATTCACAGGAATTTTTTACCGAGGCACATATATATCTGCAGGATGGCAGTCGTTGCGATAAAGACTTTTCCACGTAGTGATCATCTGCTGATGTACAGAGCCAGCTGTAAAGCTCTTTTCTAACTTGCGTCTTCTAACAATCCTGCCATACTGAAAGATAGAAACTGTAACTTCTTTCAAAAAACGGAGGTACTATGATGATTTCCACTTCCTCTCTTCCCCTTCCTGATATTTTGGATGACAATGAAAAAGTAGAGCTTGAAGTGCTGGCTGGAATAAGGCAGGCTCAGGAAAAGTTTGCTGCCAAGGAGCTGTTCCCGGAGCTGATGGTTGTGTACGAAACCGCGCTTCGCTGCAAGAAGGTTCTGATAAAACAGGATCATATCTGGCTTATCTTTAACAGTATTGGTAGCGTCGATCAGATCGATGTATTACGAAAACTGTATCAGCCGACTGACCTGAAACAGGTGCGAACCGCTGATAATCTGAATACACTGCTTAATTTCACAGCCTGGCTGAATAAGCAGTATGCTGATTTGGTTAAGAAAGGTGAACCACTTTCCCTGCAGGTAACGAATGATCTCCGTTTCTCTATACGCGGATTATGGCTTAACTCTTTATCTGGTCTACTGTTCGTTCATTACCGTGATGTCAATAATGTGACGAGAAGCCAGATTTTTAGCTACAAACGTTATGTTGAGAAGGTTGGCGAGTCTACGGATGTCTCTAACTTCATTACGATGCGGAATAATGTGACCGTAGATCTGTACAGACATGTAGATGATGATCATCGGAGAAATAACAGTGTTTTTCTGAGTCCATCCGAGTCGCTTGCTGCTGTCTCATCTCGTATTCCGGCTTCATTTAAGGCCACTACTTTACCAATTATTCGAAAATCATTACTTCGGTTGATTTCGTTATCCCGTAAGTAATAAGAACAATACACAAAAATTATAACCACCCTCATCTTGTATAAGATGAGGGTTTTAAACTACATATCTCACTAATTGACATCCTTTGGTATACTGAAAGGCATGAATAAGGACGCAAAGACCGAACCCGATAACCAGGAAGAAACAACTGCCTGGCATACGTTGTCGGTGGAGGCAGTACTGGAGAAATTGTCGGTTGATACTGGCGGACTGACAAAGGATGCCGTGGAGACCCGGCGCGAGAAGTACGGTACCAACACGCTGCCGGACGCAAAGACTGATACATATTTTGATATTTTTATCCGGCAGTTCAAGAGTCCGCTGATTTACCTACTCTTGGTAGCAGCCGTGACGGTTTTGGCAATGGGAGAGTACTTTGACGGGGGAATTATCGTTTTTATTCTGCTTTTCAATGCGGTGATTGGAACGGTGCAGGCCAAGAAGGCACAGAATACGTTGCAGGCACTGCGCGACTTTGCTAAGACGTACGCTACGACGCGCCGCGACGGCGTTGAGCATATACTTGAGGACTGGGAGCTGGTGCCAGGAGATATTGTTATATTGGGCGAGGGAGACAAGGTACCGGCTGATGCGCGGCTGATTTCGGAGCGAAATTTACATGTCAAGGAAGCGGCGCTGACCGGAGAGTCGGAACCGATCAGCAAGGAGATAGAAAAAATCGATAATGAGGCAGCACCGCTGGGTGATCGCAAGAACATACTGTACCGGGGAACGAATGTTGTGTCTGGAAAAGGGGTAGCAGTGGTGACAATGACCGGCCCGTTGACCGAGATCGGCAAGATATCGACCGAGGTGGTGGACATCGAGATGAAGATTCCACTCAAGGAGAATATTCGCCGACTGTCACATGTGATTGCCGGGGTGGTTGTCTCACTGGCTGCCTTGATTGTGGTGTTTGGTCTGCTGGCTGACCTTCCTTTTGAGCATATTTTTGGTATTGGAGTGTCGGTGATTGTTTCGGCCATTCCTGAGGGGTTGCCGGTGGTGATTACGCTGGTACTGGCGACCGGGGTCTGGCGGCTGGGAAAAAGTAACGTACTTATTAAGCAGCTGCAGGCAGTTGAGGCACTGGGCGAGGCCGATGTTGTTGCGGTAGATAAGACCGGTACGATTACCCGCAATACCTTGGTAGTAGAGCAGCTGGTGGTAGGTGGACAGTCCTACACGGTTGAAAACAATGGTTACGTCCCGGAAGGGGTGATTACCATTGACGGTACTGAAGTGGCCAATCCGTTGGCGGATGAACAGCTGGGCCGGGCCGGTTTGGTCGGGATGTTGGCAGCGGACGCGGTGATTTCATACGACAAGGATGAGGATGAGTGGGTGGTGCGAGGGGATCCGACCGAGGGTGCCATGAAGGTATTTGGAGAAAAGGTTGGGGTAGATGATAAGGATGCATTGCTGCAACAGTATCCATTGATCGATGAAATTCCGTTCACCTCCGAGGCAAAGTACTCCGCCATGCTGCATCAGATGGATGATTCAACAAAAGAGCTTCTAGTGGTTGGTGCCCCAGAGATTGTACTGGAGCGGTGTAATCACCAGAAGATTAACGGCGAGACGGTACCACTGGATGAGATAAATACGCGTCGTACGGTACTAGAGAAGGTGCGTGAGCTGTCTGGTCGTGGATACCGAGTACTGATGTTTGCTAGCCGGAAGATGGAAACGGATCTGATTGAGGATACAGATATAACTGACTGTGTGTTTGAGGGACTGTACGCCATGCGGGATGGGCTACGTGACGGGATACCAGAGGCGGTTGCTCAGATAAAGCAGGCCGGTCTGCGGATGGTGATGATCACCGGTGATCATCGGGTAACAGCTCGGGCCATTGCCGAGGAGGCGGGAATATATGAGCCAGGAGATGTAGTGGTTGAAGGGACTGATATAGACGCGATGGATAACGAAGAATTATCGCGTCGTGTCGAGCATATCAGTGTGTTTGCGCGGGTATCGCCGCATCATAAGCTGCGCATCATTGATGCCTTTCAGTCCCGTGACGAGACGATTGCGATGACCGGCGATGGAGTTAACGATGCGCTGTCGCTTGCAGCGGCTAATCTCGGTATCTCGATGGGGAAGCGTGGTACGGATGTGGCCAAGGAGTCGGCTGATCTGGTACTGATGGATGATCATATCTCCAGTATCGTGGCGGCGCTAGAGGAAGGACGTGGGATTCACCAGAATATCAAGAAGGTGATGCTATTCCTTTTTTCTACCAGCTTTGGTGAGATTATGATTATTATTACGGCGATTCTGGCCGGCCTGCCACTTCCGATTACGGCTGCTCAGATCATCTGGCTGAACTTTGTAACCGACGGCTTTCTGGACGCCGCGCTGGCAATGGAGCCCAAAGAAAAGGGGCTTCTCGGCAAGTGGTTCCCGAAACCGAGCAAGTGGGTGGTCGAAAAGTACATGCTGCAGCGAATGTTTCTAAAGGGTGGAACCATGACGGTAGGGACAATTGCCGTCTTTGTGTACACACTTTCTCACGCACCACTTGAGTACGCGATTACGGTGGCAGTGACGACGATGGCGGCCTTTCAGTGGACAAAGATCTGGACCTGTCGATCGGATTACCACTCAGTTTTCTCCGAAAGTATGGGAAACAACAAGTATCTCCTCTGGGCCTTTCTTTTAGTTGTTGGACTGCACTTGTCAGCACTGTATATTCCAGCCATGTCTGGACTACTGGAGTTTGTGCCGATTGCACTTTTTGACTGGTTAATAATTATCCCGACCGCTCTATCAGTGATCGCCGTGGATGAGCTGTGGAAGTTCGTCCGTCGAGGTCGAGAAAAGCGCCCGGTAATGGAGTAGTATCACCGTAGTTTTTTCTATGCATCTAATTAACTTTCCAAATACCGTCATACCTTCACGTGGCTTCACACTTATTGAGCTTCTGGTGGTAATTGCTATCATTGGCATTATTGCCAGTACGATGATGGCATCTCTGGTGACGGTACGGCAGGATGCTCGTGATGCTCGGCGATTTAGTGACGTCAATCAGATCATGATAGCTCTGGAGTTGTACTACTCTGATGTCGGACGATTCCCAGAAGGAAACGGGGTGGAGGAAAGTCATGACGGTGATTTTCTTGACGATTTGATTGACGGCGGTTATCTTCCGAGCATGCCGACTGACCCGATTGGAGATAGTACGTATTTTTATGAGTATAGTTCGTTTAAGAATACGCCCGGTGGACCGTGTTGTCAGATTGCTTATATAGGTATTTATACCGAAAAGGAGCTTGAGACAGGAGACTGTCCGTTCAGCGGCCGACGGGTCAATGACCACCATTGTCATATCTTTTATCCTGGCCCACTGAACTGCTCGGATCCATACAACCAGGGTTATCCAGCTGATTGTACAGCTTTACGTGATTAATTTTTCTTATGAATTACTTTATCTCAACATTTATTCTACTTTTCACTGCCCTTTATGCCCATGCAGACCAGGTGCCAGAAAGTGAGTTTGCTGGTGCATCAAGTGTAACGAAGTGGATTATTCTCGGAGCAGTGTCTCTGGTACTGCTCTTATTAGTTGGCGGATATTACTACCATCATCCAGGATCTGGTAGTGAAGGTGAAGATGAGTATGCTCGTAGTTTTGATGAGTACTCTCAGTAGTGATTTAGTTTGTAATATACAAACCGCAGTCTCGTCATTATCTGCGTTAATTTAATATTATATGAAAAAATCAATTATCATTACCATACTTATAATAGTGCTGCTTGCGCTTGGCTTGTGGTTTGCGCTGGGTCAGCGTACTTCTGATGAAGAAGCATCTGATCTCGTCTCTACACGTGGTGTTGTGACCAACGTCGATACTTCGGCGACGGCACTAGATGGACCGATTGTTATCGAGATAGAAACAGATACTGGTATGCAGACAGTGACTGTCCCATCCTTTGGCTTTAATCTCTGTCCGGCCAAGGATAATATTACTGACCCATTTGAGCTGGAAGTTGGTGACACTGTATCGGTGCAGGGAGACTTGAACAACGCAGGCGAGATTACACTTTGTAAGACGCAAGATGATTACCTGCGGCAGACCACGAGCACAGGGGAGCTGGAGTAAGGTGTTATTTTCTAATCAGTCTTACCAGCGGATTCGTAGCACGCTTCCGGTAGGCGTGAATACATACGTGAATTAGTAGGAGGAAGCTGACCCCAGCCGCCGTAATCCATACTGTTGGTGTAACGCCGTACTGCGCGACGGCAACGGCAGCAATTCCCCAGACGCTTCCTAAAACTAACAAGCGAACGTTGCGTTTTTCTAAAAATATTGAAAGAGAAATACCGAGTGCAATAATGACCGTTGCAGCCAGAGGTGCTGACAAGATGAATCCCCAAGCAGCCAGCAGTGAAGCGGTGTTTACAACCGTGGCGACCAGTACCCAGCCGGTGTACAGCAGCAGTGGCCACCAAACCATGGAGATGGTCGTAATGGCGGCGTCGTAGATGGCGATTCGTAGTCGCCAGAGTAGGACCATTAATGAAAAGAGCAGCGTGCTAATGATGATTACTGAAAGGGCAATGTAGCCGCTGATAAAAATATACGTCCAGAGTCCATTGAGAATATTAGCCAGCATAAACCAGCCGGACAGCTGCCAGGGCAGTGTGTTGTGTTTGTCCGGAGAGAAGAAGTCGCGCGCTTGGTACAGTGCAAGTATAAAAATTCCCAGATAGATGAGCGTCCAGATAGAGAAGGCGTAAGTAGCCGGGTTTAGAAGCGTTTCCGAGCGCTCGGAGACGAGACGAATGTCCGGTAGCCCGTAGCTGGTAGAAACAATAGCGTTGGCTGTGATGGCCCAGATGACTGATAGAATGTTTCCGATCTGCAGCGTTTTTTTCATATTTTTTAGTATACCGTACTTTTATTCTCTTCTGCGTCCCGGTAAATTTGAGTATAAAAATTCATAGTAAAGCCACAGCTGTCTTCTGTGGCTTTACGTAGCCAGGCAAGTTGTAATGATAAGTTTTATCATTTATGCTTGCGCTGAGTGTCTCAGATCATTGGTGGCAGTACCGCTGTGGTCCTGCCTATCCATCCACTTGAGAAAGGCAACAACCTCTTCGTTGGCCTCCTTGTCCAGACCTGGATTAAATAAATCCAGCTTACTGCGTGGCTTGAATCCGTAACCAAGATGCTGAGATCGTTGTGTTGAACCCAGATGAGCTTTGGTCATGATATAGTGGCTTAAAACTAGTAATATTAGGCTTGTAAAAGAGCACAGTCTCCCTCTTCACACGGACGTAGTTTTATTGTAGTAAGTTGCACTAGATTACGATATGTTTTTCCAGCCAAGTAATCCACAATACGTAGATGTCAAGTAGTAAATGTGGTTTCTCTGGAAAACAGGTGCCCCAGGGGATGCTTTCGACGTATCTATTGACAGTTCTGATTACTATTTCAGAACACCATTACTATACACATATTATGCACAGATAAATCCACAGTAAAGGGATTGAAATTGGCATTTTTTCGTGTACGGGATGTACTTTTGCTGTTACAGTAGGATTTTTGAATTCTGTAAATAAACTTTATGGCTGCAGAATGGCTTCGGTTTCTCCGTCAACGGAGATCTCTACCTCATCAACGGATGAAAACTGCAGCAGCGTTTTATGTATCTGATTGTAGATTGCGGTGACGCGACAGGATCCGCCAATCTGATTAAGTTCGGCAGAGAAATCGACGTAGGCTACTCCGTCCTCAATACGAAGGCTATTTACTGAGACTCCATCAGGGATGTTGGTAGAGAAGCCGTCAGATACTTCTGTAGCAGTAGGTCCGGCTAGTAGCTGACTCAGGGCTGCTTGGCCGACGGCTTGTGTGGCCGGAATCTCTCGCTCGAAACTCCCGACGACCGAGCAGTCACCAGCGACGGCCGCGGCGTCATTACTCCAGAAAACCTTGACGGTGGTGGTAGCAGCTTCCTCGTCACTGAAGGTTACTGGAACCTCGATGGAGTCAGCATTCTCCTCGAGACCGGACGGGTTGGCGCGATGGAAAATTACGCGACCGTCAGCTGTTTCGGCTGCGCTGGCGTCAAAATTGACTTGGCCACTGAAGGGGACAAAGTCTTCGGTCATCCATTCACCGTCGGCGGTGGCTGGGGCCATACCAAGAGAATTGCCGGCGTTGTCTACAACCTCGACCGGAAAGTCGGCCTCGAAGTACCACTGGCCGCGGGCTTTACCAGAGACGGTCAGTGGGCTGGAGATTTGATCGCCACTTCCGGGAGTTTTCACAGAGATAAATTCAGATTGACTGATGGTAGCCGTAGAATCGCCTGCGTCACCATTCGGGTTATCACTACTGAACAGGAGAAATGCACCCAGTGCGAGAATCGCGATGATAAAAATAATAACGCCGATTGTGGACCCGTGATTTTTATCTTGAATATAAGTCATATTTTTTAGATTTTAGCTAGTATTGGCTACATGATACCAATTTGTCCGGAGGAAAAGAAGTTTTTTATTTAACGAAATATTCGGATAGTCTGGTAGTTCGGTTGCAGGCAGATGAACCGTGCTATTATAGAGGAACATTATTCGCTTATATATCATTCCATGGCACCATCCTTTGAACAGTTCAACAACATATCAGCGGAGGGTAATACGAACGAAAAGGCAGAGAATGGTGGTCGAGAGCGTATCTCATCCGAGGAGGCATTCGAAGTTGCCGAGCAGAAGGTGGTTGCTGATCTGGATGAGTTTAGTGAGCAGCTTGAGGAGGGCTGGACGGTTCGGCTCAAGGGTCGAGAATGGAGTGCTGATGAGCTTCCTGAGGAGTATCTCGGCGTTGCACTGATGCAAAAAAAGCTACAACTACTGCAGGATCAGCTGGAGAAGTCACTACTAAAAAATCAGGAAACGGATCCGGGCACGGACGAGGAGACGATCTCTTATTTCGAGGCACAGATGTGGGGTCGGATTACCGACATCCAGCAACTGGACGCCGATCTGGCTGCCAAGAATATTGGACTGAAGCTGCAGCATCCGGATCTGGCCCGGGCACATAAAGATATGAAGGTGGCTGCTTAGTATATGGACATTAACCAACATGTTGAGAATATCAAAAAGCTTCGTTCTAACGGTGGGCTTTTCCTGGCCTCGTCACAAGGGGTAGAGACCGGCTATGACAAGGCCTGGCTGCGAGATAACTTTTATATATCACTCGGCTTGGAAGCAGCCGGTGAATGGGAGCTGGTTGAGGCGATGTGGCGGGCAATTCTGGAGATTTTCAACAAGCATCGCGACAAGATTGACTGGGCGGCAGAGCATCGCCCACACGAAAGCTGGCAGTACATTCATGCGCGTTATCATCCAGAGACCTTCGAGGAGTTTTGGGAGGAGTGGGGCAACAAGCAGAATGATGCGGTCGGCGCAATCCTATACAAGCTGGGTGATCTGGAGGCGACCGGCTACGGTGTTATACAGCCAGAGGATCAGGAGACGATCCAAAGACTCGTAGATTACCTGGCCTCGATTGAGTACTGGCATGATCCCGACAATGGTGTCTGGGAGGAGTACGAGGAGGTGCATGCATCATCAGTCGGTGCCTGTGTGGCTGGGTTGCGGCAGGTTGCCCGGCTTGATTTTATCCATGTTCCGGATGAGCTGATTACTCAGGGCGAGGCGGCGCTAGCAGATCTCTTGCCACGGGAGTCGGAAAGCAAGTTTTGTGACCTCGCGCAGCTGTCGCTTTTCTATCCGTACAATCTCGTGGATGAGACGGTTGGCGACATTATCCTGGAGCGGCTGGAGTATCATCTGGCCCGGCGGCGCGGGGTGGTGCGCTACAAGAATGATCACTACTACAACCGCAACGAGGACGGCTTTTCCGAGGAAGCCGAGTGGTGCTTCGGCTTCCCGTGGCTGGCAATCATTCACCATGAGCGTGGTGATGACGAGGCGGCCCGGTACTGGCTGGAGCAGGCCGAGGAGACGGTCACCGAGGCCGGCGTTCCGGAGCTGTACTACTCAAACACTGACGAGCCGAATGAGAATAATCCACTCGGCTGGTCGGAAAGTATGCTGGTGGTTGCTAAGAGTAAAATAACTAATTCATAATATGAAACTTACACAGAAGGTCACCGATGCAATTTTATCTGCTGAAAGCAAGGTGCTGGCCACGACCGGTCCTCACGGAGTTAACGCCGTTCCGGTCTCGACGGTGTTTGTACGTGATGGGCAGATCTGGCTGGTTAACTATTTCTTTAAAAAGACTGCCGAAAATATACAAAGTGATGCTCGTGTTGCCCTTACCTGCTGGACTGGTTTTGAGACGGCCTACCAGATAAAAGGAGAGGTCGAGTACGTTACAGCCGGAGATGAGTTCGAGGAGATTCAGGACTGGGCAGCCGAGGAGTTTCCCGATCGTACCGTCAGTGCCCTGCTGAAGATAACTCCCGAGGAGGTGCATGATGTGTTACCGGCTTAGTTCCTGGTGGTCGCCAAGAAGAAGATAGAAAATTCGTAAAGGTTATGAACCGACCGACGGGCTAAATAACTCATCCGGGTGAGTTATTTAGCTTTTGGCCTTATTCACCTAGGATCAGCTACTTTAAGGAGATTTGAGGTGTATAGATACTCGTCGTTTCAATACTTTTTATTTTAGTTGACAAATAAACTATTTTATGTAAAGATACTCATCGGCTTAATTGCTACTTAACAAATCAAAACCAAAAAAACGGAGACTAAATGACAAAGTCAATTAGTATTTTCAGTATCATCTTTTTCATGATAATCATGATGGGATGTGATTCTACAGAGGTACCAACAGCACCAGACGCAGACACCTATGATCTTGCTGAGGTTACGGAAAACCAGAACTCTACCGTTAAAAGTAATTTCAAGGACGAGGATGATAACGGTATTCCTGATGAAGGAGAGGTCGTGACCGGAAAGTACACAGCACTGTATGCGTATGATGCCGCTGGAGACTGGTACTTGGATCTCGGAGATGGTCGTGAGCAAGGAACAGTTAACTCTGTCGATGAACTAGATCAATCCACACTTACCGTGTGTGATTATCAAGTTCAGTATCGCGGATCCTTCGAAAATGATCCGTTCCTGGACTCAGGCTGGATCATCAACGACATCAAGTGCTCTGGCTACGATAATAACGGAACCTACAATTACGTCATCGTGCACGAAACTGATCCGCGTTATACCGGTAACTCGGACTGGGCTATTTGGAATACCTGGGAGTTCCATACGTATACCGTAAGTGGTCAAGGAAACCTGGTGCGACCGGAAAATTATGTAGGAAACTAACTGAAATCATTAACTCAGACACCTCATCGAACATACTGTTCGATGAGGTGTTTTTATTATCCAGCGTTTCGTGATGAGTTGTATCTTATAAGCCGTATTTGTGAGTGAAAATGTGTAGTATAATATGTACCGTGAAGTATCTTACCCCAGCAATAGCTACATTAGTCGCACTTTTGTGGATCTTTTCCGGCTGGCCGCAGCTATCCTCGAATCCGGATATTCCGCCGCAGCCGCAGGTTGCCTCCGCCGATACGACCAGTACCTACTATACCGGCACGGCAACGGAGGTGGTGACAAATAAGTGTTCTTGGGAAAATATTGGTAATGCCACTGGCGATACCACCGACACGGCCACCACCTGTGACCTGGGTGGAAATGGTTCCTTCACCAGTGTGCTGTCGGCTACAAACTTTGGCTTTACATCCACAGATATTCCCGCTGACTCGACAATTGATGGCGTAACGGTTGAGGTAGAGTGGCTGACCCAGGATACTTCTGTGTCTGATGATACGGTTCAGCTCACCACTGATGGAAGTAACGGGGTAGGTGATAATAAAGCAGGTAATCTATCACAAACAACCAAGACAATACAAACCTACGGCGGATCTGCGGATGGGTGGGGAGCTGGGCTGACACAGGCGGATGTTACCTCGGCAAATTTCGGGGTCATACTGCGGTACATAAAAGATACCGGAGGCCCACCTCAGCTTGTGAGCGTGTATCGGGTGCGAGTAACGGTTGAGTACACACCGCCCAACCAGCCCCCGAATGCACCATCCCAGGATGCGCCTACTGATGGTGCGACTGACGTCAGTAAAACCCCGAATTTCCTGATGACGACGACGGATCCGGACGGTGATAATCTTGGCTACAAGACTACAATTTATTCGGATTCTGGCTGTTCAACCGTGGTACAGACCCATGATCAGTCGGTTGATTCCACCGGCTGGGCCGGCACCGATGCCACCTGTACAAATAGCCCCACCAGCTGCTACACATCTGGCACGCAGGGAGATTTTACCGTCCAGTCTGGCGATGCCTTAACGGCTGGTACCCAGTACTGGTGGGAGGCCTCGGCACTGGATCCGGACGGCAGCGGCACCTTTACCGATTCGGGGCTGTGCTACTCCTTTACCACCGCTGCCACGATTTCCATTACTGTATCCGACGGATCGATTGATTACGGTGGGGTGCAGGCCGGAAATACCAATGACACCATATCGCTTGGAGATACCCAGACAGTCACTAACACTGGAGACGTCACCATTGATCTTAATATTGTCGGCCAGGATACCGCATGTCCATGGACATTGGCCGCCACGGCTGGTACTGACCAGTATGTGCATGAGTTCTCTACCGACAGCGGCGGCGTCTGGACGGCGCTAACTACTACCAATCAAACCTTAGCTACTGGTATTGCCGCCGCCGGCACCCAGGATTTTGACCTCCAGCTTACTTCACCGACCGATTCATCCTGTGACACCGAGCAGTCGGTGGATGTGACGGTGCAGGCCGTACAGCAGTAATTTACACGTAATACTGCCCTGAAAGTTTTCCACACCGTTTGACATAAATATTCTTATTTCCTGTGCTAATCTAGAGTAAAGGTACGAATTTATCTTATCAGTACATACATAATATGAAACAGTATATGCAAAAAACCTCTTTACTATTCGTTATTCCTATAATTGCCGGCCTAATGGTCGCCTCTTATGCAGTTGCTCAGGACTCAGCTACCGTAGCGGCAACGGTGCAGTTTCAGAATATCTCTGTCTCTGTTGCTGATGGGGCTATCGATTACGGTGTACTGTCGGCTAGTACAACCGAGGACACACAAACTCTCGGAGACCAGCAGACTGCCACCAACGATGGAAACACCACCATAGATCTCAATATTCAGGGTCAGAATGCTGCATCAGGAAGTGGAACGGACTGGACACTAGCTGCAACTCCGGCAGCTGATCAGTATGTTCATAAATTCTCTACTGATACCGGTAGTAGCTGGACGGCCCTCACCACCAGCTACCAAACACTAGCAACCGCAATAGCTTCCTCCGGCACTCAGACATTTGATCTGGAGATCACTACTCCAACTAGCTCTACTGATACGGATCAGAAAAATGCTGATGTGACGGTACAGGCGGTCGCCAACTAATCCGGGTTGTGATATCGTGAACATAAAGAAGAGCAGGTTAAGAAGCTCTTTTTCGTAAGGTTTTTTTGCATGAACGTACTTACCCGTACAATCCAGCTTACAGCCATCCTTTTACTCCTCTCGCTTCCGGTCGTTACGTTTGGAGCGATCGGGGTGGGGGTCGGCACCGGCAAGATTCAGGTAGACAAGCCGCTGAATCCCGGAGCGGTGAATACACTGCCATCCGTGATGGTTATCAATACTGGTGATGAGACCTCCGGCTACACCATGTCTATTGAGTATCATGAGAACCAGGAGGAGATGCGCCCGCCGGAAGAGTGGTTTGTTTTCTCGCCAGAGACGTTTACGCTTGAGCCCGGCCAGACACGGGCGGTGGGTATTCAGCTGGATATCCCGATCAAAACAGTTCCGGGCGAGTACTTCGCCTTTCTGGAGGCGCGGCCGGTCAGTACGTCTGAGTCCGGTGGTACCAGTATTGGGATTGCCGCGGCGTCCAAGCTGAATTTCTCGGTCGCGCCGGCTAACTTCATCCAGGGTGTTTATTATCGTACGCTCAGTATCTTAGAGCGTTATAGTCCGTGGTCGTACTCACTCCTGGCGATTATTGTAACTACGTTGCTTGTTGTGTATATAAAGCGACGATTCTCCTTCTCGATAGGTGTTCAGCGTAAATAATGAACTTACAAATATCATGCTGGCGTATAACTACGGTTTTTTTATTACTAGGTAGCTTTGCTGCCTATGGTGTGGCGACTGTGTGGGCGAGCACGGCGTCAATTGATACCACCGTCAAGGTAAGTATTTGTGGTAATAACGTAAAGGAAGGTGGTGAGCAGTGTGATAATGGTGATCTTAATGGTCAAACGTGCTCAACGCTCGATTATGAAGGTGGTACGTTAAGCTGTAGTTCTGATTGCTCTTTCGATACGTCTGAATGTATTGCTCCACCACCTTCATCAGATGACGGCGGTGGTGGTGGCGGTGGAGGTGGTGATGATGACGATGATGAAGCGGAGGTGAGAATATCAGGTAAGGCTTATCCAGGAGAAACAGTAACTCTGCTTCAGGACGCAAGGATAATAGCTACTACGCAGGCTAGTCAGGATGCAACCTTCTCGATGCGGGTTTCTGACCTAGAACTCGGAGGGTATATTTTCTCAGTATACAGTGAGGATATTAATGGGGAGCGCTCATCCTTAAAGACGTTCCCTGTTAGTGTAACTGAGGATTCATCAGTTGATATATCAGGAGTCTTTCTTGCGCCGACGTTAACAACGGATAAAAGAGAAGTTCGTCGTGGTAATAACTTAGTAATTTTTGGTCAGAGTACACCGGAGTCAAATATCTCAATAACCATAAATTCTGAGCATCAGATTTTTGCTAATGCTACTGCTGATGATGATGGTATCTATCTGTATAATCTTGATACTTCTCTTTTAGAGACAGGTGATCACTTAACCAGATCAAGATCCATTCATGACGAAGATATAAGTCCATTCAGTAAATCTGTTAATTTCTCTGTCGGGACAAGGGATGTGTACAGAGAAACCACGGAAACTGGGTTAATTGGTGATGTTAATGAAGACGGTAACGTGAACTTGATTGACTTCTCAATTCTTGCGTACTGGTACAACCGGCCTTCACCGCCAGATATTGCTGATTTAAAGCGTGATGGGCAGGTTGATTTAACTGACTTTAGTATCATGGCCTTCCACTGGACCGGTTAATTTTAAAACATGAATTATAAAAGCAGAATAACTTCATACAGTACACTTACCGGGATTGTTTTTATTGCCTTGTTGCTACACGTGATAGGGATATTTCCGGACTTTTTGGATGATGAGCAGAGGTTTAGTGTTGATGTCATTGTCGACACGCAAGGCGAAACCATCAATGCTGTCCAGGGTGAGATTCTGTACGCGGATGATTCTTTGCAGGTGAAACGTATAAATAGCGGTAGTTCCTTTGTTAACTTATGGATAGAGAAACCGCAAGTAACGGACGGAATGATAGCTTTTTCCGGGATTACCCCTGGTGGATACTACGGTGATAGAGGAGTGATATTCTCTGTTACCTTCGAGACTTTAGGGGGAGGTGAGGATCAGATAAGAGTAGAAGACTTTGTGGCCTTACTAAATGACGGATCCGGAACGCCGGCCGATGTACAGCTGTCCTTGGTTAGGTCTGAAAACAAAACAGAGATCAATACGGATGCTGGAGTGGATAGTATAAGCCCACAATCATTTAGCCCAGAGGTCGTGCAGCGTCATAGGCTTTTTGACAATAATGCAGTTCTTGTATTCGAAACGCAGGATAAAGGTTCGGGTATAGATCGGTATGAGGTTAAGGAGGTTCGATTTACGTTTTTAAGGTTTTTATCGGCTTGGCAGGAGGCAAGCAGCCCTTATTTGCTGCGTGATCAGGACCTGAAAAGTCATATCTATGTAAAGGCAATTGATAATGCTGGTAATGAACGAATCGAAATTATCGCTCCAGCAGCGGCTTCGAGCGAGGATGCGAGTTTTTAAGGTATAATGTACACAGCTTTTATAATTCTTCTTTTAGGTGCATATGGCAGATGTAATCAGTAAAATTCGAGGGTTTTTAACAATATTCTGCATACTCTTTGCTGTAATGGCATTCACGACCGCTGATGCTGCCACACTGGAGCTAAGCCCGTCATCAGGATCGTATCCTGTAGGTAGCAATATTTCGGTCAGTATTGATGTAACAAACCTGGATCAGGCAATGAACGCCGCTTCTGGTGAAATCTCTTTTCCTCAGAATTTACTTGAGATTACCTCTATCTCAAGACAGAACTCAATACTTTCATTCTGGGTTCAGGAACCAGCATTTTCAAATACTTCTGGAACAGTTAATTTCGAGGGTGTAATTCCGAACCCGGGTTTTTCGGGTAATAGAGGTGAAATAGCAACGTTAAATTTTCGGGTAAAGTCTACCGGTGAAGCAGCAGTTAATTTTTCCGGTGGTTCGGTTCTTGCTAATGATGGACAAGGGACTAATATTCTGGATGGAATGAGGTCGTCTCGTTTTGTGCTCGGCGAAGCTAGTCCTACCCCAACACCAACACCTACCCCTACTCCAACACCAACACCGAGTCCTACTCCCGCTCCTTCAGCGAACACACCAGCCGCTCCAGATGTTACGTCCTCGTCTCATCCAGACCCTAATGGGTGGTACTCCGAGAAGGATGCTCATGTTTCCTGGTCCGTACCTTCCGGCGTGACATCTGTCCGCTTACTTTTAGATAACTCTTCTGAGAGCGTACCATCAGTAGAGCACACACCACCGATAAGCGAGAGAGTAATCGAAGATTTGTCTGATGGAGCATGGTATCTTCATGCGCAGTTTCGTAATGGGTATGGATGGGGAGATATTTCTCATACACGAATCCAGATTGACACGGAACAGCCAAGTCGATTCGAAATTAAGGAGGTACAGAGAGCTGACATGACCGACCCAAAAGTAGCGTTTATCTTCGCTGCTGAGGATGGAACCTCAGGCATAGATCATTACGATATCCAGATCATCAATGAGTACTCGTCAATATGGAGAGATGATGGAAGCGGCAGGTATGAAACCGAAGCCCTGGAGCCAGGTGCATACACTATGATAGTGCGGGCGGTTGATAAGGCCGGAAACTCCATAGCAGATACTGCAGATTTTGAGGTTGAGCCACTAAATGCACCAGTTATTACTGAATATCCTCGTACGCTTCGAAATGATGAGATATTTATCATCAAAGGAGAAACTGATTATCCTGATTCGAAAGTAGAGATTCAGCTACAAGAAGAAGATGAAAGTGATGGGGAATACCACGAGGTCACTGTAGAAAGCGACGGTTCCTTTAGCTTTGTTTCTGATACTGGATTGGAGGATGGTGTTTACAGCCTGCAGGCGAGAGTTATTGATAGCCGTGGAGCAAAGAGCGAGTTGAGCAAAGAGCTTACTATCATCGTAGAGAAGCACGCAATAGTAAGAATTGGTAACTGGGCAATTGATCTACTGACAACATTTATCATAATAGCTTCCCTGCTGTTGGCTCTCATTATCATCCTGTTCTACGGTTGGCGAAAAGTTATACTTATAAAGAAACAATTAGGAAAAAATCTTCGAAAAACAGAAGGTGACTTACATGAATCTTTGGATGACTTTAAGGAGAAGTTAATGAAACGACTAGAGAGTCTGGAGGGTATTAAAGGTAAGAAGAAGTTCACCAAAAAGGAGAAGGAGGTTATCAAAAAATTAAAAAAGGATCTGGATAAAGTTGAAAAAACAATAAAGAAAGACCTGAAGGATATAGCAAAAGATTCAAGCGGATAAAAATCTTATCCTATTTTGCACCTCTGATTGGTATTATAACGCTTCTGTCTCCATACGGTCTTTAGCAGCAGCTTCCTTCGTCGGTAGCGACGTGATCCTCGATGTAGTTGGCGTACCAACTAGCCCAATCATCATCTGGTTTATCCAGGGTTTTTTCGTACTCGTGATGAGCCCCCTGAGCCTTTTGAAGAAGTCTGACAAGTTCATCTTTAGATATATTCATAGCGTTATATTAGTGCGTTAACTGCGTAAGCGCCCGGACCAAAGGCAAGTAGTACCAGCATCAATGCAAGTAGCAGCAGGTCATACGACCAGTCGGTAAAGGGTTTGTCGGTTTTTGTAATCTTCCAGCCGGCACCAAGCAGCATCTCGAACCCAAACGCTGCCGCCGGAATCCAAGTGAGGATGCCAAGCAGGATTCCCAGACCACCGAGAAACTCCACGGCGGCAACGATACTGCCGTGCAGCCAGCCGGGCTTGAAGCCCATCTCTTCGAAGTCCTTGGTATTTTTTCGTAGGTCCTTTATCTTTGGCCAGCCGTAGTAGATCATCACACTACCGGCAATAACTCGAAGCAAGAGCAGGATAGTATCCGTAAATGAGGCAAGAGGGATAAGGTCAAACATAGATTAGTTAAGGTTACGAGTAAGCCACTCATCAATCTTCTTGACTGCTGCAGGAGCGTTTTCACCGACCAGGATTCCGGGGTGTGACGCACCGGCTATCTCGATCACATCCTTTTCGTAGTAGTCGGCCATCTCGGTAGCGGTCTGAATACCGATGCCAAAATCAACGGATTCTCCGAGCTCACCACCGACAAACAGTGTGGGCATCGATAGCTCCTCTTTGGTAACGGAGATACCGCGTTTGCGCTGGGTGCGGGCGGCTCCAGATTCAGGGCCGAGCATATTCTTGAGCTTCATAAGCATGTCTTGGGAAATGTCCGGAAAGGCCTGCATGACGGCTTGTGGATCCGTTGGCATCCCCGCATCGACTGCTGTGTACTCGTCCGGGTATGACTTTTCGGCGCTTCCTTGCACCTCCACAGTTGGGCTGGGGTCGATAGCAACAACGGCAGCGGGATTATGGTCTCTGGCGTACATGAGTGCGACCAATCCACCCATGGAGTGGCCAATCACCACCGGATTTTCTAGATCATGGTCGGTGACACTGGTGTGGATATCCTCGACATAATCATCCATGGTTGTGCCAGCAATTTGTCCGTCACTTTTTCCGTGACCGCGAAGATCCGGGGCGTACACATTCCAGCCTTTTTCAGCTAGCTGCTTTATGTACGTCATCCACATCTCCGATGAGCCCCAGGACCCGTGAACGAGCACGATATCACCCTTCGACTGCTCTTTTTGTGTTTTCTGTACGTTGGTAAAAATTTTCATAATTATTTTTTTTAACTTGTATACATCATATCAGCACAAGATATTTGACAATACATTACCTTACGGATAACATATGAATATATGACAACATCATCATATAACACAACCACCGGTGTTGGCAAGGAGGCAGCAGTGGTACTAAAGATACTGAATAATAAAAATCGCTTTGCGATTATGCAGCTTCTTCTTAATGCAGATGAGGATCTGTGTGTGTATGAGTTGTCTCAGGCGGTTGGTATCTCGCAGTCGGCCACCTCACATCAGTTGGCAAATTTGGAGGCATATGGTGTCGTTAGAGGGGTCCGTGATGGGCGAACGAAGTGTTATGTACCGACAGATACCAGCCTTACGGACAAAATTGCTCACGTAATTAATTCATTAGAATAATCTGGCCATGAAAGTATCTTACATTGTGGTAATTGTCCTTCTTCTGGCGGCTGTTGCTGCCGCTTGGTATCTCCAGCGTGCCGATTTTCCGCTGCCGTCTGGTGAGTCGGTCTCGGTAGAGGAGACTTCGGATGAAGACGTGGAATCAACTTTTGAGCAGACTGCTTCTGTCGGCGGAGGGCGAGACATTCGGATTACCGACGGAACTCGCCACTCGATTCCGCTTGATGAAATCCTTTCTGGTGGTCCCGGAAAGGACGGTATCCCGTCAATTGATGATCCGAAGTTTATCTCGCCAGACGAAGCAGACTTTCTGGTCGCTGATGACATCGGTTTAGGATTAACGATAGAGGGAGAGAGCCGCTTTTACCCATACAAGATTCTTGTCTGGCATGAGATTGTCAACGATACGCTGGCCGGTGAGCCGGTCATGGTAACGTACTGTCCGCTGTGTGCCACCGGAATTGTGTTTGAACGTAAGGTTGCCGGTGAGGTGCAGGAGTTCGGCGTCTCTGGTCGGTTGTGGCAGTCGAATCTTCTGATGTACAACCGAGCTGACAGCGAAGATGAAGAGTCGCTGTGGTCGCAGGTACTGGGCGAGGCAGTGGTAGGACCAAATACCGGCGAGCGGCTACCAATTATACGATCAGACATTGTTCAGTTTGGTGACTGGATAGAGAGAAATCCAGACACAACGGTGCTGTCGCGCGATACTGGAGCCTCACGAAATTACGGTCGTGATCCGTACGGTGGTTACTACAGCAGTGATTCGGTTTCCTTTGGGGCTGAATTTACCGATGATCGTCTGCATCCCAAGGATCTTGTTCACGGTGTAGAGATTGATGGTCAGTTTAAGGCGTACCATCACGATGCGCTGGCGGTAGGAACCACTATTGATCAGTTTGCTGGCAGCGAGATTACCATCACCAAGAGTGATATTGGCGAGGTGTCCTTCTCGGCTGACGGCGAGTCACTGTCGTCAATCCCGGGCTTCTGGTTTTCTTGGGTAGCCGTGCACCCGGAAAGCGAGCTGTACCAATAGAAAATTACTTAAAAGTCTTAATTAAAACTATTATGAAAAAAGTGGAAATTTATTCAACACCAGGTTGTATTCATTGTCAGCACGCCAAGAAGTTTTTTACAGATAACGATATCGAGTATACAGATCACAATGTGGCTGAGGATGTCAAGAAGCGTCAGGAGATGCTTGATCGTAGCGAGCAGACAGGTGTACCGGTTATCTTTGTAGATGAAGAAATGGTAATTGGATTTAATGAGGCGAAGCTGAAGTCGCTGCTTGAAATTGCCTAAGTATGGAAAATAATTCGACAAACAACTACATTATTGCAGCAGCGGTTATCGTAGCCGGCGGATTAATTGGCTCAGCGTTGCTCTTTTCTGGTGGAGACAAGACGGTAGCTGGTAGTGACCACCAGGGTCAGATGAATGACCAGTCTCAGCAGGCAGCAGCGGATGAGCCGCTGGACCAGCCGATTCCGGACTGGTTCCGGATGCCAACAGTCGCCGATGACCACATTCGTGGTGACGCCGATGCGCCGGTAATGATTGTCGAGTATAGTGATTTCGAGTGTCCGTTTTGTGGGCGACTACATCCGACGCTGTCGCGAATCACTGAAGAGACAGATGATGTTGCTTGGACGTATCGACATTTTCCGCTTAGCTCACACTCCAATGCTTTTTCCGCTGCTGTCGCTTCTGAGTGTATTGCCCTCTTGAGTGATAATGATTCATTCTGGAACTTTGCTGATGCATCCTTTGCTAACCAGCGCGGGATTGGTGAGTCCTTCTTTGCGTCTCAGGCCGTCACTGCTGATATTTCTCTGGACGCCTTTGCCTCTTGTCTAGAAGATGGCGAGGTAGCACAAGCGGTGCAGGATGATCTGGATGAAGTGACATCACTCGGCGGCCGTGGAACGCCCTTTGTTGTGGTGCTGACTCCAGAAGGGAATATTATTCCGTTTAGTGGGGCGCTGCCGTATGATCAGGTTACTACTGTGGTGGAGTACGCTCGTAATAATTAACTTCTATGAACAAATCTCTCATTTACACACTTATTGCTGTTGGTGGAGCCGTCCTGATTGGATTCATTGTCCTTTCCGGGCCATCTACTGAATCGGATAGTGGTAGTGATTTTGATGTCTTCGCTGATATTACACTTCTTGATTACGAGGGGAATGAGCGAACGCTGGAGGAGTTTCATGGACAGCCGTTGGTGATAAACAGCTGGGCGACCTGGTGTCCTTTCTGCCGGGCGGAGCTGCCTGATTTTGCGCGACTGCAGCAGCAGTATGAGGCTCAGGACGTTGTGGTAATGGCGATTGACAGACGCGAATCGCGCGAGCGTGCGGAGGGGTATACCGATGAGATTGATGTAACCGATAGGATGCTTTTCCTGCTTGATGATAGTGATACTTTCTATCAGAAGATTGGTGGTTTCTCGATGCCGGAGACCATCTTTGTGAATGCGGCTGGTGAGATTGTGGTGCATAAACGTGGTCCAATGGAGCTGGATGAAATGCAGGAGCATGTAGAGAAGATTATCCGTAACTAAATAATAATTTATGATTGAAGTAAGTATCGGTCTTGCAATATCAGCCTTTATCGCCGGAATTCTTACCTTTCTGGCGCCGTGTACACTGCCGCTGGTACCGGCCTATCTTGGTTTTATCAGTGGTGTAGATCAGGAGAAGCTGAAGGACCCAGCGACAGCCACCGCGGCACGAAGGCGAATATTCCTTAACGGCCTGGCGTTTATCGGGGGGTTCTCGCTCGTGTTTATCGCTTTCGGAATGCTGGCCGGGCTGGCTGGTACTGCTCTGGCGCCGTATCAGATATGGATGTCACGCATCGGTGGTGTGCTGGTGATTATCTTTGGGCTCTACATGCTGGGATTTTTCAAGATTTCCTTTTTTCAGACGGATAAGCGGATTCCGATTCCAAGCTGGCTGACACTTGGGAAGCCATCCAGCTCATTGTTTATTGGAGGGACGTTTGCAGTTGGGTGGACGCCGTGTGTTGGCCCAATTCTGGGATCAATTTTACTGCTGGCTGGTACGTCGGGTACGGTTATGCAGGGTGGGCTGATGCTAGCAATATTCTCGCTTGGTTTAGCGATTCCGTTTCTCCTTATTGCGGCCGCTTTCTCGAAGGCGACGGTTTACATCGATAAGATTTCCAAGCACTTAAAGTGGATTTCAATCATTGGCGGTGTTTTCCTGATCCTGCTTGGGCTGCTTCTGGTTACAAATAATTTTGGACTAACGATTCAGTACGGTTACGAGTGGCTCGACTTTATCAACTACGAAGGACTGCTTGATTATCTCTAGAAATACAATGGGAAGTATTTGTTATAATACCCAGGCGTAATTAGTAAATTAAATTACCACGAATTACTATGAAGAAGCATAAGACAAAAATTATCTGGACGGTTGTGATTGTTGGCCTCGTCGGTTTGATGTTCTGGGGAAGTCAGTCCAGTAATGCAAGTAACTGGGAGGATACGGATATCTCCTGTATTCCGGGTGGGCACCAAAGCCTGGCCTTTCATATTCATGCTGACCTTAAAGTGTTGGTTGACGGACAGCAGCAGATCATTCCGGCCAATACTGGTATCAGTCATTCGTGTATGGCCGAGGTGCACACGCATAACACATCTGGACAAATTCATATCGAATCCACAAACCGCAGTACTGTTTTGACACTTGCTGATTTCTTTGCGGTCTGGGGTGAGGATACTGAGCGTGATGGATACGAAACTACCGTACTGGTCAATGGGGAAGAAGCAGGCTTTCTTTACGAGTGGCGCGATGGTGACAGTATCGAGGTGGTCTTCACCGCAGAGGAAGGAACTGATAACGAAACGGACGATACGGCCACAACATCAACCGACCAGACAGCTACTACATCGGATGACGATGCAACCTCAACTGAGACTGAATCCACTGCTGAGGTGGAGGTAGAGGGAGGTGCGACTACATCTATAGAGGAGGAGTAAGAAAACTTCCTAACAAAAATGCTCAAAAAACCCGGCTTCTGCTGGGTTTTGTTATGGAAATGAGCCGTCGTATTACTTGACAAAACTATTGAAAGTACTAAAATATAGATAGATATTCACGAACATTCACTTTAAAAAAGGAGTCGCATGATTTCACGATATGTAACGATAGTCATTACGGTATTTATTATTGTATCAGCGCAAGTTGTATCAGCGCAAATTCCCACAAACGATAGACTACTTGATTCACCAGAATCTCTGATTGTAACCAATGTGTATTTTGAAAATCCTGATAACCAAGAAATTCTGGTTGTTATAAGTTTCGATAACGCTTTCTACTATCGAGATACTGATGGGGACGGCGTAGCTGATCAAGAAGGAATAGGCATCATTCATCCTGATACTGAAAAGCTTCAAGCGATGTCGGCTCGACTGCTAGATGCAGAAAGTCCATATAATGAAAAAATGGATGAATTATTTAGGTCTTTTAAGTGTATGATGAAAAATTAATCCTCATCCTCTCTTCAAGCCAATCCGTTACTCGGATTGGCTTTTTTCTTTCCACAGTTGTCTGATTTCTATCTTTAAATCATGCTACTATAGCTGTAGGTATAAATAAATTTATCACCCGTGGTACAGCTTCCTGAGCTCTACGCCAGACAGCGATACCATTCGAGGGATTCTCAGTTCTATCGGTGAGCACAGTGGTGGCGGTGGTGCCGGAAAGGTAAGTCTTTAAAAAGCTTATAATACGAAGATAAAAAACCTGCTTGCTTGAGCGGGTTTTTTATTACCAGTCTCTGCGTATTGGCAGCTGGTATGATGTAATTATTTACAGCCTGGAATCTAATCTATGAGCTATCAATGTACACTCTCAAACGGTGACGTGGCGACCATAAAGCGCCGGGATAGTAGTCGAGCAAAACGACTCCGGCTGACGCTGGCTGGTGGTGAGATTACACTGACCGTTCCGGCCGGTACGACCGAACGTGCTGTAGAGGCATTTCTACAGGAGAAGTCTGACTGGATACAGGATAAATGGCGCCAGCTGCTGCGAACTAGAGAGCAGTATCCGGATATTGCCACGGATACCAAGGCTCACTACGACGAGCACAAAGATCTGGCCTGCCAGCAGGCCCGGCAGAAGGTTGACTACTGGAATGTGGATCTCCAACTGTCCTTCAACGAGGTGAGGGTTCGACGCATGAAGACTCGTTGGGGAAGTTGTACAGGAAAAAAGAACCTGCACTTTAATTACAAAATACTCTTTCTCCCTGATGAGCTGCAGGATTATCTGGTGGTGCATGAGCTGTGTCATCTGATGCATCCGAATCACTCGGCCGATTTCTGGACAGCTGTCGAGGATATACTACCTGACTACCAGATTCATCACCGCACGCTGCGTGAACTGACATGATTTATGTTTCCAACACGTCTTCAGTCTTATTACTGAGATTAGTGGAAACTTCTTGCCTCGCCTTCCTGACGGCTGACAGGTAGCCGACAGCTTTAGCTGACGTGGTACTGGGGTATGTAATAATAGAGGGGATGTCTCCAATCACCATTACAGATAAAAAGGAAACCGATGCTGGATGGGAGTTCGCAGTCGAGACGCCGGCCGGCACGAAGCATACTGTGACGCTTTCCCGAGATTATTACCAGGAGCTTACGGATGAAGCCGTAACACCCAAAAGATTTGTCTGGGCAAGCTTCTCCTTCCTGCTGCAGCGCGAGTCCTCGGCTGATATAATGTCGAGCTTCGCGCTGTCTGATATTCAAACCTTCTTTCCCGAGTATCCAGAGGTGATCCGTGAAGAGATTTCTGACAGTAATAATGAGGAGGATAGTTAAAGGATTTCTATGAACTCACAGCAGAAAAACTTAGTCAGTGCCATCGGTGCGCTGGTTGTGGCCGCCGTGCTTGTCCTTGGTATGGGACTGGATCTGTTTGGATGGATGTATACTGATGCAGATCACGCGAATGAAGAGGTAGTAACAACCACCTCGGCGACAGCAACGGTGTGGCGTATTACGGATGGTGATACGATTAATATTGATGTGGCGACTGGGTCTGACTTTGTTCGCTTGATTGGTATTGATACCCCAGAGATTGATTGGGAGGCCTCCGGCCGGCCAGAGGCAGCGTGTTTCGGCTGGGAGGCACGGGATTTCTTGGTCGGGAAGCTGGAGGGTGAGACGGTGCGCTTGGTGGGAGATCCTCGCCAGCCGTCGGTTGATGAGTATGATCGCCGACTGGCCTACGTGTATCTCGATGGCGAGCTTATCAATCAGACGCTGCTGGAGGAGGGGTATGCGCGCGAGCTTACAGTTGGTGACGGCTACGAGAAACAGGAGAGCTTCCGGGCTGCTGAAGAGGCGGCGCGTCAGGAAGGGACCGGGTTGTGGGCAGTTTGTGAGGAGTAAAAAATTATTATGAAGATAGGATATCCATGCATACATGACGCATTTGACTGCCGGCCATCCCGAACCTTTCGGCTGGCTAACTACTCCCAGGAGTATCTGATAGAAAAGATATCCGGAAATCTGGACTGTCTCGAGAAGATCCTCCTCTGGAATGTTGAGCATGACCTGCTCTTTTTTCGAATTACCTCGGATTTGATTCCGTTCGGCTCTCATCCTGTGCATGATTTTGATTTTGCTACGTATTTTAGGGATAAATTTACAACGCTTAGGGAGATTATATCTGCGTCTGATATGCGTATCTCGATGCATCCGGGGCAGTATACGCTGCTGAATGCTAAGGACGAGGAGGTGGTCGGTCGGGCAGTGGCTGATCTCGAGTACCACGCTGATGTTCTGGACGCACTCGGTCTGGATGGTCGACACAAGATTCAGATTCATGTAGGTGGTGTGTATGGTGACAAGCCAGCTGCTATGGAGCGTTTTATCTCCCAGTACCAGAAGCTGCCCGAGCGTATCCAGGACCGGCTCGTGATAGAGAATGATGACGTTTCCTATTCGGTGGCTGACTGTCTGGAGATTCATAAAGAGATCGGCATACCGATTATTTTTGATAATCTTCATCACGCCTGCCTGCATGAGGGTGAGGACGAGAAAGCGGCCCTTCAGGAGGTGGCTGAGACCTGGAAGAAGGAGGACGGAATTCCGATGATTGATTACAGTGATCAGGAGCCCGAGGAACGAAAGGGAAAGCACCGTACGCATATTGATGTGAATCATTTTCGTGAATTTTTACGGACTATTCGCGAGACCAGACTGGATGTTGATATTATGCTGGAGATAAAGGATAAAGAGAAAAGTGCGTTGCTGGCACGTAAGGCTTTGGACGAGTAGTTTCCTCTAGCTTTTCAGCTATTTTCTGTGCTATACTACGCCACGCATCTGCATGAGATCCCTGGACGGTTAGGGCTCTTTTGCTTTTATATAGAAAACCTATGGAAATTAGAAACATTGCAATTATAGCCCACCTCACTTCGCTCGATACCCCTTCGCATAAAGCTTCGGAGGCACAAAGGAGCTTCGCGCGGCGGGATGTGGTCGTTTGATGATTTAGTTGGAAACATAACATTTATATGTCTGAAATTAGAAAATAGCCATAATCGCCCACCCCGGTACCACGCCAGCTAGAGCTGTCGGCTACCTGTCTGCCGTCAGGCAGGCGGTGCGAATAGTTTTGGGTTTAAAGATGCATTGAATATAAAACATACATGTCTGAAATAAGAAACATTGCCATAATTGCCCACGTGGATCATGGGAAGACCACGCTGACCGACGCCATCATGCGCCAGACTGGCGCGGTGACGGATGATACGAGTATGGACTCGGATATGCTAGAGAAGGAGCGAGGCATTACGATTTACTCCAAAAATACCTCGGTCCGCTGGAAGGATACCAAGATTAATATTGTGGATACACCAGGACACGCCGACTTCGGCTCGGAAGTGGAGCGCGTGTTGCGCAGTATTGACGCAGTACTCCTAATTGTGGATGCACAGGAGGGGCCGATGCCACAGACGCGCTTTGTACTAAAAAAGTCATTAGAGCTTGGGCTGAAGCCGATTGTGGTGATCAACAAGATTGATAAGCCGGCGGCTGATCCCGACCGTGTTCAGGACGAGGTGCTGGAGCTTTTCTTTGACCTGGTGGCTGAGACAGAGGGTGATGAGACACAGCTGGAGTTTACCAGCCTGTATGCAATCGGGATTGAAGGTGCAGCCATGTATGAGACGACCGATGATCCGGTTGATATGACACCACTTTTGGACACAATCTTGAAGGAGGTACCACCGGCGGCTGGAGAGGATGTTTCGACTGAGTCCGCCGATCTACAGGCACAGCCGTTTAATCTGGCCTATGATAATTTCCTGGGTCGGCTGGCAATTGCACGTGTGTATGAAGGCTCTCTCGCCGCCGGCATGAAGGTGTTTGTCGAAAAACCTGACGGCAGTGTACAGCCAGGAAAAATCTCCAAGCTTTTTGCCTTCGAGGGGATTCAGCGTACCGAGGTTGATGAGGCAACGGCCGGTGACATTGTAATGGTCGCTGGGCTGGAGGATATCTATATTGGTGACACAATTGCCGGCAGCGAGGATGTCGAGCCACTGCCGGCCATTCATATTGATGAGCCAACGATTGCACTAGAATTTTTAGTAAATGACTCGCCCTTTGCCGGGCAGGAGGGTGACTACGTAACTGGCCGACAGATCCGCGAGCGGCTGGAGAAGGAGATCGAGGTTAATGTTGGACTGGATGTTGATTTTCTCGAAGGGAAGATGGTTGTTCGTGGCCGTGGTGAGCTGCACATCGCCATTCTTTTGGAGAATATGCGTCGTGAGGGGTACGAGCTGCAGATTTCCCAGCCCCAGGCAATTACGAAGGAGGTGGATGGTAAGAAGATGGAGCCTTTCGAGGAGGTGAACGTAGATACGCCGGCCGAGACACAGGGCACGGTTATTGAGAAGTTGGCTGCCCGACAAATCATCATGAAGGATCTGAAGCAGGCGGGTGAACGCGTGCAGATGACCTTTGAGGGTCCGACGCGAGGACTGCTGGGATACCGTAGTCAGTTTGTGGTAGATACGAAAGGTGCCGGAATTCTCTCATCGCGGATGATTGGTTTCAAGCCGTATGCAGGTGCGGTGGCACGTCGCGCGGTGGGATCAATGGCCTCGATGTCGTCCGGTAAGGCGCTGGCTTTTGCGCTTAATAATCTGCAGCAGCGCGGTGAGCTTTACATTTCACCGAACACGAATGTCTATGAAGGCATGGTGATCGGAAACGTGGCCAAGGGTGATGAGATGGCGGTCAACCCAACCAAGGGGAAGAATCTCACCAACATGCGTGCTAGCGGATCGGATGAGAATGTTGACCTGGCCCCACCGACGCCGGTAACGATCGAGCGCGGTCTGGAAATCATGTCCAGCGATGAGTATCTGGAAATAACCCCAAAGAGCACACGGCTGCGAAAAAAGATTCTGGACGAAGGCAGGCGTCTTAAGTCGGATAAGTAGCTGACGGGGGCCAGGAGGCTTTGCAAGTCATCAGCAGACCGCAGATCATGGTGCCGATCTATCGATATATTTCGTGATATGCTGAATATACGTCCATAAGGCGTTATTTACACACATAATCTAATTTTTAGTATGGAAAATCAAGATACCAGCCCTGATACTGCGGAGAATTCCAGAGATATTCCGCACCCGCATTACGATAAGGCCACTGCATCGCCTGAACCGTCAACCGAAAAGCATCATGCAGGAAGCCTAGTTGCTACGGTGGCGATAATTGTACTGCTTTTGATTGGTGGCGCTTTTGCTTACTCACAGCTTGGCGGTGGGGTTGATTCTGATTCCGCTCCGTCATTTACAGAAATAATGGAGGCACAGGGTGATCTGGAGACGATACAGACAACGCTTGCTTTGGAAGCAGTCATTGGACTTGATCCGGCTGCCTTTGAAACGAGAGAGGATGCAGCTAGTCTCAGGCAGCTGTTTGGTAGTGTTCTAGGTATCTCTGCCGATGAAGAGATTCCAGAAGAGATAACAACACGGCTCACAATAGAGGGAAATGCCTCGCTAGCGGATGATCAGGAGACTGAAGTACAGAGTGATGTGGCCTTCGACGTCTCCTTCTCGGTCGGTGCTGACAGTCTTGATGAAGTAATAGGTATTGAGTTCCGGCAGGTGGCCGGTGAAAGCTACGTATACGGTAGAGCGCTACCGAATCTTGCCTTCTTGCCGCTCCAGTCATTTGCCGGCCAGTGGATTGGACTGGGAGAATCACCAGCCTCCAATTTTACGGCTCCGAATCAGTTAGAGACAGACGAGACTGAGCTATCTGACGAGACGTACCGAGAGATTTTTACGGCCGTGGCTGATTCGGATGTATTTACGATTGAGGAGGTTCGTCAGGTTCGAACCGACGCGGGGGTTGATGCCTATCGGTACGATATCGCAGTTGACAGCGCAGCTATTCCGTCGCTGCTGACTGAGATACAGCGTATTATCGAGGAGAATGAGCCGGAGTTTGCGGCTTCTCCAGCCTATGGGGACTTCCAGCAGCAGGCGGCTTCCTACGAAGAGACGATTGCTCGAATCGAAGAGGTGGCCGACAGCCTGTCCTTCTGGGTGGCCGAGGATACACTGTTTTTCCAACGGATCCGCATTGATTCATCATTTACCGCAGAAGAGTTACGTGAACTGTCTCCCCAGACAGACTACACGGGCATTACAGGAATTGACGGCTTTATCGAGTTGAGCTTCTCTGATCACAATGAACCGGTGGATATTTCCGCACCTGAAAATGCTCGACCACTAGAGGAAATCATGTCCGGAATGTTTGGTGGCGTTATGGGCGGTGCTGCTGGTGAGCCAGGAGAGTTTAGTCAACAAGCTACTGAAAATGCTAGACAGGATGCACGAGATGCACGGCGCCAATCTGATATGCAGCAGATCCGTACAGCCATCGAGCTTTGTGCTAATGCTAATGATGGTAGTTATGAAAGTTGTCATGATGCAGCTGGTGGTGAGTTAGAGAGTGTTTTTATTGACGAGATTCCCGAAGATCCATCTGGAGAGGGACCTGGTTATATTATTGAGGTAAATCAGAGCGGATACTGTGTTGGCACGAATCAGTTTGAAGGTGATGAGGTTCCATTCAATGATTCGGATCAAGTTTGTGGAAGTTATACAATAGGTGGCGGTATGTAAATCTCTTGAAAAATGTATGGTGAAGCGATATTCAGCGTGTTAAAATAGACCTATCATGAAAAACACAAAATCAATTATTACAATTATAGTTCTGCTGCTCGTTGGAGTTGGTGCGTACTACCTGTTTAGCGATTCGTCAGAGTTTGTGGCTTCGGATGACTCTGACCAGGAGATGGCGACCGATACGCCAGCTACGTCAACCGATGAATCAGCAACGACCACCGAGACTGATGAAGAAGCAACCACAGCCTCGAATCAGACGGTCATTGGTACGTCCGTAGATGGGCGGGATATTACCGCCTATCAGTTCGGTGACGGAGAGACAGAGCTGCTTTTTGTGGGCGGTATCCATGGTGGATACGAGTTCAACACCACACTGCTTTCCTACGATATTATCGATTACCTCCAAAGCAACCCGAGTGTCGTGCCGAGCAATGTATCCGTGACGGTGATTCCGGTTCTTAATCCAGACGGACTGTACCGGATTGCTGGCACAACAGGAGATGACTTTACCGCCGCCGATATGCCATCACTGAGCGAGACGATTCCTGGACGATTCAATGCTAATAATGTAGACCTGAACCGTAACTTTGACTGTAACTGGCAGAGCCAAAGCAGTTGGCAGACACGAACTGTCAGTGGTGGTGAGGATCCGTTTTCGGAGCCAGAATCTCAGGCAATTCGTGATTATGTGAGAGCCAATAATCCAGATGCAGCCGTGGTGTTTTACAGCGCAGCCGGTGGTGTCTACTCATCCAGCTGTGATGGTCCGGTTTCGACCCAGTCTATTGAGTTGATGAATCTATATGCCTCAGCCTCTGGATACGCTGCTGAGGGTGAGTTTACGGCATATCCTATAAACGGAGATATGGTGAACTGGATGGCTGGTGAGGACATTCCAGCAATTAGCGTGCTTCTTACGAATCATCAGGATGTTGAGTGGAGTCGTAACCAGGCCGGACTCGAGGCCGTACTCGACTTTTACGCTAACTAAACCTTATGTCACCCAGCGTCTTACGATATGTATTAATTGCAATCCTGATTGCGGCAGCAGTCGGGGTTGCTTTGTTTATACTTGGCGTTTTCTCTGGTGGCCCTGCATCATCGCTGGATCAGGGGTATCCGGCTACCTCAACGGATCCAGCTGTGGCAACAACCACCGCTGTGGTGGATCATGAAGTTGTTGGCACCTCGGTAGAAGGTCGCCAGATCCAGGCGTTTACCTACGGCAGCGGTCCGACGCATCTGCTCTTTGTGGGTGGCATCCATGGTGGGTACGAATGGAACAGTGTCCTACTTGCCTACAACATGATGGATTACTTGCAGGCAAATCCCGATGAAATTCCGGCTAATATAACGGTCACAATCATTCCGTCGGCTAACCCGGACGGCCTGTATGACGTGATCGGAAAGGAAGGTCGCTTTATGGCCGTCGAGGTTCCGGCAGATTTAGTGTACGACGGAACGGGGAGGTTTAATGCCAACGGTGTTGATCTGAACCGTAACTTTGACTGTAACTGGGCACCAGAAAGCTCCTGGCGCGGACAGATGGTGAGTGCCGGCAGCGGGGTATTCTCGGAACCGGAGGCGCGAGCTATTCGCGACTTTGTCCAGGAGCAGACAATCACGGCCGCCGTCTTCTGGCACAGTCAGGCTAATACGGTGTACGGATCAGAATGCAACAGCGGCGTCCTGCCGGCGACGATGGAGGTCATGAATACCTACGCCAGGGCGGCAGGTTATAATGCGGTTGCTTCCTTTGACGCTTATCCGATTACGGGTGATGTTGAAGGCTGGCTGGCATCGATTGGGATCCCGGCCGTGACGGTAGAGCTAGAGACACGCAACAGTATTGAGTGGAGTCGTAATTTGGCTGGGGTGAAGGCACTTTTTGACCATTACAGTCAGTAGTAGTTTTTATATAATTAATTATATAAAAAAATTCTTAATTTTTTCAATAAAATATAGGTATAAAAAAGCAGCCGGAATCTAATGATTCTGGCTGCTTGGGTTAGTATTATGAAGTGATTTTTTCCTCGCATTTGGCGAGATTTTTTCAAAGTCTCCGTTGGGGAGATTGATTCTAATTCCCTCGCAGAAGTCTAGATCAATGCTTCGAATTGTGAGGTCCTGTGTAATTTTGACTGCGGTGTTTATAATTAGCTCTCTGCCAAAGACAACAAGAATATGTTCTCTGCTTGTCTCGACGCACATGCGTGCAATCAGGTCACTTTCTGGCATTATGTTGTACATAGTACTACTAAGTGGTTTATCCGAATTTATCAAAAGAATATTAGCCCATTGTTCTGTTCTTGTGTTTCCGGCGAGTATTACCCGGTTAAATCTAAGTAAATATTTTTTGGTTAGATTTATACCCTCCACGGCACTCTTGACTGACATGGATCGTTCGTTTTCTACTTTTTCAAGAGTCTCTTCTTCATATGCGTTTACATACACATCGGGTGCAGGTCCGCGAAATAACCAGATGGTTTTTGTGTCTTTACTCATAATATTCGATTTTTAATGTTGGGATTTTATCTGCAACTATTATACGTATTAGTACTTTAAATGTCAACTATATCTTGGTTATGGAGCTGCGTTATTTATATGCTAAGGTGTAGCTAATGCAGCTAAATCGAAAAATAATTATCATCCTGTCGCTGGTCGTATTGGCGATCCTGTCACTTTTAATTGTGGCAGCGGGGTCTGATTCTCTAGACGAACCTGAGGATCTCTCCTTTACCCCATCCGAGCGCTACTTTGTGGATATGATCCAGCAGCAGACGTTGAACCGACTTGATGGCCATCCGATCGAGGGGCTGGAGCAGTTGATGTACATGGATGTCTATCCTGGATTGGTCGCCGAGGATTTTGAAGGTGCTCAGACGCGTGGGGATCTAAATGAAGCCGGGGTGCAGACATCAGCCGACGCTACCGTAACCGATGCGGGGTTGGTGCAGCTACTTCATAACACCGCTGAACGACTAGAGGTAAACGTTACTACCAACCAAGATGTAGACGCGTTGTTGGTGCTGCTGAGTCAGGATCCCGCTGTGCCAGTAACACCCGAGGCACCGGCTACTACTGACTCGAATCCAGACGATGTTGGAGTGGCTAACTCCTGCAGTGCGGCCGGTGGTACCTGGCTTGCTGAGTCTAAGGAGTGTGAGTATATATCTCGCCAGTGGTGCAGCCAGCAGGATGGAAATTTCCAGGAGTGTACCTCGGCTTGTCGACACCAGGAAAACGCCGAGATATGCACGTCGCAGTGTGTTCCTGTTTGCCAACTGTAATCTCCTATCAATAGCTTGTTATGATGAATAAAATTATCCAATCAGAGCGCATAGTGGCGCTGAAGGACTGGTACATACAAAACGAAAGACGATTACTACCACTGGCGCTGCTGAGTGGATTTATTTTTGACTTACTAACGGTGACGCGGATTGATCGGCTGTACGAGAACATTCTCCTTATTGTGTATATGTTGATTGCCGCAGCCGCCATTGCAGTAATGCAGCTGTATGACAGTGGTCGCCTGACCGCGCCGGTAGGAAATGTTCGTCGCGAGCAGCTCTTGATGTGGCTGCGTCTGACCTCGCCATTTATCATTCAGTTTGCCCTTGGAGGACTTTTCAGTGTATTTCTGGTGCTGTACTCCCAGGCTGGATCCTTTATGGTTAGCTGGATTTTTATTCTTCTCCTCGTAGGTCTAGCGATTGGTAATGAGTTGTTTCGTGATACGTATCAGAAGCTCTCTGTGCAGGTCGGAATTCTTTTCTTTTGTGTATTTCTCTTCTCCGTCTTTTTTCTTCCGATTATTTTTTTGGAGATGGGGAGCATTATGTTTATACTTTCTGGTCTTCTTAGCCTTCTTCTTATTTTTCTGTACATATACTGGCTGAGTTGGCTGGCGCCGGATCTACTGGAAGGGTGTAGAGCAGCTGTTTTCTCAACAGTGTTTGGTATATTCGCACTGATGAATATTTTTTACTTTACGGCGGTGCTGCCGCCACTACCATTATCGATACAGGAGACCCAGCTTGCGTACTCGGTTGAACGGATCAATGATTACCAGTACCAGCTTCAGATCCCGGATGATACGCAAGTCAATGATTTTCTGACCGAATGGGTGCCGTTTGTGCCGGATCAGATACATCTACGTTCTGGAGAGCCCGTTTACTTTTTCTCATCCGTGTTTGCTCCGACGGATCTCACACTTTCGATTGCACATCATTGGGAGTACTTTGATAGGGAGAGTAGATCCTGGATTGACGCTGGGCGAATCAGTTTCCCTCTGCGTGGTGGTCGGGATGAGGGGTATCGCGGATATACACTGAAGCATAATGTATTTCCGGGCCGCTGGCGTGTAACTGTGGAGTCATCTGACGGTCGTATAATCAGTCGAAGGAATTTTCATATTATTGATGTGTCTCAATCAGGAGGTTATCCTGAACGTACAACCGTCATTCGATAACCAGGCTTTGTGTTATTATCAAGATGTAACTTATAGAGATATGAAGCATACTTTCTTCATTACATTGTTAATAATACTGGTGGTGGCTGGCGGTATCTGGTTCTTGCCGCGTACGGATCAACCAATAACGTTCGATCAGGCCACCTCTACTACACAATCAGCAGCACCTGATACTACTGACTGGCAGGGGTACGAAAATGAGGCTTTTGATTTCACCTTTCGGTATCCGGACCGGGTCGACACAGCGGTTGAGGCCGGGCGGGTAAAGGCGCAGCTGATCGGCCCCGGCAGCGAACCGCAGACAGAAGTAACCGGCGGCTTTACACTTACTATTTACACGCAGTCGACGGATGGTCTTTCCATCCAGGAGTTTGCGACTCAGGAATACGAGCAGCAGACCCAAGGGCTTCAGGGCGTGTCCCAACCACAACGCGTAACGATTAGTGATCATACCGGTCATACATTCGTCGTCGAAGGGGCGATGGGCTCGGGTATACGTTACTACATTCTTTCGGCTGGTTCAGATGAGGTATACGTTGCCACGGCGAATATTTCCGATCCGAATGAGGTTGGTTACGTTGATACGGTGAGGACGATACTCTCAACATTAGAGGAGCGCTAAGGTTGCGGAAGTATTAGGCTTTAGCTCCTTCAGTTGCTATACTGCCACCACATGGACGCACGAAAAGACTACATATACGGAAAGCACGCGCTGGAAGAAGCGCTGGCCCACCGACCTGATGTTATCAGGCAGGTGTTTTTTGAATCCGAGTATCAGGGGCACTCGCTGCATGATCGAATGAAGAATACAGACATCCCGATTCACTACTTTAGCAAAAAGCACCCACCCGGCAGCGTGTCACCCGAGGATGCGCACCAGGGTGTGATTGCGCAGATTGATGCCGAGAAATTACTGGTCGACTACAAGGAATTTATCGAGAATTTGGACGTGACGGAGGATACCGGTTTAGTTATCCTGGGCGAGCTGCAGGATCCGCATAATGTCGGAGCGGTGATTCGAAATGCGGCGGCTTTTGGGATCAGCGGCGTACTGATTCCGGAGCACAACCAGGCGCCGGTCTCATCTACGGTGGTGAAGGTATCGGCTGGGACAGCCTTTCGGATTCCGCTTGTCTCGATTGGGAACGTTAACACAATCATCCGCCAGCTAAAGGAGCACGACTTCTGGGTGTACGGTCTGGAGGGTGAGGCGGAGGAGACGCTGCCGGAGCAGAACTTTGCGTCACCAACAGTCTTTGTGCTGGGTAATGAGGCGACGGGAATTCGCGAAAAGACCCAGGAGCACTGCGATAAGTTGATCTCGATTCCGACTGATGAGAGACTTCCCTTGAATGCAGCGGCCTCAACAGCGGTGGCCTTTTACGGATGGCAGCAGCGGTAAGGTATACTAAGCTTATGAATAAATCACTTTTAATAACTGGACTGGTAATCATTATCGGTATTAGCATCTGGCTGTTTGTGGCAAATGATAGAAGCCCTGAGCAGCCGGAGGAGCAAGTTGATACTGGCACCACGACCCAGCAGGAGCAGAATATTTCTCGTACTAACAATAACGCAACCATGACAGCAACCATCAAGACATCAAAAGGAGACATCGAACTAGCTTTTTTCCCTGACAGTGCCCCGAATACAGTAGATAATTTTCGCACACTGGCCGAGGATGATTTCTACGAAGGTGTTATTTTTCACCGGGTTATTGAGGGCTTCATGATCCAGGGAGGTGATCCAACTGGTACGGGCACCGGTGGTCCGGGCTATACCTTTGCCGATGAGCTTAATTCAGATTCCAAAGCTGCTGAGCGTGGTTACCAGCGCGGTACGGTCGCCATGGCCAACAGCGGACCGAACACAAATGGTAGTCAGTTCTTTATTATGCACCAGGATCAGCAGTTACCGTTTAATTACACGATCTTTGGATACGTTACCGAGGGAATGGATGTGGTGGATGAAGTGGCAGCAGTCGAAACTGACGCGCGTGATAAGCCGCTTGATGACATTGTTATTGAGGATGTGAAAATTGAGAGCGAGTCATAAAAAAGATGAAATTTCTAAAGGAAATAGCTACACACCCGAAGAAAATCGGAGCCATAGCGCCGAGCTCTAAGAAACTAGCGAAATTAATGGTCGACTCTGCTGAGATTACGGCGGATGATGTGGTGGTTGAGATAGGTCCCGGAACCGGTGCATTTACCGACAACATACGAGCCAGGATTTCGAAAAGTAGTCAGTATGTTGGTATTGAGATAAACGAAAAATTTGTCCAGCATCTGCGACAGCAGTATCCACAAATTACGGTTCATCACGGTGATGCTGAGAATATTGTTGAGTATCTGTCTATGGATGGTCATGATACGTGTCAGCGAGTGATATCAGGTCTACCGTGGACGAGTTTTTCGGATGAAAAGCAGCAGAATCTTCTGCGCCAGATATACACAGCGTTGGATAAGGATGGATTATTTCTGACCTTCTCGTATGTTCCGTTCCATCAACTGCCTCGAGGGAGATTATTTCGGTCCAATCTTGCTCGTATATTCACCCAGGTAACGAAGACGAGTGTCGTGCGTAATCTACCACCGGCATTTATCTACATCTGTCAAAAATAACTTGCCTTTCGGATATTTGTCTGTTTTGAATTATATCTCTTTATATATTGGCTGATTTATGGCACTATATACGTAGTTTATTAAGTAATTACATTAAATTTATGGCAACTCTTACAGCTCTATGCATGAAGTGCAAGCACGATGAGAATGCGGAACAGATTCAGGAGATGAATAATATTGAAGTTACGGAGAAGGGCGGACGCTACTCAGCACGAGGTGAGTGTGGAAACTGTGGCGGAAATATGTTCAAGTTCCTCTCAAAGGATGACGCTGAGAAAATGGAGTCTGAAGGCGTTACGATCAAGCACGTAGAGGTCGAGGAATAAGCATAATGATGGTAGCCGGTAGTAGAGAATTTCTGATTGTATGAGTGAGAAAGCGAATAAGCCAACAACCCGAAAACAGATGGCGCTCATCTCCTTGATCGTCATTGTTTTCTTGCTGCTACTCGTAAGTTTATCAGCAGGCATTGGAACATCTGTTCCGACAGTTGATCGTGATACGTGCTTGTCTAGTGGAAATATCTGGAGCGAGTCGTCCGGAGAGTGTTATGGAAATGGATCGGTTTAGAAAAACTAGTTAGAGACCTTTGTACATGCGCTCCGCGTCGAGAAGCGTAGTTAAGATTATTATGTTTAACCTAAAATATACGTTTATGGATTATAGAAATTTGAACCTAAATCATGGAATCTCCTCTATCGCTATCGTTATTATTGTGGCAATTGCAATTGGTGGTGGCGCAGTACTTCTTACGAATAATAATGGAGATACTGATGAAGAAGATAATGATTCAGCCACAACTACACAGCAGGTAGAAATGGATGAGGATATGCAGACATTTCGGTGTGAGGATGGTGAGCAGATCACGGCTGATATGAGTGTTGACGGCGAAGCATCGGTAACGCTACCAAATGGTGATGTTGCGGTACTTAGCGAGGTTGAAGGAGCCGACGGCTCACTCTACTCATCTACTGATGGCAATGTCACGTTCCTAAGCCAGGAAGGTGAGGCAGTGATTGAACAGGATGGAGAAGTAGTCTTTGAGGGTTGTCGTTTGATTGCCAACGAAACAACAGGTACTGAAGAGAATTCAGCAACTGGCACAGAGGTAGAAGTTGAGATAGACAGCAACACAGCGGCTACGACGTCCGCAGATGCAGAAGTAGACAACGAGACTGACGCCGCAACCGGTGTTGAGGTTGAGGTCGAGACTGAGGGTGAAACCGAAGCGCAGTACTAAGCGCCTCTTAAAAGTTAAAAACCCCCCACTTTTCAAAAGTGGGGGGTTTTTTATCTCTTGGTATACTGAGTATCTATGAAGATAGCAATACTTTCAGACAGCCATGACAGTTGGGAGGATCTCTCCGCCGCCGTTGCTGCAGCGAGTGATGAAAGTTGTGAGGTGCTGTTTTTTGCTGGTGATCTTGTGCGGCCAGCGGGCGTGGAGACGCTAGCTGAGTTTTTCGGTCCGGTGCATATCATAATTGGTAACAATGAATTTGAGGTGGATGAAATCCATGCCGCGGCAGCGGCCTCGGATAACGTTATTTACCACGGTGAGGTGTGCGATATCCAGCGAAAGGGTATACGCATCTTTATGCACCACTATCCGCAGGAGGCAACGGCTAAGGCACAGTCGGGGATTTATCACCTGTGCATTCATGGACACACGCATCGGTTTACCGACCGCCGGGTAAAAGGGGCGCGGGTACTGAATCCGGGGGCAATATCGTACCGTGGCAGTGCTCCGTCGTGGGGAATTTTCGATACCGAGGATGGATCATTTACGCAGCAGTCGATTTAAAAAAACTTACTGGACACCAAGCAGTGTTTTTATAAAGTCTAGGTTGGAAAACTCAGCTAGAAGAATCGCCAGTGTAATATTTCCCAGCAGCAGCGCCGGCAGGAAGTGTCGATATGAGTAGGTGGCCAGCCCGAGCGAGGCAGTAAGAAGATCATTTGGCAGTGGTGTGAGACCGGTGTAGATAAATACAAAAAGCTGCACCATGCGCTCGTGTTGGTCATTCACCCAGGCAGAGACACGATTTGACCACTCGAGCATTCTGCCCTCAAGGACTTCATGGCTCTGGGTTCCCAGATAATAAACTAGTGAGTCACCAAAGGTCAGGCCAACCCCGGTACAGATTCCGAGCAGGATCGGATTCACACCACCGGCAGCCAGGATGACGATAACGCTGTAGTAAGACACAGAGGTAAAGCTAGAGAAGCCACCAAAGAGTGCGACCAGAAAGGCGATAATCAGCCCATTTTCAACACCGAGGTAGTCAACTATCTCTTGGGGTGGAAAGTGCCACAGGAGCAGGCTCCAGGCGCCTAAGAAGGCGATAATCCCGGCCAGGACAAGATAGTTTCGTTTGGTATGCATATGAGAATAGTAACATGCCATATTCTTTGCTTCGGTACAAAAAAACACCCAGCTATAAAGCCGGGTGTTTCTGTCTTTGTGTTGGGGAGGAGTTAGTTAGACTTGTTTGGGATTCCGACCGGAATGCTGTCCTCGCGGCGTCGGATCATGGTGTGAGCTCCGATACCAGATAGAAGCACCAGTGTCATGATGAATCCAAGGGTCTTGGCGGTGTCTCCAGGACCGGTGTATGGCACCTGGTCGAGGGTTACACCAGCGCCGGCAATCTGTACGAAACAGGTATCGCGCTCTACATCGCCATCGTACTCGGCTTCTACCTCTACCTCTTTAATACCGGTTGTGGTGTACTGGGCGGTCGCACGCTCGTCGTCTTCGTCAAGTGAGCTGTGTCCGCTCCAGCTGAAGTCGGCATCATCTTCGTCGATGTCACCATCAACAGTGGCGTTAAAGGTTACGACCTCACCAACCAGGTAGGCAGACTTCTCAGGGAGACACTGGACGCCGAAGACGTCGCGGTCACCGCGAACTTCTCCGTCATCATCAGGGTCCCGTGGATCTAGTCGATCTCCACCTCCTCCACCACCGTTATCGTCTTCATCTTCGACACGGATGCTGCAGGTGCGCTGAATTACGAGATCACCATCTGAAATTTCTACTGTTCCATTAAACGTTCCCTCGTTGTTGTAGGAAGTAGTAATTTCTCGAGTATCGTCATCGTCGTTGCTGCCTTCAAGATCCCAGCTGTAGGTGTATGTTCCGTCTCCACCGGAGGCGCTTGCAGACCAGGTGACATCTTCACCAGTCTCTACGTTGCGTGGGGATACTACACACTGTCCAGTAAAGTCATCTTGTGGCTCTTCCTCTATTAACTCAAAAGCGGCACATAGATCGATGCTGTTAGCATTGTCTGTTTCACCGTCAGTATACGGGGCACTAATACCTACAACAGCATCAATATCTTCAGGTACCGCAAAGTTATTAACTACAAAGGTATCCTGAGCAGAGTTTACTCCGTCTTCTAGGTCGCCAAGATTACTAGAGCCAACAAATTCAGGAGTCTGCGTGATTTCTACTCCATTGTTTAGCAAGGAGAGGAAGAATGTCTCACGAGGCTGTGTCTGACTACTGCGGTTTTCATGCTGATCATATCCGAATAGCTGTACTCGGTAGGTACCGGCAGGAAGATTGACGCTTTCGACGTTAGTTCGTGAAGCATTTTCACCCAGGTCAGCACGGACGCGATTTTTTTCGCTGAAGTTAATTACAGTTCCGTCACTAGAATCAAAGGGGCAGGAGATAGGTTCTAGTGCTGGTTCTTCGTAGCAATCGAATTCAATAGTAGTATCTGTCTCGAAGTTGGTTCCAAGAGTACCTGTAAAACTGTAGTTTCCGTCAGAAAGGTTTTTAAATTTAGGGTCATTAATGTCACCTGCGGTTACGTTTGTACTAGATGAGATCAATGTATTTGGAGTGGTATCTGTACGGAAGAGCTCATACCAGTCAAGACCATTTGGGGCAGTTACCTCAAGCTCACCACTATTTGCACTGGTTCCAACACACAGGTGCTTGATTTCCAGTTCAGGTTCTGGCTTATCACAATCAACCGTAAAGTTCTTTGGGGGGATGCTGTCACCGTCGTAGTTTTCAACATACAAACGATAGTCACCGTCTTCTAGATTGAACGAAATCGGTAGCTCATCATGTTCTGGTTGATTTCGATCCTCCCATTCCACAATGATGTCACCTGTGGAAACGTTGGTGAGCTTATAGTAGGTGACACTGTAAAGATTAGCTTGGACATTATCATCCACCTCACAATCAATAGTAAAGTCTCTGATTTCCGGGTCTACCCAGGCACTTGCCACTGATGGTGTGAACATGAGTGAGAGGACAGCCATGAACCTGAGAATTTTTGTGATTGCTTGCATATTCATAATGTTTGTAATTAATTGACTTTGGGCTTTTAATACTTTCTAATAATACCTTAATTTAATAATATGTCAATTATTTAATGACATCTCAAGTTACTACTGTACGTAAGGTACATAGTTGGTAAACTTGGCCCGAACGACAAATCGGTCCTCCTTGGCTCCGAAGTTGTTGCAGGTTGACAGGGTCAGCATATCCTTGCCCGTATCAAACGGGACGAAGATTTCCGCATCCTTGTGTAGCTCGACATCAATAACGGAGTAGTAGTAGGTTCCAGAGAACGTTTCTACTTTTATTGTATCACCTTTTTCGAGCTCACCAATGTTATTGAAGGCCTTGTAGGCCTGATTGATGATGTTGGAAAGACCTGAGCTGTGCCCGAACAGGAAGAGATTTCCGTCGCCGGGTGTGCCAGAGGTGGGGTAGCGGACGGCTCCTTCGGAGAGGTAGTTGTTGAGCGTCTGGATATTGGTACTTACGGGATTCATGATCGGGGTATCAACGCCGATTTTGTCGATAGTGATGTGGCTAGCCTGCTCATTCTGCGGAACGGCCGGTGAAAGATTATCGATCGTAGTGGTGCTTTGAGCGCTCACTGCGGGGGTATTTCTACGGCTTGGTGTGCTGGGCTCGTAACGAAAATCAACTGGTACGAGACCAAGAAAGTAGAAGAGTAGGTATAAAATCGCCATCATCCCGGCTACGGTGTAGGCGTAGAGATAGCGGTTCTGCCAAAAAGGCACCGTTGTTTTACCTGTACGCGGTATAGTTGCTGTCATATATAATAAGATACAATATTATAATCCGTTAGTCAACTACATAATAGAACTAATAAGAAGAAATAATTGACAAATAAGTAAAATAATGTAATATTTTACCCATGAAAAAGGAAGGAAAAAAGCGGAAAGTTTTGTCGACGGCTGGTGAGTTGACTCTTCTGGTAGCAATTATTGCGGTCGGTGGTTTGGTCCTGCCAATACACATTGCTCCATATATGGCGGATCTTTTTTCTCTTACCACGCCATATGAAGCTCAGCGACAAACAATGTCGGTGCGGATTGATAATCGCAATGCCTCACATCGTGAAACTGTAACTATTGGCGTCAGTGATCCGGCATCCTCGGTGAGAATGAAATTTCTTTCTTACTCCTGTGATTATCCCGAGATTACGTTAGCGTACATGCAGGGTGATAGTCTACGAGAGATTCCGTGTGATACCCAGCTACAACTTCCGCGCTCTACACAGCATCGCATTATGCCGCTGACATCCAAGGAAGAAATTACGTATCTTCCGATCACGATCACATTGGAGGACGATGATGTGTCCGGCGAGCTGAGTACAATCATTGCTGTAGCGGCATCCGGTGCTGATGAGAAGAGCTCGCTTTCGGATGAGAGTACTGCAACACTACGATCGTTTTTAGACTAGACTTATTGCAGAAACGGTATAAAACGCTATAATCAGAAGGAACCCGCAATCTTACTGGTTAATTTTAGAGAAAAAATGTCACAGAATAATATTATTAAACTTGAATCAGAAGGTGACGAAAACGGCCGTGGCGCTGGGCACATTCGTTATACAAAAAAGAACAAATCGAAGCTGAAGGAGAAGATTTCCATGCGGAAGTATAATCCAGTTGCTCGCACACACACACTGTACACAGAGAAGAAGTAATCCACTTTCCTTTCTGTGGAGTGTGATATTATGTTGTTATAAACAAGCGGTTGTTCCTTTAATCAATTATTTAACCCAAATCTATGGATATTCGACGCAAAGATGAAGAGCAAAATGAGCAGGAGGCACCACAGAGTAAAAGTAAGCCCGAGAGTCAATCAGGCGGTGGCGGTGCTATGCGTACTATTTTAACGGTCGTGATCGTAGCCGCCTTGGTTGGGGCTGGATACTACTTTTCACAGTCTGAAGTGGGAAGCGGAAGTGATATAAGCGGTCCGGTAGCAATCGTGAATGGTGAAGAAATTTCTGGTGATGTTCTCTCTGAACAGTTACAAAGTCTTCGTAATGCGAATACTCCACAGGCACAGCAGTTTAATAATCTTTCTGATATAGATCAGCAGGAGGTGCTTCTGGAAGGAATCATAAACACCGAACTACAGCTTCAGGCAGCTCGTGGTGCCGGCGTAACAGTCAGTGACGAAGAGGTTGAGACACAGCTACAGTCGAGTATCGATCAGATTGGACGCGATGAATTCGAGAATCGACTGGTGCAGAATGATGTGACTGAAGAGGAGGTTCGAGAGGATCTACGAAACCAGCTTCTTATCAATGCCTATATCGAGCAGGAGGCCGGTGGAGAAATCACGGCTACTGAGGCTGAAATTAATGAGCTTTACCAGCAGTATGCGGCACAGATTGGTCAGGCATCTCCAGAAGGTCAGGAGGTACAGACCCCATCACTTGAAGAGCTGCGACCGCAGATTGAGCAGGCAGTTATTCAGCAGAAGCGTCAACAGATCGCCGTTGATCTGCTAAATCAGGCACGTGAAAATGCCGAGATAGAGATACTGCTTGAGGGCGTAAGCTACCCGGCTGAGATTAATCAGCAGCAGGCTCCGGCAACACAGACGCAGTCAGCACCAACCACAGAAGGTGCAGCTGATGCTGAAGGTGAAGAAGAGTCTGAGATTGAAACCGAAACAGAAGCCGAGACAACTCCACAGGAATAAGCGTCCACACACAATATATTTATCGCAAAAAACCGGCCCTGCCGGTTTTTTGTTCTACTTATAATTAACATATGAGTTATTATTCAGTAGAATTAGTCTTCTCTAATGAAGTATCTTCTTCAGCAGGACTGTTAGTACTGCTCTCTGTGAATATATACGGTCGTCCGTAGCGCACATCTCCATCATCAGTGACATGTACATGGTTTTTGGTGTACATCGCATCTCCGACAGTGGATGTAAATAAGATGTGCGGGAGAAATACGAATACGTTTTCGGCCTGGTTTGATCTATACAGTGAATGTTTGGCATCAATTGTAATTTTTATTAGCTGCGGACTGCCGTTTAGGGTGTTGATGTCGGCCGGGATTTCTACGCGCTTTGTAGGTATGGATATTTCCGTATTAGATCGACCCTCGGGCAGAGTAGCTTGGGAGAAGGTTATCTGTACCGCATCGTATTGCCCCTCTGTGATAGATACTGAATCAAGGTTGGTACTTACCTCTGTATTTAGTGGAATGTCTCTGTTTGGGTAAGAGATGGTCTTCCAGCCGGTCTCTCGATGATGAAGCGCCACTGATTTGAGGGTGATAGTGATGGTATCTAGCTCGGTAAAAGTAATTTCGTTGATTGTTCTGATCTCAGTCGTCAGTTCAGTGACTACCGTTGATCGTTCCAGTATCCAAAAAATAGATAATGTAAAGGCAAAAGCAATGAGGATAGTAGTGAATGTTTTAATTGGATGCATGCTCTGTAGTGGTTATTTTTCGATCTTTAAGAATATCCGGAGCAAGAAGTATCGCCACTGAGCTAACGGCTGTACCCAGCAGGACGCCGGCCAGCACATCGCTGATGCTGTGGACACCAAGTGTCATTCGACTGGTGCAGATAATAACCCACCCAATCAGTAGTAGATACATCCATAATTTGCGGTTACGTAACGCCGTCCAGTGATAGGTAATCCAAATGCCACCGATACACAGAATGGTGGCGACGGTCGCGTGTGTGCTGGGGAATCCGTATGACCCTAGCTGAATCAGTGCATACTCCGGCCGGGGCAGCATAACGAGCTCTTTGAGGATGGTGCTTGTGGTGATACCAGTTAGTAATACACCAGCGGAAAACCACCATAGTCTCTGGTGGTGATCGGCAACTGCCACCAGGCTCGCGATTATCGTAAGTGTGAGGGCAAGTACCGGACTGGTGGCCGCCGAAACCAGGAGTGATAAAGTTGTCAGTAGACTATCACCACCGGCGGTGATGTCACCAAATAATGGTGCATTACTGTAAATTCGCTCTAACCATAGAAGAATAAAACCAAAAAATGATGTGGTAATAATAGCTAGGGTTTGAGAAAGGGAAATCATGAAAATTGGTTACAGAATTGGTTCCAGGTTACCGCGTTTTAGTACACTACCACCAATTGTGTAGCGGTCATATCCGTGCGTAAATAACGCAACACAGGCACCAATCAGAATAGTGTGTGACCAGACCACTTCTTGAAAAAATATAATTGATGAGACAAGAAAAATCATGTAAGTAAGAGCGGCAAAGCGGATTTCAAAGCCGATGATGAAAAAGATACCAAGTAGGATCTCTACCACCAAGACACCAATCACAAGAAAGGTTGGATCAAACGGAAATATCTCCATGATTCGAGAGGAGGTAACCGTCTCAAGTGCCGCATTGCCATGAAGGTAGTTGGTGTAGAAGGCAGTAAAGATCAAGGAAATACCAAAGGCGATGCGGACGATCATAAACTTATATTTATGTAGATGGAGCTCTAGGCTGCGATAAAATTTAGGAATTAATGGCAGATTAGATCGCATTATCTGATATGTACCACCAAGAAGAAAGATGGTCATAGCCTCACCCAGGTGAGTGGCATAATTTAAGGCATACAAACCTGTATCAGCAATAAAGGGAACAAATAAGATAATCACTACTAGTCCAGCCAGATGTGGTAGAATTCCGGTCAGTAGCATACCGCCAGTGACCGCCAGCACGAGCCGGATAATTTCCGCATAACCGCTAAATATTGCATCTAACGGTACCTCGGCTCCGAACAGCGATCCAAATATCGCGGATAATAGCAGTGCGACCCCAAGTGTTCCTTGCATAATGAAGGGGGCAAACTTTTTGATGCGGTGTAGGGTTGGATCAAACAACTCCTCTAGTTTCTGGGTTACTGATACTAGCAACACCACAGCAATGATGGTTGTGGATGCAAATCCCCAGAAAATAAAATCGCTGATATTTTGATGGATTGCGAGTACATGATCCGCTCCATCACCGCGCAGACTATCGGCCACATGGGATGTGGAGAGGTTATCGATAGTTTGTGCTTCGGTTTGAGTTGGAAGTAGTAGTTTCGTAATCTCCGTTATCATGTATGTTTTGTTAGCGTGTCCTTATGATAACGCATTATTTTTTAATTCACGTATAATGAATGTGTACTATGTAGTTTTTGGCCGCCGCTAGATGTAATACTATGGGAGCTGTCTCGTCTATATTAAATGAGTGATCTTAATACAAAAACTGAGTTTCTGGCCGTTTATGATGATCACGCCGATGCGGTGTATCGTCGTTGCCTTTTTAAGACCTCAGATCACGAGGTCGCGCTTGATCTAATGCAGGAGGCCTTTACTCGGACCTGGGATTATCTGGCCGAGGGCAAAGAGGTTCGAAACGTGAAAGCCTTTGTTTTCACCGTGGCCAATAACCTGATTAAGGATCATTACAAGAAGAAGAAGTCTATCACGATGGCGGACATGGGGAATTTCGATCCACACCGTATCGCTGATGAGGTTGAGAATATCAATGACAAGGTGCAGGTTGAGGAGGTGATTCGGGCACTGGAGAATCTAAAGGAGGCTGATCGCGACATTCTCACGCTTAATTTACTGGACGGTTTCGGTCCAAAGGAGATAGGAAAGATCATGGATGAGCGTGAGAATACTGTATCGGTTCGTCTTCACCGGGCACGGGCACGTCTGCGATCTGTTTTAAAACTTGAAGATAATGAATCATAACCAACTACAAAACTTTATCGGGAAGCTAACGCACGTGCAGTTATCAGACACTGATCGTGAGGCTGTTCGTAATCGACTGGAGACGCATATTATGAATAATCAGCCGATTGTGTCTACCTGGATTTCTCTATTTAAAAAGCCGGCCATGGTGCTGGCGGCCCTGGTATTTATTGTTGGTGGTGTCTCTGCAGCTGCTGAGCAGGCGGTGCCGGGTGATCCGTTGTACGCCGTGAAGGTAAATGTAAATGAGACGCTGATGGGACTTGCATCACTTAATTCTTTTTCAGAAGCCCAGAATCAGTCTCGGATTACAGCACGTCGAATTGCTGAGCTGGAGTCATTGGCGGCTCGGGGTACGCTTGACCCGCAGGTCTCACAACGGTTAACGTTGGCAATTTCTCAGCACACACAGGCGGCGCGGGCTCATATAAAGGAAGTTTCCGAGCAAGGTGAAACTGGTAGTGCGTTGTCGCTTGAGATTGAGCTGATCTCAACCTTGAATACACATAGTGATATTCTGGAGAAGATTGCAAGACTTAGCGATATGCAGGCAAGTACAACAGTTACCGCTGCCGAGGAGCTGCGTCGGATGGCTCAGTCAAAAGCCGAAGACGATGTCTCGACAGCGGTCGAACAGTCTGGAACTATTCTTGTTCGAGTAAATAATGAGCGAACTCTATCTCCGGTGCAGGCCGATAAATTACTTGAACGTACAGCGGGTCGTCTGAAGGAAGCGCGAACAGATTTTGATAATAATTATGAAATTTTTAGTGATACCACGGTGAGAGATACTTTAGAAGAACTGTTGGTTACGTCGGCTGATGATCTTGATGCCGCTGTTGATAATATTGAGTCTGGTGATTATCAGGCCGCCAAAGAACACCTACGCAAGGCGCTGACACTGGCACATGAGGTTGGTATCGTTGTCGAGGTTTACAAGCTTTACGACTTATCATCTGCTGATACAAAAGACAGTTCAGCTCCAGCCTCAACGGAAACAGCTACAACAACTGACGAACAGTCTGCTACATCGACGAATACTGAAACCGAGGCTACAACAACTGCAACATCAAGTGACGTGAGTACAAATACAGAGGTATCCGCGTCCTCCTCAGTAGAGGTGGACGCAACGACTAGCGTAGCGACGACCTCTTTACAGGGTGCCTCTTCAGTTGCTAGTACATCAGGTTCTTCATCTACCGCTGTTGAGGATTCAGCTCAAAGCATTCGTAAAACCTGGTCACCTGACTCGAATAATTACCAAAAAATAGAGCGCGTACTTAAACGCGTTGACGAGAATCTGTCATTTTCTACCGATGAATCCACTGGTGGATATACGTCTGGGGAGGAGGAAAATTAGTAAAACTGTAATATATCTGTCTTTGGTTCGTCTTTATAAGTGTACCCCGATTGGTACAACAGTACTGCTGTAGCATTCGCTACACAGATGAAACTGTAATTATTCTTCCAGACAACCCCCCACTTTTTTAAAAAAGTGGGGGGTTGTGTTTTATGGTAAATTTCTCGTGTATAATAAGGATATATGGAGGATGAAAAACTTATTACAAGTATCCAGGCACTAAAGAAAACTATTGATCGGACCAACTCTATAAAATGGGCAATTCTTTTGGGTGCTGCCCGTGGAGTTGGTGCGGTTATTGGCGCCACGGTTTTAGCTGGATTGCTTTTAGGCCTGGCGGCTACTACCTTCGAGCAGGCCAGTGATATTCCCTATCTTGGTTCTTTTTTTAGTGATATACAGCAGTCGCTGGATACCCAGTCTGAGTAAATAATTCTCATCTAATTTACCCTTATTATGCCTGAGTTACCCGAGGTTGAGATGGTGCGTCGACAGCTAACGGACAAGATTATCGGCAAGCAGATTGCGTCTGTTGAGGTATGCGACTGGAAATCAGTTGATCATAATCGCAATTTCGCGACCGAAGTAGCCGGACGTAAGATTGTTGAAATAGAGCGAGTTGGTAAGTATCTTTTTCTCACGCTAGATCAAAATAATTTATATATTGCCGGTCATTTAAAGATGACCGGCCGATTGATTTATCAGGGCATGAATGATCCCATACAGTACGGTGGTGGTCATGCACTTTCGAAGCCGCAACCGGAGCAACCACATAAGCATACGCGGATTATCTTTACCTTTACTGATGGTTCACACCTTTATTTCAATGATATGCGTAAATTTGGGTATATGAAGCTGGCAACAGCTGCTGAAGTAGAGGACCAGAAACAAGCCCTAGGCCCAGAGCCAATCACTGATTTGTACTCGAAGGAATATCTGGATAAGCTACTAGCCGACCGTAAAACTAGCGTGAAGGCCGCGCTCCTTAAGCAGAGCGATATTGCTGGACTGGGGAATATTTATGTAGATGAAGCCTGCTGGCGGGCAAAGATCCGACCGGACCGAATAGCCGGTAATCTGACTCCGAAAGAGATTAAGCACCTGTACACAGCTACTCGAACAGTTCTTGAGGATGCTATCAATTTTGGTGGAACGACGTTTCGTGATTATGTCGATACAAACGGCGAGCACGGGAACTTTACGGATGAACTGGCTGTATTCGGTCGTCAAGGAGAAGCCTGCCGACGCTGTGAAGCGATAATCGAGAAAACACGGGTAGCCGGTCGCGGAACGCACTTCTGTCCGGGCTGCCAGGTGTAATTAAATTATTCTTGACCATTATTTGCCTCCATAGCTGCGTGCTACAATAGAGATGTACTGAAGCCATGAATTACCCGAATATCCTTATATGAATTACCGATTTATCTCCATTGCAGTACTTTCTATGATTGGTGTGGTATTGATGGGGTATGTGGTTCAAACCACATCAGCAGAGAGTTCTGGAAGTGAAACAGATCGATCGACAGAGATAGCTAGTCCGGCAACGACCAGTCTGCAGACGGTTGAGTTGTACTACTATCGACCGCAGGACGATATGGACGTAAAGGGTGATCTTCAGTGTTCTTCAGCCGGACTTGCAGCTGTTCCGTACAAGGTTGAGAGATCTTCTGCGGTTATCCGAGATACGGTTGAGATTCTGCTAACCCGCGAGCTTCAGCAGGCCCAGCAACAGAATGGGGTAATATCTGAGTTCCCGGTATCAGGATTGAAATTGATTGGAGTTCGTATCGAGAACGGGTTAGCCACGGTGGCACTTGATGATACGAAAGACGAAATCACTGCTGGTACGTGCCGTGCTGCTGTGCTGCAGAGTCAGATAACGGCAACTGTACAGCAGTTCCCGTCGGTGGCTGAGGTTCGATTTGTGCCGGAAACACTCTTTGGAATGTAACTTTATAATTTATGCTTGATTTTATTTATTCATATACGTACTGGCATTATACGTCTGCAGTTAAGGCGTTGCTTTTTCACGCGCGTAATTTTGTGGTATTTCTCTGGACCTTTTTTGCGATTCCAGGTCTATTGGCGACACTTTTGTCTCCGTGGCAACGCTTGCAGGAGTCGTATGATTCTGGGTTTGATATTAAAGAAAAATTAGCAACCTTTATTGTAAATAGCTTAATGCGGCTGGTTGGTGGATTTGTTCGGATAGTAATGATTTTATTTGGTGCGGCGGTGCTGGTTCTTTCTATGATTCTACTTCTGCTCGTGACAGTCATTTGGTTTTTACTACCAGCAGTGTTTGGAATTCTGATAGTTGTAATGCTTAACACTCTACTATGACCAATTTTGATACAGAAGAACGCCATGATCCGTTTATAGTCGCTGCGACATTTCGCTCAAGCTACTGGCTGGTAAAGCATTTTTCTCCTCGACTTCAGGGCCAGCTACTAGGTCTGTCGGGAATGTTTTCATTACTTTTTGTAGTGGGTTGGCTGATGTTTGTATATACACCGCTTGCGAGCACCGCTCCGGCCTGGATTGAGGATGGACTGATTGTTGGCGGCATGCTGCTGCTGATGTTATTTCTTTTGGTCAGCGCGTTACATAGCTTTTACCTGTATTATCGTTTAACGGTGCCAGAGCAAGCTTCTGATGACGCTGATCGGTGGGAGCATATGTCGTTTCCAGCAGCCATCACACTGCTGGCAATGAGAGACGCGAATGATCTTTTGGAGGGTTTTTTGCAGAGTCAGTACGGACGTGAGATTATTCTGCGTTGCGGCATTCATCCAGACCATCTACTGAGACTAGTACAGGAGCAGTCTCTAACTAATCAGTTACAGGCTGATATGGCAGTCGAAATCGATACTGATGCTTTTGTAACATTGTCAGCGATAGTTGATGCTCTTTATCGGGTTGATAAGCGTTTTTCAGAAGCCTTGATGTCATCAGGTATTACAGAAGATGTACTCTTGTCGGCGGCCCGCTGGATACAACGGACGGATCGACATCGCTGTGAAAAAATTCGCTTCTGGGCACCGGAGCGATTACAGGAAATTCCGTCGCTGACGCAGGACTTTGCTTATGGAAGAGCGTACACGCTAGAAAAATTTTCTCGTCGCATGATGAGTGAGGCGGTCTTTTTAGGTACTAGTTCTACAGATTCGGCTTTTGAGGATGATATTGCTGCGGTGTTTAATATTCTTTCTCGTCCGCGGGACGCTAATGTGCTTTTAGTGGGTCATTCAGCCGGTGGAGTTGGAGACATTATTATGGCCGTGAAATCGAGACTGCAGACAAATGATGTTCCTCCATCACTTGAGGATAAGCGGCTGTATGTGCTGGATACACAGGCACTGGTAGCTGCAGCCGAGGAAAGTAAGGGACAGTTTGAGTATCTTCTCACCAAGCTTTTAACTGAGGCGACGCTGGCTGGAAATGTGGTTCTGGTAATAGAACATTTCATTCAGTTTCGATTGGCTGCTAATCAGCTGAGCGTTAACTTATTGGGAATTCTGGATCGTTATCTGAATCATCCGGATCTACCAATTATTGCTACCAGTTCAGCGGCTGATTATCACCAGCATCTTGAAGGCAGGGAGGTAATGAGTTCCTTTGGATCAGTGCTCGTGCATGATGTTGATGACGATACGTTACTGAAGCTTCTAGGAGAAATCGCGGTGGCAAGTGAGGGCAATACAATCTGTACTGTTGGAGCTCTGGAGGCAACGGCGCGCGGCGCGCGCACCTTAATTACTGATGATGAAATGCCGCACGCAGCTATTGATTTGTTTCTGGAGATTCTATCGACTCGTGTTGATGGTTTTGTAGACAAGCAGGTGGTTAATGCGTATCTTTCCCAGAAGACCGGTGTGCCGACCGGAGAGATATCTGACGAAGAGCGAGCCTCCCTAACCGGGCTTGAAGACGAGCTAAAGAAACGAGTGATTGGCCAGGATACGGCAGTACAGGCAGTTGCTGCTGCACTGCGACGAAACCGGGCTGGTGTCGAGGATCAGGATCGCCCGATTGGAACATTTTTATTTCTTGGACCGACCGGAGTAGGAAAGACCGAGACGGCGAAAACACTGAACCGAGTGTACTTTAATGATGCTGGTTTACGTCGCCTTGATATGTCTGAGTACTCTCAGATAAGTTCCATTGATGATTTGCGTGGTACTTCTGGTCAGAGCGGTCGTTTGGCGGACATGGTGCGGGAGAAGCCGTACGGAGTACTGCTTCTGGATGAGTTTGAGAAGGCACACCGTCAGGTACATGATTTATTTCTGCAGATTCTTGATGAAGGTTACTTTACTGATGGTCGTGGTCGTCGGGTTAGCCTGGATAATATGATCATTATTGCCACCTCAAATGCGGGGGCACAAGAGATATTTTCTTATGTAGAGGCTGGAGATGATCTCAGTGAGCGACAGGAGGATATTATCGACAGCCTTGTGGCGGATGGAGAGTTTCGCCCGGAGCTGATTAACCGTTTTGATGCGGCTGTAATATACCATCCGTTGACGACTGATAACTTGATTCAGATAACGGAAATTTTACTGCATGAGCTTCATGAACGTATGAAGGTGAAAGGGTTTCGTCTGGAGATTGGTGGTAAGGTTGCAGCGGAGCTTGTGGAACGTGGTTATAATCCAGAGTTTGGTGCCCGGGCAATCCGACGCGTAATTCAGGATACGGTTGAAAATATTATTGCTGATAAGATAATTGATGAGGGTCTACACGCTGGTGATAAAATAACATTGATGACGGCTGATCTTACAAGAGGTCAGTGATAATCTTTAGAAACATATGGATACACCATTCAATTTTGAGAGAAATCGTCGCGAAGGAAAGGAGAGTAACTATATTAAAGGGAAGAATCAGATTACTAGCGAGAAAGCTACCGCTGAGGCGATAGAGGGTTCTGATCAAGAGATTAGAGTTTTACTAGAAAAGGCAGTTGATAACCTTGGTACAAACTCGGAATTAACTGATCAAGAGGTTAATGAGATGACCGAGCAGTATGCCGACGCTGATCCAGTTACACGTCAGCGGCGTTACTTGCTACAGCTGCTACTGGAGACACCGCAGGTACATCAGTTACCTGAGGATTTAACAACTGAGGAACAGGGGAAAATAAAAAACTTTCTGCAGGTGATTTTATCCGGTGAATCCGTCTTCCAGACCGGAGAACTACGTGAGACGATTAATTTAGAGAATCTTCCTGAGGATCGCAAGCCAATTGGGATTATTTCTGAGCTATATACAGTGATACGTTATCGGTTCCATGAGGATTTTTTTACTAGTATTACTATACTTGATATTATTCCCCAGAAGATTATCTCCACAGAAGACGGTTCTATCACTCATGCTGAGTTTTCTCTAGATATCGATCCGGAGGGAGCTTCGCAGAAGTTTTATGATTTATTTCATGATGCCAAGGATTTTCATATTTTTTATGATTATAATTCGAATCAAAAGTCTCGACATAAGTTACAGTTGATCGGTTTCACTACTGCTGGAGTTGAGGTGAAAAGATTCAATTTCGATCTCCTGAAGTAGCGTTTGTTTACATGGTTTATCCGTATGTGTAATAATAGGTACAGAAATAGCAACTTAACATAAAAACCCATCCCCGGAGGTGGAGTGCCATGCTTTCCTTTGAAAGGATAACAAGATTCAAAAATGACGTAGACTTTGAAAAAAAGCAGTATCAACTCCTAGCTGATTTAAAAGTCGTCCAGGATAGGTTTAATAAAAATCAACTATACCCCGATCTCTCTGATTTAGTTACGTTCTATCATAATGTCAGAATGTATCTAGAGAAAAGAAAGCATATTGATACAGATATGCTGAAAAAAGCAGAGATGAAAGCCGTTGATTTCGAATCTCGTCAAATAATTCGTGATGACTTCACGAACATGATTAATCAAAATGTTCAGACCATTCATGATCTATTTGTATGGATACTACCGTTTGTTCAACAGAAAATCGCTGAAGGGGTAGCCATTCATGATTTCGTTGAAGAACAGATGGTACTTTCTCAGATAGGAATATGGCCGAATTATAAAAAAGAAGGCTATCTTTTCCTACCGAGTAAGTCTGAGGAGAAAGATTTAGGCTGGATACAAAATGTATTCGGATATAAATTCACGATCTGGAAGCAGGAAAATACTAAGCTCTTTTCTTCACTGAACTTCAATCTGGTTTGTACAGAGGATTTCAAAATCCCCCCACTTAGCCTCAAAAGGAGGTTGATTAAAGAAAATCCTCAGTTGCCAGTTCCGGCTACTGTTATCCTTGAAAAGGATGAGGATTACACTCTTGATGCCTTCTCTTTCGAAAATACAGTACTACCGATTGCAAAGCGCCAACTGATAGATTTCGTCCTTTTAAACTAAAATATTAATTTTAAATAACCCATTACCTTCGTAATGGGTTATTCTTTTTGTAAACAACGACTGTAACGTATACTGAAGCTAGTTTTATGCCTTATTTTTCCCAAGAGCAACGTAGTTCCTCTCGCATACTCGAAGCTTCAAGTGATAGTCAGCAAAGCCGACGTGGGTTCACCACGACAAGTGAGGAGCAAGATGAACACTCGTATTCATTTTCTCCGAGCACCATCGGGGCAAAACCAGCTTCCGAAAATAAAGAAGCTGGTTTTACCTTGATAGAGCTTTTGGTGGTAATTGCGATTGTGGGACTTTTAGCATCGCTTGTTTTGGCAATGCTGAATGATGTTAGAGATCAAGCACGATTAGCTAAGTCACAACAGGATTTGCGCTCGATGCGCAATGCGCTAGAACTCTACGCTAATAACCGGGGTGGCTATCCACCTGATGAGAGTCGTGACGTACCTAGTGATATTAAGGATTACATCGATGGAGGTGAATGGCCGGTACCGGCCTGGGAGGGCTCAGTTTTTGACTGGGATAACTGGGATATATCCAGCGACAAGGTTTATCAGTTAAGTATTCGCTTTTGTGAAAGTATAGATGGGGTACAGGTGTGTAAATTTCCAGCTGCCTCATGGGCTGATGATTTTGATTGGTATAGTGCTGTTTATCTCTGTATCGAAGGCCCTTGTCGTTCTCATAGTTCTAAACCAGCCGATCATCCGGGACACTGTCTTAATTGTGGAGCAGGAATATGAGTAAAAACATTATATTTTGTAGTGACCAGATAAAAAAGATATCCAATAATGCGTAGATGCATTACCTGGCCAGCTTGCTATAATGGAAGACATACGAAAGGTAAACCCGGACCTTTTAGTGTAATCTCTATATATGAAAATATGTCTTTTTGGAGCAGATGGACGAACTGGCGAAAAGGTGCTTAATCAGGCACTGGCGGATGGCTATGATGTACAGGCCTTTGTGCGCTCAATGCCGGAGGTTCCACACAAGGAAGTTACGTACTATGTTGGTGACGTGCTCCAGCCGCGAACGATTGGTCCGGCAATAGATGGGGTGGATGCAGTGGTGTCGGTAATTGGACACGTTCCTGGGGCTGATCCACGGCTACAGACAAAGGGAATTTCTAATATCATCGCCGCGATGGGTGATGCGGGAGTTAAACGACTAATTTCCATGACGGGTGCGGGTGTACGAGATCCGGATGATGTGTTTCAGGGTAGTGGAATTATTCTGACCAAGGCACTGGAGCTTGTGCAGAAGGATCGTATTGCAGATGGTCGGGCGCATGCTGAGGTAATTCGTGCCAGCGATCTGGACTGGACCATTGTTCGTTGTCCAAAGTTGACCAATGGCCCGTGGACAGGTGATTACCAAACTGGTTATATTAAGACCGGCTTATTTGACACAATCTCTCGAGCCGACGTGGCTGACTTTATCCTGCGCTGTCTCCGGAAGCGTGAGTACATCCACAGTGCACCAATTATCACGAGCTAGCTACTAGATCCATACAAAATTTTATGAAGTTTTTTTCTTATATTACCACCGGGTTAGTTCTGGTTCTTATAGTAACGCTTCCATCTTCGGCGGAGGCAGCGCTGAATGTACTGCAGCCACGAGGAGAAACTGATTTCAGTACAGGCGATAATTCTGGAATTCGTGATCACGTAGAGGATGTTTTTGGCAATAATCACGTGATGGTTGATGTTGCGCACTGCGAGTCGGGATTTCGGCAGTATTACTCCGGCGGTGGTGTCTTGATAAACCCGGAAAGTGATGCCGTTGGTGTCTTTCAACTTCTGGATAGTTGGCACGCAGATGTGGCTGCGGATATGGGGATGGATATCTATACTGTTGAGGGTAATGTTTCATATGCTAAGACGCTTTACGAGGTGGATGGACTGAAACCATGGTCGCCGTCATCGCTGTGCTGGGATGACGGCAGACTGGCCGAGACAAATGGCGATTATTCTCCGGTACGGTCTCGAGTAAAAATGATTGTACGTTCAGGAGATGACCGCGATGAAGATAAAGAAGAACTGGAAGAGACAGAAGAAGTTACTAACCAAAAGATCGAAAAGAAAACCAAACATTCAAACCAGATTATTCTCGGTCGTGATAAGGGTGAAGATCAGTCGCCAGTGGTTGATGAGGTAATAACTAAACGCCTCATAATTGGAGTCCATGATGCTGAAGTTGTCGAGTTGCAGCGAATTCTAAATCGAATCGGTTATCGGCTGACTTCGAGCGGCCCCGGATCACCTGGCGAGGAGACAAATTATTTTGGCTCGCTAACCAAACAAGCAGTACAGCAGTTTCAGTGCGATAATAATATCGTCTGCAGCGGAGCCGAGTACAAGACCGGTTACGGGATGGTGGATAAGGAGACCAGAGAGAAGCTAAATAGAGAAGCGGCGGAAGTAAATGTGTCTCGCGAAAGCAATCGGGTTCAGATACGGGTACGATCCAGTAATTCATCACCGGACCGCCCATCAACAGATGACAGGAGAAGTGCGCTTCAGCAGCAAATTGTAGACCTGCAGGAAATGGTTGCAGATCTTCAGCGTCAAATAAATGGATAAAAATATGAAGAAAATCCTTCTTACAATCGGTGTTATTACTGTCGTTGTGGTCAGCGCTTTTATATTTACTAATCCAGTAGCCTGGTTTTTTCAGCCAACGAGTCAGTCAGAACCGGCCGCTACTACAACTGCTGATTTATCTACGGAATCAGAGTTGCCGATTGAGGATAACGACAGTATCGATGAATTTATTACTGTTATTGCAGATAATCTCTTTACGCCGTGGGGCTTAACCTTTCTTTCCGACGGAAATTTGCTACTAACCGAGCGTCCCGGCCGGCTGCTAGAGCTGTCTCCGGAGGGAGATGTACTGCACGAGATTTCGATTAGTAGCCATCAGCGTGGTGAGTCAGGGCTGCTGGGAGTGGCCGTTCACCCTGATTACGCCCAAAATAGCTGGATTTATCTATACAACACAACCGCCAATAACGATGGGCTGGTAAATCAGGTGGTACGCTTTCGGTATGAAGCCGGAGAGCTTTATGACCGAACCGTTATAATCGGTGGTATTGCTGGGGCTGCCTACCACGACGGTGGCCGGATTGCGTTTGGTCCTGATGGACATCTATTCATACTTACCGGTGATGCAACAGACACGAATTTAGCACAGCGGACGGATAATCTAGAGGGAAAGGTGCTGCGAGTTCATGATGATGGATCAATTCCAGAGGATAATCCGTTTGGAAATGCAGTGTACACGTACGGCCATCGTAATCCACAGGGAATTGCCTGGCACCAATCGGGTCAGATATTTATTACCGAGCACGGACGATCCGGTGCCCGCAGCGGTCTGGATGAGATCAATCTACTAGGAGCGGGACGAAATTACGGCTGGCCGTATCTGGAGGGTGATGAAATCTGTGCAGCGGATGATATCTACCAGCCCTCCTGGCCGACTGGTAGTGAGTGTAATGGTATCTCTCCAATAGAGCACTCTGGTCCAGATATTACCTGGGCACCGGCCAGCGCGGCAATTGCTGGTGACTCGCTTTTCTTTGGGGGACTGCGTGGCCAGGCATTGTATGAGGCCACGATTGTGAACACGGGAACTGAGATCATGGTGGAGAATGTACGTACCCATTTTAAAGGGGAGTACGGCCGACTTCGTACTGTTTCGGTAAGCCCAGACGGTAACTATCTTTACATAACAACTTCTAATACAGATGGGCGCGGTAATCCAGCTACCGATGATGACAAGCTGATTCGAGTGCCACTTTCGCGCCTCTAAAATACAGACAGGTTTCCTGTGTAGTATGATGCAGTCATGCAGCCGCTAGCCGATAAAATTCGTCCCACTAGTCTGAATGACTTTGTTGGACAGGATCACTTGGTGGGAGATGATAAACCGCTGTCCCGGGCGATTTCCGGAGGTCGAATCATGAATTTTATTCTCTGGGGTCCACCCGGCGTGGGGAAGACCACGATTGCGCGGATCTATGCAGCAGCCATTGATGCAGATCTGCATGAGTTGAGTGCGGTTGATGCGGGGAAGGCCGACCTGCGTGATGTGATTGCGGCGGCCGGTGAGTCGGCGGATCAGACGGTGCTGTTTCTGGATGAGATTCATCGCTTTAATAAGGCCCAGCAAGACTTTCTCCTGCCGTATGTTGAGGACGGCACGCTGGTGCTGGTCGGTGCCACGACTGAGAATCCCAGCTTCGAGGTGATCTCCGCGCTCCTGTCGCGGGTGCAGGTTTTTACGCTTAATCCACTTAGTGAAGAGGAGATTATCAAGATTATCTCTCGAACGGATATTCCGATGGATGCGGAGACGAAGTCGCTGGTGGCTCGGCTGGCAAATGGTGACGGTCGTCGGGCACTGTCATTGATTGCGGCGGCTGATGACCTCTACGGCGAGGTTACTCCCCAAACGCTGGAGAGTGCGGCGGCCTCTTCGCGTCTTCGGTTTGATCGTGGAGAGGAACATTACAACACCATTAGCGCCTTTATTAAGAGTTTACGGGCCTCCCAGCCTGATGCCGCCGTTTATTACCTGGCGCGAATGATTGCTGGCGGAGAGGATCCAAAGTTCATTGCCCGACGGATGGTTATCTTTGCCTCCGAGGATGTGGGGCAGGCGGTACCGACCGCGCTGGTGGTTGCAAATGCTGCTTTTGCGGCGGTAGAGAAGGTGGGGCTGCCAGAGGCGGAGATAAATTTGGCTGACACGACTGTGTACCTAGCTAACTGCGGGAAAAGCCGAGCCTCTTATGATGCCTATCGCGCGGCACAGGCAGATGTTGACCGTTACGGGAATCTAGAGATACCGAAACGAATCCGTAATGCACCGACAGAATTGATGAAGCATGAAGGCTTCGGAGACGGATACGAGATGTATACCAATAGCGATTACAGACCAAAAAAGCTTCAAAATAAGACGTATTATAAGGAAGATTGACAAATATTTATATATCATACATACTAAATGTAGCCGATCATTACAACATAAACTCAAAAAAAGAGGTAACCATGTCAATTATTTCTGCCACTCCAACGCCCGTAACATCTGAAAAGAAAGAGTTGCCACTACACCTGCAATCACGACAAGCGAAGGCCGCTAAAACTCCCTCGTTATTTGCGAGTTTTATTGCATCGGTACTTCCTAATTACTTTGGTAGAGAAGTCAAAAAGAGATTGGCATATATATCTCAATTTGTATATGTGCCGCATCGAAATATTTTTCTCCCCGACAATCACTACTCATATTTTAGTGAAAGTAACTTATTTCCGCTCTCGATACCTTTCGAGGAATGCTATCTACTGGAGCTTGAAATACCAAGTGTTGGCAGTTTAATTGCAAAAGTGAGCAAGGATTACTATAAGAAGTGTGAAATGCACTCTGATCAACTGGTTAGAGTTTATTATCAGGTGGGTCGCTTTGATGGTGTGCCTAAACTGTATCCGAAAGAATCACTATCTGAACCACCGTCTTCTCATCTTCTTCAGGGAGATTACGTCTAAAAAATCATTAACTCAAAGCCCCGCCCGAGCGGGGCTTTTTATCTGTCAATTTGTTACAATGTAAGGACTCATGACTCAAGAACAAGCCTTTGACATACTGCAGCGCGGTGTCTGTACCTACGTGACTGGCCCGGCCGGTAGTGGAAAGACGCACCTGCTTAACCAGTACATCGAGTGGTGTCACTCACAGGAGAAATCAGTAGCCGTGACGGCATCCACCGGTATTGCCGCCACACACATCGGCGGTCGAACCATTCACTCCTGGAGCGGAATGGGAATCAAGGACGAGATGTCGAAAAAGCAGCTGGATGCGCTGGCCCAGAAGGAGTTTTTGCATAAACGTTACAGCGAGACGGATGTACTAATTATTGATGAGATCAGTATGCTCAGTGCCTCGCAGCTGGATCTGCTGGATGATATTGCGCGGGCAGTATCCGGTCAGGACATTCCCTTTGGTGGTATTCAGGTAGTGATGAGTGGTGACCTGTTTCAGCTGCCGCCAATCACGAATCGTAGTGGTCCACAGTACGTCACGCAGTCGCAGGTCTGGGAGAAGGCTGACATTGCCATGTGTTATCTCACCGAGCAGTTTCGCCAGGAGGATGAGCAGTTTCTTCAGGTACTGAGTGACATTCGCGAGGGCCGTGTTGCGGACAGCACACGCGAGGTAGTGGCAAGTCGATTGGTGACCGAGACTGATATTAAAAATATCACCCGTCTGTACACGCACAATGCTGATGTTGATACGGTCAACGAAGAGCATCTGGATAAGCTTGATGGTGATCTGCATGTTTATGACATGCGTACCTCTGGCTCGGCCCAGAAGGTCAAGACGCTGAAGCGCGGATCACTGGCGCCGGAGTCATTGCGGCTGAAGGTTGGGGCTGAGGTGATGTTTATCAAAAATGATTCTGATGGTAAGTACGTAAACGGAACGCGCGGTAGAGTCGATAGATTTTCACATGGTCTGCCGGTGGTAAAGACCCGCGGTGGAAAGGAGATTACGCCGGACCGTGTGCGCTGGCAGCGATCGTACGTCGATGGTGATAATGCGTACATCTCGCAGCTACCCTTACGGCTGGCCTGGGCGGTGACAGTGCACAAGAGTCAAGGGATGACGCTGGATGAGGCGGCGATTGATCTCTCTCGAACATTTGTACCCGGGCAGGGGTACGTAGCCCTGTCGCGAGTCCGATCACTGTCGGGCTTGTACCTTCTTGGCATCAATGACCTGGCCTTTCAGATCGATCCGTATGTTCGTCGCATCAACCGTCGCATTCGACTCATCTCTGAACGGATTGTTACGGATGTGCTGGAGGCAGATTAAAGCAGACCAGTTTTTAGAAACCTTAGATAGATGCACAACTTGTTATACTACACATCATGAAATTTAGCAGTATTTTTACAACTAAGGATTTCATACATCAGGCTAGGAAACAGGCAACTAGTGAGGATAGCAATCTTTTGCAGGCAAGCCGTAAGCTTCTCAAGGAGAAGCTAATTGCGTATTCACTGTACTATGGCTTCTGGACACTTAGCGTAATTGGACTTTTGGCTGTTCTTTCCTTTACAGATCTCTGGGGCGGCCCATTTTTAGCAGCACAAATTATACTATTTTTGGTAGGAGGGACGATAATACTACTGGCTGCTGTCGCCTGGTGGCTGTGGTCGGAGATCAAAAAGAAGCTCAAGAATTTCGAGACAAATAATCACCGCCCGAAGGATATAAAAGAGGCAACCGTCGTTGATGGCCAGATCAGCAGCAGTAATAACTAATAACTTATTACGATATTCATGAAAATTATATATACAACCATACTCGTCCTTCTCTGTATTATGATGGCGCCAGTCATATCTGACGCACAGAGCACGACAACCACCACAATGAACCCTATAGTCGGAGCCTCGACCGATTTCTCTGCTGATGAAGATATTGAGCACGGTACTATGGAGATAAAGTCAGGTATTACTCGGCGTATTTACAGCTCTCCGTCCGGGATTGCAGAGCTTGATATCGGTCCGGGACAGGCCTTAAATGCGGATCTACTTCTGCTGTATGCACGCCATCTGATGCTTACTCAGCCGATTGAGTCTCTTGCACTGGATGATAAGGAGATACAGATAGATCTGTACGGGCAGGCCCGAATTTTAGGCTTTATTCCCAAGAAGCTGAAGCATGAGATACGTATTGCAATTGACGGCAGTTCTGTTTCTCCGACCGTTAATAATGATGCGTGGTGGAGCTGGATGGCAAGCTCGGCATCCAGCAACGAGGTGGCAACTCAGATTACGGAGCATGTTGCCGCCAGCCGATTTATCTCTGTTTCCCAGCAAAAGGGCTACATTCTGGAGGGAGTTATTCGCTCGGTAACAAAATAACTTGTGAGTGATTACAACATTACGCATACCGAAAATACGACACCACTAGAGCAGGATCCGGAACCTATCCGACCGCGCTCTACGGTAGGTAAAATTGTCCGGGCGGTGATAGCCGGAATTTTCATCCTGTCAATGCTGTATCTGTTTGGCGGACATCAGTATCTGCGATTTGGTGAGACACCGGCTGATATTGCGGTACGTGAGTACAGCTCGGTTATCCAAGCACCACTTCGATCGATTCCTACGATGGTCTATGTGCTGGCTAGTAATCCCACGGATGACCCGGACCGACCACGGCGTCTGGTAGAGAATGCTAATCAACTGCTAGCACAGATGGCAGTTGAGTTGTCTCCTGTCAGTGTTGAAGAAATTTCAGTTGACAGGCTTGATATTTCTGGACCGGAGCTGGTGGCAAATCCTGGTAGGTTAGAGAGGATTCTTCCGCGGATGGAGACAGATGAGTTGTATGTGGTGGTTACCCCTGGGCTTGGCGGCCTGAATGGCATCGCTTTCTCAGGACGAGATACCGTGGCGGTGGCCGAGCACACGACCGGTTATGACTTTCGAACGCTGGCTCATGAGGTTGGTCATGTCTTGGGTCTCGGACATGTGGATGATAAATCAAATCTAATGTACTCCGGCAGTAACGGGACAGGAGTGACGGTGTCACAGGCCCAGGATGCTTATGAAATGGCCGAAAATTTCCATCGAAGCAGGTAAAAATGATATAATCGCGACCATGCATCGGATCGGTACATACATACTTATCGGAGTTCTTACCATAGCCACGATCTCTGGCCTGTCATCAAGTCGATTGTTTGCCGGTCCGTGCACACAGCCGATTCTGTATCGAATTGGTGTTATTGATGATCGTTTCGGTATTGCGACAAGCACGGTTATGAACTTGCTTCAGGAGGCCGAGAATGTTTGGGAGGAACCGATTGATCGAGAATTATTTACGTACGATGAAAATGCGGATTTTACGGTAAATTTTGAGTTTGATCACCGACAGCAGACTACCGAGACTGCTAACTCATATGAGGATACGCTATCTAACCTCGAGGCTTCACACAGTGAAATTATCAATGCTTATAAGGAGGCTAGTTCAGCGTATGATGCTCGACTATCTTCATATGAGGATAATTTGGATGCGTACGAAGCTGATCTCGAGGCGTATAACCAGACCGTCCGCGAGTGGAATGAGCGTGGCGGTGCCCCGAAGGATGTCCGCGAGGAGTTGGTGACTGAGCAGGAACAACTACGTCAGCAGCTTCAGCAGCTCGAGAGTCAGCAGCAGGATTTGGAAGTACTTCGTGAGCAAGTAAATGAATTAGCTGATCGTGGAAATGTTGTTGCTGATGAGTACAACCAGACCGCCACGACCTTTTCCCAGCGTTTTGGTTCCCCGCAGGAGTTTAGTCAGGCAACCTATACTGGTGATATGATAAATGTGTATCAGTTTGAAGGACATGATGATCTCAAGCTGGCAATGGTGCATGAATTTGGCCATGCACTTGGCATTGGTCACGTCTCCAGCACAGACTCGGTTATGTACTACTTGATGGAGGATCAGTCACTTGATGATGTTGAGTTGAGCCAGGAAGACATAGCTGCGCTTTATAACGTATGTGATATCGATGCCTAAATTTTTCTCTACACAGAAGCAGTACATATTCATCGGTGTGGCCTTTCTAGCTATTTTGATAGGCTTTGGGGACTCGGTTTATCTAACGATCAGTCACTACTCATCAGTACCTGTTGTCTGCAATATAATTGATGGCTGTAGTACGGTACTAGCCAGCTCCTGGGCGACAATCTTTGGGATACCTGTCTCTGTCTTGGGAGTACTTTACTACGCCACACTACTAACGCTGCTTACCGTATTCTTTTTCAGGCGTGACCGGATCTCTCACAGTGGACTGCTTGCGGTTGCCACCATTGGGATGATGATGTCCTTCTGGTTTCTGTATCTACAGATCTGGGAGATCGAGGCTTTCTGTCAGTTCTGTCTTCTGTCCTTCATCTCAACGCTGTGTGTTTGGATTGCAGCTCTCTTCATCAAGCCTCGTTTAGAAAATAATAAAGACGCTTAGTTTTTTATGTCAACGAAGAATGCAACTGACACGAAGCCTTATGATGATACTCATCGGGTTGTAGTAATTGGAAGCGGTTATGCGGGAATTCATGCGGTGTGCGAACTCGTAAAGCGGGCAAAGTCGAATGATAATCTTGAGATTGTACTGCTTTCAAATACCGATCATTTGCTTTACGTCACGATGATATACGAGGTGGTGGCTGGTAACTTGGCACCGTCGAGTGTACGGCAGTCTGTCCGGACTATGATCGAGGAAGATCAGATTCATTTTCTGCAAGGAATAGTAGATCAGGCTGATTTTGATAACCAAACAATCAATTATCTGCCTAAGGATTCGTCGGTATCGGGAAGTAATCAGGATAAAGAGATTACCATTTCTTATGATTACCTCATTTCTAGTATTGGCTCCGAGACAGATTTTCATAATACGCCGGGAGCTGCAGAAAATGCGTACACCTTAAAAACGCTGGCAGATGCCCAGACACTGAAAAATAAATTAATTAATCACTTCGAAGCCGCCTCTATGGAGTCGGATATTCACCAGCAGCAGGAGCTACTACACTTTGTCGTTGTTGGGGGTGGACCGACCGGCGTGACACTGGCAGCCAAGATAGCTGATCTCTTTAATCATGAGATGGCCACAGCTTTTCCTGAACTAATTGGTTCAGCTCTAATTACGATTCTTGAGGGCAGTGATCGACTCCTAACAGGTCTTGATTCCTGGTTTGCTGAGCGAGCATATGCGGCCTTGAAAAAGAAACAGTATGTGAATGTGGTTACGAATCGCTACGTGACTAATGTTCAATCTGATGGTGTTAGTGTTGATGATGCTTTTATTTCTAGCAAGTGTGTTATCTGGGTGGCCGGTGTGCAGGCTCGAGAGTTTCGTATTACTGCTCAGAAGTCAGTACTACTACACGAACAGACGCGCCGAATTTATGTTACTGAGGCCTTGCATACGGAAAACTATCCTAATGTTTTTGTTGCTGGCGACCAGTGTTGGGTTGATCGTGGCGTAGAAGGGACGTATCCGATGCGAGCGCAATTTGCGGTTCGACAAGGAAAGCAAGCGGCAGCTAATGTGATTCACTCCATCCGTAGCCAACCACTAAAGGATTTTTACTGGAAGGATAAGGGACTAGTAGTCTCGCTTGGTAAAGGGCATACATACGCTCAGGTTGGTTCACTTAAGTTCTCTGGATTATTAGCTACTATGGCGTATAAATCCATCTATCTGATGAGCACAATCGGTGTTCGGGCTAAGTTACGAGCTATGCTGGAGTGGGGAATGAACATTTTTCTTCCTCGGGATGTTTCTGAATTATAACCGATGAGAGATTGATATAAGTATTTTTATATTGTATTATAAATACGTACGTGAAAATATTAGTTACTAATTTACACTATGAAATCATTACACAAGCCGGAGGTATGGGAAAAGGTACTCAGCGAATCCGAGGACCAGCCTGTAATTCTCTTCAAGCACTCAAACTCCTGCCCGGTGAGTGCCGAGGCCCACAAACGAATAAAGAAACTCGATCGTCAGGATGTTGTATCTGAGAGTATGTACATTGTGATTGTGCAGAATGCACGCGAGATCTCGGATTTGATTGCTGAGGAGCTTGAGGTGAAGCATGAGTCACCGCAGATCTTAATTATTCGCAATCGCGAGGCAGTCTATCACGCTAGTCATGGTGACATTATGGCCGATACGGTAGCCCAGGAGCTAATAAAGGCGCGATAGTTAACCTAGGTAATTCGTAAATGGATATTGCCACAACAACAGCGGCAGGAGTGGAGATACTACACTGGATCTCCCAGTATGGTTACTTTATCCTTCTGCCGCTTTTTATTATCGAAGGCGCTTCGGTTGGCTTTACCTCCGGAATTTTGATATCACTAGGTGCGCTCGAGCCACTGCCAATTTTTCTAATGTATGTGATCGGCACAACCATCACCGATACCATCGTGTACTTTTTAGCCTTCAATCGTAGTGGTTGGTTAAAGAAGGTACCATTTATTCACAAACCACTTCAGCAGTTTGATTATCTCGGTGAGGATAGAGCCAAGGAGCCAGAGTGGGCAGACCGGTTTCGCCGACATTTCTTTCCGATTATGATTTTGGCAAAGCTGGCTCCGCTTCCAGCCTCATCGCAGACGGTGGCCGCAGTGGCAGGTGCTTTACGGATTCCGCTGCGCAAGGTGTACCCACCAATTATTATTGGTCAGCCATTCTGGAGTGGGGTCGTTATAGCTTCCGGCTACTATCTTGGTGATACCATTCAGAATCCGGCTAAGTTACTTAATGAAGCTGGCGTCTTTACCCTCCTAGCCTTGGTATTGATTGGTCTTTACTACCACTATCTGCATGATCATATCAAACGTGAGTTTACCCAGTTTGTGGGCACGAAAAAGGATTCGGCATAGTTTTTGATATAAAATGAAAAGTACATGGATCCATCACTTACAGTTTTAGGTTCGGAGCTGCCCTACTGGATATCGCAGTATGGCTACATCGCCCTGCTTTTTCTTTTCATTGTCGAAGGTCCAGTAACCGGCATTATTTCTGGTGTACTCATATCTCTGGGGCTACTGGCGTTCCTGCCAGTTTTCTTTTTGTATGTAATTGGAACCCTTATTAGTGATTCAGTATTGTATTTCTTATTTCGGAATGGGAACCGAAAATTTAAAAAGAACCAGCTTGGTCGATGGATAACGGCTCGACTTGATGTACTGCTTAATAAAGCTGACGAGCAGTGGCGAGAAAAGTTTCAGGATAATTACTTCTCACTGATGCTATTTTCACGATTGGCGCCGATAAATCTCCTGTCTCAGTTTGTGGTGATGATGGCGGGTGTTACTCGTATTCCGACAAAAAAGTTTTATGCTCCGATTCTGATTGCGCAGCCAATCTGGTCGGCGGCAATTATTGCGACGGGGTTTTACTTTGGAAATGTTATTACTAATCCAGAAAAGATGCTGTTTGAATCTAGTCTTATTTTTGCTGGAATTCTCGGGTTATTTCTTTTGTATCGGCGGTATATGCACCAGTGGGTAAAGAATGGATTGCTTGGGAAGGTTTTTCGTATTGATGACACGTAAAGAGTGATACAATAGAGTCACTACTAACGTAATCACCGTATTTTTTTATGTCACATCGCATCGCAATTAATGGATTTGGTCGAATTGGACGAGCTTTTTTTCGCCTCGCGCAGCAGGATGATTCAGTGGAAGTGGTGGCGATTAATGATCTCGCTCCGATTGATAATCTGGCCTACTTACTAAAGTACGACTCAGTCCACGGACGGGCTCCTTTCTCTGTGGAGGTAAGTGGCGATGAATTAGCCCTTGTTATTGATGATCAAAAGATTCCGTATCTCTCCGAGAAGTCTCCAGAGGATCTTCCGTGGGGTGAGCATGAGGTCGATGTGGTGGTGGAATCAACTGGTTTCTTTACTGACTACAAGGATGCAGCTCAGCACGTTACTGCTGGTGCTAAACGAGTTGTAATTTCTGCCCCTGCTAAGGGTGAGCCAGAAGAAGGTGTTAGCAGCACAATATTGATGGGAGTAAATGATAATGAGCTTGAAACGACCAAGGTGACCTCCAACGCCTCCTGTACTACCAACGCCGGCGGTGGTGTGGTGGCAGTTCTTAATGAGATGCTTGGTATCAAGTATGCAATGCTGAACACCGTGCACGCCTATACGTCGAGCCAGGATCTAGTAGACAGCCCGAACAAGAAGCCACGCCGAGGACGCGCCGCCGCACAGAACATTGTCCCATCATCAACCGGTGCTGCTCAGGCAACCACGAAGGTGATTACGGATCTCCAGGATAAGTTTGACGGTATCGCGTTGCGGGTGCCGGTAGCGTGTGGATCTGTGGCTGATATTACCTTCGTCTCCGAAACTGAGACAACTGTTGAGGAGGTAAATAATCTGCTTCGGACTGCTGCGAACACTGATCAGTGGTCGAATGTCTTTGCGGTAACAGATGAAGACCTCGTGTCTACTGACATTATTGGCCAGCCGTATGCCTCGATCGTGGATCTGTCCATGACGCGCGTGGTTGGTGGTGAGCTGGTGAAGGTGCTGGCCTGGTATGACAACGAGATGGGGTACTCGCATACATTACTGCAGCATGTAAAGAAGGCGGCCGATAATTCATAACCAATTGATGGATATTAAGCAAATCACAAAAGAAACCGGTGTGACGGTTCGAGCTGACGAGAAGACCCGTGATACCTTTAGTCGCGATACCAGTCTGTTTCAGGTGCATCCAGAAGCAGTGGTCTTTCCGGAATCATCCGAAGATGTAGAAAAAATTGTTTCCTATGTCGCTCGGCACAAGGAGGAGAGTCCGTATCTGTCCGTTACGGGACGGTCGGCTGGCACGGACATGACCGGTGGTCCGCTGAATGATTCTTTGATAATGTCCTGTACCGAGCATCTGAATGCGGTGATTGAGCTCGGTGATAATCATGCGGTGGTGCAGCCAGGTGTTTACTATCAAGATTTTGAAAAGAAGCTTACACCCGACCACTTGACGATGCCGGTGTACCCGGCCTCTAAGTCGATTGCGGCGCTTGGTGGGATGGTAATGAACAACTGTGGCGGTGAGAAGACGCTGCGCTACGGACAGATGCGTGATTTTGTGAATGCGGTCAAGATGGTGCTGGCCGATGGCAAGGAGTATCTCTTTGGACCAATGAACCGTGATGAGTTGGAACGGGTTAAGCAGGAAGATAACTTTATCGGCGATATCTATCGACGGATGCACGCACTTTTAGAGGATAACTATGATCTTATCAAAGCCGCCAAGCCGTCGACGACCAAGAACTCATCCGGGTATGCGCTCTGGGATGTCTGGGATCGCGAGACTGATGTGTTTGATATGAGCCAGCTGTTTGTCGGTAGCCAGGGGACGCTCGGGATGATGACCGAGGCTAATGTGCGACTGATAAGGAAGAAGCCACATACGCGACTGGTGTCGGTATTTTTCAAGGACTGGGATGCGGTGCCTGACCTTGTTAACCAGCTCCTGCCGCTGGACCCCGACAGTCTGGAGGCCTTTGATGACCAGACGCTAAAGCTGGGCCTGCGTTTTATGCCCGAGATTGCCCGTAAGGTTGGATCGAACTTCTTTTCTTTTGCGCTTAAATTTCTTCCCGAGGCCTGGATTGGCGTCAAGATGCTGGGAATGCCGAAGCTTATTCTGCTTATCGAGCTGGCCGAGGACACTGAGGAAGAATTGAACGAAAAGACAGCCGAGGTAGAGAAAATTCTCGAAGGATTTGCGGCGTACTCGCGGACGCTGTATTCCGAGCCAGAGCAGGAGAAGTACTGGGTAATGCGGCGCCAGAGCTTTAACCTGTTACGTCAGCACGTGAAGGGCAAGCAGACGGCCCCGTTTGTAGAGGATTTTTGTATCGCTCCAGAGGATGTGCCGGAGTTTCTACCCCAGGCAATTGATATTCTTGAAGGGCACGACATTGCAGTCAATATCGCCGGACACGCCGGTAACGGGAACTTTCACATTATTCCGCTCATGGATCTGACGACCGACGCGCAGAAGGACAAGATTATGGAAGTTGCCGAGGAGTTTTATGACCTGGTACTGGCTTACAGCGGCACCATTACAGCCGAGCATAACGACGGTATTGTGCGTACACCATTTTTGGAAAAGATGTACGGGGAAGAAGTATACGCACTTTTTGAGGAGGTAAAGAAGATCTTTGACCCGCAGAACATCTTCAATCCCGGCAAGAAGGTCGGCGGTACCAAGGCATACGCTCGCCAGCACATTAAGGCCAAGAATCATGAATAAAGAATCTGGAGATATGAGGAGTAGTGACCATAAAAGAATTGCTAATTTTTTGTTCGAAGTCGGCACAATGCGAAAGTTGCCTCGTATGCACCGACAGACTCTTTTGACTAATGATATGTCGGATAATATAGCTACCCATTCATTTCGTGTGGCAGTTATTGCGTGGTTTCTAGCTAAAATGGAAACTATAGATCCATACAAGACATTAATGATGGCACTTTTCCATGACATGGCTGAAGTGAGGACTGGGGATCACAACTGGGTCCATAAGCGGTATGTAAAGGAATACGAAGACGATGTGCGCGAAGAACAGCTTGGTAGTCTACCGTTTCCTGAAATCAAGGCTTTAGCTGATGAGTATGAGGAGAGAAAGACACGAGAAGCAATTGTAGCCAAGGATGCGGACTTGCTAGATCAGGTTCTTTTACTACGTGAGTATGAATGGCAGGGTAATAAAGAAGCAGCTGTATGGCTACACGGAAAAAAGAATGAGGCATTAGGTCGAGATGCTGGTGCTGGTAATCGACAGCTAGAAAAATTACAAACAGATAGCGCTAAAAAACTTGGAGAGGATATATATGAAACGCCACCATCGGATTGGTGGAACAACTTATGGACGGATGAAAAGAAATAATTATGAAAAAAGATATTAAAATCCACGTAGCTACAGATCACGCTGGTTTCGAGCTGAAGGAAGCTGTTAAGGAGCATCTGGACGCGGCAGGATACGTCGTGGTCGACCATGGTGCTAGTAATTTCCGCAAAGAAGATGACTACCCGGATTTTATTCATCCGGCTGCACAAGCGGTACGTAACGAGGGTGATTCGGTCGGAATTATCTTTGGTCACTCTGGGCAGGGCGAGGCAATGGTGGCCAACCGCTACCCTGGAGTCCGTGCAGCCGTGTACTACGGATCTGAGCCCGAGATTATTTCGCTTAGTCGTCAGCACAATGATGCCAATGTTCTGAGCATTGCTGCCGGATTTGTTTCCGAGCCTGATGCCATTGAGGCGATTGACCGCTGGCTGGATACAGAATTTTCCGACGAAACTCGGCACCAACGACGCATAAATAAGATTGATGATAACCAACAGTATGCTGAATAAAGATCAGGTAATCAGTATTATAAAGGATCTACATTTTCCTCCAGATCAGTATCTTGTGATTGCTGGTACGGTTATGGCCGTCCATGGTATTCGCAAGGCTGATGATGTTGATCTGGTCATATCATCCGATCTCTTCGAGCACCTTAAAGAGGAAGGTGATTGGGAGCATTGCACTCGACATGAGGATAATTCTGAGTTTCTTGCCCGCGATAAGATAGATATTGCTTCAAAGCTTGATTTGTATGATTACCCAACTACCCTTACGGAAGCCAAAATACGTCAGGATATTATTGAAGGTATCCCTTTCATGGGTTTAAATGATCTTATAGAATTCAAACAGGTTTATGGTCGTAAAAAAGATCTGGGAGATATAAAATTAATTAAGGATTACTTACAAGCTAATAAGCTACTAAACCATGACTGAAGTAATTCCCGCCATTATTCCCGATAATTTTGATCTAATGTGCTCCGAGATGGAGACGGTGAAGGGTTATGTATCCTTGGTACAGATTGATATCATTGACGGAAACTTCGCACCCGATCCAACCTGGCCGTATGCCGGCAGCCCCGAAGCGGCTTACTTTGATGAAATTATCGCCCAGAAACGCGGGTTTCCACTGTGGCAGGATCTTCAGTTTGAAATTGATCTGATGGTAGACCGACCGGAAGTAGTGATTGATGACTGGATTGCTGCCGGGGCCAGCGCAATCATCATTCACGCAGACAGTACTGAAAAGCACAATAAAATATTTGAGAGACTTGCCGAGAAAGGCGTCGGGATTGGTCTGGCACTGAAGCCGTCAAACTCCAATGATCTAGTCGATCAATATATCGATCAGATTGATTTCCTGCAGCTAATGGGCAGCGACGAAATCGGGTTCCATGGTGTTGATCTGGACCCATTGGTATACCAGAAGCTTGCGGATATCCGCACGGCGCATCCAGACTTATCACTGGCGGTTGATATCGGGGTTGATTTTGATACAGCCCCACGGCTGATCGAATCGGGAGCGACGCGATTGGTTAGCGGATCGGCTATTTTTGAGTCGTATGATATTGCCGCAGCAATTAAAAGATTATCCGGTGATGTCGTGAACTAGGACTGCTGGCACATTGAAATTTGGTGTTATAATACAAGCAGATTTACATACATTATGACGATATCTGATGACAAGGTCCAAGAGCTTGAAGCTAAGGCGCTTGATATTCGCGAAACGATTATCAAGATGCTGGCTAATGCTGGTTCTGGCCATACGGCCGGCCCGCTCGGGATGACCGATATATTTACGGCTTTTTATTTTCATATACTCAATCATCGTCCCGACGATCCAATGTGGGAAGATCGTGATCGACTTATTCTTTCGAATGGACATATCGTTCCGGTCCGGTATGCAGCCATGGCACATGCTGGGTACTTTCCGGTATCCGAGGTAGAGACGACGCTGCGCCAGTATGGTAGTCGCTTTCAGGGTCATCCTGAACGAACCCGTATTCCAGCCCTAGAGACGACCTCTGGGCCGCTAGGAAGCGGTCTGGGCCAGGCGGCCGGTATGGCGTACGCCGCCAAGATGGATGACAAGAAGATGCGTATCTACTGCTGCATGAGCGATGGTGAGCAGCAGGCCGGTAATATCTGGGAGTCGGCAATGTTTGCCGGTGCCAACCAGCTCGGCAATCTCACAGCGGTGATGGATCGCAATAACATCCAGATCAACGGTTACACCGAGGAGGTGATGCCGCTTGAGGAGTTGCGAGATAAGTACGAGGCCTTCGGCTGGCGGGTGATTGATGTTGATGGGCATAATATTCGCCAGTTTATTGCGGCGGTTGAGGAGTCAAAGGCGGTGTATGAGGACCCGACGTTGATTCTGGCGCACACAATTCCAGGAAAGGGAATTGATGAGATTCAGTTCAAGCCCGAGTGGCACGGCAAGCCCCCAGAAAAGGGGCAGCAGGAGGAATCATTCCTGCGCGAGTTGCGCACGCTCGGTGGTGAGATCGAGGCAAGTCATCTTGAATAAACGAATAACGAATTAAAGAATACAGAATCATGAATTTTGAAAAGATAAATAAAGCAGAAGAAAAAGAGGATGCACGAAAGCCTGCTAACCCGTTTATTAATGAGGAGATGTTCTTACAGCAACTAGACCCAGAAGATTACAAGATGGTAAAGCAGCACGGAAATCTTTTCGATGAAATGGATCAAGCAGAAACCGGTGATGATAGGCGAGCACTATGGAATGATTGGAAGTCGGAAGTCTCACGTAAAGAATTTGATGATTTGCGAGAAATAGCCGAACGCCTTAAGTCAGAAAACCGTTTTAATAAATAAAATATGCTTAAAGACGACCAAAAATTACATCCAGACATTTTTAGCGACGAGCCAACCGTTGATTACAGCCGTAACGGCTACGGTGATGGTTTGGTTGAGGCAGCGCGGGAAAACGAGAATATCGTTGCGGTTTGTGCCGACCTGGCTGAATCAACGCGTACACACTTTTTTAAGGAAGAGTTTCCCGATCGTTACGTTGAAGTTGGTGTAGCCGAGCAGAACCTCGCGACGGTTGGCTCTGGACTGGCAGCAATGGGGAAGATTCCGTTCATATCTTCATATGCGGCCTTTTCACCAGGCCGTAATAACGAACAGATTCGTACCACGATTTCACTAAATAACGTGTCGGTAAAGATTCTCGGAGCCCATGCTGGGGTATCCGTTGGCCCAGATGGGGCAACGCATCAGCAGCTAGAGGATATCGCCCTGATGCGAGCTCAGCCAAACATGAAGGTTGTCGTGCCAGCAGATTATCAGGAGGCTCGCAAAACAGTCCATATCGCTGCCCGTGAGGATGGGCCGGTATACTTCCGCGTGGCCCGTGAGAAGACACCAGTCATCACTACTGAGGATTCACCGTTTGAGTTTGGTCGTGCCAACTGGCTGTGGGAGGGCGAGAATCCCGAAGTCGCACTGATTGCCTGTGGACCATTGGTACACAATGCACTCGTAGCTGCCAAGCGGCTAGAAGGCGAGGGGATTAACACCGTGGTCATCAACAACCACACAATAAAACCAATGGATGAGCAGTCGGTAATCGAAGCTGCTAAGCGATGTGGGGCGGTGGTAACAATCGAGGAGCATCAGGTTTCGGCCGGAATGGGCTCAGCAGTGGCCGAGATTCTTAGTCAGAATACACCAACGCCACAGGAGTTCATTGGTGTACATGATCAGTTTGGCCAAAGTGGTACTCCGGAAGAGCTGATTGAAAAGTACGGCATGGGGGTTGATTCGATTATAGAGGCAGTGAAGAAAGTTAAAGGCCGAAAAGTTCACCCGAGTTAAACAAAATCGTAGATTTTATTCCGCTTTTGCGGAATGTTTAACCGGGTAAAAAGTTAAAAGCATGTCAAAACAAGCTACAAAAAATGAAATTGAAGAATCAGCGGATTATACAAGCGGAGAAATAAAAAGATACGTTGCTTTCTTGGTCTCTTGGATTGTAGCTCTATTCATTGATCTGCATATTTATTCGATATTTTCTAGTAATTTTCCAGCCAGTGGATCAGGTTTACAAGGAATTTCCCGTGCTTTCCATGTATTTTATATTTCAGCCGCTATTACTCTAATACTGATGGGGATATCACGAATAGTTTACGGAAGAAAGTGTATAAAAGAAAGCTGGAAATAGTCGATTGTTACAGGTTTAATCTATACTTTCGGTACTGCATTGGTTATTTTTTTACTTGTCTAACAATGTAATTATTTTGTTACATAACAAAACTATAATTGATTCATTCTAGATTCTACATACTAAGTTAATTCCCACATTCTTCTGTTTAGCTAATTGCACGTTATAATATATTTATGACTCAGCTCCTACCATTCTTTCTTATACTATTTGCAAGTGTCTTCTTCTCCGAATTGTTTAATCGGCTGCACCTGCCGTGGGTGATTGCGCTGATTATTGCCGGGATGTTTATTGGGCCGTTCGGGCTCGGGTTCTTTACCCCGACAGATACGATCAATTTTCTTTCCGAGGTGGGGCTGGTCTTCCTGATGTTCATGGCTGGGTTGGAAACCCGGTTGTCTAGTTTTCAAAAGGACAAGTTTCGGATATCGCTTCTAGCTTTCTTTAACGGGGCGTTACCGTTTGTGGTTGGTTTTGGGATTGGGCAGCTATTTGCGTATGGTTTTTACACTTCGCTGCTTCTGGGGATTATCTTCGTCTCATCATCATTGGCGGTGGTGATTCCATCCCTGGAGAAGACCAAGGTCCTGCATACACCATTCGGTCAGGTGGTGATTGCGACCACAATTCTTCAGGATGTGGCTTCACTGATACTGCTTTCGGTATTCTTTCAGTCGGTTGATCCAATTACCACCATTCCGCTGCCAGTTTTCTACACGCTCGTAATCGGTTTCCTGGCCTTTCTGCGTTACATCATACCCAAAATACACAGCCAGTTTGTGCAAAAGTTTGGTCGGCAGGAGGACATATTCCAGCAGGAGCTACGTTTTATTTTCGTAATCCTGTTCGGGATTGTGGTGGCCTTCGAGCTTCTTGGACTACACGCTATCATTGCCGGATTCTTCGCCGGCTTTGTTTTGTCCGGAACTATAAACAACGAGATCCTGAAAGGGAAGCTGCGGGCTATTAGCTACGGAATTTTCATTCCGGTCTTCTTTGTGGTGGTTGGTGCCAACACGGATCTGACAGTGTTTGGTGATCTGCAGACGGTGGGACTCTTGACCCTGACAGTAGTGGCCGGATCGGTCATATCAAAGTATGTCAGCGGAGCTTTTGGTGGGCGACTTCTGGGATTTTCGATAGCGGAGAGTCGGCTCCTGGGTGCCTCTAGTATTCCGCAGCTTTCTACGACACTGGCGGTGGTGTTCTCGGCCCAGCAGATGGGAATCATTCCCTCAGAGGTAACAACGGCTATGGTGATCCTGAGTATTGTGACTACCTTTATTAGTCCTGAACTTCTACGAATTCTCTCCAAACCCCCATCGGCACAGCAGTCGTAAGTATTCATGCAGAATAAAGCCCCTGCTTATCGGCAGAGGCTTTATTGTTCTTACCTATTTTCTTAGTCTAGAAAATCTGCTTTGGTTCGTAGTCGTCTGGGGCGTTCTCGAGATGCTCCAATAGCTCCTCTTGGGAGACGAGACCAGCCTGCGCACCGATGTCCTGGACAACACTCATCGAGTTGACTGGTCCCCAGCGCAGGGCGGTTGGAATGTCCTTACCGAGTGCCAGCGCAGCGGTAAAGGTGGAAGAGAAGGAGTCTCCAGCACCGGTACGGTCTACAGGTGGCTTTGGATCCGGGTACATCGGCATGTGCCAACCTTCGGTTCCGTCAAAGACGTAGGCACCTTCTGGACCATCGGTGATGACAGCAATATCTGGTCCGTGGTCATGCATGTCTCGCAGTAGCTCCTCCATATCATCGGTATTATTGTCCAGCACCAGCTGTGCCTCTTCTTTGTTAGAGAAGTATAGGTAGCTGGCTTCATACAGTCTCGTGAGCTTGTCGTAACCCATCTTTATCTGGAAGGTTCCGGGCTGGAAGGCGAGTTTAGTGTCGTTGTTTTCCGCAAACTCGGCAATCTCAATGTGGTGGTCAAAAGAGTTCTCACCTAGGGAAGAGAGGTACATGAAGCGTGGTGCTTCGCCTTCAGAAAAATCTGGTAGCTTGTAGTCGTAGTCATAGTGCTTAACCAGGATGGTTCGCTCTGGACCGTGGCGCAGTACGTAGTGGTAGTTTGATTTTTTTCCTTCATGGATATTCACGTAATCCATGTTGATACCTTCTTTCTCCAGCTGCTTGCTATTCATCTCACCGACCATGTCGTCACCGAAGTTGGTGTTAAGACCAGTCTCTAGATCAAGGCGGTGGGCAGAGACACCGGCGTTCGGTGCGTTACCAACAGCCGCTACAATGTCGTGATCAGCGTACTCGATCTTGTCTCCAAAGCGGAAGCAAAGCTCCTCCATACCCTTGTCTCCAGGGTCCTTGTCGGTGTCGATGCGAACATCTTCGAGCTTTATAAAGTCGTCAGTTGTAATATCACCCACCGCCAGAAAATCAAGTTTGGACATAAGAGTATTAAGGTTATCTGTCTGTTAAATCTATATGGGTATTGTATCACGATAAAAAAAGTCGCCGGATTTATCCGACGGCTTGGTTATAGTTGTGGTTATGTTTCATTAAAAAGTAAGTTTTATTTGCTTACCCTCTAAAAGTTTCTTAGCCTTGTGGTACATCTGTCTCTTTATTTCTTCGTTAAATCGCTGATGGTAATTTGCCAAGCAGCTTATGAACTCGATTCTATACCTATAATCATCACTGGAATCACCCTCTGTAGGTTTTACTACCCAGCAAGAGGGTGTCCAGTCCGAAACAGAGGTTTCGCGTACTGAATCACCTGGATACTTAGAGGCGATCAATGAGTTCTCTATCGTTTGCTTAGGATCTTTTCTCCATTTATTGGTATAGATGAACCGAAATGAAGAATGGGATTTGTCGATGAATCGGAGGAGATATATATCATGTCTTCGCACTTTACGTGTCTTTTTGTCGAAAACTTTAATATGTATCCTAGTATTTCCATTTAGTGACATTAGCGATACTGCTGGTTCTGGGATTGATGATTTCATAACAACAGGATTTATTTAAATTGAAAGAATGATTTCTAACTAAATAATACATAATATATTATGCATAGTCAACCAATCTGTTTTATTTTAGTACTTCGACTTGCGAATCTGGATAATTTCGGTACCATATACGAGTAATGGAAAAGCTCCAAGTAAAAAAACGCAATATTAAAGACGACACAAACGAGGCTCGTGAGGCTGGTGTGCTGCCGGCGGTAATGTATGGACGTGATACTGACTCGACTCCAATTGCGGTTGGTATGACTGACTTTATAAAGCTTTGGCACCAGACCGGAACCTCCACGGTGTTTCAGCTTGAAATTAAGGATGATAAAACACAGCCGGCGCTGATTCAGGACATTGATATTCACCCGGTTACCGATGAACCGATTCACGCTGATATTTATGTAATTGAGAAGGGACAGACGGTTACGGTTGATCTCCCGGTTGAGATTGTTGGTACGGCGCCAGCTATTAAAAACAAAGGTGGTCTGCTGGTGCGTATTCTTCACTCCGTTGAGGTTGAGGCTGATCCAACAAAGCTTCCATCTAATCTTGAGGTAGACGTATCTGGACTTGAAGACTTTGGATCACAGGTAACGGTGGCTGATATCACCGTCCCGGATGGTGTCGAAATTCTGGCCGAGGATGAAGAGGTGGTTGTCCTGATCGAGGAGCCAACCGAACTTGAGGAACTAGAGCCTGAAGAAGAAGGAGAAGAATTCGACTTTGATGATATTGAAGTTGAGGGTGAACGTAAGAAGGAGGACGAAGAAGGCGAAGGGGGAGAAGAAGGTGAGGGTGATGAGCAAAGTGACGAGGAGTAAGACTTCTGTCGATAGTTCGTCTATAATACAATAAACCTATGTTTTCAATCCGGACTACAACCGGTGTATGTGCAGTAGTAATCCTGGCGCTGCTTTCACTAACCTTTTTACCGGCAACTGTAGTTGCTCAGTCGGATGAGCGGCGTGCCCAGTTAGAAGCCGAGCTAAGAGATCTACAGGATGAGATTGATCAGCAGGAGCAACGACTAGGTGTTAAACGCCAGGAGCGCCAGACTCTGGAGCGTGACGTGGCAATTCTTGAGGCCGAGATCGCCAAAGCACAGCTAGAGATCCGCCAGAATGATATTCGTATTAATGAACTGTCGGGAGGTATCGATGAGCGACAATCATACATTAGTGAGCTTGATGCCGAAGTGAATCGGAAGCGCGATTCGTTGGCAGAGTTGATTCGGCGCCGAGCGTCTCTTGATGACCTGTCACTGGTTGAGCTCGCCCTTTCCAATGAAAGTCTTTCGGAGTTTTTTTCTGATATTAATTCGGTCCAGTCGATAAATGATTCGCTGCAGACGAGGTTTGCAGAAATAAGAAATGCACGCCAGGAGGCCGAGGAGGAGCGTGAAGCACTAGCAAATCAGCGTGACCAGGTAACAGATACTCGGCAAGCTATTGCAGCTCAGAAGGCCCAGGTGGAACAAAAGGAACAGGAACAGGAAGAGTTAGCCGCGATTGCTCGTAGCGAGGAGCGATCGTATGAGCAAGTTTTGCAGGAGAAGCAGGCACGAGCGGCACGGATTCGCTCTGAGCTCTTCTCTCTGCGTGATGTTCAGGCTATTCCGTTTGGGGAGGCACTGGATATCGCTCGCGATGTTTCTCGTTCTACCGGTATCCGACCGGCGTTTCTATTGGCGATTATTCAGCAGGAGTCAAACCTTGGTCAGAATGTTGGTACCTGTAATCGACCCGGAGACCCACCATCAAAGCAGTGGGATCAGATCATGAAGCCAAGTCGTGATATCCCTCCGTACAAGCGAATTACGTCTGCACTTGGATTGCAGCCAGAGTCACGACCGCTATCATGTCCGTTTGGAAATGGCTGGGGTGGGGCAATGGGTCCGGCGCAGTTTATTCCGTCAACCTGGGAGGCGTACCAGAACCGTATTGCCAACGCGGTTGGTGTATCGGTTCCAAATCCATGGAACCCAGCGCATGCCTTTATGGCATCAGGAATTTATCTGACCGATCTTGGCGCTGGGGCTGGTGGATACACGGCCGAGCGTCGTGCGGCCTTGCAGTATTATGCCGGTGGTAACTGGCAGTCTCCGGGCGTGCAGTTCTACGGTGATCAGGTACTGAACCGTGCTATGAATATTCAGCGAACTATGATTGATCCGATTGATGCTGCATCCCAGTAGTGCTTGCACTTCTCCTTTGTGTGCGCACAAGTAAATCGCCAGCGGCGACTTCTATCTGCTCAGGCAATTTCTTCGCTAACGCGAAGACCGTGCAAATTGCCTTGCGCAAGGCTACACACAGGAGAGTACTCGCTTAAATAGCGGCTGCAATCAGAGATTCCAGCCTTTAAGAAAATACACACATCTTTCCATATTTATTGGAGTTACTTTTCAATATGGCAAGAATGTGTATAATAAGCAGTGCTTTAGAACAACATTATGAAACGAGATATTCATCCAGAAAATTATCGCAAGGTTATTTTTCTCGACACCTCCAGTGACGAGAAGTTTCTCCTTGGTTCAACCATCGAAACTGATGAGACTGGTGCCTGGGAGGATGGCGAGGAGTATCCGCTGGCACGAGTAGAAATGTCCTCAGCCTCGCACCCATTTTATACGGGTGTAGAACGAACGGTTGATACGGCCGGACGAGTTGAGAAGTTCAAGGCTCGCTTTGAAAAAGCACGGGCTGCCAAGAAAACCAAACAGGAAACTGCTGAAAATACAGAAGAAGAAGGGGAAGAAGCAACAGATGATCAAAGTGAGACAACTGAGTCTTAAATAACTCTACGAGAGACCATCTGCCGGTGAGGCCGACGCCTTGCTGTGCGTTAGAATCTCTCGTGGGGTATTATTTTTATATGCCTAAAGAATTACACCAAATACCACCAAAAGAAGTAGCGGATCATCTTGATGATCTTGTACAGATTCCCGAAACAAAATTTCTGGCTGGTGAGTTGCGCCGCATCGATGAAAAGATAGTCGAAACTGAAAAGATGGGAGAGGATGAAGGGATGGCCGAGCTGGTAGCAGAAGAAGTTAGTTCACTCGAGGAGCAAAAGCAGGCATTGACCGAGCAGCTGACCTCTATGGTTACCAAGGCACAGAAGGCCGATGAGTTTCCCAATCAGATTGTGCTGGAGGTGCGGGCGGCTGCCGGTGGTGATGAAGCCTCTTTGTTTGCGGGTGAGTTGGTCGAGATGTATCTCAACTACTGTGCTGCCCAGGGATGGAAGCCGAAGCTGGTGAACGTATCAGAAAACTCTCTTGGTGGTGTAAAGGAGGCCGACTACGAGATAAAAGGCAAGGATATCTACGAACGCCTGCGCTTTGAGACTGGTGTGCATCGCGTACAGCGAATTCCCAGCACCGAAAAGGCTGACCGGATTCATACGTCTACGGCTAGCGTAGCGATTCTACCGATTCGTAAGCAGAAACAAATCAACATCAAGGACGAGGATATCGAGATGACCTTTTCGCGCAGTGGTGGTGCTGGCGGACAGAATGTTAACAAGGTTGAGTCGGCGGTACAGATAACCCATAAGCCAACGGGTATTCAGGTGCGTTGTACCGAGGATCGTACGCAGTTGAAAAATCGCGAACGAGCCATGGAGATTCTGCATGCCAAGCTTGAAGAGAAGCAACGTGAAAAAGAAGCGTCTGAGCGCGCCAGTCACCGTAAAAATCAGATTGGTACCGGTGGTCGGTCGGAGAAAATTCGCACCTACAACTTTCCACAGGATCGCATTACTGATCACCGTATCAATGAGAGCTGGTCGAACATCGAGGCTGTGATGGCGGGGGAGATTGATCGTATTCTGCAGGCACTTGCAGATGCGCAGGCCAAACTGGAGGAATAAACCATACAGCCGACTACGTGATTGCATTGCGGGGGAGTTTTTGATACTATCCCTAGTGACGCTAATTGCGTCTATTTTTTATGCCAAAAGCTACAGCCCTACAAGAAGCCGAAAAGACTGACATCAACCCAGATGATCTGGGTGAGATGTTTTCTGCTGGAGCTCACTACGGGCTTGCTCGCAGCCGGCGTCACCCATCAACTATTGATTACATCTTTGGTCTCAAGGGTGGAATTGAGATTATTGATCTGGAAAAGACGCAGTCCTTGCTTGAGGATGCTGAGGAGTTTATGCGCCAGCGAGGTAAGGAAGGAGAGCAGGTTGTTTTCGTAACTAGTAAAAATGAAGGTAATGACATCGTCCGTACTGTAGCTGCGTCTATCGAGCAGCCGTTTGTCACCGGACGATGGATTGGCGGTACCTATACTAACTTTAATAATATTCAGGGGCGTATCCGTCACCTCGGAGAGCTTGAGGACAAGCAGGAAAGTGGAGAGCTCGACAAATACACCAAGAAGGAGCAGCTGCTTTTCCAGCGTGAAATTGATCGCCTTAAGGACAAGTTTGGCGGTATTCGCAATATGAATAAGCTACCAGCAGCAATGGTAGTAGTAGACAGCAAGAATGACGCCATTGCAGTGGAGGAGGCACATCAGGCAGGTGTTCCCGTTGTATCTCTCTCTAACATCGACTGTGACATTAACCTGATTGACTACCCGATTGTTGCCAATGATGCTCGGGCTGCAAGTATCCGCTACTTTATGGAGAAGTTGCGAGATGCTTACGCTAACGGAGCCGGTATTACACTTTAATCTTTTTATATTTATGGCAGATATTACAACGGAAAACATCAAGGAGTTGCGTGAGCGTACACAGGTTTCTGTAATGAAGTGCAAAGAAGCGCTAACAGAGGCAGATGGAGATATGGACAAAGCCATCAAGATCCTTGAAGAGAAAAGCGAGGCGACAGCAGCTAAAAAGTCCAGTCGTGATCTTGGTGCTGGTGTTGTTAGCTCGTACGTTCACTCTAATAATACGGTAGCAGCGCTCGTTGAGCTGCAGTGCGAAACAGATTTTGTGGCTCGTAATGAAGAGTTCCAGAAGCTCGCGTATGAAATTGCGATGCACGTTGCAGCCATGAATCCACAGTATGTATCACGTAAGGATGTACCTGAGGATGAAGTCGCTGCCCAGGAAGAGAAATTTGGTGAGGAGTTCGCTGACAAGCCTGATGATATTCGTGAGAATGCAGTTGCTGGTAAGCTGGATAGCTACTTTTCCAAGTTTGTTCTTCTTGAGCAGGCTTACATCAAGGATGATGAAAAAAGTATCTCCGACCTGCTTCATGAGGCTACACAGACGTTTGGTGAGAATGTTGCTATTGGCGAAATCTCTCGTATTGAAACGATTTCGTAATCTACTTTATGTTTATAATTTTCACAGTAAGTCTATTGCTACTGGTGGCTTTTTTTGGACTGAAAATTAAGGAATTAAATCGCGGAGATCGATTATTCTTTAATTCTATTCGAAGGCAGGCTGATGTAGTGGTAGCTAAAAAGATTCGGGCTATATCTCGCAGCCTGCAAATTTTCTATCACTACATCTGTGATCTTTACGCTGATTTAGGAGTACGTATTCGTAATCGCTTATCTTCCTGGTTAGAACAGTTAGCTCACAAGCTGCGTTCATAGTCTGTAGGCAGCGATGAGAATAGTTTGTTATACTTGTACGTGTATATTAGACAGGTGAGTAGTTAGAATTAGCCGGTGTAGCTCAGTTGGTAGAGCAGCCCCCTTGTAAGGGGCAGGTCGGGGGTTCGAATCCTCTCGCCGGCTCATGAATACAATGAATGAACGGCGAGACCATGCATTTATGCATGGTCGTAAGGATTCGAAAGCCGCAGTGATGTTTTTGTTTCAGCTTTGCTGAAGGCAAAAACCACGAGGCGGGGCCGAGAAAAATTTACGTCAGTAAATTTATTCGTGGCCGAATCATAACTTTGAAAGCCGCTCGTTAAAGAAAATCCTTTCAAATGTTTGGTACTATATCTATGATGTCGAAAAGTAATAAAAATGAAAAAGTTGGGCACTACCATCCAATCTCGCTGGCGATTAAGGAGATCGAATCCATCTTTCGTGAACTTGGTTTTTCTTTGGCCGAGGGTCCGCATGTTGAGACCGAGCATTACAACTTTGACGCCTTGAACATTCCGGCTGATCATCCGGCTCGTGATCTCTGGGACACGTTCTGGCTCGAGGAGAATCAGCTTGGTGATCTGCTACGGACGCATACCTCAAACGTGCAGATTCGGCACATGGAAGATAATCAACCACCGATTCGTATCATTGCTCCTGGAAAAGTATTTCGTTACGAAGCTACTGATGCCACTCACGAAACCCAGTTTTATCAGCTGGAGGGTTTGCTGGTCGATACTGATATTACGCTGGCCCACCTGAAAGGTGTGCTAGAGCATTTTTTCTCAGCTTTTTTTACCGGGGAGACGGAAGTACGTTTCCGACCGAGCTACTTTCCGTTCGTTGAGCCGGGGGTGGAGGTTGATATGCGTCGCAAGGAATCCTCGGGTGACATGGAGGACAATCCCTGGATAGAGGTGATGGGTGCCGGAATGGTGCATCCAAATGTGCTGGAAAATGTTGGGATTGATCCGCGAGATTTTCAAGGCTTTGCCTTTGGCGTCGGTATTGATCGGCTGTTGATGCTGAAGCACGGCGTACCGGATGTTAGGCTTTTCTATAACGGTGATTTGCGTGTAATACAACAATTTTGACGCGCTTCTTCGTTACGTGCAGCGAAATATCACTCACTGTAACTTCTGTACACTTCGTGAAATTTCTTGCACAAGCCTCGAATTGCATTCAAAATTGTTAGTATTACGACATGGTGAAGTGATTACATATTATGAAAATATCTTACAGGTGGCTACAAGATTATATTAAGGAAGATTTACCTACTCCGGCAGAGGTCGCGGATGTACTGACACATGGTGCGTATGAGGTGGAAGGATTTCGCGCGATCGATAATGACACAGTTTTTGATATAGATGTACTACCAAACCGGGCCAGTGACTCACTTTGCCATGAGGGTGTTGCGCGCGAGTTGGCAGTGCTTGCAGATCTTACGTTTACGCCGATTGGTCCGAAAGTTCAGGTAGACAAACAGCTAAAATCAGCCGATGCCCTCTCGCTGGCGATTGAGACCAGTTCCTGCCGTCGGGCATTGAAGCGTCTCGCATTCGATGTTGAGGTTGGCCCATCACCCGACTGGCTTCGTGATCAATTGAAGGTACTAGGGCAGAAAAGTATAAATAATGTGGTAGACATTACTAACTATCTGACCTTCGAGCTAGGACAGCCGGTGCATGCCTTTGATTACGATAAGCTGGCCGGTGAAGACAGGATGGAAATTATGATCCGCTCGGCGGAGGCTGGTGAAGAGATCACAACGCTGGATGGTGATGTCTTCACACTCGAGCCAGGAATGCCGGTCATTGCGGATTCCCAGAAGGCTCTGGATATTGCTGGTATCAAGGGTGGGCAGGTAAGTGGTATTGATGAGAGCACGACTAAGGTAATGCTTAGTGTTTGCTCGTTTGATCCAGCCACAATTCGCAAGACATCACAGAAGCTGAATCTCCGCACCGATGCCTCGAAACGGTTCGAGAATGATGTACCAGCAGCACGCTCTCGGCGGGCAATGGAACGCTTCAGTCAGCTCATTCAGGAAGTAGCTGATGCAACGATTGCTGATGATGTGCTTGACGTGTATCCGCGTCCACAGGCACCGTATAAAGTAGGAGTAACTACCCAGCATGTTAATGCGCTTTTAGGTACAGATATCTCAACCACGGAAACTATTGATATCCTGAACCAGCTTGGTTGCGAAACAGAAGTGGTTAATCCGACCCAGCATATTTCTTTGTTGGCTCCTGATCAGGTCGGCACACCGTATAAATATGGTGCGAGTGTTACGGCTGATGCTCCGAAGGCGTTTGACTGCTCTTCATTTGTTAGCTGGATGTTTGTACAGGCCGGTATTGCGCTGCCACGAATCAGTGTCGATCAGTTTGCTTATACTGAACGCCTAAGCGAATCAGACCTTATGGCCGGTGATCTTATTTTTGCTAATACAGGGAAAGATGAGGGTGGTGAAATCTACTATCAAACAAAAGAGTATATGGCTGGCACAGATATTCCTGAAGGTGTTGATCACTGTGGAATTTACCTTGGAAATGGAGAAATTGCGCACGCCTCTCGCCATAGTCATGACGGCGATGGCGGTGTTGTAATTGAGCCGCTGCAGGAAGCAAAGCAGTTTGAAAATACTGTCGGCTATGGACGCGTTCCTGAGCTCGCCGATGAACGGATCGTGGCCACTATTCCAGATTGGCGCACTGACCTTCGCTATAGCCAGGATCTCATTGAGGAGGTCGGGCGGGTGTACGGGTACGACAAGATTCAGCCGGTGATGCCAGATAAGGTGTCACCAGCAGTAGATGAAAATGTTCGTGGTCATATTCGCGACTCATTAGTTTCGCTCGGCTACACCGAAGTCAAGACCTACTCGCTGGTTGAGGATGGGAAAGTAAGGCTAAAAAATCCGGTAGCAGAGGACAAGGCGTATCTGCGCAGTACACTACGAGATAATATTACGACCGTTTTAGATACAAACGAAACACATAAACCGGTTCTTGCTGCAGAGAATCTGCAGGTGTTCGAGATCGGCAAGGTGTTTCTAAATGACCGAGAAGTTTTCTCCTTGGCAGTTGGTAGCGATAGTGATACTGGTGACGAGGATATTACTGAGGTTTTCAGTATGCTTTCCGGAAAGTTTGACTATGATTTTGAGCCGGAGGTAAGCAACGGGATTGCAACAGCGCTACTGCCAGAAAATCAGGAGATGTCATCGGAATCGCCGGTAACAGATGATACGTCGCTGTTTTCTCCAGTATCATTCCGAACGCCGTCAATGTATCCGTACGTTCTTCGGGATGTGGCTGTCTGGACACCGGACGGAGCCGAACCGGGTGATGTAAAGAGCATTATTCAGGATGTCGCTGGTGAACTTTTAGTAGCTGCAAATCTTTTTGATACGTACGAAAAAGACAACCAGATTTCTTATGCGTTTAAGTTGGTCTTTCAGTCCGATGAGCGCACGCTGAGTGACGCGGAGGTGAATGAACACATGCAGTCAATTGAGACGAGGCTTGAGGGTAATGATGGCTTTTCGGTACGATAACAAGATGGGTTCATAAGTTAGCAACTGCAATTTAAATTGCAGCCTTAGAAAAGAGGGATTGACATAGTGAAGTAATTATGGAATTATATAGATGTAGGCAGAAAAGCTCTGCTTACATCTATATAATTCCATAATAAAAAAAGAGGTCATTATGACCGAACAAAGACAGCAAGAAATCGCGCTTATGCTATTAAAACAGCGATTTAGAGACCAAGGTATCAACATTAGCTCTAGTTTGCCAGAAGAGATTGGTGATCAGGCTAAAAAAATTGGTATCGAAACTAAAGAGGCAATGGAATTTGCCGAAATCACAACACGTGAATTAATGAACGAAGTGTTCACTTCAAAGTTTTGATGATTTGTAGCAACAGGCTGAGCAAAAGCTTCTAAACGGGTAATTCTGGCTCTCTCATTCGAGACAAGCGGAGAACAAGAACCGTTCCCCTCGCTTCAATATTTTTAAGATAACTACACAAACCCTCACAGAATTAAATTCTGTGAGGGTTTTACTATAAAAACGAGCCCACCCTTTTTAAGAAATCTCGCCCAGCGAAGTTTGTATGGTTCCTGTGGAGCAGATAATTGTGTCCAAGAAACAAAAGCGTCGTAGAAAAACGAAGACTTGATGCGAGCTGAAAATCTTCGACACGGTAGTGCGAAGATTTCAGTGAGCCAGCGCTAAGGATAGAATGGATTATATTGAACTATTGATTAATCCAACGCCTCAAGGTGAAAAAAAGCTTAGTGTCCCGACTTGCGGGATACTAAGCGGCTTTCTTAGGTTGATATACTCATCTCTCAAATTATTAGCTTAGTCAAAGCACTCAAGTGCGCAAGTATGAAAGAAAATTAAATTATGCTGTAGATTGATGTCGCCAATGCCACGGTTCAAAATCAGTCCCAGTATTGTTACCCTCTGGATAACTTAAGGAGAAACCAAACTCACCAGCATGATCTAGCAGCCAACCGTATGAGGGCACGCGGGTAAATTCGTACATATCATGCGGTCCGTAAAATTTTGATGCGCGTAAATCCAACGCCTGACTGCCGGTTGCGGCATGCTCGCTGTAACCAGGCAAGGTTACCGTCTGTAGGGTCTTTTCGACATCCCAGTCTTTTTCCTTGAGCTGGAAAAGAAATATAAACAACTGATAGGCTGGCGAGCGGTAGCCCGACTGAATCACAAGCTCGTGACCGATATCCTTCTTTAGCGTGTGATTCATGGCCTGAAAGCTGCGAAACGTGTGCCGCGGCACCAGTCGTGGCGGAATAGAGTGCCACCCATCTGCTGTGGCATAGTATTGATTGCGTACCACGACGAGATTACCTGCCTTTTGTGGTGGTACTGCTTTGCGGTTGAGTCCGTAATGATGTGGCCGAATAGAGCGAATTTTCTCTGACAGGTTTCGAGCTTGTGCTGAAAGGTCAGTATGAAGCCGGGAAAAGGAGAGTGCCGCTGCCTTCTCATCGGTTTTTATCTCCTGCAGCACGGCAGCGATAATTTCGTTGGCTGCTTGTTTGTCAATGAAGGACAATCGCATTTGAAATCATTATAACTGAGATGTAGCATTTATGTATATCAAGAAATCTGTTGATAATGTACCTATGTTCTATGCTATAATAAAGGTACGAAATACATAGAAAGAGTGTTAGATTTTTCGATACATAATGGCTAAGAAAAAAGATAAAAAACCAAAAAACGCGTCTAACTATGCCGCTGCTGATATCGAAGTTTTAGAGGGGTTAGACCCGGTGCGTAAGCGACCGGGAATGTATATCGGTACTACCGGTATTGATGGACTACATCATTTGATTACTGAGGTATTTGATAACTCTCGTGATGAGGCTATGGCCGACTATGCCGATCATATCGAGGTGGTTTTGCTGCCTGATAACAAGGTTAGAATCACTGATAATGGTCGTGGTATTCCGGTTGATGAGCACAAGGATGTTGGTGCCTCTGCGCTGGAGGTCATCATGACTACACTGCACGCCGGAGGTAAGTTTGGTGGTGAGGGCTATAAGGTGTCCGGAGGTCTGCACGGAGTTGGTATCTCGGTAGTCAATGCGTTATCAACCTGGGCCAAGGTAGTGGTTCATCGCGATGGTGGTGAGTACATGCAGGAATATAAGATTGGTGTACGTCAGGATGATGTTAAAAAGCTCGGCAAGTCAGATAAGACCGGGACAATTGTGTCCTTTCAACCAGACGAAGATGTCTTCGAAACCCTTGATTTCAAGTGGGAGCGAATTGTCTCGTACCTCCGGCAACAGGCATATTTGGTACCGGAGCTCCGAGTACACATTATCGATGCTCGGGATTATAAAGGTGATATTGATGATTCAAAAGTTTTCTATTTTGATGAGCTTGGTCTGGAGGTACCGTCGCAGACGTACTACTTCGAGGGTGGATTGCGTAGCCTGGTTCGTGATTACAACCAGAATTACGAGCATCTGCACAAGACAATTTTTCATGAAAAGAAGGAGGTGGATGACATCGAGGTAGAGATTGCTCTTCAGTATGTAGATGAGGTATCAACTCGCCTAAATGCCTTTGCTAACAATATTTATACCAAGGAGGGAGGAACTCATATTACTGGGTTCAAGTCGGCACTGACGCGGACACTTAACTCCTATGCTCGTGACGAGGGAATTCTGAAGGAAAAGGATGACAACTTTGCTGGTGATGATGCGCTGGAAGGTCTTACGGCGGTTATCTCTGTGAAGCTTCCGGAGGTACAGTTCGAGGGGCAGACTAAGGCTAAGCTTGGAAGCCCAGAGGCACGAAGTGTTGTTGAGAAGGTCTTTAATGACAGCCTCGCCCAGTTTTTCGAGGAGCATCCGTCTGACGCCAAGGCAATTGCGACTAAGGTACAGCTGGCTCTTCGAGCTCGCAAAGCTGCTAAGGCAGCCAAGGATAATGTGATTCGTAAAGGTGCGCTTGAGAATGTCCGGCTGCCCGGTAAGCTTTCTGATTGCCAGACAAAGAAGGCTCATGAAGCAGAGCTCTTTGTGGTGGAGGGTGACTCAGCCGGTGGTACCGCCAAGACCGGTCGTGACCGCCGTACGCAGGCTATTCTGCCACTGCGCGGAAAGATCCTGAATGTTGAGCGCAAGCGCCTTGACCGTATTCTTAAGTCAGAAACAATCCGAAACCTGGTAATTGCACTTGGTACCGGAATCGGTGATACGTTTGATATTGAGGATTTGCGCTATCATAAAATTATTATTGCGACCGATGCGGATGTTGATGGCGCCCACATTCGCACCTTGCTTTTGACGCTGTTGTATCGATACTTCGAGCCACTGATTGATGCAGGGTTTGTTTATATTGCGCAGCCGCCCCTGTATAAAATTACGCACGGAAAGGAAGAGAAGTTTGTTTATACCGAGGACGAAAAGGTTGCGTACCTAAAATCTCTGGTTGACGCAGATAGTGAAGAGGATCTCGAGGAAGCAGCCAAGTCGGCTGGGAATGTATCACTGCAGCGGTACAAGGGTCTTGGTGAGATGAACGCCGAGGAGCTCTGGGACACAACCATGAATCGTGAGACCCGCACGCTGAAACGGGTAGAAGTTGATGATGCCCAGGCGGCCGATCGTGTTTTTGACACCTTGATGGGCAAGGATGTCTCGGCTCGTAAGTCCTTTATTCAGTCTAATGCAAAGATTGCTACAGTAGATATCTAAGCCGCATATTCAGCAAACTTCTTCGTTACTGCCTGCGGTTCTCACTCGCGGTACCCTCGTACCGCTCGTTTTAGTCATCGGCAAAGCCTCGAATTTTACATGAATATGCGGCTTAGATGAATTTATTAAATAACTCATCCGGATGAGTTATTTAATAAAAAAGCTCGACCGCAATTGGCCGAACTTTAATTCTTAGGTTCATTATTTAATTTGTGATAAATCAGGTTTAAATTCTTTCTGACTCGCTTAATGGGTCAATGTAGAACATAAATGCCCAGAACAGGTAAACTATTCCAAGACTTATTGCGACAGATGATGTTGCATATATAAGAGCAATTACCAAGATTATGGTTATTATTGTATTGACTTCATTATCTATGCTATACAATACTGGCAGCATAATTTTTACAATAGTTTTCAAATAGCTATTTTTATTTAATTCCATAAGAATAACCTAAATTTTAGTTGTGAATGTAGTTAATTACCTGCCTGTAACGTACATCCATATGGATGCGTAGTCAAATAAAAAACCCAGCATTAATCCGCTGGGCTTTATTAGTTAATCTTTTTATTTAATTAATGAGAGATCTTCGTTGATGATGGTTGGTTTAAAATCTTTCAACTCATCAACGTAATGCATCCTTGCGCTTCGTTCTGGGATAGGATTATACAGGTAGATAGGTTTTTCTTGAATATAAGCAAAGCTCATATCTATTAAAGTATTTCCGCCGATGTAACCCTTGATATAGTGCTTTTCAAGATTAAGAATTAGCACCGCATCTGATCTTGAGATAAATTTCCAGTACCTGGCATAGAAATCAACATCTTCTTGATTTCTAAGTGATATATCGCCGCCGCTTTGTTTAGTTTTCATGTAATCTTCGAACGACAGTTTTCCATCGATTATCATCTGCGTAAAATAGGGGATGTTTACCGTGTCTCCACGTTCCTCCAGAACTTTTTTAATTTCTATAATAGGATAAGTAAAGTCAACGCTTGAACAGATTGTTACTTCCATCTTCCTCCGTTTTGAGTTGTAAATGTAGTTAAGTAGCTTTCCTTATATTACTTCTTTTTGATCAAGTGATCAAATTTAAAGCCCGACCGTAATTGGTCGAGCTTTGTAGTTAGTGATCATCTATCGAATACGTCTTATTTTTCTGATCTGACCATACTACGTATGTATATATCAGAACTAATATTGGGTAGATGATAAGAATTGGGCGCAGTACGGTTAGAATCCATCCCACTGATCCAAATATGTTTGCTAATATGAAATATTCAAGTAGTGCAAGAGCACAAATAACAATTAGTAACATTATTGGTCCATTTGACACTAGAAACCGAAAGGCACAACCGAGCGCCTCTTTGAATGCGCTTATAATCATATCAATCTCAATACTAAGGTTGTATTTCATCTGAGCGAGTTTTTAATTTTAAGGTTACTGTGAATCTGGAGCTATATTACTTATTATATGCCAAGTTGTCAAGTTCACGTGTCTAAGGTATATATCAACCGTCGGACGTGATAACATACGTCATGTAATTGGAAACGATGTAATTAACTTTTTACCCGGGTGAACTTTTAACTTTAAACTTTTAACTAAAGAATCTCTTTTAAAAGCTGTCGTGCCCAAATATCCGCTTGAATTCATGAAGAAATCGATGCAGATGATGTATCTTAAAGTGGCACCGTGTTAAAATAACTTAGCAATCCAGATCAATGCAATTAACCAACTTTCGACTTTTAACTTTAAACTTTTAACTAAATCATGGGAATATTTGATAAAGCCAAGGACATGATGACGAGCGCCAAGAACAAGGCGAAGGCTGGTAAGGATAAAACTAAAGCCTTTGCCATCAAGAAGATGATTAAGTCGCAGATGAAGGACATGCCGAAGGCACAGCGTGAAAAGATGGAGCGAGCTATTGATAGCAATCCAGAGCTCTTTCAGAAGATGGCCAAGGAGATGAAGGAAAAGACCAAGAATGGCCAAACACAGATGTCGGCCATGATGGAAGTATCCAAGAAGTATCGTAGTGAGCTGCAGAAGCTTATGCAGTAACGCTCTTTCGCACACTCACTCGCTGATACACAAATAAATTGTTCATTAATCACAATTTTTATCTGCTCGCTTGCTATCGCAACCTGCGCAAGGTATCAGCGAGTGAGTGTGCTCGTTCGTATGCTAAAAGAATTTAAAATTCTTTTCTAAACGTTATAAGTTACAAACTACACGCTATATGTCTCTTGAGGTAGGTATAATTGGTCTCCCTAATGTCGGTAAATCAACGCTTTTTAATGCGTTGACGAATCGGTCTGTGCCGGCTGAAAATTATCCTTTCTGTACCATTGATCCGTCAGTGGGTGTGGTGCCGGTGCCGGATGAGCGGTTGGACAAGCTGGCAGAATTTTCTAACTCGAAAGAGAAGATCGCCGCCGTTTTCGAGTTCGTGGACATTGCCGGGCTAATCAAAGGCGCTGCCGAGGGTGAAGGACTTGGTAACGCTTTTTTAGAGAATATTCGCAGCGTAGATGCCCTGGCCCACGTGGTACGTGTTTTCGATGATGATGACATACATCATGTCGATGGGTCAATTTCGCCGGTTCGTGATATCGAGACGATTACACTGGAGCTGGTGGCGAGTGATTTATCTGTCGTCGAGAAGCGGTTGGAAAAGCTTGCGGGAGAGGTGCGAACGGGTGATAAGGAGGCCAAGGCGAGTCAGGAGGTTTTGCTGCAGGCTGAGGAGCTGCTGAGCGATAGCCGACTTCTTGCTGAGGGTGATTTTGAGGAGCGTGATTATGATCTTTTCCGCCGGCTTGGTCTTTTGAGTATCAAGCCGATGATGTTTGTTTTTAATACACAGGCCGACAGTGAGGCACCAGCTCTGCAAAAGGCTACAGCTTACGCAGAGGAGCATGATATTCACTATGTGGTGCTTGATGCGGCCATGGAGTTTGAGATGTCCGAGATGGATGAAGATGAGAAGGCTGACTTTCGTGGTGATGATACGCACGGGTTGTATGATTTGATTACGGCCGGATACAGTCTGCTGGATTTGATAACGTTCTTTACCACTGGCGAGAAGGAGACACGCGGTTGGCCGGTTACACGTGGAGCTACGGCGCCACAAGCAGCCGGGCGAATCCATTCTGATTTTCAGGAGAAGTTTATTCGGGCAGAAGTAATCGGTTGGGAGGAGCTACTGGAAGCTGGTTCGCGAAAGGTTGCTCGCGAAAATGGTCAGATTCGCACCGAAGGGAGTGAGTATGTGGTGCAGGATGGTGACGTTATTGAATTCTTACACGGATAGCGCTCATCCAGCTTGTTTTTACTTAGCACGCGTCGCCTCCGGCGCGCTTCGCTGTGCGAGGCACGTAAAAATAACTGAATTCTCTCGGTTCAGCGATTTTTCACTACGCTCAAAATCGGGGAGAATTAAAAGGTTCGCTTTGATAGTGCTTACGATTAAAATTTTTAGGCATAACATCTAAATTAAACGCTTCAGACACTGAATGAAGCATAAAAAAAGCCCGAACCGTAATGGTCGAGCTTTTGTTAGTTATTTGTATTAATCAATTTCAATAGTAGAGCTATCCATCAGTATTCTGCAGCCAGGACTTTCTCCAGATCTTGGCTCAATATGCAGAATTTCGCCTTTGCTTGTCAGTGCATATAAGGAACCATTATCAAACTCTACTATCTGGATTATCTTAGGCTTAAGTACCCGATATATGATGACGAATCCTAGAGCTGCCAATACAAATGCTGCAGATCCAGCGATAAAATCTGGCATCACTGGATAGTTGATGAGAATACTAATGAAAGACCCTACAAAAATAATAATTGCTACTGTGAATGCTGCTACTTTTCTTTCTGTGTCTGTCATTTGCCTGTGATTTTATTGTGGGTTTTGTGTAAGTCTAAATGTATTCTACATAATAAAATTATTTTGTCAAATAAATAATTATATAAGAAAGTCATAACTTTCTCACTCTCTGATTCCCCAGAGAGTGATTATTTATTTGACTACCGACGCGGTGGTCTAATATGCAAACAAGCTTGTATATTTCTCGCTTTGCTTGAAGAGCAGATTTAGCAATCTGCCTCCCGGCACTTCGTTCGGATATAAAGTAAACTTGCGTGTCACTCACTTCGCTTGGTAGTCAAGCATTATGTATCCGTAACTTATACATGATAAAATGCGCAGTGAAATCAAATCATCTTATGCGGCGAAATATCTCCGAATTCCACACACAGAAGCTAACCTATAAAATACGTGAGGTGGTGGCGGTGGCCACACAGATTGGGGCGCTCGGGCGAGATATTATCTGGGAGAATATCGGCGATCCGGTCAAGAAAGGCGAGTCACCGCCAGACTGGATAAAGGAGATTGTTCAGGAGGCGGCCGGTCGAGACGAATCTTATGCTTACTCACCAACGAAGGGTGTTCTGGAGACACGACAGTATCTCGCGGCACGGCACAATAAATCATCACCAGCCCTACTTACGGCTGACAACATCCTGTTTTTTAATGGGCTTGGTGACGCTATCAGCAATCTGTACCGACACCTAGACCCTGAGGCTCGGGTGATTGGTCCGGATCCGTCGTATCCATCACATGCAGCCGCGGAAGCGTCGCATGCAGCAGCTGCGCCGCTTATGTACCGATTGGATCCATCGACTGGCTGGCAGATTGATCTGGTTGATCTCGAGGAAAAGCTAGAGGAAAATAAAGATATCGTTGGTATTCTAGTAGTTAGTCCCGGGAATCCAACTGGCGGAGTCCTGAGCCGAGCATCACTTGAAGGTGTAGCTGATTTGGCGCGGCGTTACGACTGCTTTATCGTCTCGGATGAGATTTATGATGGCTTGCGCTTCTCTACAGCCGAAACCACGCGAGTTACTGATGTGAGTGAGGCGGTACCGACGGTGGTGATGCGCGGTCTGTCCAAGGAGGTACCGTGGCCGGGCGCGCGGTGTGGCTGGTTGGAGTTTTACAATACCAACACCGATCTGGAGTTCGAAGGGTTTCGCAAGCGGCTGGTGGATACCAAGATGCATGAGGTGTGTGCGACGACACTGCCGCAGTTGGTACTGCCGAAAATTCTGTCTGATTCCCGCTGGGAGGATCACCTACATGAGCGCAGCCGTGCTTACGAAAAGCGTGCCGATGAGCTGGTTGAGGCGCTGTCGGATCTGGACGGGGTCACACCGGTCAGGCCGGATGGAGCGTACTATGTCAGTATTTTGTTTGAGGATGGCGTGCTCAGCGATAGTCAGTCGCTTCCAATTGCAGATCCAGAAATACAGGCCATTATCCAACCATTGGTTGCCCAGGCGACGCCTGATGAGCGGTTTGTGTACTTTCTTTTGGCGGCTGAGGGGATTTGCGTGGTGCCGCTTTCGACTGGATTTCATTCGCGTTTTCAGGGGTTTCGGATGACGCTCCTGGAACCGGATGAGGCTATATTTAAGGATATGTGCCGACGAATCAAGAGTGCTATTGAGGCATACCTGGGGTCTTAGTTTCGGTTTTTTATATATATTTTGGGGTACAATGGATCTATGTCAAAAAATACTACATCGCAGATTCCGCAGTGGGTAGCCGACTGGTCGCTTATTATCGGTCTGGTCGTCCTGTCCGTATCATTCGTTAATTACGGCATGAGTTTTCTGTACCCATCTCCAGAGTACGGAGATTTCTGTGGTCATGATCAGTATCAGATGGCACCAGTTGAGATTGACACTGAGTCAGCCTGTGTAGCGGCCGGTGGCGGGTGGAATGAGGACGTTGTACCGCGCCGAATTGATCAAACAACATCAACGGCAACTCCGGCAGTAACGGGTTACTGTGATCGAGATTATACCTGCCGCCAGTCGTATGATGCAGCCAGCGATGTTCATGATCGTAATGGACTACTTGCGATGCTGATGATTGGTCTGTTTGTCGCGGTATTTGGCTTCCTACGTCGTGAGAATGATATTCTGGCTTCGGCCGCCTCAATCTCTGGGGTGATCATCATCCTGTCTGGTTTAATTCGCTACTGGAGTTTAAGCAATGACTGGGCGCAGTTTATCCTGCTGGGATCGATTCTTCTGGTGTTCGTGTATTTAGCAGTACTCCGAAGTAAGGATTAGTAATTTTCATGTCTCGACCACTACAAGAGAAACTCTCTCATAAGCCGGAAGGCAAGACGGCCGTAATTGCGGTTATTATTCGTAACGGAAGAATCTTGCTTGGGTTGCGAGACTACATTAATGGACCAACGGTATGGACAGCACCAGGAGGAAGTGTAGATCAGGATGAAACTTTAGAAACGGCGGCTCGACGAGAAGCTGAAGAAGAGACAGGAATTACAAATTTGGAATTTATTGATTATGTCGGTCAGGTGAAGGCAGCTTATTGCGAACTTTTGCATATTTTTCATTGCAGTACAGATGATAAACCACGGCTGGCCGAGCCCGATAAATTTCGTGAGTGGATCTGGTATCCATTGACTGATTTTGCGGCCGGTAATTTAGATAACTATATAAACGAGCCATCACGTGAAGTAATAGTAGATTATCTCGCTAAGAATGATATTCTTTAAGTATAAATGAAGGAATATAACCATAACGAAATAGAAACGAAGTGGCCCTTCTTCGCACAAGGCTACGGAAGGGCAAGCAGAAGCAAGAAATGGGAGTAGATATAATATTAAGTATGAAAGAATACGATCATAAATCTATAGAAAAGAAGTGGCAACAGCGGTGGGCTGATGATGAGCTGTATAAAACGCCAGAAAGTCCAGAGAACCCCCACTACATACTGGATATGTTTCCGTATCCATCCGGCTCAGGTCTCCATGTTGGGCACGTCGAGGGCTATACGGGTACTGACGTCTACAGCCGTTTTCAGCGCATGCAAGGAAAGGATGTACTACACCCGATGGGCTGGGATGCGTTTGGCTTGCCGGCCGAGAATTATGCGATAAAAACCGGCGTGCATCCACGAGAGAAGACCGATGAATCAATCGCTACTTTCAAGGAACAGATCAACCGGCTCGGCCTTTCTTACGACTGGGATCGAGAAATTGATACGTCACGTGGTGACTACTATCGCTGGACGCAGTGGCTTTTTACCCAGCTTTTCGCTCATGACCTAGCAGAAAAGAAGCCAGCCAAGGTGAATTGGTGTCCGGGTTGTCAGACGGTCCTGGCTAATGAGCAGGTAGTGGATGGCGCCTGTGATCGTTGTGATTCTCATGTTGTTCAAAAGGAGATGAATCAGTGGTTTTTTCGTATTACAGATTATGCTGATGAGTTGGTTGATGATTTAGAAAATCTAGACTGGCCGGAATCAACCAAGCAGAGTCAGCGCAACTGGATCGGCCGGCAGGAGGGTGCTCGCTTTACCTTCGCAGTGAATGGAGGAGGTACCGACCCTAAATCATCATCTTCAGAAGATGATCGGGCAGGTCTTGAGGTTTTCACCACCCGTCCGGATACGTTATTTGGCGTAACCTTTATGGCCGTCGCCCCGGAGCATGAGCTCGTCGCATCGCTCCTCGAGAATCAAGAATCAGGAATAAAGAATCATGATGAAGTAGAGAAGTATGTAGAGGAAGCGGAGGCGAAGACCGACCGACAGCGACAGGAGAATAAAGAAAAGACTGGTGTCCAGCTTGACGGTGTGACAGCTGTACACCCAGCTACTGGCGACGAGATACCAATTTACGTGGCTGATTACGTACTGGCTGGCTACGGTACCGGTGCGATTATGGCGGTCCCGGCCCATGACAAGCGTGACCATGCCTTTGCAGAAAAGTACGATATTGATATTAAGGTTGTTGTTATTGACAATGAGATAGCAAAAGCATCTGATCGTAGTGAAGGAATAGAAGGAACCACTACCGATTCACTTTCTGGTAAAAAGCCTAAAGAGATTTTTACTGATAAGGGTGTGATTATACATCCAGATACCTTTAATGGATTGTCATCTGATGAAGGTGGTGAGATTATTACGGAAAAATTTGGCCAAAAAGAGACGACGTATCGTCTCCGGGATTGGTCGGTGGGCCGACAGCGTCTTTGGGGCTGTCCGATTCCGGTTGTTTACGATCCTGATGGAAAGGCTCACGCCGTACCTGAAGAGCATCTACCCTGGACACTACCAGACGATGTACCGTTTGAGCCAACGGGTGAGGCACCACTGGAAAAGTCGGCGGAGTTGAAAAAACGCACCGAAGATATTTTCGGGGAAGGCTGGACGCCAGAGACGTCAACGCTGGATACGTTCGTTGATTCCAGCTGGTACTTTCTGCGTTTTACTGATCCGCACAACGATACTACTTTTGCCGACGAGAAGGTGATCCAGGACTGGTGTCCGGTGGATACCTATGTAGGTGGTGCTGAGCACTCGGTGATGCATCTCTTGTATGCTCGATTTATTACCAAAGCTTTAGCGGATATGAATCATATCGAGTTTCGTGAACCGTTTATAAGCCTGCACCACCAAGGAATGATCATGGCCGAGGATGGCACGAAGATGAGTAAGTCAAAAGAGAATGTTGTAAATCCAAATAGGGTTGTCGATCAGGTCGGTGCCGATACCCTGCGGATGTACGAGCTTTTCGCCGGCCCGTTTGGAGATGAGGTTGACTGGAATACTGATGCAATTGCCGGCCCTCGACGATTCTTAGAAAAGGTGTGGCGACTTGCTCACCAACAGGAAGAAAATATTAAGGACACAGCGACTCCAGTAGATGATCATGTACTTCATCAGACGGTAAAAGCAGTCACCAAAAGCGTAGCTGATTTTCGTTTTAATACAGCCATTAGTAGCTTGATGGAGCTGGTAAATGATCTGCAGGATCGAGAGACAGTTTCGGCGGATGTATTGGGAATTCTGCTACGGCTGCTGGCACCATTTGCACCACATATAACTGAGGAGCTGTGGCAAAAGCTTGGTGAAGAAGGATCAGTGCATCTGCAGGACTGGCCGACGTATGATGAGGAGGCGACTCGAGAAGCAGAGGTGAACATCGCAATTCAGGTGAACGGAACCGTCCGCGGAGAGATGGTGGTTTCCCAAGATGCCGGCGAAGCGTCGATTATTTCCCAGGCAAAAGAGCATGACAATGTGTCTAACTGGCTTGAAGATAAGGCTATAAATAGGGAGATTTACGTTGAAAATCGCTTGGTAAATTTCGTCACCGATTAATGATTGACAGACTTATCTTATTGCGGTAAAGTTGTAGTACGTTATTGGCCACAGCTCGCCGATACAGAACAAGAATTTAATTATCAGCCACATGGCGAAGGGTTCGTCATAGATACAAATGTTAGATTAAATAAATATAATTATTATGAGCGTGCTTAGTTTTCAACCCAGCAAAGTAACTCGAGCTCTGCGATCAGGACTATCTGATCGAGCCGAGGATGTTATCACCTCTCGCTATGGACTGGGAGGTAAAGTTGAGCCGGAGACACTAGAGTCTATCGGTAATCGTTATGACATCACTCGCGAGCGAGTGCGACAGATCGAGGCAGACGCCTTAAATCAAATCCGCGAATCAGACGTCTACAAGCAGGAAAAGGATACCTTTTCCGAGCTAGAGGATGTTTTTCATTCCCTCGGTGTGATTGTCCCTGAGGAGCATTTCATGAACCATATTTCAAATCGAAAGTCGACACATAATCACGTTTTCTTGCTTCTAGATCTTCATGATGCTTTTGAGAGGGAGCGTGTAAATGACCACTTCCATGATCGGTGGCATGTTGATGCACGGATGGCCAAGGCAATCCACTCGGCTCTACAGAAGCTTCACGGCGAGCTTGATATGGACGAACTTATCTCCAAAGAGGCGATGATTAGTCGTTTCGTTAATCACATTACAGATATCCCGGATGATCACAGCCATCATCTTGATAACGAGGAAGTACTCCGTCGATGGCTAGCACTGTCTCGTAAGGTAGACCGAAATCCACTTGGTGAGTGGGGTCACGCCGAAAGCTCTAATGTTCGTGTAAAGGGTGTGCGTGATTACGCTTACTTGGTAATTCGCAAGCATGGCTCTCCACTGCACTTCCGTGAGGTTACGAAGGAAATTAAAAATCTTTTTGACAAGAAGGCCCATGAGGCTACCACACACAACGAGCTGATCAAGGATGATCGTTTCGTTCTTGTTGGCCGAGGACTGTACGCGCTCAAGGAATGGGGCTATATGACTGGGGTAGTTCGTGAAGTGATCGAAAAGATTATTGAACGTGACGGCCCACTAACCCGCGATGAGATTGTTGATAAGGTTCTGAAGGAACGATACGTAAAACCGAACACCGTGATTGTGAACCTACAGAATGGAGATAACTTCAAAAAGACCACCGACGGTCGCTACACGATAGCCTAACAGGGAAGAAATGTATTACACAGAAACTACCAGCACGAGGTTGGTAGTTTTGTTATTATAGAGATGTAGTATTTATGTCAGCGTATTTTTCACAATTTTTCTCGGCAGCATACTATCAAAATGTGATTGATCTTGTTGCCGAGTATGGTCCGATAGTTATGGACTGGTTTCCATTGTGGGGACCAGTTGCATTTGGGTATATTTTTTATCAAAGTTGGATGTCTTATATTCGTCGGCATCACCTATTTAACGAGGAGCATGTACTGCTTGAGGTGACACTCCCAAAAGAGCAGGCAAAATCACCACAGGCAATGGAGTTAGTACTACACGCTTTTCATCAGACAAGTATCCCGGGAAAATTTATTGGTAAGTTCTGGGAAGGTAGAGTGAAGACATGGTTTTCTCTTGAGCTTGTCTCGATAGAGGGTGATATTCATATGTTTATCTGGACGCCAAAGTTTTTTCAGGACATTATCGAGTACAATATCTATGCGCAGTATCCGCAGGTTGAGCTTTCTGAGGTACCGGACTATACGGACTTTTTGCAGTTCGACACCGATTCATTTGATCTGTGGGGGGCCGAGTTTGATCTGACCGAGGATGATCCTTATCCGCTCAAGACGTATATCGATTATGAATTTACCGGCGGAAAGGATGAGGAGAATCAGGTAGATCCACTGACACCAGTTTTGGAGTATCTTGGTTCAGCTCGCCGCGGTGAGCAGATCTGGATTCAGATACTGATACAAGCCCATGAAGAGAAAAAGAAAAAAGGATCACTTTTTAGAAAAACTTCGTGGCAGGATGAGGGGGAGGAATTGGTGAATGAGCTCATGAAGCGCGACAGCGATACCAAGTTACCAGAATCAGCTAATGATTCATTAGTATTACCATCACTGAATGAAGCGGAACAGAATACTATTAAAGCTATCGAACGCAATATTTCTAAACTTGGATTTGACTGTGGTATCCGTGGCCTCTATATTGCTGAATCAGGAAGCTTCCGTCCTGTTAATATTGTTGGTCTTATTGGTTCCTTTAAACAGTTTAATGCTAAGGGCAGGAATGGCTTCAAGCCAGCGCGTGGAATGACAAATTTTGTTTACGCATGGCAGGACTATAAAGATAAGCGTAAGAACTCCGCTCGAAATATTTTATTTGATGCTTATAGGCGACGGAGTTATTTTTATCCACCATATAAACGTCCGTCGTATGTTCTGAGCGCCGAGGAGCTAGCAACGCTGTTTCACTTTCCTGGTCAAGTATCACAGACCCCAACCTTTAAGCGTATCGAATCAAAGAAATCGCAACCACCGTCGGATCTTCCAATATAAACCAAAATGCATTCACAAAGCCTACAATCAACGCTGCTTTGGAGTGTAGCTACACTGCTTTTTATCGGTGTGCCGATTCTCTTATGGTTAGTACCACCACCGCTTTTCTCTTCAGCGATGGTAAGTATCCAGCGTGGAGATTCAATATCACTGGCAGCTGAAAAGCTTACTGATGCTGGTGTGGTGTATACACCAGAAATCATTATCCTTCCTTTCCTGGCCAGTGGTGGAGAAGTTGTAGCCGGAACATACGCTTTTAACCAGTCAGTAAATGCCGCTACTGTTTTTGAGCGAATCTCGAGTGGATCGTTTGGCGTTCCACAAGGAAGAGTGGTAATTCCGGAAGGATTTACGAACGAACAGATTGCAGATCGACTTGATAAGGCGCTTGATTCAGAGACGTTTTCTCGAGATGATTTTCTCACCGAAGCCTATCCGCATCAAGGGTATCTTTATCCTGATACGTATAATTTCTACACTGATGCATCATCCGAGGAAGTGATATCGATTATGCGTGATAATTTCACCGATAAGATCGCTTCTGTTCAGGGGGAGATTGCTTCCTTCGAGCATTCGCTGGCTGACGTCGTAAAGATGGCTTCATTAGTAGAGCTGGAGGCGTCTGATTACGAAGTTCGCCGGAGAATTGCCGGCATTTTGTGGAACCGAATTAATGCCGATATGCCACTACAAGTAGATGCGGCCTTTGTACCGCTGATTGGCAAGAATACGTACGAGTTGACAATGGCGGATCTGAAGATTGAGTCTCCGTACAATCTCTATACCAATACAGGTTTACCACCACGACCGATTGCGAATCCAGGGATTGAATCAATCCGAGCTACAGTAAATCCTATAGAATCTGATGATTTATATTACTTGAGTGATAGAAATGGTAATTTTTACTTTGCAGAGACGTTGCCGAAGCATGCTGAGAATCGTGTTTACCTGGATGTAGGAAGAGATTAGATGCTATAATAATTACCACTATGGTTATAACAAACAACGGAAAAGACTGCTTTAAGTTGCAGTATGGAGACACAGTGATTGCCACGAATCCGCCGAGCGAAGAAGCTGATGCGAAGACACTGCGTTTCGGAGCTGACATTGTTCTACAGTCCATTCGGCACAAGGATTACGCTGGTGGCGAACTGATGACTGCCGGTGACAAAGATCCAGTTGTCCTGCATGGGCCGGGCGAGTACGAGATTGGTGGTATGTCGATCAATGGAATAGCCGGAAAGTCTTCCTACGACGGAGAAGAACGAATTAATACGGTGTATGTGTTTCGCTTTCAGGACATGGATATTTGTTTTTTAGGACCACTTTCCAGTCGTGAGCTTCCGGCTGGTGCACAGGAGTTCATGGAGGAAATTGATATTCTCTTTGTGCCGATTGGTGGTGATACGACGCTGTCGCCAGCGGATGCCTATAAGTTGGCTATGCAGATAGAGCCAAAAATTGTCATTCCAACTCATTTTGATTCAGTTGACGACGAGTGTGTAACAAAATTTATTGCCGAAAGTGATGCTGAGGATGTCTCACCAAATGATAAGCTGACCATTAGTCCACGAGATCTATCTGGTCGCGAGGTTGATATCGAGATAATCATACCTGAGGGTAGTTAATCACTATTTTTATGCCGGGATTTTTAGAACAATTACGAAACAAGTCACCAGAGACTCGTAAGCGATTTGCGCTTGGAACCTCAGCCACGGTAACCGGGGTTATATTCGTTATGTGGTTGACGGTCTTTAATCACGGTCCATATGGATCAGAGGGTAGTTTGCAAAACACGAACATCGCCCAAACACAGACAGCGTCGCCCTTGTCAGCTTTTAGTGATAATGCTGCCTCCGCTTTTCAGGAGTTTCGCGATCACTTTGCTTCTGACTCGGCCACAACCAGTTCGGCCACGACATCCACAACGTCTGATTCTGAAGTTCAGCCAGCGACGCGAACTGATGGTAGTTACCAGCCGGTAAGGCAGGATGATTCACCTAACTCATACTGGGCTGATCAGCGTTCAAGAGATGTCGGTAATGAACAAAACGAAGCGATGGGTCCGCAGGTGCAAGGAGACAGGGATGACAAGCGAGAACCCTTTCATTCGCGAAACTATAATCCAAATCAGGATGGCGAGTGGTTTTCACAGGATTAATACACATTTACCACCCGTTCTCCAGAAGAGCACGCGTCGAGCCACCAGCGTGGCTCGCGCTCCGTCTCGCCGGCATATCCCGCAGGCGCGGGGCCATGCATATGCCGGCTGTGAAGTCTCTTCTGGAGAGGGTGGTGTGCTTTAAGGTAATTTGTCCAAAGTTTTGATATTAAGTCGGTTTTGTAAGAAATCGTCATCTTCGATCTGATTCTTTTGCGCGGTTAGCAAAATAAGGTCCTCAATCTGTATTTTTGATATACGTTATAAGTTTTGTGTTACAAGCTACACGCTACAATCTTTGCGCTTCATATTTATGTTATACTAGAAGACACATATGGCCGACGATAGCGATACGAACAAAGAAAAGAAATCCGGAGAATCTACACCGGATACTGGGGATAAGATTATCGCGCAGCCGATCACTGCCGAGATGAAGGACGCGTACATCGACTACGCGATGTCCGTTATTACAGCTCGTGCGCTGCCAGATGTGCGTGATGGACTGAAGCCGGTTCACCGCCGAATCCTGTTTGCGATGAACAAGATGGGGCTGACCAGCGGGGCAAAGTTTCGGAAGTCTGCCGCGATTGTCGGTGAAGTACTCGGAAAGTATCACCCGCACGGTGACTCCGCTGTATACGAATCATTAGTAAAGATGGCACAGATTTTTAGTACTCGATACCCGCTAGCAATCGGGCAAGGTAACTTCGGGTCGATTGATGGTGACTCGGCAGCCGCGATGCGGTACACCGAGGCGAAGATGTCATCGATTGCTGAGGATCTCTTGGCTGATATTAACAAAGACACCGTTGATTTTCGTGAAAACTACGATGGCACCGCCGAGGAGCCGATTGTGCTTCCAGCTGCTGTACCAGGACTTCTCTTAAACGGTACCTTGGGTATTGCGGTGGGTATGGCGACTAACATTCCTCCACACAACCTAAACGAGCTTACAGATGCAGTAGTTCATCTGATTGATAATGAAGAAGCGACGGTAAAGGACTTGATGGAGTTTGTGAAGGGCCCCGACTTCCCGACTGGCGCTGTTATTTTTGGAGAAAAGGACATCCGCGATGCGTACGCGGATGGACGTGGTAGCGTTGTGATGCGTGGAGAGGCTGAAATTGTTGAGGCGTCTGGCGGTGCACACAGCATCATTATTACGTCACTTCCATTTCGTATTAATAAAGCTCGTCTGATTGAGAAGATCGCTGATATGGTTAAGGATGATCAGCTTGATGGAGTGAAGGATATTCGCGATGAATCCACGTCTGATATTCGAGTGGTGATTGATCTGAAGCGTAACGCTCATCCACAAAAGGTACTAAATATACTGTATAAAAACTCACGATTGGAGACCAAGTTCCACCTCAACATGGTGGCATTGGTAGATGGTGTGCCACAGACATTGTCACTAAAGGTTATTCTTGAGGAGTTCATCTCTCATCGCATCTCGGTGGTAACACGTCGATCTAATTTCGAGCTTAATAAAGCCAAGGCTCGTGAACATATTTTACTTGGCCTCAAAAAGGCCCTTGATCATATTGATGAAATTATTACGCTGATTCGTGAGTCTGATGATAAAGAGGCGGCACACGAAGAGCTAAAGAAAGAATTCGATTTCTCTGATCGTCAGGCTGAGGCGATCTTGAAGATGCGCTTACAGCGTCTGGCTGGTCTGGAGCGACAACGAATCATTGATGAACTGGAAGAAGTACAGGCTTTCATTGCCGAGCTTGAGGAGCTGCTTTCCAGCGAAGAGAACATTAAAGATAAAGTTAAGGACGAGCTACAAAATGTAGCAGAGCAGCATGGAGATGCACGCCGCACGCGGGTTGTACCACACAAGATCGATGATATCTCCGAAGAAGACCTTATTGCCGATGAGGACAGCGTACTTGTCTTTACCCATGATGGCTACGTGAAGCGTACGAATCCATCTAGTTATAAGAGCCAGAAGCGCGGTGGCGTCGGTGTGGTTGATATTAATACTAAGGAGGATGATTTTGTAACGACAGTGCTATCCACAACCACTCATAGCGACTTATTGTTTTTTACGGATCAAGGAAAGGTATATCAGACAAAGATGTATAATCTTCCAGAAGGTCAGCGAGCCACCCGTGGTAAGTCAATTGTAAACTTTCTCGAGCTTGAATCTGATGAGGTAGTTACTTCGATTCTGGCGGTTCCTAAAGACAGAAAGCAAGAAGACATAACGCTTTCGATGGTTACTAAGCATGGGCGCGTAAAGCGGGTGACAGCCGATTCCTTCCACGATGTCCGTAGTAGCGGGATTATTGCTATCTCTCTTGAAGATGATGATCAGCTCGTATCAGCCTCGTTTGCTGATGATGATGATGAAATTATGATTACCACCCGCGAAGGTCGAGCGATTCGCTTTGAGGCCTCTGAAGTACGTACGATGGGTCGTACGGCTAAAGGGGTGACCGGCATCAAACTTGATGGCAAGGATGATGCTGTGGTGGCTGGACTGGTGATTGATTCACGCAATAATAATGGAGCCGTATTTGTAATTACTGAAAATGGTTACGGAAAAAAGACAGCTCTTGAAAACTATTCCTTGCAAGGTCGGGGTGGAAAAGGAGTGAAAACAGCAAACCTTTCTAAAACTACTGGAAAGCTTGTTACCGCTGCAATTCTTACCGACGAGGACGAGGAGGTGGTGGCAATGAGTCGCCATGCGCAGGTGATTCGATTTGATGCGGCTGACGTTTCTGAGCTGTCTCGTAATACCAAAGGCGTACGAATTATGAAGCTGCATGATGATGATATTGTGGCTTCACTGGTTAGTCTCTAGACTTTTAAATTTGAGCGTTGTGTGGGGTATAATGCATCTATGTCATTTGCAGATCCACAAACTAATCTCCAGTCTTTTGGATTAGAGCCGGGTATGGAGGTGGCGGATCTTGGTGCTGGACCTGGTCACTACACCCTCGCTGCAGCTCGAATGGTAGGTGAGAAGGGGCATGTCTGCGCGGTTGAGATTCAGAAGGATCTCGTTGAAAAGGTTAAAAATCAGGCCGAAAGAGAGGGACTGACGCAGGTTGATGTGGTATGGAGTGATCTTGAAAAGCCGGGTGGTAGTATGCTTGATGATACGACGGTTGATGTCGTAATTCTTTCAAACGTTCTGTTTCAGGTAAAGGACAAAGATGTTCTGCTGGCTGAGGCTGCCAGAATTCTTCGCTCGGGTGGTAGAGCTTTGGTAATCGACTGGAGTGATACGCATGGGGGCTTGGGTCCACCAGAAGACCATCTGATTTCGATCGATGAGCTTAAGCAGCTTGCCGCCAGCAGCGGACTGCAATTTATGCAAAAACTCGGGGTTGGAGCCCATCACTGGGGCGCAATTTTACAAAAATCATAGTATGAATAATTCATTTCAAACAATCCTGATTGGAGTCTTTATCGTCGCCGCTGTCGTGGGTGTGGCTATTTTTGCTCTTGGTGGACTCAATTCTGGTAATAAAGAGCAGGTAAATGTCAGTTTTACGGTCTGGGGTGAGTGGGAATCGGATACATTTAATAATCTTCTTAAAAATTCAGGAATAGCCGATATGGATGGTATTATCATTACGTACGAGTCAGTTCCGGCTGGGCAACTAGAGACACGGCTTGTGAATGCCTTGGCGCGTGGACGTGGCCCAGACGTACTTTTGATGTCACATACGCAGCTGCTACAGCTTTCAGACTTGATTTCATCTATTGGTAGTGGTGCCTATTCGTCACGAATGTTCAGAGATACCTTTATCGAAGGTGCCGAGATCTTTACGTCTAGTGAGGGTATTTCAGCCTTACCCTTAGCGATGGATCCGCTGGTTATGTACTGGAACCGAGACATCGTTACCCAGGCTGGTTTTCTTTCACCACCGAGTAATTGGCAAGAGGTTGCGGATTACGCACGTCAGATTACCCGTAAGGCTGGAGATGATAGTATTCAGACAGCTGCCCTTAACTTTGGTACTGCTGGAAACGTTACAGCATTGACAGAGGTACTCTCGAGCCTTTTTCTGCAGGCAGGAAATCCGATTGTGACCCGTATCTCCGCAGATAGGTTTGAAACTGTACTATCCCAGAATATACAGTCAGCCGAATCAGCGGTAGGACTTTATACGCAGTATGCTAACCCAAACAGTAGTGTCTACTCATGGAATAGTTCGATGCCGGCTGATCGTCAGGAGTTTACCAGCGGGAACTTGGCTTTGTATGTGGCTCCAGCCAGCAGTATTTCCTATATTCGCTCGCAGAATCCGAATCTTAACTTTGATGTTAGTGTGATTCCACAGCTGGAAGAAGGATTAGCTCGCACTCACGCGACTGTGTACGGTTTTGCAATTCTCAATCAGGCACCAAACAAGCTTACAATTCTAGAGGCCCTGAAACTTCTTACTGGGCCTGATATGGCACGAGCCATCGTTAACCAGACAAACTTTACTCCGGTTCGTCGCGATGTCTTATCTCAACAGGTTACTGATCCATATCAGCAGGTGTTCCATCAGTCAGCGTTGATTAGTCGTGGCTGGTTGGATCCAGATCCTGAAGCTACCGATAGTATCTTTTCTGAGATGATTAGTAATATTAATTCTGGACGACTTCCAACCCGTAGCGCAATCCAACGGGCAGAAACCTCACTTGGTAATCTTTTCTAGTACACAACATGACTATATCAACCTTAAAAGTTAGTGCATACAAAGGTATCCTGCGGCTTCGTCTCCGAGCTGGATTTTTAGTAACCGCAGTGGTAGCTGCTTTACTTCCACTCACAGTAATGGCTCAGGATAATGGTCTTGTCCCGTGTCGAAATGATTGTGACTGGGAGGCCTTTATTACGATGATCAACGGTCTTATCGAGTGGTTGATTATGATTGCCACCAGTGTGGCGGTGCTATTGTTTATGTACGCAGGTTTTCTGTACCTGACATCAGCTGGAGATGAATCAAAGGTATCACAAGCAAAGACAATCTTTCTTAACACCGCCATCGGTTTTGCGATTATGCTGATGGCATACCTGCTTGTTATTACCCTGGTAAGTCTCCTGACTGGTGAAGGCTGGCTAAATGATAATTCCGAGCTGCTTCCACTAGAACTTTTAGATTAATGTTATCCTTATGAATTGTATGTCTTCTACATATCAAAAAATATCAACAGTACTGGTTTTAGCATCTACCGTACTGCTTCCAGGTACAGTCGGGGCGCAGGCTAAACTCGAAAATCCACTGAAGGCTGAATCATTAACGGATTTTCTGAACCAAGTAGTGCAGGATCTTGTATTTCTCTCGGTTCCGGTGATTGTTTTCTTTATTATTTATGCTGGATTTCTTTTTGTGACAGCTGGTGGTAATACCGGAAAGATCGAGACGGCACAGAAGACCGCTCTGTATACCGTGATCGGGGCAGCAATTATCCTCGGTGCGAGTCTTATTGCTAGTATTCTGGAGGGAACTTCAACTAACCTTCAAGATTAACGAGATATGCTAAATTTAAACAATAAACTAATCTTGCTTACATATGGGTTAACGATTCCTCAGATTACCTTTGCTCAGCCAGCTGATTTCAAAGGTGCTGTTGGTAACTTAACAGATTTCTTGCTAACACTTGTCCCTATACTGATTAGCATTGCTTTGCTTGTATTTTTTTGGGGGCTAGCTGAGTACGTCTTCTCGGCAGCTGATGAGGTGAAGGAGGGAAGTAAACAACGGATGCTGTGGGGGGTAATCGGACTATTCACAATTACCTCCATATGGGCTATTGTGACCTTGTTCGGTGGCAGTATTGGAATAACACCGTAATCCACATTTATACTTTGCATTGATTTCGAATCTTGCGTAATATGATTATATGTTGAAGAATTTTAAATACTTTAAAAAAAAGAGCGTGATTGAATTAACGATATTTCTATCTGCTGCTGTTCTTGTATTTCCTCAATTAGCTCATGCACAGGAAGGTGTAAGTGCTCTTATAACTAGTCTGGGCAATATTGTAAATCAGCTTATTCCTCTAGTAGCCAGTCTTTCCTTACTGGCATTTTTCTGGGGGTTGGCGAAGTATATTTTTAATGCCGGTAGCGATGAAGGGCAGCAGCAAGGCAAGAGAATCATGATTGGTGGTATTGTTGCTCTTTTTTTGGTTGCAAGCGTTGGGGGTATTATTGAGTTTATGGCAACAGCTTTGGATATAGAAACCGGTGGCTCCATCACACCACCAACTATTAATATTCAATCCGGAGATGGCATTGACGACCTAGAAATGGTGTATAATGGTGGAGACGGCACTGGCTAAGACATTAGCCGGCCTGTCGCTCTCTTAATTAAGGGTGCACATTATTACTCGTATAATTAATTCGTACGTATTATGAACAAGTTAAGTAAAGCATTTTTCGCAGTCATTCCAGCAGCTTTTGTAGTTGCGGCAACACCGCTTGTCGCTACAGCACAGTTGGAGAACGTGGGAAATTTCGTTGATAGTTTGCAGACACTGATTAATGGATTGATCCCACTGGTTGCAGCTATTGCACTTCTAGCATTCTTCTGGGGGCTGGCCAAGTATGTCTTCCAGGCAGATGATGAGGAGGCAAAAGCAAAGGGAAAGAACATTATGATCGGTGGAATTGTTGCTCTATTCTTAGTAGCAGCTATTGGTGGAATCATTCAGTTCATTGTTGATGCATTTGGTATTGATAGCCAAGCGACAATCAATCCAACAAACATTGATACTAGTTCAAACTAATACACTGACGTGTTAGTTTGAAATTGTCGGTAGATCGATAGAAATCTCAATATGTCCGATACGGCTAAACAACTGGTGACCGATCTCTCTACAGAGATAATCAACCCGTTGATTGGCTTACTGTTCGCGATCGCGTTAGTTTACTTCATCTACGGTGTTGTCCAGTTTATGGCTAATGCCGACAATGATACAGCGCGTGAAAAAGGCAAGCAGCATCTGATGTACTCGATCATCGGCCTGGTGATTATGGTCGGTGTTTGGGGCATTCTGCAGCTAATCATTAGCTCTTTAGGACCGGGTGTAACTGCTCCTGAAGGCTTTGATCAGCTTCAGTAGAAACCTCTAAAATAGAACGTTCTACTCAAAAACCCGCCAGCTGGCGGGTTTTTGTATGGTTTATTCATATTACTTAAAACAAGATAAGGATTACATTTGCCTGTACCATATGCTAGTATAAATTTATGGCACAACGTCGAAGTTGGACACAAAAAGATCTAGAAAAAGCCGTACAGACATCATATAGTTTTCGGCAGGTTATAAAGAAGATAGGCTTGGTGCCGGCAGGAGGGAATTATGCGCAGGTAAAAAAATACATTAAGGAGTATGATCTCGATACATCACACTTTAAAGGTAAGGGCTGGAGTAAGGGGATGATGGGGGTTGGGAGTTATTTGCTGTCTTTAGATGAAATTTTGGTTAAGGATAGTAGTTATCAGAGTTACAAGCTCAAGAAGCGGCTCTTTAAAGCAGGGTTGAAAAAACCTGAATGCGAGAAATGTGGGTGGGCAGAACGTAGCAAAGATGGTAGATTACCCTTAGAGCTTGACCACATGAATGGCGACAGTAGAGATAATCGATTGGAAAATTTACAGATCCTGTGTCCAAATTGTCATAGCTTGCAACCAACTCATCGTGGTCGAAATCAGAATCGAAGGAAATGATGTTTATAAGGGCCAGTGGTGGAACCGGTATACACGCAACACTTAAAATGTTGTGCCGATTGGCATGAGGGTTCGAGTCCCTCCTGGCCCACATTTTGTATTAGAAAATGGGGTAGGAGCGAGCAAATTTCTTTGCTCGCGTTGGGGCGAGAAAGGCGCAGTGATGTTTTTGTTTGGCAGAGCCGAAGCAAAAACCACGAGCCGGGGTCGAGAAAAATTTACGTCAGTAAATTTATTTGTGACCGAGTCCCTCCTGGTTCACAAAATTACTCAGCGCAGTAAACTTCATTTTCATTGTTTTTCTTCTCTCCTCGCTTGTCTGGCTTACTATCCCCCTTTTTTCATTTGATGTAAATTATTTACAGCTGCCTCTAGACTCATAAAACTTATAAAATGCGACTCTTTATGGTATTATTTTCGTGTTGCGAGATATTAGGTGTATATCCATCCGTAGCTCAGCCTGGTAGAGCAGCTGCCTCTTAAGCAGACGGCCGTAGGTTCAATTCCTACCGGATGGACACTTACTTTGGTTAGTTACGTATTTTTTTGGTAAGATACATAACCAAGGGAAGTGGAGTAGCTACAGGGATTTCTTTTTAAAGTGCTGGGGTGGTGGAACTGGTAGATGTTCATTTATAAAGTGCCGGGGTGGTGGAACTGGTAGACACGCATGGTTTAGGACCATGTGCCTTACAGCGTGCGGGTTCAACTCCCGCCCCCGGCACTTTATAAAGGAATAGCACGAAGGCTCGCGACCAGTGTGCTTTACAGCGTGCGGAGCATTCCCGTTCCCGGCACTTTGTAAAGAAGCCTGTATCAATACGACTGAACACACATCTCTCGCGAACCTCTCGGAATAGAATTTGCATGGTCTGCCGTAGGCAGAAAATCTATGAGAGTGTCGCAGGCTGGCGCCGGCCAGCCTGACGTGTGTGAGATGAGAGATGTGTGTGAAGGAGGCCTGGATCGGATTTGCACCGACGGATAGAGGATTTGCAGTCCCCCGCGTTAACTAACTTCGCCACCAGGCCTTTTGCATTACATTGTAATCTAAAATCATTGATCAAGCATTTTACGTCACCCTGCACCCCGTAGTGTAGTTCTGGCTAAGCCAGGTTCTCTGGTACGGAATTAACGCTTTTTACCCCGTCGCCGACAGCTCTTGCTGGCATGGTACCGGGGCGCCACCAGGCCCTGTACGTTACATTATAATCCCAAATAATTGATCAGACGTCTTACTCAGACTTCCTCAGTATACGTATTAGCCTAAAGATAGACAAGATACTAGTCCAGTACGTCATCAAGTACCTCTTCAACTCGCTCCTTAGCCTCGGCTCTGTCGTCGTAGTACAGCCGAAGTTTTGGTACATAGCGCAGATTCATCTGGTCGCCAATGCGTCGTCGTAGACCTGGTAGGGATTTTTCGGCGCTTTCCATGGCCTGCTCGCTCTTGTTGGCTGGAAGAATACTGATGTAGATGTCGGCATAGTTTAAATCCGGAGACATTTTTACGTCCGTAACTGTGGCTAGAGAGCCAGCCGGTGATTCCTCTGAAAAGAAAGTACCAGCCTTTTTCTGAATAGCGTCAGCAATCTGTAATTGTCGTTTTTCGGTAGCCATAAATTATTTCTCAACAAGCTCAAAACACTCAATAATATCACCAGGTGCAATCTGAACATGACTCTGAATATTAGCACCAAACTCCTGTCCGGCTTCTACTTTGTCAGTATCGGCTCGCTGCTGCTGCAGCTCAACAATACGACCTTCAGCGATCTCAGTTTCGTTGCGAATAATGGATAACTCCGCCTCCTGAGTGATGGCTCCGTCGATAACCTTTCCACCCACTACCTGCATATCACGCTTGCTGGAGAAGTTCTTGAGTATCTTGGCGCGTCCACGAATTTCGCGTGTGGTGATGGTTGGAGTTCTCTCAACAACCGCTTCTTGCAGCCATTCAGTGAGATCATATATTACCGAAGCGGTCTTGATGGCCACATTAAGTCGCTCAGCTACTTTCTGAGCTGCCGGGGAGGATTTAACATTAAAGCCAACAATGATTCCCGACTGGGTGTTGCTGGCAGCGATACGTACATCATCCTCGGTAATGTCTCCAACGCCGGTGTGTACTATGTCCAGGGAAGCACGTTCGCTATCTAGCTTTTCGATCTCATGAACAATCGCCGTGGCTGTACCAGTGACATCAGTCTTAATCAGAATCGGAATTGTAAAGTCCTTGCTATCGGACCGAGTACTTGGAGCGACTTCGCTACCTTTATTCCAGGTTTCGGCAGCATCACGAGCATCCTTCTTTTTCCTGAAGGACTCAAAGGGGCTTCCAACTGGTGGCTGATTATCAAAACCAACAATTCGAACCGGCGAAGAGGGAATGGCTTCTTTAATAGGTTCACCTAAAAAGTTTTCAAAAATTCTTACTGGTGATAGGCAGCCAGCGGCATGAATATGCATACCGCTTTTTAGTGTGCCGTTAGTTAAGAGTAGGGTTGCCTGTGTGCCACGCTGAGAATCAATTGATGACTCGATCACGATACCGCTGGCTGGCTCATTTTTGTTCATTGAGAGATCTAGGATCTCGGCGTTAAGGGCGATCAGGTCAAGCAGTTCATCGATATTTGTACCATTCTCAGCCGAAATTTCCATGTATGAAATATCTCCTCCGTGTCCTTCGACATATACCTCATGCTCGATAAGCTGTTGGATTACCTTATCAGTGTCGGCACCTGGTAGGTCGATTTTATTAATAGCTACAATGTAGGGAATATCCTGCTCTTTGATAGTACGAATGGTCTCGACCGTCTGCTCCTGCACACCGTCATCAGCTGCTACCACAAGGATGCCGATATCAGCTACGCCGGCACCACGCTTACGCATGGATACAAAGGCTTCATGACCGGGTGTATCTAGAAAGGTCATTCGCGTATCTGCCTCATCACTCTGGTGGTGGATTTCATAGGCAGAGAGATGCTGGGTGATTCCACCAGCCTCATCAGCCGCGACGTTGGTTTTTCGAATATAATCCAGCAGCGTAGATTTACCGTGATCTATGTGTCCCATCACGGCAATAACTGGCGGTCGAGTTGTAGAGGTTTTTTCCTTCATGACTTGTTAGATGGTACCGCAAATGGTGCGATAATAAAAGCTTTTTTCGAAATTTTACGACGAAATTTGCTACAATATGAGTATGAAAGAAAAGAGGGAAAAAATATATCTCGACTACGCTGCGGCTACTCCGGTTCGTTCTGAGGTACTGGAGGCTATGCAGCCGTACTGGCAGGAGAAGTTCGCTAATACACAGTCTACACATGCTGCAGGACAAGCCGCAGCAGACGCGGTTACTAAAGCTCGAAGAACCGTAGCTGAAGTTTTGTCTGTGCAGCAGTCTGAGATTGTGTTTACCTCTGGGGCTACCGAGGCAAATAGCTTGGCATTGCTTGGAGTAGTTCGTGCTGCCGGTAAGATAAAGAATCCTAATATTATTGTCAGTGAGGTTGCACATGGATCGGTTCGTTACATTCGTGAGTCGTATGGTGACGAAATTGAGATTATCACAGTGCCGGTTGATGTAACCGGTCGATTGGAAGTTGCAGTACTCGAGGATCTCATTAATGATCAGACAGTCCTGGTCTCCTGTAGTCATGCCAACAGCGAGATTGGCACTATTCAGCCAGTGGCTGCCATTGCTGATGCTGTAAAGAAGTATCGCACCGAGCAACGCGGAACGTATCCACTGCTTCATGTTGATGCCAGTCAAAGTGTGCTGTATGAGACGGTTCGACCAGAAGCGCTTGGAATAGATCTTCTAACACTGAACGGACAGAAAATGTATGGTCCCAAAGGGGTCGGGATGTTGTGGGTTCGAAGGGGTACGCCGCTGGCATCGCTTTTTATCTCTTCCAGCCGGCGACAGGTAGGGGATTACCAACGTCTGCGGCCCGGTACACCAGCTACACCACTAATTGTTGGATTTGCGGATTCATTGTCTTGGGCCGCTGAGCATCGTCAGAAACACAAGAAGAAAGTTATCGCTCAGCGTGATAACTTTATCTCATTGCTAAAAGATCTCTTTCCTGACGTGATTATCAACGGTAGTCAAAAAAATCGTATTGCTCACAATATCAGCATTACTTTTCCCGATACAGATCATGATTATCTAGCGACAAGGCTTGATACGCTTGGCATTGCGGTGGCAACCACCAGCGCTTGCCAGGCTGACAAGTCACATGGATCAGAGATTTTAAAGCATCTTCAGCAGGATGAGGCTATTCGTATATCGATTGGAATTGAGACAAAGAGAGCAGAACTAGATAGTGTACTCGCGGTACTAGAAGAGATTTTGTAACTGTGGTGCTATACTAAAGGCAATTATGGATATCGAAAACTTCTCTAAAACAGATCTGATCTATACAGCGTTATTAATTAGCTTTGTAACAGCATTAATGACGGCGATTGTGGTTATTTTTCTTCTGGAGGATGCACCAAAAGATGTGATTCAGATTCGTGAACACTTGATTTCGTCAGAGGCAACCTCAACAGCGGCTACGGGAACGATGAAGGATGTAGCAAATAATAATGGAGAATCAGCAACAGATGCTGCTAGAGATATGTCTCGGGACAAGATTCTGGAAAAGGCGGTTGGCGCTGTGGCTCGAGTGAAGGCGGTAGATCTCTCGCCGCAGGCGGGTGTCTTGTTGTCGGTCGCTAGCGGCGATCTGGTGATAACATCAGCGGCTAATTATCCATTGGAAGCACAAGGATTGTTTGAAGACGGGGTCGTGGTTGATCTGGAGGTTATAGCTAAATCAGATAATTTCTCCTGGTTACAGGTAATTGCTGCCAGTAACACGATTTATCCACTTTCACTTACTGAGGATGTTCCTGAGGTCGGCAGTGGCGCCTTTGTGGTTCCACTAACTCAGCGCCCGGAAATTGTTCACGTAACCATCACCGAAGTTAGTAATGAGGAAATTCAGACATCTGCCGGCGAGCTGCCTGCAACCAGCCTGCTTTTTAGTGATTCTGGCGAACTTCTAGGTGTCTTCGGTTCTTCTTCTGGTGCTTTTCTGGGTACAGAGCATATCAGGACCGCCGAGTTGGATTAGTAAGCCCGTTGAAGTAACTGTCTGTTTGCGGTAAAATAGAGTTCAATCAGTGGATACGAGTATGAGGTGTAATAGTCAGTAATATTTTCATATATCATGCCAGAATCAGACGAAGGACAACCACCATTCAATCGATTTACCGCGAAGGCTCGCGAGGCTATTCGTCGTGCGCATGAGCTGGCCGTCGAGCGAGACCAGAATCATGTAAACCCTAATCATCTGCTGGCGGCACTTGTCGAGCAACAGGAGAGTATTGTTTACTCAATTTTAGATAAGCTAGAGATTGATACTGAGCTTTTTTCCGACCAGACACTGCAGCTTCTAGGCGAGGCCGAAGGTGGTGATGTAGCGTCCGAGTCACCGGCCTACCAGATCTATCTTACGCCGGAGCTGGCCAAGACACTCGAGGAGTCGACCCGCATTGCTCAGGAGCTTGATGATGAGTACGTCTCGACCGAGCATCTCTTTCTTTCAATTCTTTCGCAGGATTCTGATGCTAGCGAACTTCTGGACGAGTTTGATATTACAAAGGACGCGGTAATGAAGGTGTTGGACGAACTGCGAGAGAATGGGGAGACACCGCAGAATGCCGGGCCACAAAATAGATCGCTAAATAAATACACCCGTAGCCTAACAGACATGGCCCGAGAGAATGAGTTAGATCCAGTAATCGGACGTGACAAGGAGGTAAATCGTATCATTCAGATTCTCTCTCGACGTACCAAAAACAATCCGATTCTGATCGGTGAGGCCGGTGTTGGTAAAACAGCCATCGCCGAAGGACTGGCTCAACGTATGGCTAAAGGTGACGTGCCGGAATCACTGAAGGAGAAGGATCTCGTGTCGTTGGACCTTGGGTCTCTGATTGCCGGTACCAAGTATCGCGGAGAATTCGAGCAGCGTCTAAAGGCTATCATGAAGGAGATCGAGAATTCACAAGGGGATGTAATTCTTTTCATTGACGAAATTCACACCATTGTAGGTGCGGGTGCTGCTGAGGGTGCTATGGATGCGTCCAATATGCTGAAACCTGCCCTGGCACGCGGTAAATTGCGTGCTATTGGGGCCACAACCCTCAATGAGTACCAGAAGCACATCGAGAAGGATCCGGCTCTTACACGGCGATTCCAGCCGGTTCATGTCGAGGAGCCATCCATTGATGACGCGATTGCGATTCTGCGTGGACTCAAGGAAAAGTACGAGCTTTTCCATGGGGTAAAGATTCTGGACGAAGCTGTTGTTGCCGCTGCCGAGCTGTCCAGTCGATATATTGCTGACCGCTTTTTGCCCGACAAGGCCGTCGATCTGATTGATGAGGCCTGCTCTGCGTTGCGAATGGAGCTGGAGAACAAGCCCAAGAAGCTTGAGGAGGCACACCGAAAGATAATGCGCCTGGAGATTGAAAAGCAGGCACTTTCCAAGGAAGCCGATGAAAGCGAAGGTGAACCGGACAAAGATGTCGTGACGCGTATTGATGATATCGAGCGTGACATTGCTGAGCTCAAGGAGACAACGTCTGAGCTGGAGCTGAAGTGGAAGAACGAGAAGGAGACGATTGATGCCATCAAAGAGATAAAGCAGAAGATGGACAAGCTTCGCGTTGAGGCAGAGAACACTGAGGCTATGGCTGATCTGGGCCGGGCGGCCGAGATTCGATACGGTGAGATGCCACGTCTACAAAAGGAGCTAGAAGACAAGCAGCAACGCCTGAAGGAGCTGCAGTCACATCGCCGTATTCTCAAGGAAGAGGTGCGCGAGCGTGACGTGGCCGAGGTCGTGGCCGGCTGGACCAGTATTCCGGTCAATCGTATGCTCGAGGCTGAAGCCCAGAAGCTTTCACGTATGGAGGAGACACTTGAAGAGCGGGTGGTTGGTCAGGATCAGGCGGTCAAGAAGATTTCGGATGCAGTGAAGCGGTCCCGGGTCGGAATTGCCGATCCAGACAAGCCGATTGGATCCTTCATCTTTCTTGGCCCAACTGGTGTCGGAAAGACCGAGCTTACCAAGAGTCTGGCCGAGTTCATGTTTGCGGACGAAGAGGCGTTGATTCGCGTGGATATGTCCGAGTACATGGAACGCCACTCGGTATCAAAAATGGTTGGTGCACCAGCTGGATACGTTGGACACGAAGAGTCGGGAAATCTCACCGAGAAGGTGCGGCACCGTCCGTACTCAGTCGTATTGTTTGATGAGATAGAGAAGGCACATCCAGATGTTTTTAACATCCTTTTGCAGGTCCTGGACAACGGACATCTTACCGACTCCAAGGGTCGCAAGGTAAACTTTAAAAATACTATTATTGTTTTGACTTCTAATGTTGGGGCACAACATATTGATAAGATGAAGACGCTCGGCTTCTCTCATGGTGAAACCATGGACGAGTACGAGCAGGCCAAGGATAAAGTGCGTGATGAGCTAAAAGAAGAGTTTCGCCCAGAGTTCCTGAACCGACTCGATGACATCATTATTTTTAATGTTCTGTCAGAGGAGGCGGTGCGCGAAATTGTCACTATTCAGATGGAGCGCGTGCTGAAACGCCTAGAGAAAAAAGATCTCACGCTTGATATTACCGAGCCGGTTTATGATTATTTGGCCAAGAAGGGGTACAACCCGCAGTATGGAGCTCGTCCGCTAAAGCGAGTCATCCAGCAGGAAGTATTGACACCGATTGCGAATTTGATGGTTGATCGTGGCGTGTTTGAGGGCGGAAAGATATCAATCAATATGCGAGACGGAGAGATTAATCTTGATGTAACCAAGAAGGGTGAAGAGCAGGTTTTTGATGAGGTTATCACTGATCCCTCAGAGCTAGAGCCGGCGGGTGTGTGAAAGTTGAAAGTCTAAACTAGAAAGTCAAAAAAAACACTGCGTCAATGACGCGGTGTTTTTTGTTGTGAGACGGGCAGGACCTTCACATAAACACTTCGTCCTTCTTTGACCATATGCAAGTTTATTCTCAGTTTTCAATTCATACCCCGCTCGTTTCAAACTAAAATTGTCCAAAGTACTACTTCATTTGTTTTGTATATGTGTTTAATATAACATGTATATGCATGGCAAGTATTTCAGACTCAAGAGTCTCTGATGTTAGGAAGCTGTATTATGATGAATCACTTAGCATGCAAGAAATTGCTGATAATTTTGGAGTCAGTCTAGATGCTGTCTGTTACTTCATGCGTAAAAATGGACTTGAACGTCGAAATGCGTCTCAGGCCAATAGGGTAAGATTTGATAGCAGGGACTCTTCTTTTATTCTGAAAGATCAACTATCAACTGCTGAAGAAAAATTGAAAGTCGCCGGAATAATGCTATACTGGGCCGAAGGAGCAAAGTATAAAAAAGGAAGAACTGTTGATTTTGCAAATAGCGATGTAGCGATGATATGTTTGTTCTTAGATTTTCTTCGGACAATTTGTGGTATTGACGAGTCTAAGTTACGAATTCTGCTTTATTGCTATGCAAATCATGATGTAGGTAAATTAAAGAGGTTTTGGTCACAAAAAACAGATGTGGATTTAGAGCAATTCATAAAACCTTATGTTCGTGAGGATTATGATATCGAAAAGATTGACAGAATGCCTCATGGGTTAATTCACGTCCGTTATCACGACAAAAAGTTGCTCACTTTGCTCAAAAAGTGGATTAGTGAATATAAGTAAAATTAGCGTCGGTACCGAAGTGGTTAAACGGGCTGGACTGTAAATCCAGTGGCACAGCCTACGCAGGTTCGAATCCTGCCCGGCGCACATTACGAAGAAGAACCCGGCCTCTAGGTCGGGCTTTTTGATATAATGGAAGATATACATTGTATGAAAAGCAATCGCTACAGTATATTGGCAGATTACTCAATGTGGATGCTTCTGGCGTCCAACGTGATTACGATTTACCTGGCAGTTGCTGGTGGTTGGGCGCTCTCGACGATACTGTGGATTTACTGGTTTCAGAGTGTGATTATTGGCCTGTTTAACTTTGTCCGTATTCTTCAGTTGAAGAATTTTTCTACAGAGGGCTTCAGGATAAACGGAAAAGAGGTTGAACCAACTAACTTTACGCGGTATTTTACTGCTTTTTTCTTTCTTTTTCACTACGGTTTCTTTCACACATTTTACGGACTTTTTCTCCTCGTAAGTAGTTTTCAGAGCAGCTTAGCTGGAGGATTTACTTTTTCACGAAGAGAGGGATTTATATCTTCAGCTAGTAGCACAATTCAGTCTCCCGATTTTGGTCTTATTCTGGTTGTAGTTGCAGTATTCTTCTTTAGTCACTTATTTTCATATGTTTATAATCACAAAAAGGAAACACATGGTCAGAATATTGGTAAAGTAGCGTTTTATCCGTATATCAGAATTCTTCCGATGCACTTTATTATTATATTTGGTTCCTTTGCTGGAAATATGTTACTACTATTTCTGATCATGAAGACGGCTGCCGATGTTGTAATGCATGTTCGTGAGCATCGAATGTATCGAAGAAAAGCTGCATCCGCTGGATAATTTGCTATACTAACAAAGGTGCTGGGCTAAATCATCCCGACTTAAGGTCGGGATGATCGCCCAATTAAAATCTTTGATTTTAATTTAGGGTCCATAGTTTCAATTGGCAAAACAGAGGTCTCCAAAACCTCAGTTCGGGGTTCAAATCCCTGTGGGCCCGCCTTCGCTCGCCATAGCGAGCTTCTGCGGGTAAAACCCGCCAAGATCGCGACGGCGAGAACCTAGTCATGAATTACGATGTATACATTCTCAGTTGTGCTGATGGTAAACCATATATCGGCTGCACATCTGATTTGAAAGAACGTCTTCACAGACATAGGAATGGTCATGTACCCGCAACATCTGACCGTCTTCCGATTGACCTAGTTATGTATATTTCTTTCAAGGAAAAATACAAGGCTTTTGATTTTGAAAAATATTTAAAGTCTGGTTCTGGAAGAGCTTTCATGAACAGGCACTTTTTATGACTGGTGACCAAATATTTTCCCTGTGCCGTGCCTGCCATAGCTCTTTGCCCTTCGTAGCTTTACGCAAAGAATGGGTTATGCGACGGCAGGGGCCCGCCTTCGTCTCGCTTTAGCGGGACTTCTGCGGGTAAAACCCGCCAAGATCGCGACGGCGAGAATGTTTTATAAGTTATTACGTGTGCATTTTTAACTCTGCTATACTAGAAATACACTAGCACCTTAACAATCAAAATTCCGCAAGGAGGAGAATTATAATGGTAAAGTCAAAAGCAGTATTTAAAAAAACCAGCACGACGACGCAGAAAGATCCACAGCATGGTGAATTTTACGTTAGTATTGTTCGTAGTAAAGATGGTCGTCGCACAATACTTCGTAATATTTCGTCCAAGCAGTCAGCCTTAAAAATAGCTAATGAAAAAGAAAGAGGAGAAGAAGATGTTCATGCACATGCTTACCAGTATATTAACGGGAAGTATAAAAAAATATTTCCTAAATCTTAAAACGCATATCTAGTACCTACTGCTAACAGACAGTAGGTACTTACTTTTTCAGCTCCAGAAAGGCCTCTACTCTTTTTTCAATATCTCCACGCTCTTCGAGCGGATTAAACCAGTTGATTCGATCATCTTTATAAAACCACGTACGCTGGCGGCGAGCGTACTGCCAGTCACTCTGAACAATATTTTTAAATACAGCCTCTTTATCTATCTTTCCGTCAATAAAATCGGCCAAATGTCCGTACTCAAGCCCAAGCTCGCGCATTCGTTCTAGTGATAATCCATTTCTGTATAAATCCTCAGCCTCTTGAATCATGCCGCTTTCAAATCGCTCTTTTGTTCGTCTTATAATACGATGTTTGAGTTCTTGGTCAGGTAGATCCAGTCCTATCTGGAAGGTGTCGAAGCGCTCTTTTTTATCTAACTTCGGTACTTCGCCTATTTCGGCAACAATCTCCAGCGCACGAATGAGTCGGTGTGGATTATCGGGATCAATTTCGTCCGCTCGGCGTGGATCCTTTTGCTGTAACTCGGAGAAAAGGTCATCGGTGCTTCTTTTTGAAAGTCTCTCTCGCAATGTCCGATCTGGCTCTACATCTGGTAACACCAGGTCATCAACGATTGCCTGGATGTAAAATCCAGTTCCGCCGCATAGTATCGGTAGTTTACTACGGCTATGAATTTCAGACACGGCTTTATCAGCCAGCTCCTTAAAATCAGCTACAGAAAAATCTTCCTGCGGATCAGCAACATCAAGTAGATGGTGGGGAACACCCTGCATCTCTTCGGCGGTAATTTTCCCGGTAGCAATATCTAGATCTCGATACACCTGGCGACTATCGGCGGAAATAACCTCACCGTCGAATTCCTGAGCTACATCAACTGCTAGCGAACTCTTTCCGACAGCGGTGGGGCCACAGATTGTAAGTAGTTTATTCATGGAGTGCTTTGTGTAAAATTAAAGCCATCACGTGTATTATACGTGATGGCTTTACACTGTTGGTTAAATAGATAGTTTACGTCTTATTTTAGCGGTAATTGAGTAACCAATTACAAATGAAGTACCGCAGCCAAAGAGGAAGAGAACTAGTTTTATTCCGGTTTGAGATATGGCTTCTTTAATTCGAAACCAGTCACTCGCAGTTGAGTACATGTCTTCTTGAAGCCATGTAATAAGTATAAGTAGCATAATTATTAATACGCTGGCATATACTATAAGCTGCATTATTTCTGTGCATGTCTCCTTTATGTCTCGCCTTCGTGGAAAGTAAGACAGCAGGCATTTCCATATACCCACAAGAAAGAATAATGCCACGGAAATAATGATCGTGTAGTTCGAGCTGTCGTAAAATTCATACGCACCCCAAGCTGCCAATAGTGATAATAGTACTGCACCTGCAAAAAGAACAAGATTTTTTGACATTTATATCCTCATTTTTTTGTGATTTTATCTTACGATATTATAGTTATTTATGCATATTTGTCAAATTATGGTTAGAAGTCGATACTTGATGATTTTAAATATTGTGCATTATCTCAATATCAGCACCGATATCATTCAGACGCTCGGCGATGTTTTCGTAGCCGCGCTGGATAGAGTAAACATTACGCAGCACAGAGGTACCTTCTGCCGCCAGCATTGCAATCAGAATAATGACCGATGGTCGTAGCGCTGGCGGACAGACAACCTGACTGGCCCGAAACTCGGTTGGCCCATTGATGTAGACGCGGTGTGGATCAGCCAGCTCAATATCAGCTCCGAAGCGATTGAGCTCGGTGAAGTAGATGGCTCGGTTCTCCCACATCCAGTCGTTAATTTTTGTGGTTCCTTCGGCCTGGGTAGCAATCGGTACAAAGAAAGGCAGATTGTCGGCATTAATCCCGGGGTAGGGCAGAGCGTGAATCTTTACGTCCAATGCCTTCAGCTCAGATGGGTGAACGGTCAGGTCAACCAGCTTTGTACGTCCGTTTGTGCTGGTGTATTCATCGGATTGCTCAATCTCCGCGCCCATCTTTTCCAGTTTAAGAAGCTCAAGTTTCAGAAAGTCGATTGGGCAGCGAGTAATCTCTAGTTCAGAGTTAGTAACCAGTGCAGCAGAGATAAACATCATCGACTCTATCGGATCCTCACTATTCTCGTGAACCACATCTGTGTCAATATCACTCACGCCATGAACGATAAGAGTAGAGGTGCCAATACCATCTATCTCTACGCCCAGCTTCTCCAGAAAGAAGCAGATATCCTGTACTTGATAGTTAGGGGTGCAGAAGCTAATCTTCGTTTTTCTTTCGAGACGTGCAGCCCGCAGAAGGGCGTTGATGGTGGCGGTATCGCTGGCCTCGTACATAATAACTTCATCTACTGGATCCTCCTGGGTGTGGGTTATCTCGTAGTCATCTTCATTGGTACTGATGGCGAGTCCTAGCGACTCGAAGACGTGCTTGTGGGCAGCAATGGTGCGCTCACCCATCTTGCACCCACCAGCATGGGGAAGATTAAAAGTATCTAGGGCGTGTGAGAGCGGGCCAATCATCATGAGCGATGAACGCACGCGGCGAGCAGCTTCGATATCCAGCTCATCCATAGCAAACTCTTTGGGTGGGGAAATTCTGAGGATATTATCATCCGTCCACTTTACATCGATATCTATGCTCTGAAGGATCTCAATAACCCGGTAAACCTCTTCGATCCGGGCGATGCCGTGCAGTGTAGTGGTGCCTTTATTCAGGAGCGACGCACACAGTAGTGCAACAGAGCCGTTCTTGGAGGTGTTGGTCTGAATGCTTCCAGAAAGCTTCTTGCCGCCGGTAATGCGAAAGTCCAGCGTGTTGTCCGACAGCGAGACGATCTTGTGATTAAGTGCATCACTGATCTTCTCCAGCAGGGAAGTGGTCAAGTTCTGGTTACCGCTTTCAATGCGGGCGACGGCACTTTGCGATGTCTCAAGTGCTTTGGCAAACTCGGTCTGCGTTAGCTGCTTGCGCAGACGAAGATCCTTAATAAACTGTCCGATTTTTTCCTGTCCGGTTTGTGTATTCATGCACACGTTATATCATATTTGATATACTACCCAAAGGGTAACTGTTGATAATTAAATCAATATTTTATGCAGATTAGGGAAAACATTCCGCTGGCTCCACACACCACGCTCAAGCTTGGCGGATCGGCCCGATACTTCGCTACGCTTACGGAGACATCCGATGTCTCCAATGTCTTTAGATTTGCTAAGGAGTGTGAGGTTGAGGTGTTTATGCTCGGCGGCGGTTCCAATACAATTTTTGCCGATGGCGTCATTGATAAACTTGTTGTGAGAAATCAGTTGTGTGGTATCTCCTTTGAAGAGATCGGAGATGAGGTTATCGTAACTGCAGCGGCTGGTGAAAGCTGGGATGAGTTGGTAAAGCAAGCAGTTGCCGGTGGTTTTAGCGGTATCGAGGCGCTTTCGGGTATCCCGGGCACGGTTGGTGCCGCACCGGTCCAGAATATTGGTGCTTATGGAGCCCAGCTGGCCGATACGTTTGTTTCACTCACGGCCTGGGATAAAGAGCATGGTGAGTTTCGTGAATTTACGCCTAGTGATTGTGATTTTTCCTATCGAAACAGTCTTTTCAAGCGCCAGTTTGCCCGATTTTTCATTACCGAGCTTAAGCTTCGGCTTCAGGTGGATCAATCTCCGTCAGCTCCTGACTACGGTTCGCTGCAGGCGTATCTTGAGAAGAATCGTATTGAAAATCCTGATCTAACAGAAATCAGAGACGCAATTGTCGCGGTGCGATCAAGCCGTCTTCCGAATGTAGAGACGACACCCAATGCTGGGTCCTTCTTTACCAATCCCGTCATCGATCGAAGTCAGGCTGATGAGCTGGAAGATAAATTTCCAGACCTCGTTCGCTTTGATCTCAAAGATGGTCAGGTCAAGATCCCGGCTGGCTGGTTGATAGAGAAGGCAGGTCTGAAAGGGAAGTCCTTCGGTAATTTCCGCACCTCAGCCGACAATGCCTTGGTGCTGATTCATGATGGTGGAGGTACAACGACAGAGCTCCTGTCTGTTCAGGGAGAGATAAAGAAGAGAGTGGAAGATATGTTTGGTATCGTTTTGGAACGCGAGCCAAATTACGTATCCTAAATATAAGATCTTACATTATTGTGGGCGAGGGGAGAGTCGAACTCCCATGAGCGTGAGCTCACACGGCCCTGAACCGTGCGCGTCTACCAGTTCCGCCACTCGCCCAGTGTGCCGGGAGAGAGATTTGGTCACGAATAAATTTTCTGACGCAAATTTTTCTCGACCCCGGCTCGTGGTTTCTGCCTTTCACTACGCTCAAACAGAAACATCACTGTGCCTTTCAAATCTCAACTAATGCAAATAAATTTGCATTAGTCCCGATGTGCCGGGAGAGAGATTTGAACTCTCACGAGCGTAAGCTCACAGCATTTTGAGTGCTGCATGTCTACCAATTCCATCATCCCGGCTTATTTAATTATATTGTTAAAGCAATCTACCAGTTTTTACCCCGTAATGTGGTTCTGGCGAAGCCAGGTTATCCCGTACGGGGCCGCCATCCCAGCTAACGTCTTTAGATTACGCGAACAGGGCATATTTATCAACATATTAAGAAATCATCCTTGTGTTAAAATGCAGAGGAACAAGTGAGGTGTAACCCACAGCCACAATGTCATCTAAATTTCAAAACGACGCAATTTTTTGGGTTGAGGTAGAGAAAATCAAACCCAATCCATACCAACCACGACGCGACTTTAACGAAGAACGCCTTCGTGATCTGGCCGAGTCAATTCGCCAGTACGGAATTCTGCAGCCACTTACCGTTACCCGTAAAGAGCATGTCAAAGAGGACGGGGGACTAAAGGTAGAGTACGAGCTGATTGCTGGTGAGCGCCGCCACCGCGCCTCACAGTTGGCGAACCTGTCTCAAGTTCCGGTCATTATCCGCAGTGGTGAAGAAAATGCCCAGGTCAAGCTAGAGCTGGCAATTATTGAGAACCTGCAGCGAGAGGATCTAAACCCAATCGAGCGAGCCGAAGCCTTTGATCAACTGGCTAACGAGTTTGATTTTACACATAAAGAAATAGCCAAAAAAATCGGAAAAAGTCGCGAGTATGTCTCCAACAGCATGCGACTTCTCAAGCTTCCAGAGGATATAAAGCAGGCAGTTATTAACGGCCAGATGACCGAAGGTCACGCCCGTCCGATCATGATGCTTCGAGACAAACCACAGGAGCAGGAGACTCTTTTTAAAGAGGTGATACACAAAGGCCTCACCGTCCGCGAGGCCGAATCAATTGCTCGTCGAGATGCACAGGACAAGGTACGAAAAAAGAAGAATAAAATTACACCAAAAACCAAACAGCTCGAGGACCGGTTGTCGGATACGTTCGGTACTCGCGTCAAGATTGAGGAGCGCGATGTCGGCGGTAAGCTGGTGATTGACTTCTTCTCCGAAGAGGATTTAGAAAATATTATCAAGCTGGTACAGGCAGGAGGTGATATGGAGGTAGGCGACATGATGGAGCAGTACGTTGAAAATATGAATGAGGATGAGGAGACTGGAGAAAGTAGTAACTCCGAAGAGATAATGGAGAGTGAGTCAGAAGGAAAAACTATTGCCGAAACACTCGGAACTATGATTGCCGCTGCTCGCCAGCAGCACGCTGCAGAAACCGGTGATAATGATGTGACAGAGCAGGTGAATGAAGAATCAACCTCACACACTACAGTCGCAAACGATGCAGTTTCTGAAGGGGCTGAATCTGAGATGGTAAATAACAATAACGAATCAGCTAGCAGTAATACAGACAAAAGAACCATCGATGCTACACAGAATCAATCGGATAAAAGAATCGCCGAGCAGCCACAAGAAATCCAGTCATCAGAAGACAGCATGAGCGAGCAGCAAAGCGACTACACTAAGGAACCTTCAGTCGAACAGGAAACCGACACATCAGAAATTACAACCGAAGCATCTGCAAATGAAGAAGATGTCGAAAATAGAGAAAAAGAAACTCATCTTGATGAGCAGGAAACTTCTGAAGCCGACGAGGATGAAGAGGAGATTTATGCCGTATCTAACTTCTCGATCTAAGATCTCTAATTATCTTCGTTTTGCTGGCGAATTGCTCGTTTGATTCGACCCTGGGCAAGGGTGGTTCGGGTGTAATCCAGCCACTTTCGCTTTGGATGGTTTGATTTATCGGTGATAATTTCTACTACATCACCACTGTGCAGCTCGGTATCAAGTGAGGAGAATTTCTGGTTGATACGGGCGCCTGAGATATGGTCTCCAAGCTGAGAGTGTATATGATACGCAAAATCGATCGGTCCGGATCCAACCGGGAGATCGATTACGTCACCTTTTGGGCTAAATACAAAAATACGGTCCTCGAAAAAGTCTGTTTGTAGATTCTTCATGAACTCGGTTGGGTCGGTCGTATCTTCCTGCTCTGTGGCCATTTCCTTTATCCAGTTCGGGACATTATCAATGGCTCTATCTTCCGAGATGCCGGAAGAGCGAATATTAGAAATAAACTTTTCAAACCACTTGAGTTTACTACCATCCTCATCCTTGTCTTTGTAACGCACATGACTAGCCACACCGTACTCGGCTTCGTGATGCATCTTCCTTGTACGAATCTGAATTTCAGCCATACTTCCATCACCGGTGAATATGGTGGTGTGTAGGCTCTGATAGCCGTTTGGCTTCGGGCTGGCAATGTAATCCTTCATTCGATCCGGGCGTGGTCGCCAGATGCCGTGAACGATACCTAAAACGCGATAGCACTCCTCTGCGCTATTAACAATGATGCGCAGAGCAACAATGTCGTAGATGCGATCAATATCCATATCCTTTCGTTTCAGTTTTTGATACAGACTGTACAGGTGCTTGAGTCGGTAGTCGACTGTTGTGTCCTTCAGCTGCTCATCCTTATCAAGCTCGACAATCAGCTTCTTTCGTAGGCGTTTAATTGTAGTTACTGCCTGGTCATACTTTTCATCCGATAGCTTCTTAACTTTTTCGTACTCCTCAGGAGCCACAAAGGGAAAGGCTAGATCCTGGAGCTCTTTATAAATTTTACCAATTCCGAGTCGCTGAGCAATTGGGGCATATACCTCTAGTGTTTCAGTGGCGATGCGTTCCTGTTTACGTTCCGGGATATGCTGCAGTGTTCGCATGTTGTGCAGGCGGTCAGCCAGCTTAATGATCAGAACACGAACATCCTGAGAGGTGGCCACAAAAAGCTTGCGTAGACTTTCGGTGTGTCGCTCGAGGCCTTGGTAGCGAACGTGCCCAAGCTTGGTGACTCCTTGTACTAAAAATAAGACCTCTTCATCAAAAGCATCCTCGACTTCCCCGGCAGTCAGATGACCGTCCTCGATGGTGTCGTGCAGTAGGCCGGCGACGATAGATTTTGTGTCCATGCCAAGATCGGCCAGAATAATAGCTGTTTCAATCACGTGGTGAACGTACGGTCGGCCGGAGTGTCGACCTTGATCATTGTGTGCCTCCACCGCCATATCGTAGGCTTTACGGATAAGTCTCGTATCTTCCTCTGAGGGAGACCAGATGTGGCGTATGATACTGCTGGGATCAGCAACATTTTCAAGTGACTTATTCATAGTATATAAGTGTACGTTGCTTTTGAGTTTAGGTAAAGTGTGGGAATTAATTTTTCTTACCTTTCTTGGACTTACTATTCTTTCCTTTACTTCCTTTCTTTCCCTTGCCCGAAGAAGGGTTCTTGCTTTTCTTTGACTTCTTCTTACCTTCGGCGATGACTTTTACGGCCTCATCAAGGGTGATTTCGTACACGTTGTACTGCTCGAACTTTTTCAGTGACTGAAACTTCTTTCCGTGCTTAACATACGGGCCGTAGGGACCGATGCTGGCAACAATCTTTTCACCGGTTTCTGGATGCTCTCCTAGATCACGCGGAATCTCCAGGTACTTCAGCGCTTTCTCCATGTCTACCTCCTTTGGATCCTGGTCGTCCGGAATGCTGACGCGCTTTGGCTTGCCTTTACCTTTTTCATCATCCTCACCGAGCTGAATGTACGGACCATACGGACCGCTCTTTACGTAAATGTTCTTGTCCTCATCAGGGTGGATGCCAATCGGCGTATCAGCCAGTGATTCACCGTCCATGGTGCGAGCACCTTCACAATCAGGGAACTTAGAGCAGGAAAGGAATTTTCCGGCCCGACCGAGCTTGATAACCATATCACTTTCGCATTCTGGGCATTTGTCTCCATTTGGCGCCGGGCCAAGAGTGGTAATTTTATCTATATCTTTTTTGCTTTCCAGCTGCTTTTCAAAGGGGCCGTAAAAGTCAGTGAGAATTTTCTTGTACTCGGCCTCACCAGCGGCGATGTGGTCTAGCTTGTCTTCAAGCTCGGCCGTGAAGGTGTCGCTAACATATTTCTCGAAGTGCTCTTCTAGAAAGGAGCTAACAACATCACCAGTATCGGTTGGATACAGCGTTCGTCCTTCTTTATTTATATACCGTCGATTCTCTAACGTATCAATAATTGTCGCGTACGTGCTCGGGCGGCCGATACCACGATCCTCAAGCTCTTTGATAAGTCCGGCCTCTGTGTAGCGATTTGGCGGCTGGGTTTCCTTGGCTTCGGAAGTGATGTCCTTTAGCTCTAGTTCATCACCCTTGGAAACATCCGGGAGCTCTACATCGTCACCACGCGCCCCAGGATGAACCGCAAACCATCCGTCAAAGATGGTGCGTGTGCCGGTAACGGTGAATGCCGGTAGTGTAGTTTTGTCACCATTGTCCAGGATGTGGGCCACGATCTTTGTGCGCTTGAGCTTTGCCGGAGCCATCTGACTGGCAACTGCCCGCTTCCAAATAAGGTCATATAGCTCTTTGGCATCCTTGTCACCACCAACCGTCTGCTTGGCAATGGTGGTTGGACGAATGGCCTCATGCGCCTCCTGAGCCGACTTATCCTTTGTCTTGTACTGCTGTGGATTTTGGTACTTTTTGTCGTACTTGTCTGAAAGGAAGGCGACAATCTGTTTCTGTGCGTTGGAGCTCAGCGTAGTCGAGTCGGTTCGCATGTACGTAATGTGACCCTTTTCGTAAAGAATCTGTGCGGCCCGCATGGTTCGGGATGGCGAGAAGTTAAGTCGGGTCGAGCCGGCTCGCTGTAGGGTAGAGGTCTTGAAGGGTGGTCGAGGATTACGCTTGCGGTTGCTTTCCTCTACATCAGCCACGATCCAATTATGGGCTTTTCCGGCCTTTAGAATCTCCTTTACCCGGTCTTCATCACGGGGTTCATCCACGCACACGACCGTCAGATCATCTTTGTTTGCAAGTAGGTCAGCCGAGATAACCCAGTAGTCCTCCGGATCAAAGGCACGAATTTCTCGCTCGCGCTCCATAATAATCCGCAGGGCAGGGGACTGTACCCGACCAGCCGACAGTCCGTAACGAACCTTCTTCCAGATCAGCTCAGATAGGTCGTAGCCGAAGATGCGGTCCAGTACCCGGCGGGCCTCCTGAGCATGCCGTAGGTCGGTGTCGATCTTGCGGGCGTTTTTAAGCGCCTCCTGGACGGCCTCTTTTGTAATCTCGTTGAAGGTAATGCGCTTTACGTTAGGCGAGTCGTAATCAAGCCCAAGCACCTCACCAACATGCCAGGCGATGGCCTCACCCTCACGATCGGGGTCAGTGGCAAGGATGACTTCATCGGCCTTCTTATACATCTTTTTGAGTTTCTCGACAACCTTCTTCTTCTTTTCCGGGATTTCGTAGTTAGGAACAAAGCCGGCCTCGATATCAATCGCGTTCTTGGCAGACTTCGGTAAATCACGCACGTGACCGACGGACGCCTCGACCTCGTAGTCGTCTCCGAGATACTTTTTAATTGTCTTGGCCTTTGATGGCGACTCTACAATAGCTAATTTCATACAATTGCGAGAATAGCGTACAAATCTTTATTACGCAAGAATTTGCAATTTAGGGGCTTGCTAGAAAACATTAGAAATTGCATACTAATAGTAGCTATAATCTTTCACAAAAAAGGAGAACAGATGAGTACAGGAACCCATAAGATTACCCCGGACGATGTTAGAAACCTACTACCGCTGCTTTCAGAAAAGGACCAAGTTCTTATTTTCATAACTGGAATGAGAACCAAAAAGTCTCGATTGCAGTTGCGAGAGACGAAAATCAGACAAGATAGTATTAGGAATAAGCTAGCTACGATACAAACTGCCTGTGAGCAACTTGGTGTGAGCACAAAAGGATTGCTCGAAAATCCACTTAATGCACCCATCGAAGTACTGGATATTCCACCTATGGTGCGGCAGATTTTGGAAAGTCGAGGAAGCGTAGAACGGGTTCGCGATGTTTATCGTTTGAAACTAACAACTAGCGTTTGTTTGGCGGCGGGTGCTACTGAGCATGATGTGGTTGCACTAGATTCAAGCTTGAAGCGCCTTGATCTACCCGGACTCCAAGTCTCGGAAGCAGATTCAACCATGATCTACCGTCTCTATGATCTTCAGCATTCTGCTCGCTTAGATATAAATGAAGTCTTGCTACTTGAGCAGCGCGAGTGGGGAAATGTTGACCCGTGTGTCGCGGCCGAAGCTGCTGGTCTTCCTGGTGTAGGGCTAATATGGCCAATTATAGATATTGCCAAAAATAAGTTACTTCGAGATTAACTAAAAATTAAATATCAAGCCCGCTAGATAGCGGGCTTTTAAATTGACAAGAGGAATATATTTACTATAATACTGCACGGTATGAACTGAACTTTTAAAAAAAGAATAAAACAGATGAAAACAAGAACACAAACCTCAACGTTTCTACAGTGGGATATTGAAGATTTGCCGATACTTACAACAAGACAAATTTACAACCTCCAGTCTCAGAAAATTTTCAAGGTTTATCATTTTTTCCTGGATGGATACACGTGCAAAAAAATAGACAATCTTGTTGGCGTGGTGACCGCTAAGTCAGTTAATGTGGCATTTAGCGAAATTGGTTTTACCGGCCGTTTAACAGATCTAAAGTTTACAGAACCTCTGTATTCTTTCTATCATAAGAAGAATCGGGAGAAAATTCATAACCTTCATGAAAAAGCTATTGAAATAATGTGCGATGTTCATTGGGGAGAAATATCTAAAAAAATAATGTCTGATGAATTATCGTACCTTGGACGAGGTATAATAGTCACCGAAAAAGACATTGAGAAAATCATAAAAGAAGGGCTCAAAATTCTTGAGTCTTGAATTAAAAAATATAATCGTAAAGCTCGCCACATCATGGCGGGCTTTTTTTATTTATAAGCATTACACATTATTAAAACCACAGCCGTAGACTGTGGTTGCTATCTAAGCGAACCCATCTCATCTCAGCTATTTATCGCACCCCAGGAGTACCTCCTCGCTATCTGTGCAACACTAAGTGTTGCACAGGATTCAAATAAAAGTGGCGAACGCTTGTTATTTTTTCTCGATTCGGCCATTAGACTCGACAATCAGCCCCTTCAGCTCCATCTGGGAAAGAATGATGTTGATTTTGTTGGCAGGTAGATCTGCCATGGTGATAACGTCATCCTTGCTACGGGGCTCTGACAGGATCTCCATAATCTCTCTTTCGGCGTTTGTGAGATGATCAGTGCTTTTATCTGTATTCTCACCAAGTGGCTCCAGACCGAGCTCCTTGCGGATATCACTACCGTTGCGGATCAAGGCAGCACCCTGGCGAATTAGCATATGCGGCCCGGTGGTAGAGGCTGATTTTAGGGATCCGGGGACGGTAAAGACATCGCGGCTGTACTCGCTGGCGAGTCGAGCAGTAATTAAGGTGCCGGATTTTTCCGTGGCTTCGATGACCAGCACCGCATCACTTAATCCGGCCATGATGCGATTGCGCTGCGGAAAGCTCCAGGCCCGTGCTTTGAAGTCCGGCTCGAACTCAGATAGCAAGCCGCCACCAGCCTTCAGAATCTTCTCGGCCAGTGGTCGATTGGTCTTCGGATACAGCACGCGCTTGTCCAGCCCCGAGCCAGGAATCGCCAAGCAATCCAGCCCGGCCTCGAGCGCGGCTTTGTGCGCGATGGCGTCAATTCCCAGAGCCAGTCCCGAGACGATGCAGATATCAGAACCAGCCAGCTCCTGCATAAGCTTCTGGCAGATGCCTTTGCCATACTTTGTGTACTTACGAGATCCAACCACTGCCAGGTAGCGCCGACGGTGTGGAATTCGGCCGGCCAGGTATAACTTCTTTGGTGGATCCGAAATTTCTGCCAGTTTCTCCGGAAAATCTTGTGAGTACAAGGTCTTCATGTGTATTCATGCTAGCATGTCTGGTAAAATAGAAAGCACATATGTTAGATATAAACTTCATACGCGACAACAAAGAATTAGTAGAGCGGGCGATCGAGATTAAGCGCACGGAATTTGATATTGATAATTTACTAGAGACAGACGAAAAGCGTCGCGAGCTGAAGACGGCCGTCGACAAACAACGCGCCGAGAAAAACGAGCTTTCTAGCCAGATCGGTGTAGCTGATACTGACGAAAAGCGCCAGGATCTTATCACGACGTCCCAAAAACTGAAGGAGAAACTACAGGAAAAAGAAGAGAAGCTCAAGGAGGTACAAAAAGAATGGCAGGCGCTGATGCTTCAGGTGCCAAATATTCCTGATATGTCGGTTCCGGAAGGAGAGAGCGAGGAGGATAACCAGGAGCTGAAAACCTGGGGAGAGAAGCCAAGCTTTGATTTCCAACCCAAGGATCACGTCGAGCTAATGAAGGAACGGGGCATGGCCGACTTCGAGCGTGGCACCAAGGTGCACGGCTTTCGCGGCTACTTCCTGAAAGGCGATGGTGCCGAGCTGTCCTGGGCAATCTGGAACTACGCCCGGCGGTTTTTCGGTGAGAAAAACTTTGAGAACTTTATCGCCCCAGCGATTGTACGCAAGCAGTTTCTGTATGGGTCCGGTCATCTTCCCAGCGAGGCCGAGGATCTCTATGAGACCCAGGATGAGGACTATCTGTCCGGTACGGCTGAGATTCCGATGATGGCATACCATGCTGATGAGGTACTGGATAAGTCCGAGCTACCCAAGCGTTACCTGGCTTTCTCTCCGTGTTATCGGCGCGAGGCCGGTAGCCACGGCAAGGACACCAAGGGGCTGATGCGTGTTCATGAGTTCTACAAGCTCGAGCAGCTAATGCTGTGCGAGGGGACCCATCAGGAGTCGGTGCGACTACATGAAGAAATCACCGAGCTGACTGAAAAGTTCTTGCAATCACTCGGCTTGCCGTACCGACAGGTGATTATTTGTGGTGGCGACCTGAAAAAAAGCCAGGTAAAAAGCTACGATCTCGAGCTGTGGGTCCCGTCCGAGGAACGGTATCGAGAGATTGCTAGCATGTCCTACTATCATGATTTTCAGACCCGACGCTTTAATATTAAGTATCAGGACGAGGAAGGAGAGAAGCGCTACGTGCATTCTCTGAACGGAACGGCCATTGCCACACCACGAGTTCTGGTGGCGCTTTTGGAGAATAACCAACAGGCCGACGGCAGCATCACGATCCCAGAGGTCCTGCATCCATTCATGAACAAGAAGGTAATCTACTAACACATGGCTGCCAGAAAAATTCGCTCTAAAAAGCATGCCCGGAAGCGTCGCGAGGCGCGGATTCGTCAGCTGAAGCTGTACGCAGTTTTCGCTGTATTTATCTTGGCTATTTTGGGTGGTGTGACACATCTCAACGCCGTCCAGATTACTGATGTCGAGGTTGAGACTGACTCGAATCTAGAAGCGGAGCTTATTCTGGAGCTGGCAGCGACAACCATCGATCAGTCCTGGCTTCTGGGAGCGGTGCGTAGAGATAACATCCTTCTGTTGCCACGCGCCGATATTACTCGTCAGATTAGAGCAGTTTCAACACGGATCAAGGAGGTTGATGTTAGTCTCTCTGGACTCCAAAGTGTAGACATAACGATAGGGAATCGTCAGCCGGTGGCGCAGGCCTGTCAGAATGCGGCCGGTACAAGCTCAGACTGTTATCTAGTCGATGAGAACGGCTTCATCTTTGCTCAGGCAAATGGTGACGGGACGGATCTGTTGACCTATACCACGATGGAGCCACCACGATCCGGCACGCAGCTACTGCCGGTACATCGCTTTGTCGCTCTTCGCTCATTTATCGGAGCGATTGATGAGATGGAAATAGAGACAAATCGGGTTGATCTCCAGCCTGCCGGTGATGTCACGCTGCGGGTGGTTTCGGCATCAAATACGGATACCGAACAGGGAGGTGAGGTTGATATTAGAATTAATATGTATCAGGAGCTGCCACAGATTGCTTCGAACCTACGGTCGGCCATCAACAGTCGGTCATTCGTAGCTGCAGAGCCGAGTGAAAATGGGATGGATCAACCGATATCACCATTTTCACTGGAGTATATTGATCTGCGGTTTGAAAACAAGGTGTTCTATCGCTAATTTCTCTTCTGCTTACACATGTCGATTTCCCAGCGGGAAATCGCATTCACTCTCAGATAATTTTTCTCGCAAAGCTCGAAACCATGCAAATTATCTTCCGAGAGGTAGACAGAAGAGAATTAGCTCTTCACTATCAGCGATTTGCAACTTTTACAAAGTTACAAATCGGGAACGAGGCACGCTAAAGCCCCCTTATATCGGGTAAGTGGAGATAGCGGCGGCAATCATAGATTGCCGCCTTTGAGGTAGGAAGAAGAAGATCAGATATTGATTCAAGCTAAATAACTCATCCGGTTGAGTTATTTAGCATTTTTAGCAATATTGACAGTATCTGCCCGTTACAAGCCTCTTGACATATCTTCTAGGTTTATACTTGACTACCAAGCGAAGTGAGTGATACGCAAGTTTACTTGCATGTCCGAACGGAGCGCCGGGAGGCAGATTGCTAAATCTGCTCATCAAGCGAAGTGAGTGATATAAACACTTGTATTTATGTCCGAACGAAGTGCAGATAAACAAATAAATGGCTAATATTAGCAGTATCTGCAAATATTAGGAGTATTCTCGGACGCATGTCCTGCCATTTATTTGACAAAGTTAGTATGATATGTACAATTATACTCAGAAGCGGAAAATAGAATATTCACAACTAAATACATATCGTAATGATTGAAGTAAACCTGAATTCCAGAAATAATCGAAACAGAAAGCTTAAACTATCTGTGCTACTACTCACAGTTATTTTGGGGGCATTAGTCGCCATAAATTATTTTATTGCTGATTCAGATACAGAACCAATGGTTCAAGATAAATCTGTTGAATCATTCAATTTTGCAGATAATCTGGATTCAACCAAAATAAGGACTTTTCTCACTGTCGTGGATAGTGCAGGTGCCAGTACGACAATAACTAGAGAAATTGAATTTAGTGCATATGATCCGGATGGAGATGATTTATCTTTTAGGTGGGAAACAGAAGATTCTCTTTTCCAAAAAATCATACCTCGAGAGGAATTTAATAATCCTCCTAGGGTTGATTTTAAAATTCTACATAATTGAGAAATAACAGTTAAATTGATCATCCAAAAGAGCATCGAAAAATTCGGTGCTTTTTTATTACTCTAATTGGTAAAAAATGATACAGTATTAGCACTGTGAACTTAGGATTCTGGGAAAATTTACCGCGGCCTTTTTGGGCGCTGGCGCCGATGGAGGATGTTACTGACATCGCTTTCCGGCAGATGTTTGCCCGCCACGGGCGTTATAAAGACCCTAAATCATCTAGCGATGATCGGGCAAGTGCCGACGGAAACCTCCGTGGGCCAGATGTGCTGTGGACCGAGTTCACCTCGGCCGATGGTCTGCTGAAGGGTGGCTGGGAGCGGCTGAAGCACCAGCTTTTTTATGAAGAGAATGAGCGACCAATCGTCGTGCAGCTTTTCTCTGCACATCCCGATCGGATGATGCAGGCGGCCAAGCTGTGTGTGGAGCTGGGCTTTGATGGGATTGATATCAACATGGGTTGTCCGTCGAGTACTGTGGTCAGCAACGGCTGCGGCTGTGATCTGATACGCAACCCTGAGTTGGCCCAGGATTTAATTAGGGCCGCCAAGGAAGGGGCGGGAGAGGTACCGGTCTCGGTCAAGACCCGCACGGGCTTCAACGAGTCTCAGATAGAGGACTGGGTCCCGCAGCTTTTATCTGCGAAACCGGCAGTATTGATCATGCACGGACGCACACGCAAGCAGATGTCGAAGGTACCCAATGACTGGGACGAGATTGCGCGCGTGGTTGAGATCCGCGACCAGCTGGAAAGCGAAACGCTGATTGTCGGTAATGGTGATATAACCTCGCTTGAGCAAGGCGAAAATAGAGCCCAGGAAACGGGTGTAGAGGGCATTATGGTCGGCCGCGGCGCCTTTGGGAATCCGTGGTTTTTCAACCCGAATATTAACTATGATGATTTGAGTGCCGAAGATCGGCTTGGTGTGATGGTTGAGCACGCGCGCACGTTCGACGAACTGCTGCCAAATCAGCACTTCGCCATAATGCGTAAGCACTTCAAGGCGTATACCTCAGGATTGCCGGCATCAAACGAGCTCCGCGATGAGTTGATGGAGGCAGACGATAGTGAAGAGGTGGCAGATATTGTCGAGCGCTACCTCAGCAGTAATTAAAGTTTGCTATAATCTAGGTATGAAAACTGCCATTATTTTACACGGTATGCCGTCAAAGGAAGGTTACTTTGACCCAGAACGCGAAGCGCAATCAAACTCACACTGGCTTCCGTGGGTACAGCGACAACTTATTCTGAAGAATGTTCTAGCCCAGGCGATAGAGCTACCAACTCCTTACGAACCAGTTTATGAGGACTGGAAACGAACTTTCGAGCAGTTTCATATCGATGAAGACACTATACTTATCGGTCACAGCTGCGGAGGTGGCTTTCTGATACGCTGGTTAAGTGAAAATAATACCAAGGTTGGAAGGGTGGTTCTAGTGGCACCTTGGCTTGATCCAGATGGTGAAGTTGATAATGATTTTTTCGATTTTCAAATCGATCCCGAGCTTGTAGGTAAAACAGACGGGATTCACATTTTTATTTCTGAGGATGATGATGCTGACTCCTTAGATAGCCTAAAGATAATAGAGAAAAAAATAAAGAATGTTTCAGTAACAAGATTCAAGGATCGAGGTCACTTTACGTACGGTGATATGGGGACAGAGGAATTCCTGGAGCTAATTGACGTCATATTCGAGTAATTTATCTTGACTAAGCCGGCAGATAAAGCGAGTGCATCGAGTTTTTCGAGTGCTCGCGGCTTCTAGAGTTAAATCTCTTATCTCGCAAACAATTAATTAATCGAACGACTTGAATGAGCACCCGATATCTTTTATCTCACTAAGGTGAGATAAAAGAACGGTTGTGCGAATTTATGTCCGAATATTGTCATTGATATGACAATATTCCTGGACCAAGTCGGCAAAAATTTTCGATAATTAAAGTATGTAGTAGAATGAACTTATGACCCAAGCCCTCTACAGACGCTACCGTCCAGAATCATTTTCCGATGTTCGCGGTCAGGAGCACATCACCAAGGTGCTGGCAGGCGGTGCTAAGGATGGACAGGTGGCCCACGCATATCTATTCAGTGGTCGACGCGGCATTGGCAAGACCAGTGTGGCTCGCATTCTCGCCAAGGAGCTCGGTACAACCGAGCGTGATATCTACGAGATTGACGCCGCCAGCCACCGCGGGATTGACGACATTCGCGAGTTGAAGGAGGCGGTCGGTAGTCTTCCGTATGAGTCCGATTACAAGGTCTACATCATCGACGAGGTGCACATGCTGACAACACCGGCCTTTAACGCGCTTCTGAAGACGCTTGAGGAGCCGCCAGAGTTTGTGATCTTTATTCTGGCTACCACCGAGCTGGACAGGCTTCCAGAGACGATCATCAGCCGATGTGAGACGCATGAGTTCCAGCAGCCATCAATGACCGTACTTGCCAAAGCTGTGCAGGACACAGCCGCTGCTGAAAAGTACACGATTGATGAGGCGGCAGCCACGACAATTGCGCAGGCGGCTGATGGATCCTTTCGTGACGCGTTTGGCTTGCTAGAGAAGTGTATGCGCGCCGCAGAAGAGAAGCACATTTCCGGAGAGCTCGCCGCCGAGATCACCGGTATCCCGGCCAATGGGCTGATCGAGAAGATCGTCTTTGATGGAATTGCAGATGGAGAGCCGGCCGCGGCGCTTACGGCACTACAAAAGGCAGCCGACAAAAATATCGATCCAGCGCGACTGTTTGCGCGAGTTATCCAGACGGTACGGCAGGTGCTGCTGCTTCGCTTTGCTCCTGATCTCGGAGAGGGGATAAAGGAGTCAGTCGGCGAGCAGCTGTATAGCAAGATCAAGAAAGCCGCTGATGCTGGTGGTGATTCTAACCTACATGCCAAAACGCTGCATACGCTGCTATCGCATCACAACAAGCTGTCTGCCGAGACGCTCGGTCATCTGCCACTTGAACTGGCGATCATTTCGCTGACTGAAAAAAAGTAGCTAGATAATCAGTATGCTGATTATGGGAATTAATTTTAATATCAAATATTATGCGACTAGAAAATAAAGTAGCTGTTGTCACGGGCTCTAATTCAGGAATTGGGAAGCGTATTTGCGAACGCTTTCTCGAAGAAGGTGCTAAGGTAGTTTTTTCAGATATTGCTGAGGAACCATCAGAAGGTATCGACATGTCATCCGAAAATACGTCGTACGTACAGTGTGATGTGTCTGACTCAGGGGCAGTTCGTGACCTAGTCCAGCAGACGATTGATTCGTATGGTCAGCTTGATGTGATGGTGAATAATGCTGGTGTTGGGGATGCACAAGGGATAGCAGATGTAACAGATGAAAATTGGGAGAGAGTTATCGGTGTTAACCTATCCGGAACGATGTACGGTATGCGCGAGGCGGCCAAAGCGATGCAGCAGGAAGGTGGTGCAATCATCAATATGAGCTCAATTTTAGGTAAGGTAGGATTTGCTGGGGCCCTATCGTACTGTGCTTCAAAGGGAGGTGTTGTGCAGCTAACGCATGCTGGTGCCTTGGATCTGGCTGATAATGAAATTCGCGTCAACGCGATTGCGCCGGGCTTTATCAAGACGGCAATGACCAGAGAAATGCTCGAAAATGATGACTTTCGTAATTTCGTCGAATCTTCTACGCCCCTTGGTCATGTTGGTGCTGTGGATGATATTGCAAATGCCGCTGTTTACCTGGCGTCAGACGAAGCAGTATATGTTACGGGTGAGGTGTTGTATGTGGATGGTGGCTGGACGGCGAAGTAGATAAATTATTTTTGAAAATTAGCAGCGAATGCTGATATGTCACGTATAATGGAGGAAATGAAATCATCTTTAATCACAAAGATTGTATTGCTTGTTGTTGCCATGGCAGCTACATTTACGCTTTTGACGGCTCAGTGGGAGCATACGGAGAGCATTACTATTAAAGAATCTTCCACTTCATCACGAGTTGTGCTGGAGTCGGATATAGAGAACATAATGCCTGAAGAACAGCTCGCGGATATCCGACGAGACCAGGCGCAACAGGAGGAAGAGGAGGCACAATTAACCTCAAGTGATACAGAAACTGAAACGAGTCCGGAAGAATCAGAAGATGATGAAGAGGAAACTCAGCTGCCTACCTATATCGAGGTAACAGATGCCTGCGGTCCTTACTACGAAGGAGATTGCCTGAATGTGCGCGCAGCGCCCTCAACAGCTGCTGAGATTCAGGACAAGCTACGCAACGGTCAGGTACTAAAGGTTGAGGATAGGGTACAGGCCGAAGGGTTGGTGTGGTACAAGGTTGTTTTTGACGAGTGGCTGCGACATCCCGAACGGCTGAACGGGGACTGGTATGTAGCGGCTGAGTACGTTCGCGCTGTTGATCCGAATACACTTACCGAATCGGCATCAAGTACCTCAAGCCCGAAACGTATTGTGATTAATTTGTCTGAACAGAAGCTGTATGCCTACGAGGGCGATGATATATATATGGAAGAGGAGGTGTCGACCGGTGTTATTGGTGCCCTTACGCCACGGGGGACTTTCACGGTCTTCTACCGTACGCCCAGCCGCTATATGCAGGGGCCGATTCCGGGCATCACAGATGATGATTACGATCTGCCTGGGGTGCCGTGGAATCTCTACTTTACCGAGCAGGGCGCGGTGATTCATGGCGCCTACTGGCATGATAAATTTGGCAGAAACTGGTCGCACGGGTGCGTAAACCTCCCGCCAGAAAAGGCGATGCAGTTGTATGCCTGGACACCAGAAGGAACCGAGGTGGTAGTACGAGATTAAAACCCTTAGAAACAGCTGTTTCTAAGGGTTTAGTTAAGTGATATTACCAGCGAATGACCAGGAGGTGTATTTCTACATTAAGTTTGTAGTTGTGACTGCGGGCGTAGTCAGGATCAAGGTAAATTTCCGCAGTTCCATCATAAACGCTGAGGTTCTTATTGAGGAAGTGCAGTGCGATTTCGTAATAAACTCTTTTGTTCATAAGATATGCGTATCTTGAATCAATGAAGTCGAGATCAAGATAATTCGAGATAACCTTCTCTTTTCTTGCTTTGTTTTTGCTTAGTAAAAGATGGGGAACTGAATCAATAGATGATCTGTTTTCGTACAGTTTCTTATGATGGATAGAAAAGGGTCTAAAATAGACATTTTTACCATCCTGCGCGTACCGCGTTATTCTTCTCTCGATTAATTCTACTTCATGAGCTACGGTTTGCCGGCATTCCCTGTAGAAACTCCTCAACAGTTTCGCTCGGGCTTTCCTTCGGGCATCTTTTCGTTTTTTTCTACCTTCTTCGGTTATTTTCTGTATTTGTGATAAAAAGTTTTTACCAGACTGTGGATGTGAATGAACAGCTGTTTCTTCCATGGCATTTAGCTTTGGTTTGAGTTGTGGTTTCTGGTTCGATAGTAGAGAAGCGACCGTGTTTTGTCAACATATTTGGTTGCTTATAGAGGTATTCTACTTTATATTGATGGTAAATTTGAACCTTCAAAATTTATTCTCATGGCTCAAACAAAACCAACTTCAGAGTATGTTGGACTCAGTCATCATGATTACCGTAAAGAGCAGAATCTTCTACAAGCAGCTAGGAGTGGTAACCTTGAAAAGGTCAAGCAGTTAGCAGCGCTGCATGGATATTCCAAGAGTTATTTAAATCAAAAAACTTCTGTAACTGGCAAAACAGCGCTGATTCTTGCAGCAGAAGAGAATCGTACCGATGTCGTTAGATTTCTGTGTAAGCATGGTGCCAATGCCAGCATTCATGATGCAGGTAATAAAGCAGCATTAGCTTACGCCCGTGATAAACGAGATCCAAAATGTGCTGATATCATTTCAAGGCATATCCAACTAAATCAAAAATTATTACCACAATATGATACTTAATTAAAAAATCCCTGGGTAACCCAGGGATTTTTTTAATCGATTTAGGCTAATAGAAATTTATACCGAGCTGCGTTAGTACAAAAAGGATGTAGAGCCCGAAAAGGAAATACCCCTCTTTGCGCGATATCGAGTGTTTGCTTTTGAGAAAATAAAAGATCATAAGTAGCGAAGCAATAGTAAATAGTATCCCCACCCAGACAATCGCTTGATTCTGTAACGTAATTGGTGATATAAGCGTCACAATACCAAGAACCAAGGTTGAGTTAATCGTCGCCGAACCAAGGATGTCACCGAGCGTTATGCTGCTTTTGTCTGCTCGCACGCTTCGCAGTCCCACAATGAGCTCAGGCAAACTTGTGCACACCGCGATGACGAGCACCCCAATTAGCGCGCTAGATACACCTAGGGCTATGGATATATCCTCAGCCGCTCTAACAATAAATAGGGCAGAGGTTATTAATACAGCCGCCCCACTTAGTAGCAAGAAGAGGTGTTTTAAGAATTCTTTCCATGTAGCAACGCTATCGTGTACATATTTACTTAAATGCGGTCGCAGAACTTTTCTGCCGAGAAGTATGTCATCTAGATCAAGAAGCCTGATGATATTCCACACAAAAAGCAGGATAAGTACTCCTCCGTCAATTCTTGAGAGCGTACCGTCCAGAATCAGGATCATTGGTGCCAGTACAGCCAACATCAGAAACAATCTATTTTTCTTGAAGTGATCGTAGTCCTTTAATTCTACATTGCTTCCGACTATAGCCACGACTCCGAGAATTAAGCTGAAGTTTACTATGTTGGTTCCGATAATGTCTCCAAGCGAAAGTTCTGGAATGCCGAGGATCGCTGAGTTTACGCCGACAGCAAGCTCCGGAAGAGACGTGGCCAGGGCGATGAGAATAAATGATAAGACATACTCAGACAGTCGCAGAAAACGGGCCGTGATACCAAGCGACCGGACAACGACCTTGCCGGCCTGAATCATAAAAAAGACGCCTACGAAGATTATTAAAAATGAGTATAGAATTTCCATTTATCTAAATTTAAGGATGTCTACGTATCAGTATAGCAAAGGTTTAATTCAAGGCAGTTTATGACTGGGTGGTAGCTATGTCTTTAGTAGCTCATTTCGTAACTTTATCCATAGTTTTCCAAGCATATTTTTCCCGTTTCTATTTTCACCACAACCCCAGAACTCATCATCAGAGTCTTCAACTAGTTCTTTTTCCGCTGACACCCGTAACTTCTGCTGAATGTGTTGGTGCTTAGAAAGCTTTGCGCGTAGTATGTTCTCCATAATTTCAACATTTATATCAAACCAGTCTTCACGTACGTGGTTTCCGTATTCATGGGCTAATTGTTTGGCAGCATGGGCTGAGGCACAGGACTGAATTTCATCCTGAATATCTGTGTCATTGAACTTATGTGCCTGATAAGCGTGCTCGGCCGTCATCCAGATTCTATCGTCATACACAACTTGATAGGCGGCAAAGTTCGAGAGACAGTTATAGCCACCACCGTAGAAATATATTGTAGATGATTTATTCATTAGTAAGCATAATATCAGTTCATTGACATAGGATGGGCAGAGATTCGGTTTACAGGATTATTTTACCGTGAAGACTAGAATTGCTTACTTTTCTTAAGCAAAGTAAGCTTATCACTTTCTACTTTTAAGTTCTTTGTCTACTTTTTCTGCAATCTCGTAATCTTCTTCTTTTAAATCATTAAGAAATATTTTTAAAAAATTTGTTTCTACCTCACCAAACTTTGAGACTTTCGCTGCATCACGTACTTTTTCGTACGCTATTTTTCTATATTCTTTTTCTCCACCCTTCTGCACTCTCTCTATCTCATCAGAGGAAAGACCTTTGGCTGAGATGGTTTTAGGTCGACTTTCCAGATGTTTGCGGTACTTATCCATAGCATCTTCAAACGCCTCCTTCCAACCTTGTCCCTCTCCGGTAAATTGTCTACCAAAACCTGACTCCTTTTTGATCCTGACTTGACATTGATCACTGTCACCACCACCTTTTTGGATCCACTGCAGTCCGTGCATCTCAAGCTCATCTTTAAATTCTGAGGCCCAATACCGAAATTCTGCGCTTAAGTAGCTGTCATGGTTTTCGTTGTCATCATCTGGCTTATCTGGACCATCAAATTGTTCTGAGAAATTCATGTATTTTAGTATATCAAATACTGAGTAAAGCTTGAGCGTTTGCGAGAGCTGTATTGAATTGTTGCCGGACTAGGACTCGGTCACAGATATTTTCTCTGACAAGAAAATTCCGCGACCCCGCCTCGTGGTCTGCGCCTTGGCTACGCCAAACGCAGACATCACTGCGGCTTTCGAATCCTGACGCGAGTGCAGAAATGCACTCGCTTCCGGCACCAAATCGCACTTCGTTTAATTTGTTGCCGGACTAGGACTCGAACCTAGATTACATGGACCAGAACCATGCGTCCTACCATTAGACGATCCGGCAAAATTGTTCACAGCCGATTAAACAATGACTTCAAAATATTTCTAAATCGAAGCTATTGATATTTATCCGCCGAAGCCTTGTGCGAAGGCCGGGCGATCCGGCAGTAGAATCCTCAGTATAATACCAATGATTAGTTTTAATATCAAAGGTATTTAATATACTACTTTCATGAAGAAGGCAATAATATTTGATCTCAATGGCGTATTTATTTTCTTAATTTCAGATGATACTTTAAAAAACAACTGAATATTCATTGTGCGAGATAAATATATATGCCATAATTATACTATTATTAAACATTCTAATATAAACACATTTTTATGAAATATTTTTATTACTTTACATTCGCTATTGTTCTTGTGATTGTTGGAGTATTAACCGTCACGACGCCTATGAGCGCAGAAGCTCGCTCAATTGATAATCCTCCTGAAGAAAAAGAACGAGGAGATGACGGCGGAACAATCGGTGAGTTTGTTAGAGGAAAGCAAGCTGTGGAGGCAGAAAAGGATACTCCTAACGGCGACGAAATCATGCGCATTCTTAAAAAGAAACTTCCGGAGATATCAGGTGGAGGTGACGACGGGGATGACGATATATCGGAAAGAATGAACAAAGCTGAACTTATCGACGCGATCGCTAGTGACGCAAAGATCTCAAAAGCCGATGCAAAAAAAGCGCTTGAAGGTTTTACTAACGTAACAACGGAAATTTTGGAAAAAGGAGATCGTATTTCATTGATTGGATTTGGTTCATTCAGTATCAGCAAACGATCTGCACGCACCGGACGCAATCCACAAATTGGTCACGGTGGGCGTGATAGCGAAACAGAGGCGACGCGAGGCAAAATTGACGAATTTAAAGGCGGCCCCGGCATCAAGGGTATTGATGACGACGGTTCATCTAATAGCGGAGAGAACGTAGCACCTGCTAAAGGCTATAACGCGTCTCGTTCAAACAAACCTACATCTAAATCACCCGTTGATGCCGACGGGGATGATGGAGACGACAATGATATACAGGAAAGAATGAACAAAGCTGAACTTATCGACGAGATCGCAAGTAAAGCAGGTCTCTCAAAAGCGGATGCCAAAAAAGCACTTGAAGGTTTTACTAACGCAACAACGAGAGCGCTCAAAAAGGGTGATAGAATCTCACTCATTGGCTTCGGATCATTCAGTATCAGCAAACGATCTGCACGCACCGGTCGCAATCCACAAACAGGCAAAGAAATTCAAATAGCCGCTAAGAACGTGGTTAAGTTCAAAGCCGGCGCAGAACTTTCAAAGTCCGTCAATTAAAAAGTTCCCGTGCTGAAGGGTGTGGCACTCCACAGTTTCCCACCATAGTCGGAGAAATAGGATAACTAATAATTTTCATTATGTATAGAAAAATAGCAATATTTAGTATCGTCTCGTTCGCTTTTGTGGGTCTGGTAATTTCTACCATACCCGTGGCCGAGGCCTCAAAAGTTGGCGAAATAATTAAAGTAAACTCACCACCAGGAGCGACGCAAGCTCAAGACTATAACGCGACGCGCTCGAATAAGCCGACCTCTGTTCGTGACGAGGATAGTGATGACGACGGAGATGGTCACGCTGACCCGGAATTTCGTGAGGGTGAAAGCTCTCCTGAACATGAGTTTACAAATCCTGTTGGGATTGACATACAGGCTGGTGGTGACGGGGTTCTGGTTTCAGTTGAACCGCCAAACAGCGATCCTGTAGTTATTTTTCATGAGAAAAATCTTTTTACTACAGTTGAACCGCCAAACTCCGACCCCGTAGTAATACTTCAAGAAAATAAAGGCTGACTGCGAGAGAAAAAATAACGCGTCTATTTGCGACGCTATCTTAGCTTTGACTTGTTCTTCACTATTTTGTCTTCGTTTAAATAATTATATTTCAATAATGTCATGTAATTTTTCTCAACCAATCAAACTGCAAAAGTCATTATAGCGGATTGCTTAGTGTTGCTACTACATGCTAAACTTAAGACATATAAGTAATTTAATTCTACTATGCAAAATAAAGTACTTGATCGTGTTATTAAGAAATTATATTTCAGTTCTACATTACAACAAGAGTTGCGTGATGATGCCGCGGCCGTTAAGAAGCGTTATGGCCTTACAGATACAGAGCTTCAGGCTGTGCAATCGGGTGATGCTCGACAACTTGTGAACTTGGGAATGGACCCTCGTTTGGTACAGGATGCCACTCCAACGCTCATGGATAAGGTACGCTTGCTGTCGCGGCGTATAGGCGTAGCAGTTGTAGCTGGTGTGATGGGTATGTTTATGTTGATGCCAGGTGCTCGGGCGTCTGCAAGAGCAGTTCCACGACTTGGACGTCGAGTGAGTCCACGGTATGTTTTGGGACGTGTCCGGGCTCGAATAAGTGCCCGAGCAGGTAAAGTGCAGGGTCGCTACGCTCGTCGTGCCCTGCGTCGCGTGCGTGCCCGCATGCTAAAACCAGGAGATACACCGGAATTAGATGCGCAGCTACAGTCTACTAAGGGTGTATCTCTACAAGATCCGATTCAGTAATCGTAATATGGAGCAGCGTGCTTTTCTATTATGTCCACCTGATTACTTTGATGCTCACTTTCTCTTCAACGCTTGGCTGACCATCGACGAGACGGTAGATCGAGATCTCGCAATGGAACAATGGCGCACCTTACGGTGCGCCATTGTGGCTGCAGGTGGTGTTGTCCAGGAAATCGAACCTTCTGCTCGAGATTCAGCGATGGTGTATACACGTGACAATGCTTGGGTTTATGCTCCTGGAAAAGTATTACTGCTACGAAGCGTTGGTCCACGGGGAATGCGCGAGCCAAAGTTGTTGCAGCGATGGTTCAAGCAACATGACTACGAAATCCACCAGTTACCTCGAGGTATGCATTTAGAGGGCGGTAACTTGATGTGGCGAGATGAACAGACATTGGTGGCGGGCTACAAACCAGGTGAAAATGTGGAGGCATACCAATGGCTTATTGAATTTTATCGCCAACAAACTGGTCTCACGATTGAGGTGATATTTGCACGTCTACCAAATGACAAGTATCTGCATTTAGATATGGCAGTATCGTTTTTGTGTCAAGGTGGAGTGTTGGTGTATCCACCCGCATTGCATTTGGGTGAAACATGGCGTTCTTCTGAATTATGGGACGGCCGCACAGTTATTGAGCTTGATGCGGAAACAGAATATTTTGGCGCAAATATTATAGAGGTTGATGATACTATTATTACTACATCAGTATCTACAGCTACTCAGCAAGCCCTCGAGAAGCTAGGGTATGGGGTACAGACGATCGACCTTTCCGAGTTTATTAAAGGGGGTGGTGGACCACACTGCTTGACACTTGATCTATTGGAGTAATATGACAGGTGTTGAGGCTGGACACAATTAACATTGTTTCGAGTCGCTAAAAGGCAACCAATTAGTGAGACCGACCGAGACAAGCAGGAGAGTGGTGGCTGCTTTGCGCATTACCCCGCTTCGTTTCGGGTGGTGTGGATGGTAAGATTTAAATAACATGAAGGATGTTCCAAAAGTTGATCGCCCTCGTGAAAAGCTTGAAGCAAAGGGTGTAAAAGCACTGTCGGATGCAGAGCTTTTGCAAATTGTCGTTGGTAGCGGTGTTCCTGGCTCGCTGGTGGCAGATATCGCCGAAGCCATTTTAGAAAAACTAGAAAGTGGCACAGATGCTATTACATTAGATGCGCTTTTGGAGATAAAAGGCGTTGGTTCAGCCAGTGCATCGCGCATCTTGGCATCGCTAGAAATCGCGAATCGCTTTGTGCGCGAGGACGTGACCCGCATTCAGAAAGCAAAAGATGTCTTACCATTGCTTTCAGATATCCGCAATAAAAAGCGAGAATACTTACAAGCCATCAGCCTTGATGGCGCCGGGCGCGTTATCAGTCAGCGCACGATCTCTGTTGGTACACTTGATGCAAGCTTGGTGCACCCACGAGAAGTCTTTGCTGATGCGGTGACCGATCGGGCGTCCAGTATAATCCTGGCGCATAATCATCCGTCGGGAGACACTACGCCATCACAGGAAGACAAGGAAATAACTAAAAAGCTCAAAAAAGCCGGGGAAATTTTAGGTATTTCGTTAGTTGATCACGTTATTGTATCTGAATCAGAGTGGGAGAGTGTAACGTGATTAAAACCTAACAACCCCTTTGCACTTGTTAGGTTTTAGTGCTATAATCCTAACAAGTAAACATTGAATGTTATGGATATCGGCACATTTATCAAACAACCCCAAGGGTACACGGCGTTTGTACCTAAAAAGTTTCCACCCAAGAATCTTCCTACTCTTGATGAAGATTTACAGTCTTTGCATGACCGCGCATTTTTTTCGCTTGGTAAGTTAGACGGCATTACACAGGTTCTTCCAGATCTTGATTTTTTCATTTTTATGTACGTACGAAAAGAGGCAGCTTATTCTGCTGAGATTGAAGGCACCATGGCAACTATGGCCGACTCTATTAAAGTCGATGCTGATGTTGAGGGAGATATTCCTAAAGATGTCGAGAACATTAGTAAGTACATTCAGGCAATGAATGAGGGGTTGGGTAAATTGTCTGATCTGCCGCTATCAAGTCGTTTGATAAAAGAAATCCACAAAACTTTGATGGAGGGGACAGAGGACGGAAAAGGAAAAACACCAGGAAGATTTCGCACCAGTCAGAACTGGATCGGCGGTAACTCACCTGATACTGCTAAATTTGTACCGCCTCCAGCTGACCATATTGGAGATGCCATGAGTGACCTAGAAGAATTTCTCCATGCTGATGATGTTACTTCTCCACTTGTTAAAACCGCACTGGCTCATGCTCAGTTCGAGACAATTCACCCGTTTCTTGACGGCAACGGGCGGGTTGGTCGGCTACTTGTTACATTTTATCTGTGTCAGCTCGAGCTTTTGGACAAGCCGGTATTGTATTTATCAGCATACCTACGCAAACACCGCGAAGGGTATTTTGATTTGATTAACCGCTATCATAATGACGGTGATTTCGTGTCATGGTTACGGTTTTTCTTGCGTGGTATTGCCGAAGTATCTGAAGATGCTATTAAAACTGCGCGCACTATTCATGAAATTCGCAAAGAAGACCTCGAAAAAGCCGAGTCGCTCGGTCGCCGGGCTGATAATGCAACAACTGTGCTAAACAAGCTGTATGAGCTGCCGATCGTGAGTGTAAAAAAAGTAGAGAGCTGGACTGGTTTATCACGAACAACTGCCAACGAGCTTGTGGATGTATTAGTTGATATTGGTATACTAGAGCAACAAGACAAAGATAAAAACTACGATCGTCGCTTCGAGTACAAGCGCTATCTTAAAGCCTTTAGCGAATAAATATGCCGCAATCACAGAAACAATCAATGAATGAGATTAAGGATATCCTCCGCCAGGATGAGCGGCTGGTGTCTGAGGATGACAAACTTCTGAAGAATAAGGTTGCCGAGCTGGCGCGAAAGCTTGATGAGGATCTAATTACGCTACTCTTGAAAAATAAGGCGACAAAGGAGCGGTTCTTTAAAGATATCGGTGATACGACTATTTTTGATGTCGATGCCTTCACCTCTTTTGTACACAACAAGGATTTTCTCCCCGACAGCTACACAAGCTTCAAAAACAAGATCGGGCTGACAAATGATCGCGGCGACTTTATCTCCCGCTCAAACGAAGTTGTGCTCTCCTGGCCATACAAAGACTGCGTGCTTGAAGGTGGACAGACCAAAGAAGACGCCAAGCGTGATGAAATCTTCTGGAACGAAACTCTGGCTCCGGATGAGATCCGCCGCCTTTTCGAACCAAAGGCACTCACAGACTGGCAGCGAATCGACAAAGACGGCGAGCATGAGGTTGAGGAGCTGAAGGAAGATGATAAGGGTAATCTGGAGGAGAATCTTGTTCTCCAGGGCAATAACCTGCTGGCGCTACATTCACTCAAAGAGCGTTTTGCGGGCAAGGTGAAGCTTATTTATATTGATCCACCTTACAACACAGATAGAGACAACTTCTCTTATAATGATAGCTTTAATCACTCTACTTGGCTAACATTTATGAGGAATAGATTAGATGTGGCTGATAAACTTCTTTCGGATGATGGATTTATATTTATACAAATAGATGACATTGAACAAAGTTATTTAAAGAATTTATGTGATGAAGTGTTTCAGAGAAAATCTTTTCAGACAAATATTTGCGTTCAAATGTCTTATTTAAGTGGTGTAAAAATGGCTCATAAGGATAAAAAAATTCCTAAAATAAAAGAATATATACTAATGTATTCAAAGTCAGATAATCCACAAATCACACCTCAATACAGCCCTGCATCTTGGGATGATGCGCTTGATAGATACACTTCTTTTATTAATAAAAAAGGGTTTAATGAAAAAGACTGTGAAAAATGGGAGATAATCACATTAAATCAAGCAATAAAGCGTGCAGACATAGATTCAAATAATGAGTCTCAGGTGAATCAGTTTAAATTAGATAATGCCGATAAGATATTTCGAACAGCTCGTAATAGAGGTGCAGATTATTCAAATTTGCCTAGTGATAAGTTTTCCAAAGTGACAAATTTAGATGATTCATATTACTTTGTTTATAAGGGAGAGGATGTGGTATTTGCTGCAGATAAGGTGCAAACTATAAGAGGTAAAAAAACTCCAGTCGAAGCACTTGGTGATATATGGACTGATATCGGTATCAATAATCTAGCAAACGAAGGAGGAGTTGACCTAAGGTTTGGGAAAAAGCCAGAAAAGCTTTTAAAAAGAATTATAGATTTGGCTACCGATGAGGGTGACATTGTAATGGACTTTTTTGCAGGATCTGGAACAACTGGTGCTGTTGCTCACAAAATGTCTCGTAAATATATTATGGTGGAGCAATTAAGTAGCCATATAAAAAAGATGAGATCTCGTCTTAAGAATGTAATTGAAGGAGAGGAGAGCGGTGTATCTTCTGATGTTCAGTGGGAGGGTGGCGGTGATGTTGTATTCGCTGAGCTTGCAAAATCGAATCAGGAGTATCGCGAGCAGATAAAGTCAGCCAAGGTATCTGAGCTTAAGAAGATCTGGAAGGAGATCCAGGAGAACGGCTTTCTCTCCTGGCAGGTTGACCTGGAGAAAATCAATGAGGAAGCTGAAAGCTTCAATGATCTTCTTAAAGAAGACATGCAAAAGTTCCTCCTAGATGTGCTTGATAACAACCACCTCTACGTAAACTATGGCGATATCGCTGATAAACGATATGAAATCAGTGAGGATGACAAAGATCTAAATAAAGAATTTTATGGCAACATTTAATATATACAAAATTTCAGAAGAGAATATACAGGATTTATTTAAAAAGTTTTCTAAAGTAGGTCTTAAAAAACAAAAAAATAACAATCTGGGAGGATATTCCATGACTTTCTACATCTCAAAGAACCCGGATCCCAGTGAGGTATGGTGGCTTGATTTATGTGAAGATTTCCTTGAAGATCAGGGGGATTACAAAAATAAATCCCAATTCGGAGCTCTTGTTGCTGAAAAAGAAGATGAGTATTATGTGGTCTCTTTTGGTAAAACATATTTTTATTTACAGCAGTTTTGCGATCCGGACTTCGGTTTGAATTTTGCAGAAAGAATACTTGATCCGGAGTCGATAAAGATGAAAAACTCAAAGTTTTATAAGAGCATCAAAAGCAAGACTATTACCAGCTATATTTCTGAGTCTATAATTACGTTTGATAGTGGAGAGTCTATAGGGTATTTAAAAGGCATTCCAGATGATGAAGAAAAGTATGGAAGTAAGGTGCATTGTGGAACTTCTGCTAAATTCAGCCTCGATATTACATTAATAGAACTTCCTGAAGTTTTAGATAATATTAGAAAGGACCTAAAAAAGGATCCGATTTTTTCCATTCCTAGAGCACAAAAGATAACGGAAGAACGTGAAATAGAAGAACTAGATAAGAAACTGGCGGAAAAAATCATGGAAGCAGATATTTCTATGGATGAATTCTCTGTTTTGGGAGTTAATTTTATTTTTCAGTCAGATTATAGATATAAATTATATAAAGTTTATCAGGAGGTTAATGAGTCAGAGGCTGGTGACATCAGTATAAAAGATTTACAGGACTTTGTGTCATCTAATGATATGGAAATACCTCGTGATTTTTCAAAGATTAAAGTGAAAGTATTTAAAGATACTGGAAATCAGTTTACAAAATCCATAAAAGAATTACTCGATTATTCTGACGATGAACGCAATTGTTTGGTTGACGGAAGGTGGTACAAATTTAATGAGTCTTACTTAGATTCCTTAAAAAGTGAAGTTGATAAAATCGACCTAGAGTATGGCGCAGAACATGATATATCTTCAGGAGTAGGAGAGGATGAATTCATAGAAATGCTTGAGAATAATGATTATCTAAGCACTCACACTACTGTAGAGCAAATTGGCGATAGGTATTCAGTTGAAAAGATGGATTTATACAAAGGTGAAACAATATACTTTGTCAAAGTGGGTCAAACTGGAAAGATGAATTATGTAGTAGATCAATCGATGAATACATTAAGGTTGTTACAACACAATGATAATGAAATAGAAATTGACGGTCAAAAAAAGCAAGTGAAGAATATTTGCCTTTGGATAGTTTTAGATAAAAAGAAAGATCTAGAAAACATTTCGGATACTAAGTCACTTATTTTTCTAATGAAATTAGTCGATTGGAAAAAAGAGGTTCAAAATGCAGGATATAAACCTATTATTAAAGTGAATTATCGAAGAAATTAAATACGTAGCCATGCCAACATTGAATGAAAAACTGAATAGCTATCATGATATAGAAGGTCCGGATATCTTCACATCACGGGTTGGTGATGTGGTAGCAGATAATCTCCGGTCTGACTTTGAACTGCGGAAGTATCAGAAGGAGGCGATAGGTCGCTTTGATTTCTATATGGATCACGAAAATCTGCGTCAGAAGCCGACTCAACTTTTGTATGAGATGGCGACAGGGTCGGGAAAGACGCTCGTCATGGCGGCAAATATTCTCCAGCTCTACAAGCGAGGCTACCGAAACTTTATCTTTTTTACTCGACTTGGGAATATTATTGAGAAGACAAAGGAAAATTTCTTGAATTCTGCGGGAAATAAATATCTTTTTAATGACCAAATCGTGATCGATGGCAAGCATATTAACATTCAATCAGTTGATAATTTTGAAGGCGTAAATAAGGATGATATCAATATTATCTTTACTACAACATCTTCTTTACATAGAAGGCGTCATTTCCCTAAAGAGAATGAAATAACTTTTGATGAATTAAGCAGAAGTAAAACAGCTTTAATTGCAGATGAGGCACATAATCTCGATGCTTTAACGAAGTCTAAGTTGACCAAAAAAGAAGAAAAAGAAGAGAGGTCTTGGGAGGGTACTGTTATTGAAATACTTAATTTAAATAAGGAAAATATTTTGTTGGAATTTACTGCAACCGCCAATTTATCTCATTCATCTGTAGCGGAGAAGTATGAGGATAAGTTATTATTTCGATACTCTCTTAAGGAGTTTCGTATCGATAAATTTTCTAAAGAAATTCAGTTACTACAAACTGATTTACCTGCAATTAAGCGAGCATTGCAGGCAATTGTCGTAAGTCAGTATAGACGTAAGGTAGCGGAAGATCATGGAATTGCACTTAAGCCGGTAGTGATGTTTAAGTCAAACTATGTAAATACGCCTACAACTCCTGATCCTAAGACTAAAGTAGTTTCATCTGAGTTTAGAAAAAAATTCTACGAAAAATTGAATAAATTGACTGTCAAGGATTTACAAGAAATAAGAAATAAGGCAGATGGGGTTGTTGAAGAAGCTTTTGTTTATTTTAATGAACAAAATGTTGCATTAGGAAACTTGATAAAAGAATTAAAGGTTGAGTTTGGGGAAGAGAGAGCTATTTCTGTAGATTCAGATACAAAAAAAGACAAAGGGGAAAAGCAGATAGTTATCAACTCGCTTGAGGATGAAGATAACGAAATCAGAGTAGTTTTTGCTGTGGAGGCACTTAATGAAGGTTGGGATGTTTTGAATCTTTTCGACATTGTTCGACTTTATGACAGTCGTGATGCGAGAGAGGGTGTTCCTGGACAAACTACAGTCCAGGAAGCACAGCTGATTGGTCGGGGGGCTCGTTATTACCCATTTCAAGTCGACAAAGATCAAGAAAGAGGAAGGCGTAAATATGATGAAGATATTAATAATGATTTGCGGATTTTAGAGGAGTTACATTATCATAGTGCTTCGAATGTGAGATATATTTCAGAGCTGAAGCAGGCACTTAAGGATGTAGGAATAATCCCAGATAATTCAAAAGAGGTATTTCTAAAAGTTAAAGAAGAGATAAAGAAAACTCCGTTCTGGAAGAAGGGTATTTTATGGGTGAATGAGAAACGTGAACGTCTGCCGGAGGATGTTTTTTCCGATGATGAATTTGATTTCTCTGCTGAAGAGTATTCATATCGTATATACAGTGGAGATACGCAGGAGCAGACTGCGTTTGAAGAAGATCAGGTTGTCCGAGAAGTTAGCAGCAGACCGATGAAGCTTAGTGATCTAGGTGACCACGTTATCCGAGCGGCCATGGATAGCTTGGAGGGGTTTGATTTTCATTCGCTCAAGAAGCGCTTTCCGCAGCTTGTAAGCCGGGAAGAATTTATCTCTAGTGATACGTTTCTGGCTTCAGTTAAAGTTTCTGTGAAAGGGTTACAGGAGCGTATCTATGGAGATCTTTCACAGCAGGATAAGTTTGATATTGCTAAAGGGGTGTTGAAGCAAGTTTTGGATAATGTAAAGAAAGAGATTACTGAGTATAAAGGAACAAAGAAGTTTGTGCCGAAGGCGATTAAGGTGGTTGTGAAGGATAAGGAAATGAAGATATCGCTGGATGAATCTGGTGATCAGCAGCGCGGTGTGGAAATGCGGGAGTCACAATCGCTTCATCAGATGGATCTTGATGAGAAGGACTGGTACGTCTACGACAAAAATTACGGAACATCAGAAGAGAAGTCTTTGGTGCAGTTTATCAGTGATGCTGAGCAGGAGTTACGGAAAAAGTACGAAGAGATTTACTTGCTGAGAAATCAGAAGCTGTTTCAGCTGTATCGCTTTTCTGACGGTAAGCCACTTGAGCCCGACTTTGTGCTATTTTTACGTGATTCTGGCAAGAAAGACGTGCATTATCAGCTTTTCATTGAGCCGAAAGGTGAGCACCTGCGTGAAGGAGAGAAATGGAAGGAAGAATTTTTAAAAGAAATCGAAGAAGAGTATGATCTGAAGACAGTTTACGAAGACAAAGATTATCGACTCGTCGGCATGCCATTCTATACCGAGGACGTGAACGAAAAGTTTGAAGAAAAATGGGATGACGTAATAAGTAGTTAAGATGAGTAATCTTGAAGAAAAAATAGAGGAGAATATTTTTCTGCGTGCTATAGAATTTGGAATGAGGCATCCTGAAGGATTTACATATATGGAAATCATTAAATCCTTAAATTTAAAAGAAGAGTCTAACGAGTGGAAGAAAAAGATTATCGGAAAGTATTTACATAGTGCATACTTAAATGCAAGACAGACGAAGCTTCTTGAACATAACAGTAATATCGAAACTCCATTTTGCTGGTAGGATTACCTTGTAGGGATAATTATAGGGCTGGTGATAATAAATACATTGTTAGTTATGATGCTTATTTTAAGTATCTTGATTATAAAGAGTTAAAATTAACAAGGAGGGTATCTAAAGAAGCTAAGAAACTTTCTAAATTTGCCATCATAGTATCAGTATTTGCGTTAATAGCTTCGGTTCTGGTCCCAATCTGGATTTCTCAAACTATCTCTCAGACTTTTCTTTTAGATGAAAGTCAGTTTAATCAGCTAGAGTCTACTTCAAATAGTGTGGGAGAATGAAAAAATCAATATATTTTTAAACTGATATAATAAAACTGTTATGCTTTACTTTTTCATGGGAATAATTGTCGGGATTGGTGGTGCGCTGATATTTTTACAGATAAGTGGCGCCGGTGAGGATGGATCATTGATCCAGCGCAGCCAGACAGGGAAGGAGGATAATCTCGAGCGGCTGGTTGCGTACCTAGGAGACCGGGACACCATCACTAATGATGATGTCGAGGCGCTTTTGGATGTCTCGCACGCGACGGCGACCCGGTACCTGGATGCGCTTGAAGACGAGGATCTAATCGAGCAAATCGGTACCAGCGGCCGCTCCGTGCACTACGAGGTTAAATAACTCAACCGGTTGAGTTATTTAGCACGGCGAGGATAACGAGGTAAGTAGCATGAAAATCTGATAGAAGACAGAAAATATCCACATCTGTGAAGTCTGGATGTGATGTATACTAAAAGCACAATGAATGAATATCACAACAAACTGTGCGATGTTGCCGAGCAGCTGATGACACCGGGCAAGGGAATTCTGGCCGCAGATGAAAGCAACTCCACCGCCGGAAAGCGTCTGGATTCCGTTGGTCTAGAGAATACCGAAGAGAATCGTCGGCGATATCGTAACCTGTTTTTAAACACCGAAGGAATTGGTGAGTACCTTTCCGGCGTGATTCTGTACACCGAAACGCTAGAGCAGAAAAGTGACGAGGGCGTGCTGTTTCCAAAGTTGCTTGATGAGAAGGGAATCATTCCGGGTGTGAAGGTTGATCTGGGCACCGTTCCGCTGCCGGGCTTCGATGGTGAGGTGGTGACAGAAGGTCTGGATGGACTAGGGGATCGGCTGGAAAGCTACCGCGATTCCGGAGCCGGCTTTACCAAGTGGCGGGCGGTGATCACGATCGGTGAGGATATCCCGACACCAGAAGCCATTCACGCCAATGCGGTCATTCTGGCCCGCTACGCCAAGATTGCCCAGGAGCGCGGTTACGTACCGATTGTAGAGCCGGAGGTTATCTATGCCGGTGATCACTCCTTTGCTCGCTCGGCGGCAGTAACAGAAGCAGTGCTGAAGGAGGTCTGCTACCAGATGGATCGCTTCCGCGTTGATTGTGGGACGGCCATCATTAAGACCTCGATGGTGCTACCCGGAAGAGAAAGTGGCGAGGAGGTCGAGGATAAAGTGATTGCCGAGGAGACGGTTCGTGTTCTGAAGTCGGCTGTATCTCCGGAGATGGCTGGTGTGGTATTTCTCTCTGGTGGTCAGGAGCCGGACGAGGCAACTGCGCATCTCAATGAAATCGCCAAGCTAGAGCCACTACCGTTTGAGCTGGCCTTCTCGTTTGCCCGGGCAATTCAGCAGCCGGTACTGGATGTGTGGGGCGGTGATGATGCAAATCTCTCGGCGGCCCGCGAGGAGTTTATCCAGCGGCTGAAGAATAACACCCAGGCTGACCAGGGATCCTTTAGCGAATAAACATAAAGAAATATGCCAGAAGAAAAAGATGAATCATTAATTGACGATCTGAAAGAGCCTGAGGAGGCCTATGACGAGGAGGCTCACAACTACCTGCATAATCTCGAGCACCGGGTTGCGGATCTGATGCATGATATTCCCGAGTCTGTTCACGAGGTATTTCGCCGCCATCGGCGTACGGCCTTTGAGAAGCATCCTTTCTTCTTCTCGACACTTGGTCTGTTTGGATTGGTGGCAACCTGGCAGGGATTTGCTGATGTGATTCAACAGATTGACTTTTTCAAGGATAATCCCGGCTTACTGCTCATCATTGGATTAGCCGTGCTGCTTTTTACTGGCCGTCTGTATCGACAGATGGATCAGTAGGGTTCGTAACTTCGAGCACAAGTAGGATTTTTATACTACAATGACTCCGCATGAAGACTGCTGATGAAAACAAACGAATGAGTCGTGGCACCATCGTATTAATCTTGGTGCTTTTTTTCTCTACGCATATTCTCTTATCATCGCTGGGATTGGTTCCGACCGAGGTGAGTGAGTTTAATCAGCAGGTAAAGAATCAGATTTCTGAGATAACGAGTCTGCATCGACTTACGTACAAGCGACCGCCACGACCGATTCTACCGAACCCATCGCCCCAGGATCTTGATGAAGATATCGTAGGTGCTAGCCCGACTCATATTGCAATTGAATCGGTTGGAATCGATGTCGATATCTCGACTCCGGCTGAAGCTACGGTGTCTACGCTGGATGCCGCGCTGCAGGATGGAGTCGTGCACTACCCAGGCTCTGGTGGTATTGGTGGCGAGCGCCGGATGTTTCTCTTTGGCCACTCCAGTCGGCTGCCAGTGGTTCGTAATCAGTCGTACCGAGCTTTTAACGGCTTAAGCGATGTGGAGGTAGGGGATGAGATTGTTGTATCAGGTGAAGACGATCAGGAGCAGATTTACGTTGTCACCTCGACTGAGATTGCTGATGAGGATGATCGATTGGTTTCGTTTGAATCCGGATATGGTAAGTTAACAATTTCAACCTGTACTACCTTCGGTGCTCGTGAAAACAGGGTGGTAGTAGAAGCAGAAATTCAATCGTCTTAGAAGACTTTCAATGAATCGTGATATAATGCAGGCAATTAACCGATAGGCTTCATTTACATGAAATACATTAGTAACATTCCGGCGTTTGTATTAGGGGTACTTTTCATACTTAGCTTTGCTGTCGCACCGCAGGTTACGCACGCGCAATCTGCCGAAAATGACTGTGAAGTACCGAACTTTGAAATTACCTCTAGCGATAGTGTGCTCGGGATTGCTGGTGAGAACTTTTCTTACTTTGTGGTTACTAGCACCAGTGTCTCGTATCAGCTCGATTCATCACTGCCGGCTGGGTTGAGTTACAGTGATGGGCAAATCTCTGGTATTCCTTCACTGCAAGCGGTAGGTGATCACACGGTTGAATTCAGTGCCACTAATGATTGTGGAACTACTACTGATTCTATCTCCATCACAATTCTGAACAGTGATGGGTCTACAACGAGTGATGATGATCAAGAAGCCGCTGCCGGGACTGTGGGACTAAATGAGATTCCTGAGACTGGAATTGTCGCCGACACAGCACTGACAGTTGGTTTCTATCTGTTGGCACTACTGTTGATTGCTGTCTTTTTCAGCACTCAGTTACGCTTTTCCCTCATCGGACGTCGGGAGGATCTTGATGACATGAGCGTGATTCCTTCTTTGGAAAGTCGTTACACGGATTTTGTGACTCGTCGAAAGCGATCTGAATCACGCGGCAGTCAGCGTCGATTCGGAGATGGAATTCGTCGTTAAGCTACAGCTTTATCAACTAAGTTGTCTATATAATTATGTCCAGAAAAGCATTCATTAGTCTCGGAGTTGCGGTTATTGCCATTGTGGTTGGTGGTGTTTTCTTGACGACAGGAGATCAGTCCGGTTCTCCGGCTGATGTTGGTGGAGTGGCTACATCAAGTGAGTCTGGATTTGTTCCTAATCTTATAACCGCGGCTCACCAGTACAATGAAGACGAAGGGGTACATATTGTGGCTGGAGAGGCTGAGATTCCAACACCGTGTCATCTGCTTACGTATGATGTCTCAATCGCTGAGTCATTGCCGGAGCAGGTGTCAATAAATTTCGCCAGTGAGGTTGATGATCCCGATAAGGTGTGTGCTCAGGTGATCTCTACACAGCGTTTCAAGGTGACGTTCGAAGCCTCTGAGGATGCGAGTATTTCCGCAACCTACAACGGTAAGGATGTCGAGCTAAACCTGCAGGAGGTCGGTCCAGGGGAAAACTTAGAAGAGTTTGAGGTTTACACGAAAGGTTAAAATATGGAATCAATTCTACAAGCAGACATATTCTTTTTCGTTACTACAGTCGTAATGATTGTGGTTGGAATTTTATTAGCGGTTTTTCTCGTTTACGCTATTAAGTTGATTCGTGATATCTATATTATAATGGAAATAGTTCGAGAAGAAGCGGTTGATGTGATTGATGATATTGATGCATTTCGTCGTAATGTGAGGCACAAAGCCGCGCGACTTAGTGGTTTGCTAGGAGCTGTTACAACCGCCCGATTTATTCGACGAATACTAAAACCACAAAAGGATGAACAGGATGAGTAAATTAGTAATGTAATATACGTAATATTATGACTGAGGAAAACCACGAAGAAAAAAAATCACATACGGGAATTGTTGCAGGATTATCGGCTGCTTTGGCTGCCGGTGCTATGTACTTTTATGGTCCGGATGGAGACCGCCGACGAAATAACTTTCGTGGCTGGATTCTAAAGACCAAAGGAGAGGTGCTAGATAAGCTGGAGGAGGCCGAGTCTCTCACCAAGGAGCGATACAATGAAATAGTGGATGCAGCGGTAGAGAAGTTTGCAACTGGGCGAGCCAAAAAGGAGCAGGAGGTTGAGGTAATTCGCCAAGAACTTAAGTCGAATTGGGTACATATCAAGAAAGCAGTGGAGGAACGCGGGGATGAACTACGAGCAGCAGCTGCCGAAGAGATTAAGAAGGGGAGTGAGAAAATTTCTAAAAGTATTGCGCCAGACGAAAAATAAGGTACAAAGGGGAGGTGGCCCTTTGTGAGAGATTATAAAAAGTTAATCAACTTATTTCGTATGGCTGATATTGATTCACGTTGCCAAGAATTACTCGATGAGTATCAGGCGTTGCGACGTCGACTTGAAGAGGATGATTTTATGAACCCTGACATTGACGATGCTGCGCTCTCTAAAGAAGATCTGGAGGATCGTGAGCGCCTTGAAGAGCTCAAAGAGATGCTTGAGGATGAGTGTGATATAGAAATTCTAGATGACGGAGAGGCTGACATTGACCTTCCGGATCACGCCGATGGACCTCCAAGTGAGCCGATGGGTTTTGATGCGAACTAAGGAGAGATCTGTTTTATCAATTAATGATAACCATCAATGGCTGGAATGGAAATAAATCATGTGCATACCAGCGGTGTTAACAATGCAGATATGCAGGCGCATATTTCGCATATCTCATCCTACCGTGATGAGCTCAAGAAGGTACTTGAGGATGACGGTTATCATTCACCGGAGTCTGCTCTGTCCTTAATCGATGACGAAGAGATAACTGCGGCACTGACAGATATGCAAGCTGTCTTTTCACACAGTGAGTTGACTGATGTGATTGTGGTGGGCATGGGTGGCTCAGCTCGTGGCAGTCGAGCAGTATATGATCTTCTGTCTCTTCAGACGCAGGCTGATCTGCATACAATTGATACAATCGATGACCAGAGTATTAAGAATCTTCTGACACTTTTACAGGAGAGGAAGCCTGATATTACGCAGATTGCTATCTGTGTAATTAGCAAGTCTGGTAAAACAGTTGAAACCATTGCAAATGCAAACGTGCTTGCTAAAAAGCTTGGTAGTATTTTTTCGCTGGAGTCCGTATTGAATCAAATTGTAGTAGTTACTAAGCCCGGAAGTCCACTTGAAAAAAAGGCCAAGGAAGGAGATATAAAGACGCTACCTGTTCCAGAACAGGTAAGCGGTCGTTTCAGTATGTTTTCTCTAGCTAATTTACTTCCACTGTCATTGGTCGGTATTGCAACGAGTGACTTAACTGCTGGAGCTCGGGCGCTACGGTCTGCCTGCTTGTCTGGTCGACCAACGAGCGATCCGGCCGCGGCGCTCGCTTCGATTATTTATGACCACATACAAAAGGGAGAGCGAATTCTGAATCACTACTTCTTTACGCCACAGGCCGAGAGTCTTGGCAGTTGGATCCGACAGCTGTTTGCTGAGAGTCTCGGTAAACGTAAAAATCGTCGTGGCGAGCCGGTCTTCTCTGGTGCGTATCCTGTTACCAGCATTGCACCCCGTGATCTCCACGCTGATTTTCAGCTGCAGTTAGGTGGGCCGAAGAACTTTTTTACAATATTTATTCGTCAGCAGGCAAAGATTGGCGATCTGAATGAGACCATAACCAATGAAGGGCTATTGGTGGATGATCTGGTACACCTGGCTAACCACGATCTGTATGATGTATACCAAGCCCTTAGCGAAGCCACGGTTGAGTCCTTTCGCAAGAATGATCGTCCGTTTGTGGAAATTACAATTTCGCAGTTTGATACTGAGACACTAGGGAAGCTGCTAATGCTGGAGCAGTTGATCGTGATGTATCTCGGACACCTGCTAGAGATTAATACCTTTAATCAGCCGCAGGTAGAGACGTACAAGGATATTGCCCGTGCTAAGATGGAAAACAAGTAATTTATGTATATCTTTATTGATATTGGTGGAACCAAAACACGTATCGGCCGGTGCGATGACTTTGACGATCCAGTGGATATTGTACAGAAGTTTTCGACACCAGATGAGGCGGCGGCTGGTATGAACCAGATTGCGGGAATTATTAGTGACCTGGATGAAGCGGTTGCCGGTATCGCCATTGGAATCGCCGGCGTGGTCGATGGTGAAGAGGGAATGCTGCTGCGGGCCCCTAATCTTGCAGGCTGGATAGATACACCCTTAAGGCCATTTCTGGCTGATATTGTGAGTCCGGAAAAGATATTTATTGCCAATGATACGGCGCTTGGTGGTCTGGGTGAGGCCCATCACGGGGCCGGAAGTCCGGATGGCATTACGGCCTACTTTACCGTTGGTACGGGGGTTGGTGGTAGTCGCATTGTGGATGGGGTGATTGACCGGGCTCGGTTTGGCTTTGAACCGGGTCATCAGGTGGTTGATATCGGTGATTTCCTGGCTGCTGGTGATGATCTTCCCGATGAGGGGCATGTTCCTGGTCATCTTGAGTACTTTCTATCGGGCCACAATATAGAGGAGCGCACTGGTCAGAATGCCGTCGAGGTAAAGGATAAACAGCTATGGGCCGAGTTTCAGGATCGGCTAGTTGCCGCGCTTAATAATATTATTGTGATGTGGGCGCCGGATGTGATTGTGCTTGGTGGCTCGATGATTATTCGTAACGAGTTTCTGTCCTTTGCCTACATGCAGAAGGCGCTGGAACGAAAGGTGAAGATACTGCCGGAGGTACCAACGTTGCAGCGAGCTATCTTGCAGGATGATGTTGGCCTGATTGGTGGGCGAGAACTGCTTCGTCAAGAGCTTGGATAATAGCCTTTAGGGGGTAGGTAATAAAAAAGCCACTCCAGGGTGGAATGGCTTTTAAATTTAGTTAATGATTTTCTTACCTGCACCAGCGTAGATAGAATTCTAATGATTCTTCTATGTGTTCTTTCGCAGCTTCATCTACAAGTTTTTGGAAACCATCAAAAGATTGGTTATCAGATAGTAATTCGCGAATCTCCTCTGTAATCCAGTGTTTCTCTTCGATCTCTTCTGTGACTTCTTTCATGAATTCACGAACTTTATTCTCCAAAAGAGAGGCTTGCTCTGCAACTTCTTTGGTCGTAGGAGTTTCGCCATACGTTGCAGCAGGAAGGCGTAATACGATACTTGCTTTCAGACTTATTTTGAAATCATATATTTGTTTTTCTAACCATTCCGAAGTTTCGTTTTTTCGTTGTAAACCAAAAACTCCACACCAAATCTCTGGTCGATAACTTAGCGTATCACTAAGAGATCTGATAAGCTCTTTTACATGACTTAAGTCTTTTTCGTTTATACTACTTTTTTTCTTAAATAGAAACATCTACATCACCTTTGTTTTTTGTTGCGATTAGTCTGTTATTGATAATATATATTTCAAATACACTTGTCAAAAAAAGAAACCTCAATTTTCAATACGAGCTCAAACCCGCTACAATACACCTCGTAAAGCTCGCAGGACTCGCCACGAGGCAAGCGGGGCAGGTCAACCTTCATATACAACATGAGTAATATATTTAACTTACAATCTGACTTTGAGCCTGCGGGAGACCAGCCGAAGGCAATCAAAGGACTTACAGACGGTCTAGCAGCCGGGCGAGAGGACATGACGCTGCTTGGTGTTACCGGCTCAGGGAAAACCTTTACAATGGCGAACGTGATCGAGCACGTGCAGAAGCCAACGCTGGTAATTGCTCACAACAAGACCCTGGCTGCCCAGCTGACGCAGGAGTATCGCGACTTCTTTCCCGAGGCGGCGGTGCACTACTTTGTATCCTACTACGACTACTATCAGCCAGAAGCGTATGTATCCGGCAGTGATACGTATATTGAAAAGGAGGCCCAGATCAACGAGGAGATTGACCGCCTGCGGCATGCCTCGACACAGGCGCTCTTGACGCGTGATGACGCCATTATTGTGGCGTCGGTGTCGTGTATCTACGGACTGGGTTCACCGGAGCGCTACGAGGAGATAAACCAGCGTATCGAGGTCGGTCAGAAGTTAGGCCGGCAGGAGCTAGCCCGGACGCTGGTTGATATGCAGTTCCGGCGCAATGATACCGCGCCCAAGCCAGGTACCTTTCGGGCGGTCGGCAACAATATTGAGGTCGTTCCGGTCAATGAGGAGGTGATGTATCGTGTGGAGTTTATGGCCGGGGAAGTAACTGCAATCGACAAGATTAATATCACCACTCGTGAGATCATTACCCCGGTTGATAATTTCTTTCTCTTTCCGGCTGAACACTTTGTCTCTTCTGAGGAGGAGATTATTCGGGCTGCTGAGTCAATTGAAGCCGAGCTCGAGGAGCGGCTGGAGGTACTGAATAATGATGGTAAGCTACTGGAGGCAGATCGTCTCAAGCGGCGTACTCGTCATGATTTAGCCCTAATTCGCGAGGTTGGCTACTGTAATGGAATCGAGAACTACGCGCGTCACTTTTCCGGTAAAGCCGCCGGAACTGCTCCGGATACGCTGCTTTCATACTTTCCTAAGGATAGTGACGGTAATCCCGACTTCCTGACCGTAATTGACGAGTCGCACGTTACCATCCCGCAGATTGGTGGGATGTATGCCGGTGATCGGGCTCGGAAGGAGAATCTGGTAGAGCATGGCTTTCGCCTCCCGAGCGCACTGGACAACCGACCGCTGCAGTTTTCTGAGTTTGAGGAGCGGGTTAGTCAGACAATATACACCACGGCCACACCAGGGAAGTACGAGCTCGAGAAGTGCTGTCCTGATCATGAGCCCGAGACGGGTGAAGGATTCGAGGGCTGTGACGCAGTGGTTGAACAGATAATTCGTCCGACTGGTCTAATTGATCCTGAAATTGACGTCCGTCCCGTTGTTTCTAATAAAGATTATCCGGCTAAATCATCCCGCGATAAGCGGAATGATCGCCCGACTGATTCAAATCAGTATAGGGGACAGGTAAAGGATATTATCGCCGAGGCCGAAAAGGTAATTGCCAATGATCAGCGAATCATCATCACCACACTTACCAAGAAGATGGCCGAGGATCTGGCTCAGTACCTTGATGAGGCGGGAATCAAGGCTAAGTACCTTCACAGTGATATAAAAACCATGGAGCGAATTAAAATTCTGCGCGGGTTTCGTAGCGGTGATTTTGATGTGGTGGTCGGAGTCAATCTACTACGAGAAGGACTAGATCTTCCCGAGGTTTCTTTGATTGGAATTCTTGATGCTGATAAGGAGGGATTTCTTCGCTCTGAGACGTCCTTGATTCAGACGATGGGACGCGCGGCTCGTAATGTTGATGGTCGCGTGATTCTGTATGCAGACAAGATAACTGGATCAATGCAACGAGCGATTGATGAGACAGAGCGTCGGCGAGAAATTCAGCTGGCCTACAACAAAGAGCATGGAATTACCCCGAAAACCATCGAGAAAAAAATCGGTTCAATCACTGATAATTTACTTACAGAGCATGACAAGGCCGTCGATACCATGATCCAAATTGACAAAAAGGATTTTGATGCAGATCCTGATGCGATAATAACTAAAAAACGGCAGGAGATGAATTCCGCTGTAAAGGAGCTTGATTTTGAAACAGCCGCTTTAATTAGAGACGAAATAGCTATACTTGAGAAGATGAAGTCAGAGAAGAAGGCGAAGTAAGTTACCTATACGTAATATTGTTTTAATACTTCCTCATACGGTACAATGAACAGTAGATTTGGCAATTAATCTCATGTTTAACGTGGATACTAACCCTCGTAACAATATAGACACTGCAGATCTTGCTGATGAACTGCATAATCTGGAGGCGTATATGGAGGAGTTTACCGCTTTTCTTCCGCTAGCTGTCTGCATTGTTAATAGCAATCAGGTCATTGTCGAGGTTAATAAAGCTTTTTCACGTATTTCTGGTCACACAAAAAATCAATCTAGCGGCACATTACTGTCCGATTTTTTTATAGAAAAGGACCAGCTCCGAATTCTTTTGGAAAAGGCTGATCAAACATCAAGCAGTACAGAAGAAAAAAAGTTAACCCTAAAGACAGAAAGCGGTAAAACAAAGAATGTTGTGGTCACTATTGGTCCACGACGAGATATTAATAATAATCTCACTGGATATTATGTTGGTATATCTCCAATACTTGTCCAGCTACCAGCGGCTCCAACTTCTGGCAAAAAACTTGATATTCAAAGCGAGGACGACCAAAATGATAAAGACACAGAAAACGTCCCTGATGTAATGTGCGTTGGAACAGCTGCGTACGAGCATCAAAAAACGCTGGCAATCATAGACGGTATGCGCAATGGGCTTTTGGTGATTGATCATGAAAACAAAATAGACACCATTAATGCGCATGCGGCTGATGTTCTGTCTGTAGATCGATCGAATATATGTGGAAAGTCAATTGATACGCTTGATGGCCGTGAGGAATTGAAAGATCTCATTCGTTTAATCCGCTCTAATCCAGACAAGCCGGAAAAAATTAAGATTGACAAACAAACATTTGAAGTAGATGTTGAAGTGACGCAAACTGAAGACGGGAAGAATTACACCTTGGTAATGCTCCATGATATTACCAAGGACGAATTTATCGAGGATATGAAGCTTACGTTCGTGACTGTAGCAGCTCATCAGATACGGACGCCACTTTCCTCAATTCGTTGGTCGTTGGAGATACTGGCTAGCCAGCTTCAGGATGAAGAACAAAAAAAGATTGCTCAACGCGGTTACCGTAGTACACAAAACATGCTTGAGATTGTGAACGCACTCCTTAATCTTGATCGGCTGCAGTCAGGTGAGGATGGATATAACTTCGAACCTACTGATATTGTTACATTGATTGATGATTATGTTGAAGAAGCACGGGCTAATGAGCGAATTCTTGAACAGGCAGATATTATCTTTCATCAGCCGGAAGATTCGTTACCGAAGGTTAAGGCTGATCAGGAAAAACTCAAGATTGTTCTTCGTAACTTGATTGATAATGCATTGAAATACACACCAGCTGATGGTACTGTAAAGATAGATGCTACTGTTCATGTCACCAATGATTACGGTAGTGATATGGTTCAGGTATCAATCGCCGATAGTGGAATCGGGATCCCGGCGCAATCACAAGACAAAATTTTCTCGAAGTTTTATCGGGCTGATAATGCTACCAAGATAAAAACAGATGGAACGGGAATTGGTCTCTACATCTCGAAACAAATTATTGATGAGCATGATGGTACAATATGGTTTGAGTCACAAGAAGGTGAAGGCACAACCTTTTACATACAGCTGCCAATCGCGCAAATACAAGATTAAACATAAATAACATCACTATGGATAACCAATACACATTGTTGCTAGTTGAGGATGATAGCTTTCTTATCGAGATACTCGTAAAGAAGTTTAAGGCTGCTAATTTCAGAGTTGTACATGCTGGTGAGGGTAAAGAAGCTCTGCGAAAGGCTCACGATGAGGATCCAGACATTATCATGCTTGATATTATTCTTCCGGGTATGAATGGATTCGAGATACTCGAAAAGCTTAAGAGTGATGAATCAGTCTCTGATATTCCAGTTGCATTCCTGTCTAACCTTGGCCAAAAAGAGGACGTGGAAAAAGGTAAGGAGCTCGGCGCAGTTGATTTTATTGTCAAGGCTAATCACTCACTGGACGAGATTGTAAAGCGTACTGGAGAACTAATTGCTGAACACGGTACCAAGTAAAGCATACATAATCTGAAGTAAACATATCGGCGTACAGTTTATCTGCGTGCGCCTTTTGTGTTATATTCCCTACGTAAAAAGGAGCTTCAATCTCAGAATAATATGAATGATAGTATAAAAATTAAGGGGGCTCGGACGCACAATCTTAAAGATATAAACGTGGAGATTCCGCGTGGTGAGTTGGTGGCTATTACCGGCGTATCTGGTTCTGGAAAGTCATCTCTGGCTTTTGATACCATCTTTGCCGAAGGGCAGCGACGGTACGTTGAATCACTGTCTAGCTACGCTCGCCAGTTCTTAGACCGGATGCAGCGCCCGGATGTTGACGAGATTACGGGATTAAGCCCAGCTATATCGATTGATCAATCGTCAAGATCAAATAATCCACGTTCAACTGTGGCAACCATCACCGAGACGTATGATTATCTGCGAATCCTGTTTGCACGTGTCGGTACGCCACACTGTCTTGAGTGTGGTCGACCGATTGAGAAGCTGTCGGCCGAGGAAATACAGCGACTGATTGGGGAGCAGGTAGAGGAGAAACTTGAAGAAGTGAAAAGCACCGACGATCTGGCAGTTTACATCTACGCGCCAATTGTGCGTGGTCGGAAAGGAGAGTACTACCAGCTTCTATACAATCTACTCGAGCGTGGCTACAGCCAGGTTCTGATTGATGGTGAGACCAAGCGCCTGCGTGAACAGATCGTGCTCGAAAAGCACACTACGCATGACATCGATGTCCTCGTGGACGCAATTTCATTAGAGGAATTTTCCGGTAAGGGTAAATCCCGCGACGGCGGGGACGTTCGTGATCGATTGGCCGAAGCAGTTGAACGATCTCTTAATGAAGCGGAAGGACTCGTACGGGTTTGGATAGGCCCCGGTACCACGTCGCAAGGCTCCGGCTACGGGGCAAGCGACTCAGGAAGGAATACTATCGGAAAATTAATGTCATCACAGTTTACCTGCCCGTATGATGGGTACTCATTTCCGGAGATTGAGCCACGACTTTTCTCCTTCAACTCGCCATACGGCGCCTGCCCGACCTGTAATGGACTTGGTACCACTGAGTTTCGTGGTAGTAAGCCGTGCCCAGACTGTGAAGGTGCCCGACTGCGTGAGGCCGCACGGAACGTCTTTCTTACGGCCGGTGATGAGCGGCTGAATATATCCGAGTTTGTCGCTCTAACCGTTGAAGGAGCGCTTGACTGGTATACAGATCTTGAGATCGAGGGATCCAAGCAGAAGGTGGTGGATGTTGTTTCACGCGAGATTTCCGATCGGCTTTCTTTTATGGCGGATGTTGGTGTTGAGTACCTAACCCTGGATCGCCGAGCCAATACGCTGTCTGGTGGTGAGGCGCAGCGAATTCGGCTGGCCAGCCAGCTAGGCAGTAAGTTGGTTGGTGCGCTGTACGTACTGGATGAGCCAACCATTGGTCTGCACTCGCGCGATACCGACAGATTGCTTAGCACACTTCATAATCTCCGTGATATTGGTAACTCTGTCCTGGTGGTAGAACATGATCGTCAGACCATCGAGGCGTCGGATCATCTACTGGATCTTGGACCACGGGCTGGTGTGCATGGCGGAGAGGTGATGGCAAATGGCCCAATAAAAGAGCTTATGAAGGATGACAAGGCGGCCGAAAAATCGCTAACCCTGAAGTATCTACAAGGCAAGGAGGTTACCCCGTACCCAGAGAAGCGTCGTACGGAGAATAATGGTCATTTACGTATAAAAGGCGGCAAGCGTCATAATATTAACGGGCTTAATGTGCAGTTGCCGCTTGGGAAGCTAATCGCACTTAGTGGGGTATCCGGCTCGGGCAAGTCATCATTCCTGTACGATATTCTATACAAGAACCTCAAGCGTATTTACCATGACCGGACGGCCGCACAGGATCCCGTGAACTGTAGCGAATTTGCCGGTAGTGAGTATCTAGCCCGAGCAGTAATGATTGATCAGTCGCCAATTGGACGTTCGAGCCGTTCTAACCCGGCTACATACACCAGTGCCTTTGATTACATTCGTGACCTCTTCGCCGAGACCAAGCAGGCGAAGGTGCGTGGTTTTACCAAGAGTCGATTTTCTTTTAATACCTCCGGCGGTCGCTGTGAGGCCTGCAAAGGAAAAGGGGAGCAGAAGATCGAGATGCACTTTCTGCCAACGGTGCACGTGCCGTGCGAGGTCTGTAATGGTCGGCGATTTACCGAGGACACACTGGATATCACGTATAAAGGGCAGAATATCTTCCAGGTATTATCGATGACAATCGAGGAAGCGGCTGAGTTTTTTGAGGATATTCCGCCGATTGCCGACCGACTGGAAACACTGGTGCGCGTCGGGTTGTCGTACCTAGAGCTGGGCCAGCCATCAACCACACTCTCCGGTGGTGAGGCACAGCGAATCAAGATCGCTTCGGAGTTGTATCGTCGGCATACCAAAAAAACGATTTACCTCCTGGATGAACCGACGGTTGGTCTGCATTACGATGATGTGCGCCAGCTGACAACCATTCTGCAGGAGCTGGTGGATATGGGAAACACCGTGATGGTGATCGAGCACAATTTAGATATTATAAAAAATGCCGACTACGTGATTGATATGGGACCAGGTGGTGGTGAGCACGGCGGAAAAATTGTTGCTAAAGGAACACCCGAGCAGCTCGTAGAGAACAAGGATTCGGTAACGGGGGAGTATTTGAAGGACGTATTGTAAGTTCGCTGGTAGTAATCTGCTTGGCATGAGTCAAGCTCTCCGCACATCCCGCGTTCGCGGGACTGCGCGAGGCACGCAGATTACCACCAGCTCACAACACGGTAGGATGCAAGAGATATGAAAAAGCCGACACGTTTAGGTGTGTCGGCTTTTAATTAAATTGATTTATTACTAGTTACTACCTTGCTTCTCTTTATACAACTTCTCTAAGGTGAATTTAGCGACAAGATAGGTTGTTAAAGCAACACCTATATGTGCCCAGAATGAGAAGAGCATAAAGGAGCCTTCTTGACCGTACATAGCATCAAGTTTGCGTGATATTTGCAGTTGTCCCACTGATTCAGGAGTGAATAGAGGGAAAAGAAATAACTGATTGGCAATAAAGAAGGCAAGAACACCCACTATTACTGCTGATGCTTCTGGCTTTTCAGCCATGAATTCAGAGATATACTCTGCAGCCTTCTTCCTCATCTGGTTCAACCACGATCCCATCTGAACAAGTTTCTTTTTTATCTGGATCAACCACGATTTTATCTTGTCGGTACTGGTCTTGGCTTCATGATCTTTAGTCATCGGTCTTGGATTGAATGAACATTTTAGCTATTTATGATAGTACATGTATATAAGTGTACTGTCAATAATAGAAAAGCTCACAGATCATAATGTTCTGTGAGCTTCATAATTTGTAGTTATGCTACTGCTTCTTTTTCTACATCTTCCTCCCAAGAGAGAAAAAGTTTGCTGGCAATCAAGGCACCTGCAAATATATTCAAGATAATTGCAAAATACCTTACAACCCTCTCAGTACCGTTTCCGATATCTGTTATTGTCTCTGGTAAAAGTAAGATAGTTGAAGTTACCGCAATCGCAATCGTTACAAGTACAAAAGATAACTTTCTCATGTTCTATCTCCATTTAATAATGATTTCAGTTCTGTGTAAAGAGTACTCTTTTATATTATCTTTGTCAAATAGACAAAGATAGACTTCTTTCTACTTTAAACTTTTAACTTTCGACTCTTATTTAGGTATCCTAAATACACACATGTCTAATATCAAAGAACAAATCAAGGAGTTACCCGATACACCTGGCGTGTACTTCTTTAAGGATGGAGAAAGGTTATTGTACATCGGCAAAGCCACATCGCTACACGACCGTGTACGGAGCTACTTTAACGATGATCTGGCGCAGACCCGTAGCCCGCTGATTCAGAAGATGGTTGCCGAGGCTACGTCGGTGGATTATCAAGAGACCGGCTCGGTACTTGAGGCCTTGATTCTGGAGCGCAATTTAATCGGCAAAAAACAGCCACCGTACAATACGAAGGAGAAGGATAATAAATCAGCTAATTTTGTTATCTTTACGAATGAGACGTTTCCTCAGATCAGAATCGTTCGTGAGCGAGAGTTACAGACAAGTATCGATCCTGATGAGATAGAGGAATCCTTTGGCCCATATCCGAGTCGTCGTCAGCTAGAATCAGCTCTGAAGATAATTCGCAAGATTTTTCCATACCGAGATCGTAAGTGCACGCCAGTAAAGGAGAAGGGAAATAAGAAGCCCTGCTTTTCTTATCAGATTGGGCTGTGTCCTGGTGTCTGCACCAGCGAGATTACGAAGAAGGCTTACGCGGATACCATCAGTAACCTCTCACTTTTCCTGGAGGGAGAAACTGATAAGCTTCGCGACAAGCTGAAAGCAGATATGCATGCTGCAGCCGAAGCTGAGCAGTTCGAACGAGCGCAAAAGATAAAGGGGCAGATATTCTCCCTTGATCATATTGATGACGTAGCCTTGATAGAGGAGGACACCGTATCGGCGGATAGCGCAGATTTACGACTAGAGGGGTACGACATCGCCCACCTGGCCGCAGATGATATGGTTGGCGCGCTGGTGGTGCTGGAGGATGGCTACGCCCGAAAGGAGGATTACCGTAAATTTAATATTAAAGGTGTATCCGGAGCGAATGATCCGGCCGCCCTAGCAGAGGTAGTGCGACGCCGGCTCGGACATCCAGAATGGCCGTATCCAGACGTGTTTGTGATAGATGGTGGCAAAGCCCAGCGAAACGCCGTAAAGGCCGAATTAGCGGCTGCAGAGGTGGATATACCAGTGGTTTCGGTGGTAAAGGACGACAAGCACAAGCCCAAGGCAATTTTAGGCCCAAAAAGTATCATTCATGAACACGGGAAGGAGATTAAGATTGTGAACTCTGAGTCGCACCGCTTTGCCCAGAGCTTCCATAAGCAAAAAAGACGTAAGCGATTCTTAGAATAGTCGAACGGCTCAGGCCGGTACTTATGTTAGAAAGTCATTACACCTAGTAGATTTAAAATCGGCGCAAGCGATTTCTTTAATAATATGTAGATATTTTAAAGGCCCATCAGCTGAATTGCTGACAGGCCTTTTGTTATATTCTAGGGAGGAACTAGATTGAATTTCAATTTAAGGCACGTGTTGTCGTGCCGCTTTCAGTAACAGTTGATTCGTATTCTGTTGACTGAGCAAGAGCTTTCTGTGGTCCGTTCAACTGAACCCTCCATCTGAACCACAATTCTCCGTCTTCGTCGTTTTCGGTAGAGAAGTATACCGAGTCAGGATCTGTTGAGCCATTTTCATCCAGCGAATTGGCATGGATTACTCTAACTCCAGCAATGTCCTTGGCGTGGCCAGCAAAGTTGCTAGCATCAACCGAAGTAGTTGCTGTTGTCCAGCCATCAACACCGGTTTGATCCGGATAGATAGGTGTACGAAATACATCACTCCCGTCTTCGTTGTAGTATATTTCAAGCAGAAATCGCTGGTCTTTGTTTGGATCAGCTTTGAACTTGCTTTCTATATATACGAGCCCGTAAGGATTTTCATCCGACAGGATAGGTCGTACTTCTCCGAACTTCAATAGATCATCGATTGGTCTATTTTGATAATCTGAAACCCAGATATCTCGATTACCACCAAAAGTAATCCAATGCTGATACTCGTCGCTGAGTAAGACTTTTGGGCATACCCGAGTAGTAGCCTCGGCGGTAGCTCCGTCATTATCCACCACAACAACGCGGGTGTAGAAATCACCCTCATCATCAAAGGTGTACTCAACGATCGGAGTAGTGGTGACAGAATCTATCTGCCCGTCATTCATCCAGTCCCAGCGATACTCGACGATCTCGCCGTCAGGGTCGTAAGACCCGCTGGCATCATAGACAATTGTTAGTCCATGGTTAGTATCCTCGAGATGAGCTACCGGTTCCTTGTTCGGCTGGAAAGGATTAACCTCGCCAGTCGTTTCGGCCGTAAGTCCTCTGAGGTCGGTTACGCGGAGTCGAGTCTGAATCGGTCCTTCTTCATTATGCTCGAAGGATGGTTGTGGATCTGTGGTTTCCTCGTCAAAGGTACCATCATCTGTCCAGTCCCACTCGTACGTAACAATGTCACCATTTTCACTTGATGACCCACTTGCGTCGTAGTGTACAGTGAATCCATCAGCTTCGCTTGTAAAGCGGGCTTTTGGTTTTTCGCACGCCTTAACCGTAACAACCTTCTCGTTGGTGCGGTTGTTAATTTGAGGAATCACGCTGTAGGTTCCGGCCGGGACATCAGTGAATGTAAACTCCTGATGCTCCTCGACTGGTAGTTCGTCATAGTACTGAACCTGCGTTCCGTTCTGCATGAGGCTGATTGAGGAGAACCCATTTCGGGTTCTGATTTTGATCTTGCCATCATCGAAGGCGCTACATACTGTTTTCAGCTCCTTGATCATGCCAGGACCCATCGGTTCTTCCAGCATGAAGTCTTCTGTAGCTTCATCAGTTGCGCTGTCGTTGTCGACAACCACAACTCGTCCGGTGTAGTTACCACCTTCACTGAATTCTCTATCGATTGTCGGGCCATCAGTTTCTTCGTCGATTTCATCATCGTTGTCGAAGTCCCAGAGGTACTTCTCGATCGTACCGTCTGTGTCTGATGAGCCACTAGCATCGTAAAGCGCAGTGAGTCCATCAGTTGTGATGTCTAGCTTAGCTTTCGGAGCCTTATTAGGTGCTTCCTGAGCTTCGCAGTCAACTGTTACCGTTTCCTTCGTAGTGCTTTCGCGCTCGTTCAGTGTTGCTACTGCCTTGTACTCACCATTAGGTACCCTGGTAAAGGTGTACTCCTGGTTTTCTTTCGGCGTTAACTCAGCAATGTCTTTTACTACTTCGTTGTTTTCAACATTGATAAGTCGGATAGCAGTGAATCCATTCTCAGCCGTGACAGTCAGTGTACCGTTGTCGACTGATCCGTCATCCGCACAGCTCTCAGCAGTGAACTCAAGTTTACCGGGACCTTCTGGTTCCGGTTTCTCATCCTCACGTTCGAGAACAAGTGCTTCATTCACCTCACTGTTTAGATTTACTGTCAGCGTATCTGATGGTTTGTATCCATCAGCGTAGGCATAGATTTTTACATCTACATCCTGTGCAATCAGCATCTCATCAAAGATGCCGTTTGTGGAGATAACTTTTTGGTTGTAGTCACCTCCGTCAGCAACTATTGTCGCCGTTTCAACCCTCACTGAGTCACCTTCAACAATTTCGGGTGCCCAGATAAAGGCCCGTACCATTTTGGGTTCTTCTGGTTCTTGTTCTAGTTCTTGATGTGGTTGGTTTACATCACAACCGGCAATTAACACTGCCAGCAGGACGAGAACCAATCTAATCATTCGGTATTTCATTTTTATCACCTTTGTATTTGGTTTTCGATTTCTGTGTGACAGTGTCTAAAACGTGACGCTGATTCCAGCGCTGAGTCTTAGGTTGCTACTTTCGTCTTGCAGTACTTGGTTGTCGTAACTGTAAGACTTGATAACAGGTGTGTAAGCCGCACTAACTTTCAGATGCAGGGGGCCGATTAGCTTGATATCTGCTGAGGCTCCTACGAGAGCGGATTCATACACTTTTACGTATGATCCACGACCCTCGATTGCATCTTCTCCGTGCTCCCACCCAATGGATGGACCCACAGAGATCCGACTATTATCAAGAACATACAAGGTAGCCATGCCGCCGTATGTCTCACGACGGGTATTGACTGTTCCGATATCGAGATCAACTGTTCCGGTATTGGGCATAAAGCCGTACCAGCCAGTCAAATCAAGACGACCAATCTGTACACCGGCGGAAATCGTCGGTGCCAGCTGCGAGGCAAAGTGTTCGACATTAAGACCAAGATGGCCAGAAACATCGATACTTGTAGTATCTCGCTGCTCGTCCCACTTCTGCTTCTCAAGATATCGCAAGCGCTGTTCATGATTGTTCAGTGTTGTATCCTGGTTTTGATTCCAGACAGTATTCTCGTCGATCCACGTTCGGTGGTCATCTAGACGCTCGTCCTGTTCTTTATTTTTCTCAATCAGATCAGCGATTTCAGCTTCTACTGAGTCAATTCTTGCTTCGTTCTCGAGAATTAAATCAGCTTGCTTATCTCTACTGAGTCTGACCATAAAGGATACAACTCTATCTTTAGAGTCGGCAGGTTTCCACTGAATGTCATCGAAGCATTCTTGCTCGACTCCTTTATCCACTAGATACCGGATCGGTTCATCAGCCCGTCTCCACGCTAATTTAGCATTCAACAGGTTAGACATGTGTTCCGAAACGTTTTTATATCGAAGGCTGTCGGAGTGTGAAATTGCGTCGATTACTTTACCCCTCGCACACTCTTGTGCGAACATAGAAACTAAGCCATTCAGCTGCGTTTCCATTTCTTTTGTAAGTATGTGTTTTCCTTCTTTGAACTCTCCAACCCCGTAAGGGCCGTGAGAACCATACTGAGCCTGTACGAGAACAGGGAGTAAGAGGGTAAAGATTGCGATAACGAGCCCGAATTTCGGGTATCTTTTCGTAAGTTCCATAAGTTCCTCCTTATGATTTGTTTTGAATTATTCTTTTATAAAAAGTGCTTCAGTAATAGAATACCACTTATAGTATGTTTGTCAACTACTTTCGAAACGAAAAGCTTTGGTACAATGCACACATGGATCGTACGTTAGAAACACCAGCCATTGCCATCATCCGTGGTGGCACTACACCCGACGCCCGCGAGGCGTCTCTGGCATCAGGATCGTCCGTGTATCACACGCTTCGTGATACGTATGATGTCAGTGATATTCACCTGACACCCGCTGGCAGCTTTGAGCTTGATGGACAGCCGATAGATATCGAGAATTTCCTGCAAAATTTTGACGGCATTGTTTTTCATACATTGAAAGGGAAGGAGGCCGGCTATATTCAGGAACTCTGCCGGCAGTATCAAAAGGCGAGTACTGGTAACTACCATACTCGCTACGGCGAAGCAGGAAAGCTGGAGCGCCGTGACATTCTGCGTAAGACCGGGGTAAAGACCATTCCGTACTGGCGACTGGCTGCTAATTATGATGCAGCAGATGTAACGCTATATGAAGCAATTTTGAAGGACCTGCGATATCCGGTGGTTATCTCGCCGCTGCCGGATGCTTTCTCTGTAGATGCGGTTGTGGTTCGTTCAGAAGGTGAGCTTCTGGAGGTGTTGGATCGATGTATGTCACTCGAGTCACCGGTTACTGTGTCTGACAGCTACAAAGGGAACCTGTACGCCACTGTTGTGATGCAGTCATTCCGCGAGCAGTCTCCGTACGTATTTCCGGCGTATGAACTTCTGCACAACCATGATGTTGCGAATGCGTATGACCAGGATGACAGCACACATCGACCATTATCATCCGGGCCAACACCGGATGATGTTATTGCGCTTTCCAAATCAGTCTTTAGTGCATTACATCTGCGAGATATAGCTCGGGTGGATATTCTGGAGACACCCGATAATGAGCTGTACGTGCTGGATGTTGATCCGCACCCGGCGCTTGACCGTCATTCCTTAGTGGCTGATGCAGCTGGCCGGGTAGGTGGTACGATATCAGAAGTACTGGCTACGGTGACACGGCACACACATAAACGGCATAAGGAGTCAACGAAACACAAAAAAATCCGAAACAGAAGCGGTAATTTGATTTAAATATAGTTTCAGATATAATTTCACGGGTAAGATAACGGGCCCGTAGCTCATCTGGTAGAGCGCCTCACTTGCACTGAGGAGGTGGCAGGTTCGAGTCCTGTCGGGTCCACACGAACGAAGTGAGTGTGGAGACGAAGAAGACAAATTTCTTTGTCTTCGTCAGACGAGAAGGCCGCAGCGATGTCGTGCGCAGTATACGAGCACGACCGCGAGGGGCGGCCTGCGAGAAATTTCCGTATGGAAATTTACTTGTAGGCGAGTCCTGTCGGGTCCACAAATATACTCGGAGAGAAATCAGAATACGTTATATAAACACGACAGCCGGCTGTCGTGTTAGAGAATAGAGAAAAGCCGAATCTAAACAGTTTTAAACGATTTCTATTACCTATTGACAAAAGAAATAACAAAGGTATTATATTCTCACGTTAAGAAATAAATTATGAATACAAAAACCGATACTACAATTACAACCGTACGGGCCATTGTCGCTATATTTACGGTGATGCTGTTTGTTGTACTTGCGGTAACTGCCCAAGCTGCTCCACACGGAGATTACTTTTCTGATCAGGATTCCGGCACAGCATTCAGTGACTGGCTGAGCGAACAGGAGGGATCTACGCTGGCTAACTGTGACTCATTTAATGCTATTTTTTCTGATAACTGCGGTTCGTTTGAATCAGCAGATGAGTTTAGCAACCTAGCCGGTGTTGGAGCTGCGTTCTTTGACAGTACCGATACTGATGAGGGCAGTAATGAATCAAATAATAATGAGGAGGAGGAAATTCAGATTTCCATTCTTGACCAGCGTTGTGTTGACGGTGATGGTGTTGTGGAATTCGCGGTAACGAATGTCCATTCATACGGACTATCGCTTGATGGTGATATTTACAGGGTCGGAGTAAATGAGGATGATGCAGACTTTCTAACGCACGCAGATCTTCCGAACGGATCCTATGAAATGAGTGTATTCAACAACGGAGAAGAAGCCAGCGTTACATTTACGGTCGATTGTGAGGACGAAGTTACTGACGCCGGCACACTAAGTGGTCAGTGTAGTGCAACACCATCCGAACCAGAAATTGATGAAACGGTGACCTGGAGTATGACAGTAACCGGGGGTGATGGCTCCTATAACTATGAATGGACAGGGGCTGTTTCTGGCAACGAATCTCAAGTCGAGACTTCATACAGCACTGCTGGCGAAAAGAAGGCCTTTGGAACTGTAAGCTCTGGAGATGAGTTCCATTCAACTCTCTGTTCTGTTGATGTACAAGGTGATGATGGTGGCGACGGTGATGATGATGGTCAGGTACAGAGTGCTCGTACTATCGAGGAGTTCTAAATATAGTACAGGTTGAAGATCCAAAGCATTACGCTAGACGTGATGCTTTTTTGTTATAACTGCACACGGTATACTGGATGCATAACTAATATATTTCATGATGACACTATATCTAGCTCAGTTTTTAGGAGTACTTTACTTTGTGATTAGTCTAGCTATCTTGATAGACCGCCGGAAGGTCAGGGCAATGCTGATGTCATTAAAGGAATCGAATGGTGCGTTCTTTGTGATGGGCACGGTTGTATTCAGCTTCGGATTGCTCTTAACACTGCTGCATAACGACTGGAAGAGCTTTCATGGGTTCCTGGTGGGTATCATTGCCTGGGGAGCCGTGGTTGAGTCACTGCTGTACCTTTTCCTTCCACATCGATCACTTGTAACACTAATCAATAGTATTGATAATGACGACGTAATTACTGCCAGCAGTATTGTTGGTATGGGACTTGGAATTGCCTTGTTTGTCAGTTCGGTTGCACTATTTTAAGATACTCCTTACTTGAATAAACTACGCGAAACTTTATAATATTCCGTATGGACTACACCGTAATTCTGTTCTACAAATATGTGACCATTGCTGATCCGGAGGCCGAGCGACAACGGCAGCGGGAGCTGTGCAAGAAGTATGGTCTTACGGGCCGAGTTATTGTGGCAGAGGAGGGAATTAACGCCACCTTAGAAGGTACCGATGAGAACATCCAGGCGTACATTACGTCGATGAAGGCCGATGACCGCTTTGCCGATATCGACTTCAAGCGAAGTCCCGGTACCGGTGCGGCTTTTCCGAAGCTTTCTGTAAAGGCTCGGGAGGAGATTGTGGCCTCTGATCTTGGCGATAACATCAACCCGACCGTTGATACGGGCACCCACATCACCCCAGATACACTGCATGAGTGGTTCGAGAAGGATGAGGATTTTACGGTGGTGGATATGCGCAATGATTACGAGGTCATCAGCGGTAAGTTCGAAAAGACGCGCCATCCGGGCATGCGAAACTTCCGTGAGATTCACGAGACGCACGAAGAGATTGAGGATCTCAAGGACAAAAAAGTGGTGGCCGTCTGTACGGGTGGAATTCGGTGTGAGAAGGCGACTGCCTTTCTGAAAAAGGAAGGCTTTTCAGATGTGCATCAGCTACAGGGTGGAATTCATCGCTACATTGAAAAGTATCCCGATGGTCACTACAAAGGTGCTCTGTACGTATTCGACGGGCGAATGACCATTGATATGGCCGATGATCCGAGCGAGCGTGGTATTGTGGGCGAGTGCTTTTTCTGTGGCGATACTACCGAGCAGTATGTAGATGATGACTCGGTCACGCCGTCCCGTCAGCTGCTTTGCTGTGATAATTGCTTTGCTAAGCGTTCGGATTCTCTGCGCCTGGCACGCAAAATGCACGCAAAAACTTCCTAAATACATATGGGCCGTTAGCTCAGTTGGATAAAAAGCAACCTTCTTTGCTTTTTATCTGGTTTCGAACATTGTGAGAAAATTTTGTTTGTCGAGGAACGAGACAAGAAATAGGTGGAAGAGTGCATTGGACGGGCCTGTGGCTTAGCTGGTAAAGCGCATCGCTGGCAGCGATGAGATCAGGGGTTCGAGTCCCCTCAGGTCCACAAAGGAGAATTTACTTCGACGACTGGAGCTGAGTGAGTGCATTTCTGCACTCACGTGGGGATCTCGAAAGGCGCAGCTTTATTTGAGTTTGAGCGCAAGCGAAAGGTGAGAATAGCGAGCCGGGGTCGAGAAAAATTTGCGTGAGCAAATTTATTCGTGACCGAGTCCCCTCAGGTCCACCACGTAAAATAAAAAAACACCTTTAGCAGGTGTTTATTTATCACGTGGATCCGCCGCGGGAATTAAGCGTAGTGAGACTCTTTTACGGGACACTTATTAACTACTCCTGATCTGTGTCCGAAGATGTACCTGTTTCAGGTTCATTTTCTTCATCACTGTCGTCACCAAGTAGCTCCTCTTCAGTTGCCTGGAAATCAGTCCTCATTTGAATAGTATTATCATCTGATGCAGAAGATGTATCTAGCATGCTTGAATCTGCTTGTGTATATGACATCCAGGCCAGAACCAGCGCCGCAATAGAAATTATAAGCGCTGCCCAGGCAATAGTTTTTCCATTTCGATACTGTGCCATAAGTTAAATCTGTTATATAATAAGTAGTACGAACATATTGTTGCACCAAATTCTATGAACGTAAAGGATGATAAATTTATATTTACCAGGGAGCACCGGCGACTGACGTATCTCGGCGGACTAGCAATTACTCCGTTATTTCTTACAGCGATCGGTATTATCGTTCTGCAGTTTACAAGTTTAGCTGCAGTAACAAGCTTTCTCGAGTTTATAATCTCCGCCAGCTATCCAGTGCAGATAATTCTCTGGCTTGTGCTGCCGTTGGTTAGCCTGCTGCTCTCCTGGCGTGGACTGCAGCACGGAACCCGACGACATTTGCGCAAATGGAACACGGTATTTTTCTGGTTGGCAGTTACGCTACTTGGTGGTATTGGAATTTTGGTTGCAATTCGGCTGATTTAGTTCTGCTTCCACTCGATAAGTTTTTTGGTGATAGTATCCAGCGGAGCAGTGATCTCTTCATCATCAACCCGGGCTTCGATATTAAGCTCTTCATTCTCTACCTCATCATCACCAATAACGGCAAAGCTAAAGACTTTCTGTTCGTGGAGTCCACGAATACGCTTACCAAGTGAGTCACTGCCGCCGACAATCTCTACTCGATACCCGGCATCCTTTAGTACCTTTCGGGATTTCTGAGCGTACGCTTCATGCTCATCAGCGATAGGGAGGAGGGCGATCTGGACCGGTGATAGCCAGAACGGAAAGCTGCCAGCAAAGTGCTCGATGATGACCGACATAAAGCGCTCTAGGGATCCAGCAATAGCACGATGAATCATGACGGGGGTTTTACGCTCGCCGTCTTCATCAGTGTACTCAAGCTCAAATCGTTCCGGCATTACAAAATCAAGCTGGACGGTTGCCAGCTGACGCTCGCGATCCAGGGCATCATAAAACATGAAATCAATTTTTGGCCCGTAAAAAGCCGCTTCACCCTCGACAACCTTAATATCAAAATTGCGCTTTTCTGCGATTTCCTTTAGAGACGCTTCTGCCTCATTCCAGCGCTCATCGTCTCCAAGATACTTTTCCGGAGTTTCCGGATCACGCACCGACAGCGATACCCAGAAACGATCTTCCTGCCACATATCTAGAGCGGTATAGAACTCCTCAATTACTGTAACAATCTGATCAATCTCCGTATGCATCTGCTCGGGTGTACAGAAGACGTGACCGTCATCCTGGGTGATAGAGCGAACGCGAGACAGTCCCGACAGCTCACCAGACTGCTCGTCACGATAGACCATCGTATTCTCAACAAAACGCAGCGGTAAATCGCGGTAGCTACGCATCTCGGCAGCGTAAATTTGCGTGTGATGCGGGCAGTTCATCGGCTTCATAACAAACTCTGACTCCATCCCCTTTACATGAAAAAGCTCCTCGCCAAACTTCTCCCAGTGACCGGATTTTTCATATAGTGCCGGCTTTGTTAGATGGGGAATAGTCACGCGTTGGTAATCAAACTGTGACTGGATCTCGTTAATTTTATCGACAATTGCATCCCGCATTGCCGTTCCTTTTGGAGTAAATAGCGGCAATCCTGAGCCCACCAGCGGAGAAAAAGTAAAGAGACCGAGCTCCTTGCCCAGCTTGCGGTGATCGCGCTTCTTTGCCTCTTCACGCTTGGTTTTAAAGTCCTGTAACTCTTCTGAAGAAGGGAAGGAGAGTCCATAAATCCGTGTCAGCATCTTGTTATCCTCATCACCGCGCCAGTAGGCACCCGCCACCGAGTCTAGTTCGAATGACTTGGCGTCAATATCGGCGGCCGGATTATCGACATGACCTCCACGACAGAGATCAACAAATCCGCGACCGACAACCACACTACCAGTTGCAAGTAGATCATCCTTTGTGGGTACAGCATCCTCTGGACCGGCGTAGTAAAGTGAGACCGCTTCGTCGGCCGACTCAATATCATCAATAAGTTCAAGCTTGTAGGGATTGTCGGAAAAAAAATCTCGAGCTTCGTCAACTGAGACCTCAATACGAGAGAAGGTGTTCCAGCCGCCAAGTAGTTTACGCATTGTCTTCTGGATCTTTTTGAGGTCATCATCGGAGAAGTCGGTATCACCGAAGTCTATGTCGTAGTAAAAACCAGTATCAACGGCTGGACCCAGCGTGAGCTTGGCGTCGGGATAATGCTCCAGAACAGCTCGGGCGAGAAGATGCGCCAGGGAGTGACGTTGTTTATCGATATTTTGGTTACTCATATATTAAAAATTGTAGCTTATATGCTGCACATGTACAACACGAATACTATAGAATCTTAATTCGATCAAGGATCACACTGACCTCATTGTTTCGATTTGAAATCTTTCCCTCCACAACCACACAGGAGTCAGACACGAGTGAGTCTTTGTACTTTTCAAATGCATCCGGGAAAACTACAATCTCGATAGAGTCGGATAAATCAGCCACACGAACAAAGGCCATTTCGTCACCTTTTTTGGTGCGGATAACGTTGATGCTTTCCAGTAACCCAGGGATAACAACCTTGGGCATCTTTTTATGATACTTCTTAATAAAGGCGATATCCTTCTCTCGCTTCTCGAGCTTCTCGCGGATTTTATCCAGTGGGTGACCCGAGACATATAGACCCAGTAGATCCTTTTCCCAGGCCAGCTTGGTTTCCTTGGTGTGTGGTTCACCACGACTCAGTCGCAACTTCGGCTGCGCTTCGATCGCTGCAGCACCAAAGAGTGACTGCTGATCCTTTGATCGCGAATCCGCCTCCTTGGAGAAGGTCAGGATTTCATCAATATGAGCCAGCATGTGATACCGCTTACCGAGTGAGTCTAGAGCCCCACACTTAATCAGCGCTTCAAGGGTCTTTTTATTGAAGTTTCGTCCGGTGATACGGGTCAGGAGATCCTCAAGCGAGGAGAACTTACCGTGTTTTTCTCGCTCATCTATAATCGTCTGCGTAATCTTTTCGCCCACATGCTTGACACTAAAGAGTCCGAAACGAATTGCCTCGTGATCACCTTCATCCACAATCGTGAAGGTACCAAAGGATTCATTGATATCTGGTGGAAGCACATCCAAACCCATGCGCTCACACTCACCGATGATGTCATGAATCTTTTCGACATTTCCAGCATCAGCGGTTAGGACTGCGGCCATGTACTCCTTGGGGTAGTTAGCCTTCATGTAGGCTGTTTGGTACGCCACACGTCCGTAGGAGGCAGCATGAGCCTTATTAAAGGCGTAGGCAGCAAAGGGCTTGATACGCTCCCAGAGATTATCTGCCAATGAGTCCTTAATACCATTTTTTACACATCCCTCCTTGAACTTTTGCTCCTGCTTGGCCATCAGCTCGGGAATTTTCTTACCCATTGCTTTACGGAACTTGTCCGCATCAAGCCAGGAGTAGCCGGCCAGGTGAATAGCGGTAAGCATAACGTCCTCCTGATAAATCAGCAGCCCGTATGACTGCTCCAAAAACTCCTTGAGATCCTCGTGGGGGTAATCAACGAGCTCAGGATTGTGCTTGCGCTTGATGTACTCCGGGATAAACTTCATCGGCCCCGGTCGATACAGCGCTACCATCGCATTAATGTCATTGATATTGGTAGGCTTTAGTTTCTGCAGAAACTGTGTCATTCCTTCACCATTCAGCTGAAAGGTGCTATGGGTATGACCCTCACCAAGCATCTCGAAGGTGTTCTCATCATCAAGCGGAATCTTCTCGATATCGATCCTTTCGCCGGTGCGATCCTCGACTCGATGAATAGCGTCAGAGAGGATGGCCAGGTTTTTCAGGCCCAGAAAGTCGAACTTTACCAGTCCAGCGTCTTCAACAGAGTGCATGTCATACTGGGTGATGACCTCACCTTTTTTACTATCCACCTCAAGTGGGACATAGTTCGTGATCTCCTCGGGGGCGATTACCACACCAGCAGCATGGACGGATATGTGCCGGGCACAACCCTCAACCTTTTGCGCCATGTCGACAATTTCTCTCACCTTTGGATCATCTTTATACATCTCGGCGAGATCATCAGACTCATCTAGCGCCCGCTCGATGGTCATCTTGAATCCCTGGCTCCCGAGGGGGATTTTCTTGGCGATATCATCACCGAGACTGTAGTTGTAACCAAGGGCGCGAGTGACATCACGAATCGATCCACGAGCCGCCATGGTTCCAAAAGTACCAATCTGGGCGACGCGTTCCTCAGTGTCTGTACCGTACTTTCTACGAGCATACTGAATTACCTCGTCTCGGCGGTTGTCAGCAAAGTCCATATCAATATCCGGTGCACTCGGTCGGTCTGGATTCAGGAATCGCTCAAACTGCAGACCGTAATCAAGTGGGTTCAGGTTGGTAATACCGGCCAGGTAGGTAACAAGTGATCCCGCCACCGAACCACGAATTGTCGTCAGAATGTCGTTTTCTCGGGCATAGGCGAGAAGGTCAGCCACCACAAGAAAGTAAGAGGAGTAACCTTTGTTGCGAATGATACCGAGCTCATACTCAATTCGTTCGACAAGTTTGTCGGTCTTCTCTAGCTCTCGCCAGGGAATACCGTCATAGACCAGGGTCTTTAATTCCTCATCATACGAGCGTCCGCCGGTTGTTTCTATGTCAGGGAATACCCAGTTTCCGAGTTCGAGTTCTAGATTGCAGGCCGCGACAATTTTATCGATATTGTCCAGCGCCTCGGGAAGATCCTTGAAGCGCTTTTTCATTTCCTTTGGCGACAGAAAGGAAAAATCACCACCCTCGGCCATGAAGTCACCTCCAGCCGACTGTACATCTCGTAGTGTTTGGCAGGCCTGATGATCATCTGGATCCAGATAAAAGATGTCATGTCCGGCCACTAGTGGTGTATCAGTTTTCTTGGCAAGTGGAACAATCTTTTCGGTGGCGTCATCGTATCCAGGTATCTCTGGATGCCGCGTAATTTCGAGATAGGTATTCTCTGGACCGTACACACCTCGATACTTTTCAATCGCGTCGATAGCTCGTTGAGTATCATCTGCCTTCAAGGCATCAGTAACCTCGGAATTTTGTGCCGGCAGAATAGCAATGAGTCCTTCCTGGTGTTTCTTCATCAGTTCGGTATCGATTCGTGGTGTGTAGTAGAAACCTTCAAGGTTAGCATCGGTTACAAGACGTATGAGGTTTTTGTACCCGACCTCATTCTTTACCAAAAGGATCACACGATCACGAGCCTTGTCGACACCGGCCTGTTTGTCGTGGCGAGTGCGTGGAGCAACATACATCTCAGCCCCAATAATGGGCTTAATATCTGCTGCCTGGCAGGCTTTATAAAACTCAATCGCGCCGTACAGGTTATTGCTATCGGTAAGGGCTAAGGCCGATAGGTTATGCTTCCCGGCTCGTTCAACCAGCTCCGGAATCTTTGGCAGTGCCGACAGCAGGCTGTAGTGGCTGTGTGTATGTAAATGGGTAATTTGAGACATAAGGTTGCGGCGGCTTATTGCATGACCATTATACAAGAGATCTGTGTCGGCATTCATGCGGTACTATAAGGTGTATGAAAAAACCGACACTTCATATTGGCATCGATGAGGCTGGCCGCGGACCACTGGCTGGTCCGGTTTATGTTGGTCTTGTGGCTGCACCGATAGACTTTGATTTTGGCATTTTTCCGCATCTCGATGACTCCAAGAAGATGACCGAACGTAGGCGCGAGAAGGTTTATACGATACTGAGGAAAATGGAGGAAGCATCACCCGGTATAAGATGGACTACTAGCCATACTAGTGCTACGGAAATTGATTCTGACGGTATTCAGCAAGCTGTCCAGAACGCAATAGATAGCGGACTGGAGAGGTTAGTACCTAATCCTGATAACGTAAAGATTTATCTGGATGGGGGATTACAGGCGCCAGATAAATTCAAGCACCAGAAAACGATCATTGGAGGTGATGGTATTCAGCCGATTATTTCGCTGGCCTCCGTGATTGCCAAGGTGTCCAGAGATAATCATATGCGTCGACTTGATGTCATGTATCCGACGTTTAAGCTTGCCCAGCACAAGGGTTACGGTACAGAAGCTCATTGTGAGGCGATACAAACACATGGACCTTCACCAATCCACCGACGTTCTTACATTACGAATATCGTATAAAAAATACTTACATTACGAATATCGTATAAAAAATAGCTAGTTGACATACCATTCAATTAGTATTACCATTGCTCGCGAACTAGTTATTTAACAAAACAAAAGGAGTAAAATATATGAACAAGCTTCGTATGAAGTATAACCCCACCGCAGCAGATATTATTATCTCTGCACGGATGTTTGAAATAAACAATTACCATCTTATAAGTTATATTTGCGGTGCTGGGCTGATAAACCAATATTTGTGTCACAAGAAATTTCGCATGCCTGAAATAATCGACTTCGAGGTCAGATTACTACCTTCAGATCTTCTGGTGATTCAATCAGATAAGTATAGAAGTGGATTAAATGGAGAGGGTAAGCAAGTTTTAATTTATCCAGAAAATGTTTTTTCTTCGAGTGCAATCAAGCAACTTGGTTCTCTACAGAAGCGACGTAGTTATCTGCCAGAAAATTGCACTGAGATACAAATCAAACAAATTCACTTTCATTTGAGTCGAATCAAGTCTGAGATAAATAGATGTACTGAGTCAAAGAAATTCAGTTGGAAGGAAAATAATCCCACCAACGAAAGACTTTCACAGATATTCATTGAATCAGTTGATGAATTAACTTCCGGATTTGGTATGAAAACCATCGATGTAATCCAACATCTGGATACTGCCTTAACGCAGCGTGTAGTTAGTCTAATGACAGATGATATCATTTCGAAAAACAAAGTTTCAGCGACGGCTGTTTAATCAACTGTCGAAAAGACCAAGCAAATCAGCTTGGTCTTTTTTCTTATCAAAATGTGTAAAACTACTTGCTATTTAGGGCAAAGTTTCGTATACTCGTATGCACATGTCTTCTCGTATGAGAAAAACCAAAGGGCAGACGGGTAACCGTCGTTCGCATCATTCGCTTGATGAGCAACGCTTGTCAAAGGAGGATGGTGTGTATCACCTGCGTCACCGAGCCAGTCTCCAGACCGGTACGTATCGCGGCCGTGAGGTGATTGATGTTCGCTCCAAGCGCCAGAAGCAACTTGAGCGAGCCCGAGAAAAGGCCCGCAGCCGTGGTGATGATCCAGAGACTATCAACGCTGATTCAGTAGAAACAAACCAAGAACTCAAGGCAGGCAACAACTAGTAAGGTTGTCTGTTTAATTTTATTTCATTAACAAATGGCAAATCGACATGTCTCACGCTCAGTAGTAATGCAAACGCTCTTCGAGTGGGATTTTCGCGGCCAGTCATATACGCAGCCCGAGCTATTATCCGCACTAGAGCGCAATGCTTACGAGTTTGCACCTGGTCTTGAGGACTACTCATATATATACGAACTTCTCAATGGTGTTGTTGAGCATCTCGAAGATCTTAATGAAGTTATTTCATCAGCGGCACCACACTGGCCACTGGAAAAAATTACGACGGTTGATCGTAATATTCTGCGTATTGGCCTGTTTGAACTACTGTATGCAGACCGTGAAGATGTTCCACCAAAAGTTGCTATTAATGAGGCAATTGAGCTGGCGAAGGGGTACGGAGGTGATGCTAGTGGTTCCTTTGTGAACGGCGTAATCGGGGCTGTTTACAAGGAAATCGGGGAGCCAGAAAAGGATCAAAGCTCGGCCAGTAATATCAAGGATATTCCGTACGAAGAAATGCCAATCGAGCGGCTGGGTGGGGCAGTGGTCTACGCTGAAAACAACGGTAACATCGAACTTGCGCTTGTGCATGACGTTTTTGGACACTGGACGCTGTCAAAAGGACACCTTGATAGTGAAGACACAAGAGAGGAGATTCAGCGCAAGGTTGAGGAAGAAATTGGTTTAGAAATAACGCTGGAAAATAAACTAGGTGAAAATGAGTACGTTGCCGCTGATCCGGACAAAGGCAAGATCCGCAAACAGGTGACCTACTATCTGGCCTCGGCAGACTACGGAAAGCTACAGCTTCCTAAGGATAAAGGTGGTCTTGACGATGCTAAGTGGTTTCCGCTTACAGAGATTGTGGATCTTAATTTTTACGACGATATTATGCCGATCGTAACTGACGCTGTTGAGTACTTACTTGACCTTGACCTCGAAATAGACGACTAAATTTATATGAATGGAAATAATCTTGAAAAATTTGAAGACCGACTTGATATTCATTTTGATGATAAGAGTCTACTGCAGCGAGCCTTTACCCATCGTTCGTACATAAACGAGCATCCGGATAAATCTATTAAACACAATGAACGGCTTGAGTTTCTTGGTGATGCGGTGCTGGAGCTGGTGGTAACTGACCACCTGTTTTCTGCGTATCCAGATCGTCCTGAAGGGGAGTTAACCGCAATTCGTGCAGCTTTGGTCAATACACTCTCAATATCAGCAGCGGCAAAAAAAATCGGTGCAGAAGAATTTCTATGGCTTTCAAAAGGGGAAGCTAAAGATACTGGCCGAGGCCGGCGTTTTATACTTGCCAATACGTATGAAGCGATTATTGGTGCCATTTATCTGGATCAGGGGTATGAAACGGCGGCTCACTTTATCAGCGAGACGCTGCTAAGTGAGGTTGGTGATATTATTGATAATGAAAGCTGGCGTGATGCTAAAAGCGTATTTCAGGAGGAGGCGCAGAAGCATAAATCAATCACTCCTACATACGAAATTATTGACGAGTATGGACCGGATCATGACAAGGTCTTTACTGTCGGGGTTTTTCTTGAAGAGAATCAGATTGCTACTGGTAAAGGAAAAAGTAAGCAGGAGGCCGAGAGCATGGCGGCTGAAGCAGCCTTGTCGGAAAAAGGCTGGGAGTAAGTCTATTCACAGCTACATGCTATAATTTATCTACGTAAAAGGGGTATTTCCATATATACATAATGCTTAAATCGTTAGAAATAAACGGATTTAAATCCTTTCGTAGAAATAGTACGCTCGTTTTTGACGCCCCGATATCCGTAATTGTTGGTCCAAATGGATCAGGAAAATCAAATACTGCCGAGGCATTTCGCTTTGTGCTGGGTGAGCAGTCTCTAAAGGCTTTACGTGCCCGGCATAGTGATGAGCTTCTTTACAACGGTGGTCACGAAGGAAGTCGTGCCAATCGAGCTAGTGTGAAGGCAGTCTTTGATAATAGTAATAAGCAACTTGATATCGAGTACTCGGAAGTTGTGATCGAACGTATTATTCAGCGTGGTGATGCGAGTGAGTATCGAATCAACGGTAGTCGGGTGCGGCTAAAAGATGTAGCAGATCTTCTTTCAGATGCTAACATTGGAACCTCTCGACACCACATTATCTCTCAGGGTGAGGCTGACCGGATTTTAAATATTTCAGAACGTGAACGAAAGGGTGTGATCGAGGATGCGCTTGGTCTACGACGCTTTTACCAGCAGCGCCGAGATGCTCTGCATAAACTAGAAAAGACCGAGGATAATCTGACACAGGTAAAGGAGCGACTGCGTGATCTTCAGCCGGAAGTTTCATTTCTCACTCGACAAAAGAAACGCATTGACGAGACAAAGAAGCTTCGCCAGCAACTAACAAAAAAATACCAGCAGTTTTTTAAACGTGAATCTCTACTTCTAGACGCTCAAAGTCAGCAGCTTAGAGAAAAAAAGAAACGTTTGGTAGAAAATTTATCAAGTCTTAAAGACGAGATTGCTGATAAGGAAAAGATACTACATTCAAAAGAGGAAATTTTAGATACGTCTGTAGTTGATGAGATATCACAAATTAAATCGCATCTTGAAGATACAGAGAAGAAACTTTCACACGTCACACAGAAGCTGGGTGAGATACATGGTCAGCTGCAAGCACTTCAGCGACAGCAAGAGATTGGAAGGAACGTGAATGATCCAGACATCAGAATCGATAACTCATCACTTAGGCGTCACAAGGAAAATTTCGATACCCTTATCACCAAGTCAGATAACATTGAAGACCAGCAGGGTCGTTTGGATCTTTTTGCTAAATTTCAAGCAGCAGTACGCGAATTTCTAGGAGACATCCAGCAGTCGAGTGATACGGCTAAAGACACTAAAAATGACAATGATGAAGCCGACCAGATTAAAAACTTACAGCAGCAAAAGCTCGATATAGAAGATAAGAAGCAGACCTTACAAGAGAAAAAAACAGAGCTTCAGACCCGACGTGAAAAAATAGACAAGGAGCAGCAGCAGAAAAGAGGGCAACAGCACGAAGCCGAAAAAAAGCTTCTGCAACTCCGATCACAGCTGGAAAATACATCAGCAGAGCTTGAAAGAACAGAAGAGCAGAATAAAGATACTATTGATGCCATTGAGCAGCTGGATAATGAACGTGCCGAGGCACAAATTCTGTGCGGTTCAGCAGCCCTTGAAACTGGGTCAACAACGCTCGTAGATGCAGCCGGAACAGAAGTTACCCAGGAAGAACTAATCGAAGGCAGTACCAAACGATCAAATCGGGAATTTAATCGTCAGCTAGAGCGACTGAAGATCAAACTTGAGAATACTCGAGTCAGTGACAAATCAGAGATTCTGCGCGAGTACGAGCGCGTCACCGAGCATGTCGATTTCCTCCAAGGAGAAATGTCTGATTTGCGTACATCAAAAGAATCACTGCTTGAGCTTATCTCGGACATAGAAGAAACCGTCGCTCAAAAATTTGACCGAGGAGTAAAGAGGATTAATACCGCCTTCGGTGACTTCTTTGCGACTATGTTCGGTGGCGGCGATGCTCAGCTGTCCATTACCGAGCATCCAAAAGGAAAAAATGTTCGGGTTGAAGACATCGACGAGGATCCTAACGAGACCGAGCGTGGTATTGATATCAGTGTCAGACTACCAAACAAGAAAGTGAGCGGATTGGGGGTACTATCTGGCGGTGAGCGATCCCTAGTCTCAATTGCGCTCCTGTTCGCCCTGTCGCAGATTAATCCGCCGCCATTTATTGTGTTGGACGAGGCGGATGCTGCTTTGGATGAGTCTAACTCACAGCGGTTTGGTGACATGATAGAAAAGTTATCCAATCGTTCACAGCTTGTGGTAGTAACTCATAATCGTGAGACCATGTCTCGAGCCGATATTCTTTATGGTGTTACTATGGACCAGGCTGGAGGTTCCCGCCTCCTGTCGCTTAATTTTAGTGAGGCGATGGATACAGTTGAAAGTTAATATATTAATAATAAATTATGTCTGCAGAAGAAAAACCGATTGTAAATAAATCTAGTGGTGAAGCTGACAAGCAACCACTGCGGATGGAAGATCTAGACAGAGACCTTAGACACCGCATCCACGTTATTCGACGTGAGTTTATCCGTGGCCTCAACTTTATTCGTCAGCATGATCACTCTGTAACTTTTTTCGGCTCGGCTCGATTTGACGAGGGTAACCCATACTACGAGAAAGCAGTTAAAATCGCTCAAGGTATAGCGGAGTCCGGGATCGACATTGTTACTGGTGGTGGACCAGGGATCATGGAGGCAGCCAACCGCGGAGCCGATCAGGCAGAAGGGGAGGGAAGGGGACATTCTCTTGGATTAAATATCAGTCTACCAAACGAGCAGTTGTTGAATCCATACGTTAATGAGAACGAATCCTTTCATTACTTCTTTTCACGTAAGGTGGCCCTGACATTCTCTGCTGAAGCTTACCTATTTTTTCCTGGTGGATTTGGAACGCTCGATGAATTTTTCGAAATTCTGACATTAGTACAAACAGGAAAGATTGTCCGTGTACCGATCGTGCTGGTTGGGTCCGATTTCTGGAACCCATTACTGGACTTTATGGAAAATGTCCAGAAGCAGACGTTCAAAACTATCAGTGAAGACGACACAGATTTGTTTGTTATCACCGATAATGTTGATGAGGTTATCGAGATTACCAAGGGTGCCTCGATGAGAAACGAGTAGTAAGAAAATTGCTGGCAGTAACGTAAAAACCCCGAGAAATGTCGGGTGTTTTTACTTATATCTGCCTGTCTTTTTTTCTTAAGCCGGGATCACGTCTACAAACTTCTTCTTTACAGTCTTGCCGTTAAAGCGAGTGCGGTTCTTCTGACGGAAGCGCACGGTACCATCAGTCTTGGCAAAAAGCGTATGATCCTTACCAGTACCAACATTATCACCAGCCATGATCTTCGTACCGCGTTGGCGTACGATGATTGAACCAGTCTGTGCGTGAGCACCATCTGACAGCTTAACCCCCAGATACTGTGGGTTAGAGTCGCGTAAGTTCGAGGCTGTTCCAGCGGATTTTGTTGTTGCCATAGATAATAAAGTGTATTATTTACGTACGTAAGTATACATAAAAGGATGCCTAACATCAAGCAAAAACTACGTTACATACCATTTGATATATTCATCGCCGTATTGATAGCCTTGATTGGCTTTAGTTCCTTTGCATTAGGTTGGATTGCTCGTGGCGAGCAAAAAACCCACCCGGTAACAGTCGAGAGGATTCCGTTCTCAAATGCGGAGACGGCCGGATTGTTTGTTGGGTCGGTAAACTCAGATAAATACCATTATCGCTGGTGTGGAGGTGGGCAACGCATTAGTCCAGAAAATCGTCTGTACTTTAATAGTGTTGAAGAAGCTGAAGCGGCCGGGTATGAGCCGGCTTCGAATTGTCCCGGTCTATAGCTCATATCCTCTTTTCTAAGACACAAATAAGTCCCTGACGAGGACTTATATCCGCTCAGGCGCTCAGTTCCGCGTACGAGGAACACCATGCTAAGCGCCTTGCGCGAGGTCTAGAAAAGAGAACATTCGCATTGAAGGTAACCTACCTTAACTTTTACTGTATACACGATTTAGTAGGGAAGTACCAAATTCGACTTTAGTATAAGGCACGTAAAAACAACTGGGCTGCTTTGAGTTAGCGACTACGATTTATAATCGCGGTCTTATAGATTTATGAAGGAAGGTGCTCATATCTCTAAATTAGGCGGTTTTTTTCGCTACAAGATTTGCGTTATACGTTATGGATTATTAGTTTGACAATCTATACTACACCTTATATAATATAAATATGTCAGAAAATCTCAAAATATTCATACGCGCCGTTATTAAGGGCGTATCAGGCTTTATCATCATTCCGATGGGAATCTTTCTTGACCTGGTAAAGCCCAGCTGGGAGACCACCAGTGTACCAGTAAAAATCTTTACCGGAATTTTTCTAGTGCCTATGGTTGCTTTTCTATACATCGCCATGCCATGGTGGGAAAATTTTGATGTTGCATAACAGTCTACTCATCTAGTTCATCACCACCATGAAATTTACCGTGTATATCCCGCAGCTGCTTGTCGGTTACATGAGTGTATATCTGGGTTGCTGTAATACTACTGTGACCGAGAAACTCCTGCAGAATACGGATATCAACACCTTTTCGCAGCAGATCTGTTGCAAAAGAGTGTCGAAGCACGTGCGGTGTCGTGTCCTGCGGGAGACCGGCGGATACGGCATATTTTTTTACCCGTTTTTGAATTGAACGAGGTGTCAGACGCCGTGACGCATCCTTTGGTGCTCGGTAGTTAACAAACAAGGCAGGCTCATCATCCTTGCGTGACTGCAGGTACCGGCCGAGCCACTTCAGAGCTCGGGGCGAAAAGTAAACGGTTCGAGTTTTTCTACCTTTACCAGTAATACTCAGCTCCAGCTCGTCTTTATTTATAGAACTTGAAATCTGCTTCTTATCTAAAGCTACCAGCTCAGATATTCGCATACCGGTAGAGAAAAAGGTCTCCAGGATTGTCCGATCTCGCAGACCGCTTTTGGTAGATACATCTGGTGCTTTAAAAATCTTTTTTAACTGATCAATGGTCAGGTTTCGTACCTCATCACCAGTATCATCCTTCGGTAACGTAATTTTATCCGGGGGAAGGGAAGTAATGTCACGTTTGGTAAAGTATCGCAGCAGACTCCGCAAGCCAATTAGGTAGTACTGCTGGGTGCTACGCTTTAACCCCTCGGATCCGGTTCCTTTAGCGTATCGAGCCAAATAAATACGATACTTCCAGACATGATCCTCAGAGAGCTCATGTGGTTTCAGGTCTGTAAGATCATTGTTTCTCAACCACTGAAAAAAGCGTTCCAGGAAGCGAGCGTAATTTTCCTGCGTCGTCGAAGCCAAGCCTTTCTCGACATCGATCCAGTCGAGAAAGTCATGGAGATGCTTTATTATTGGTGTTGAGCTTTTTTTCATATATAGAACTTACGATTTAACAGAATGAGCTATGTACATTGTATCCGAGCCTCAGACCCATTCAATATCCCCTATATAGTCGGTTAAGTTAAATTATGCGAACCTTATTCACTGCGCCCATTATACATGCTTTCACTTACCTCTTATCCACAGTACCTTCTCTTCTCTTTCATTACTCAACCCTCAACAACTATCTGGCTGATTTTTATGATGAAAATATTCTCTGGATTCCCTCCTGAACCTTAAATATTTTTATTTTTATATTTTACTTTCGCTTTTATTCTGTCTGCGCATGATTTACCTCTTTCCGGATCATAAATTTACGCCCTCTCGTGTATTCAGGCTCTTATTAGCCTTATTTGCCCCATATATAGGTGCAAGGACACCTCTTTCGTATAAACACCGCGCTATGGCCAAATTAGAGCGTTTGGGCGAAATAGCCCTAATATAAGCCTTATTATGTGATATTAAAAGATTTTGCCTCCTGTATCAGTATTTTAACCTTATATATCGGTGTTTTGCTGGATAAATTCAACAAGAACATCTATTATGTAAAGTTTGATGTATCCGTACAGCGTCACAGCTGGTGTGATCACAAATCGATACAGTGGCTCCTGGATATGGCCGGTGTAAAAATTTATAGCAGTCGTCTGGAAATTTGCCAGCTGTTTGCTAACATCTACTGACTCGATTGTTTCGCGAACATCGATTCCGCTGACCATCAGTAAAATGATGACGCCGACAATCAGTAAAATTATACGAATGAATCCAGACTCCTTCATAATATATATTACCTAGATGGTAAATAATCCATCGGATTAAGATAACTGTCAAGTGGTGATACCGGTATTTCGGCTGAGGCACAATTTGTCCGCGTCTTCACATCGCCAAGTCGCACAATTTCGACATCCTGACGAACGTAGACGGTAAAGTGTAAATGCGGGCCGGTCGAGTAGCCGGTATTTCCAACATAACCGATACGATCTCCTCTGGCTACCTGATCTCCTGGTTGAACAGCAATTTGCGATAGGTGCGCATACAGCGTCGACACGCCCGTCGGATGATCAACCAGAATCCACTTACCGTATGAGTAGCAGCCACTTATAACGTCGGTGTTACCACTGCCACGAACAGTTCCACCGGCTGGAGCTGTAACTGGAGTACCAATTGGTGCTCCAAAGTCAGTTCCGTTATGAAATGGTCGGCCGTATACACCAGGATTACGACGAGCAAACTCGGTACCACCAAAAAGCTGCGTAATCACCACTGGCGAGATCGGCCAGGAAAATCTCACGGAGTCCTCTGAGATCGTCGCACCACTCGCCTGAGCGTTTAGCTGCTCCTCAAAAGATCGTAGTTCAGCCTCAAACTGTTCTTTAAGCCGACGCCGCTCCGTAATCATCTGCTCGTACTCACTTGCCTCCTGATTGGTTGCTGCCAGCAGTCGTGCCTTTTCCTGTTTCTGGTCCTCGACTATCGCCTGCTGGTCGGCGTACTCGCTGCGTAAGCCACGAAGCTCTGCCTGCTGGGCTTGTGCCTCCGCCTGCTGAGAAGCAAGCTCGGCGCGACTCGTCCGTAGCTCCTCTAGCTGGGTTTGGACACGAGACTGAATCTGCTGGAGTTGATCAATGCGCTCCCAGGCCTGACCAAAGGTATCAGCACTAAGAATTGTCTCAACAAAGGTCTGGTTATCATTCTGCTGCATTACCTTCACCATCTGGGCGATGGCTGAATGATTCTGCTTGATACTCCTTTCAATTTCACTAATTGATGCTTCTAAATTCGCAATCTCCTTCTGTGTCCTGTTAATCGATGACTGTGTGTTGGCAACTTGACCCGAAATACGGTCAACATTTTCGTCCAGTTGGGATACTGCTGACTGCAGCGTTGAGGATTCCTGACGTGTATCCTGCAGCTCGACCTCATACTGACCAATCTCCTCCTCTAGCTGCCGAATTCGATCGCTGCGCTCCTCAATCTCAGCCTCCAGCTCATTAGACGACTGTCCCCATGCGGAAAGCGGCACAAGCAGCAAGATACTGCCAACAACGAGTGTAAAAACTGATTGTAATAAATTAGCTTTCATCCTTTAGCTTAGAGATAGCCGTCTGCAGCCGAGAAACCGTCTCCTCCTTCCCTATTGCGGTAGCAATCATAAATGGCCCGGGTGATTGCTTCTGTCCACTGAGGGCGAAACGTGTCGGCCACAGAACATTTCCCCGCCCTATTTCGCTCGCATAATCCCAGACAGCGTCCTTGACTAGCTCGGTAGCAAAATCATCGGCCGGTACTGCATCCAATAGATCAGCTACCTTCTGTAGATATGAAGCCGTCTCCTCAGGAGTGTCATCCTTCCAGGCGATATCCCCGGCTCCATAATCCGGTGCCTCGAAAAGAAACTCCATCTCACCTGCTTCCGCCATCTCGACAATATCCGACAGTAACTCAATGCGCTCACGAAAAATTGGTAGTGATGCTCGCACCCGATCCAGATGGTACTGCGGTAGCTTGGTAATATCAGCCGGAATCTGCCCCTTCACCTCATCATAGAACTCCTCCTCGGTCATTTCTAAAATATGCTGGCGATTCACCCAGCGGAGCTTCTCTTTCGAAAAAGTAGCCGGACTCTTCTGTACACGATCAATTGTGAAGGCAGCAATTAGCTCTTTAGGTGTAAAAATCTCCTGATCATCACTTGGGTGCCAACCAAGAAGAGATAAGTAGTTTATCATCCCCTCTGGTAGAACACCCATATCACGGTACACATCCAGGCCAGTCGCACCGTGGCGTTTAGAAAGCTTTTTGCCGTCATCCCCAAGAATGAGCGGAATGTGGGCATACGTTGGTGGCGTGACCTCCATCGCCTCAAGAAGCAGCAGCTGCCGCGGTGTATTGGCAATATGCTCATCACCGCGAATTACGTTTGTGATTCCCATTTCGTGATCATCGACAACAACAGCCAGGTGATACAGCGGCTCATCGACACTTTTGGCAATCACGAAATCTCCAAGATCGGTCGTGTCAACACTGATCTCACCACGAATCATATCCTCGAAGGTAATAATTTTATTTGGGTTCTTAAAGCGAATCACCTCGTCACGATCGCCCTCTGATTTGGACTCATCAGAAACATACACCGCTCCCGACTCCAGAAGCTTCTCAATATAACCCTTATAGATATCAGTTCGTTCGCTCTGCCAGTAGGGGCCATCATAATCAATCCCAAGCCACTCGAGACCTTCCTTGATATTTTCAGCATACTTTTTGTCACTACGAGCAACATCAGTATCCTCAAACCGAAGTACAACACGACCATCGTGGTGTTTTGCAAACAGCCAGTTAAAGAGAGCTGTACGCGCTGCTCCTATATGTAAATTCCCTGTTGGACTGGGAGGAAATCGGGTCACAACCTCGTTTTGTAGTGATTTTTTTGGCATAGTTACCGTAAATTACATGTGCTTTCGAGCAATATGAATAATCTCTCCAGCTATTACCTCAGCGGCATCCAGCCGAGCAAATCTGGCTGCTGCCTTTGTCATACTCTCATACCTTTCGGAATTGTCCATTATATTATGAATCTCTGATAGTAATATATCATCACCAAGATTAGCTTCATCAATTACAACCGACGCGCCGGTAGCAGCGTACGCGTAAGCATTCTTTCGCTGATGATCAGCGTGGGCAATGTCCAACGGAATCAGGATGCTCGGTACCGCCCAGGCAGCAATCTCAAAGATTGTTGAGCCCGCGCGAGATATAACAATATCAGCCGCTCCGGCAGCCATTCTCATCGCATTTTCATCCAAAAATCCAAACGGTTTGTATCGCCGACGCAGTTCCTGCTGCGAGCGTGATAACTCCGAAAAGAAAAAATCAGTCGTCTCTTGGCTGGTTTTAAAATTCTTCTCTCCTACCTGATGTATGACGTAGTATGATTCTAGTAATTTTGGCAATGTCTCTAAAATAACACTGTTGATGATTTGTGCTCCTTGTGAGCCGCCCAGCACAAATATTACTGGAATATTCTCGTCCATGTCCAAAAACTCACGTGCTCCTGACTGAGCTGGGTCAGCCACCTCCATTCGAATCGGATTACCAGTGAGAGCTACTTTTTCTGCCGGAAAGAACTTTGCTGCCTGTGGGTATGAGGTGGCTACTTGTTTGGCAAAGGAACTCGCCCAGCGATTAACACGACCCGGAACACTATCAGACTCATGGATAATAATCGGAATACGCAGCAATCTTCCAGCTAAAAGAACTGGAAAACTCACATATCCACCCTTAGCAAATATTACATCCGGATAAATTACAAACACTGTCCAGATGGCCTTAATAACTCCCCATCCTGTCTTAAACCAATCAAAAAAATTCTTGAAGGAAAATCCCGGTCGTGACTTCCCTGCCTGAACAGACCGGAACGTAACACCATACTTGTTCAACATAGTTCTATCGTATGGTTCTGGAGCAAGATAGTATATATCTGGATCTCCCAGTATTTTCCCTTTACTAGCTTGTTTATACACAGAATCTGCCACCGCCATAAGCGGGTAAAAATGACCACCAGTTCCGCCACCTGTAAGAATTATTCGCATAGTATCCTCTGCTTAAACATGTACTTACAATAGTAGCATCTTTTCCGTATTACTTTGAAGAATAACGTGACACATTCAGTATTATTCCTACGGATACCAAAGCCATCAGTAGTGCAGATCCTCCCTGACTAACAAAGATAAGTGGTAATCCAGTAAGTGGGATAACTCCAATAAGCGCAGCAATATTCACAAATGACTGCGCCGCGATGGCAGTAACCAATCCCACGACCAGTAACTGACCAAAGGTATCCTTACAATTTACAGCTATTTTATAACCTCGTAATGCCATCGCCACGAACAGACTAATAAGGATTACCGAGCCGATAAAACCCCATTCTTCAGCAAAGACTGAAAAGATGGAGTCGCCAAGCGGCTCAGGTACGTAGTTGAACTTTTGAATACTCTGCCCGAGCCCACGACCAAACCATTCCCCTGATCCGACTGCTATTAAAGACTGTTTGATCTGATATCCACCAGCTAATGGATCAACAGCCGGGTTTATAAAAGTAATCAATCGTTCCTGCAAGTATGGCCGCGAATACACCAGCGCTGTTAGCCCGATCCCACCCAACGATCCAATTCCAAGTATATGTGTCCACCGAGCACCGGCCGCTACAAAAACGGCTGCTGCGGTCATACCAATAACCAGAAAACTTCCAGTATCTGGTTGAGCAAACAGGACTCCGGCTACCAAAGCTAATATAAAAATAAATGGAAGCACACCATACTTAAAAGTCCTAATCTTATCACCAGTATGAGCAAACCAGGCAGCTAGACAGACCACAACACCAATTTTAAGCAACTCTACTGGTTGAAAGGATACGCCGAATATATCAAGCCAGCGGGTAGCGCCGTTGTACGTAAATCCAATACTTGGCACAAACACGAGAAGTGTAGCACCAAGTGAAAGCAAAAAGAATGGAACAGCAAATCGCTTCCAGTATGTGTACGGAATATGCGATACACCCCACAGAAATCCAAAACCAAACACAATACCAATCAGAAACTGCCGAAAGGCAATTGATCCAAAGCTTGTCTCTGTCTGAGCAAACAGCCCCAGCGAAGCCGAAATAAAGATGAGAAAACCAAAAAATACCAAGGTAAGAACCAGCCAGAAAAATAAGCTATCCCATTGTTTTGGTTTTTTTGAAGGCATATTTATCCAACGATACTAAGTAACGCAATAATCGTTCCGCTGATAGCACACACCACGCTTACGACCCAGTACCGCATGGTCACCTTAGCGCCCGACCAGCCCATCGCTTCAAAATGATGATGAAGTGGTGCAACTCGAAACACTTTTTTACCGCGAAAGCGTACAGAGAAGAGCTGAATAATGCTTGAGGCCGTAGTGGCCACGAGCGGGAAGCCAATTATCAGGAGAACAAACACCTGATTCGTGAGAAAAGCCACCACCGCTAAGGTGGTTGTCAGTGCCATTGTGCCTGTTTCGGTCATATAAAATCGAGCCGGCGGAATATTAAACCAAAGAAACGCTAGTATTCCACCAACAATCACAAAACAAAAAGCAGCTAGATTGATCATTCCCAATGCAAAAGCAATGACACCATAGGCACTGAAACTAGTGGCAAACACCCCACCAGAAAGTCCATCAATACCATCGATAATACCGCTCGAATAAACTGCCATCATCACCACAACAAAGAACGGAATGAACAGCCACCCCAAAGAGATGCTGCCTATAAACGGTACAGCGATACTACTGATATCGAGTTTAGAGAAAAACCACCAGCCGCCAACAACTCCCATCAACGCCACTACTCCCAGCCGCTTTTTCAAAGATAATCCACCAGCCAGATAGCTTTCCGTACCCACAATCTCAAACCAGTCATCAATAAGGCCAACCACTGCCCCACCCAGCAGTGTAAAAAGTGGCAGCCAGGTCTGCGAACGACTAAAGAAGTCAAGTTTTTCCAGCCAGAAACTCTCAAACATCCCCAATAAAGCAAAAAGGGCTGTGGTTAGAAGTACTGCTATCCAGATAATGGAACCACCCATACGTGGAGTTCCAGTCTCCTTTTCCTTGTGTAGCTCGTTGAAAATCTTGGCCTCTCGACCATCCGGTGTCGTCTTACCACTCTTCTGCTTCCACATCTTGTTTGCATATAAAAAATCAGTTATACCAGGCGTTATAATGATTCCGATAAAAAAGGACACCACCGCCGGTGCAAAAATAACGATTGCATTAATTGTTGTCGGTTCCAGTCCAAACATAGTATTATTAATTTATACCTATCTCATTTGTAGTCTTCTGTTGATTAAAGTGTTGGATGGTTGCGTGATAAAGCTTTTCCATATCGGTAAACCGCCCATGTCTTGTTGATCCCAGCACTACAATTACAACCGGATTTTCTAGATCAAACCCCATTACCAAGTTCCCTCCCGCAAGTACAGTATACCCTGTCTTCGAACCCAGTATATTGGAGAAACGTGATAGTTGGGTGTTCGTATTTTGAGACGAATAGGTTGCGCCTTCATTGGACTGAAATACACGAGATGAGACCGTGGTTGGCTCCAGAATACCTTGATTTGTCTGGAGAATATATCCAAATAATCGCGCCACATCCCGTGCATTTCCGTACCCACCACTAATGAGTGTCTCGTTTAGATCCAAACCGGATGGATTAAAAAAATACGTTGATTCAAGATCAAGCTCACGCGCCTTGTTGTTCATCTCCTCAATGAAAGCCTTTGCATAGTAGCCGTCAGCTTTTTCTTCACTCGAATGTGCCGCGACAGCCCGAGCCGCGTCATTAGCTGAGCTCATCAACATAAAGGATATAAGATCCTGAATATTCCAGGTCTGTCCGGCCACCAGCCCGCTTGTTCCGTATGCCTCCAAATGCTCTCGCGTTATTATAACTTCCTGCTCATCTGGATTGTTAACTGACTCGGCTGCTACCAGCGCTGTCATCAGCTTGGTTATAGATGCCAGCGGCATCTCCGTATCCACATTCTTCTCGTATAGCGAAGTTCCGGTCTCAGTATCCCACACGATAGCTGCCTCAGCTTGAACTTGTACAGATGATAGGTCCTGCGGCTCAGGTTCTACTGGCTCCGGCTGATTATCGTCTTGATTTATATCCTGACTTTCAGCAGCTTCTCCTATATTCGTAGCGGTGGTGGTCGTAGACGTATCATCTCTGGAATTATCTGACTGCACACCCTGCACGTCAGAGTCCTTTATTGGGTACTGATTTTGAGCCAGCGATGGTTCTGAATTCATCGTAGATACTCCATTGGTCTTTGTTGTCACAAACAGCAGAAGAAGAATTACTGTCAGTACCCCAAGTACAGCAATGACAAATGTCTTATTATCGCGTAGATATGAACTCATTTTTTGTGTTTTTTTCATATTTTATTCATCATCCCCTTCTATTTCAAGGGACATCTGCGTATCAGAGTGCACGAACTCCTGCAGCTGATTTCGAGTTTCCCCATAATCAGGAAGCTGATCAGTGTCAGAAATACCCAGGTGTGCCAGCGCATCACTGGTCAGTACATAGCATTTTATACTATTCTCCTTCCGGCTACGAACTAGACCTCTTGCAGCCAGGTTCCGTAGCACTGCGCGTGAATTCACGCCACGGATAAAATCAATGGCCATTTTCTGCACCGGAGCAAGATACGCCACAACCGATAGTGCCTCGGCCTGCGCATCAGTTAAGTCACTGTCAATCGATGCATGACGAATTTCCTCAATGAATTCACTATACTCCTTAGCGATAACCAGTTTAGCCGTTTCATCGTGAATGATTAGTGAAACCCCTCTGTCAGTTAGTTCAGATGATAGTTTATCCAACTGTATGGATACGTCCTGCTTTGAAATACTGCAGTGCTTAGCCAGTGTTGAAAATGACTCGGCATCACCCGAGTAAAATAAGTAACTTTCGATTTTCGCGGTAATTTTATCAGGCATATTTATGATTGATACTGTATTTTGATATCCCGAAAAATACCCTTCTGCTCAGCGGCTAATTCTCCGGCCTTAATCAGCTCCAGAATTGCCACAAACATCACCACCTGATCACGCTTGTCATCAGACCGAACGGCAGCAGAAAATGAGATCGAACGAGTCTGTCGACAGCGATCACGGAGGCGGTCAATCTCCTCAGCCAGCGACACCTTTCTTTCAATCTGTGCAGTTGGGAGACTCTCTTTAGGAAGCGTCGTGATTGATCTCCGAGCCTTATCTGCCAACAGATTCACCGTAAGCGTCGTACCGGGTGCAAAGATATTTTCGGCTGTCTCCTGTGCAGGTGGCGAGACGGAAAACAACATATTGCTACCAAACAAATCTGCGAGCACCTGCTTTTGATTCTTTATAATTTGATAGGCACGCAGACGATCCTCTAGCTCATCGATTTCCTCCTGGTCTTCGCTTGTAACTATATCTGGTAGAAGCGACTTTGATTTTGCCAACACAAGTGTTGAGGCAATACGAACAAACTCAATTTTATTTTCTACCGTTTCCTGGTTATCCGCCACAAAACGAACGTAGTCATTGGTGACCTTCGCAAGCGAAATATTATTAATGTACAGCTTCCGCTTCTCGATCATCGACAGCAGCGTACTCAGCGGTCCCTGGAAACCTTCGGTTTGTACGACGAAGTCTGTTTTCATTTCTGAATTTCTTATTCCTCCTCTTCGCCAGGGTCAGCCACAATATCAAGTCCGAGCTCAGCTAGCTGTGCATTAGAGATTGGAGCCGGAGCCTGCATCATCGGGTCCTTTCCTTCCCCATTTTTCGGAAAAGCAATCACCTCACGAATATTCGGCTCGTCAGAGAGAAGCATGGCAATCCGGTCGATACCTGGGGCGAAACCACCATGCGGCGGCGTACCGTACGAAAATGCATCCAGCATGTGGCCGAAGCGTTGCTGTTGCTCCTCATTGTCGATTTCCAAGAGCGCGAACATTCGCCGCTGGACATCTGGCTCGTGAATACGAATACTGCCGCTGGAAAGTTCGTAGCCATTTAGCACCAGGTCATACGCATTAGCCCGGATACTAAGCAGTTCATCTTCACTCAGATCATCCCGCAGGAAAAGCTCTTTATCCTCTTCCTTTACCGAGCAGAATGGATGATGCATTGTCCCGATGCTGCCGTTGTCCTTCTTTTCAAACATCGGAAAGTCCAGCACCCACACGAAGGCCAGCTCGTCGTCATCCTGCTTTTCCTTGCGCAAGTCCGGCTTATCGCTGCCATACTTCTCCATTGACTCTTTATACGTTAGCCGCTGGAATGGCTCATCCTTTATTTTCTTACCCGGAAATAGTTCGCGTACAAGCTGGATAAACATTTCTTCAGTAAACTGCAGTACATCTTCCTGGTCAACGAAGGACATTTCATAGTCAAGCTGAGTAAATTCCGGCTGACGATCGCCGCGGAGGTCCTCGTCACGCATACAGCGAGCCACCTGATAGTACCGTTCAAAGCCAGCCACCATCGTCAACTGCTTGAACTGCTGTGGGGACTGTGGTAGTGCGTAGAAGCTTCCTTGATGCAATCGAGACGGCACGACATACTCACGCGAGCCCTCGGGGGTGTCCTTCATCAACATCGGTGTTTCGATTTCCACAAAATCATTTTTGTGCATGTACTCGCGAAAAAAGCGGATGATTTCGTTGCGCCTGCGGAGATTCTTCTGCAGCCGAGGACGCCGCAGATCCAGATAGCGGTACTTCATCCGCGTATCCTCATCAATTTCGTATCCATCCTCATAAATATCAAACGGGGGCGTTTCTGCCTGGTTCAGCACATCAATGCCGGTCACTAGCATTTCTAGATCACCATTAGCCTCATCTTCGGTGATCATTTTCTCTGGTCGCTCTTTGACCTCACCGGTTACAGCCACCACCCACTCGGGTCGCAGATTTTCATTCTCCCCATACACCTCACCCTTGACGACGGTCTGAATCTTTCCCCAGCCATCACGAATATCAAAAAAAGCCAGCTTGCCATGGTCCCGCCGACTATCCACCCAGCCCTTAATTGTCACCTCCTTGCCAATATGTTCGTGTAAGTCACTGATTTTGGTTCGTTGCATATACTCTTTAGTATACAGGATTAGCGCAATTTTGCAGGTCACTTTTACAAAATCAGTCCAACTGCTTCGCGGACTTGAGCAAGCTTCCTTTCAGCCTGGGGACGAATCTTTTTTGCCCCGGCCGCCAGCACATCCATTACAAATTCCCTGTCATCTGCAATCTCTGTTCGCTTCTCGCGCAGTGGCGCAACAAATCTCTTCATATTCTCCAAAAGAATCTTTTTTGACTCACCATAACCAAGCCCGCCCTCTTCGTATCCGGCACGAACTTCAGACAGCTGCGGTTGCGGTGTGAAGAGTTTATGAAAGCTAAATACCAAATCTTCATCTGGATCCTTCTTAGCCTCGACTGGCTGAGAGTCAGTCTCGATGGCCATTACCTTCTTTTCCAGCGTCTCGTCGTCAGCAAATAACGGGATATCATTTCCGTATGATTTACTCATCTTCTGCCCGTCGATACCTGCAATTGTACCGGCTGATTCCTCGATCAGTTCGGTCGGTTCCTTGAAAACTTCTACGTACGTAGTATTAAATTTTCGGGCAATCTCCCGCGTATACTCTATGTGCTGGCGCTGGTCCTCGCCGACCGGCACGCCATCCGCATCAGTTATTAAAATGTCGGCCGCCTGCAGCACTGGGTAGTCAAAAAGCCCGACACTCGAACTCACACCCTGGCTGCTTTTATCCTTGAAGGCATGTGCCCGATCGAGAAAGCCAGTAGTCACCAAACAGTTGAAGATCCAGGTGAGCTCGAAAATCTCCGGTACGTCCTGCTGACGGTAAAAGACTGCCTTATCCGGATCTAAACCGAGAGCCAAGTAATCCACAGCCAGATCATAAATATTCTGTCGCAGTGTCTCCTTGTCCTGGGTTGAGGTGATGGCGTGATGCTCAGCAATGAAAAGATAGACCTTATCAAATTCATCCTGCATCTCGATGTGCCGCGCCATGGCACCAAAGTAGTTTCCAATGTGCGGTCGTCCCGACGGCTGGATGCCAGAGACAATTGATTGTATCTTTTTTTCTTCCATATTTAGGCGCTGAGTTTTGTATTTATAACCTCTACCAGATCACCAATAGCGACTCGTTCCTGCTCCATCGTATCACGATCGCGAATGGTGACAGTGTCATCCTCGAGCGTATCGTAATCAATCGTCACACAGTACGGGGTACCGACCTCGTCCTGGCGCCGGTAGCGCTTTCCGATCGAGGCAGTCTTGTCATACTGACACACAAAATCCTGCTGCAGGGTGGCGAATACTTCCTGCGCCTTCTCTGGTAGCCCGTCCTTACGCTGCAGTGGTAGTACCGCCACCTTGATTGGTGCAATTTTCTTAGCAAGCCGCAGCACCGTTCGCTCATCCCCATCAACCTCCTCGGTCTCAAGCGCCGAACACAACAGTGCTAGCACCGTTCGGTCAATTCCCAGTGACGGCTCGATCACGTGCGGTACGAAGCGTTCACCGGCTGCCTGATCAAAGTACTCGAGCTTCTCGCCACTGCCATCGATGTGGTTCGTGAGGTCGTAATCAGTGCGGTAGGCCAGACCGTACAACTCCTTCGTACCAAAAGGATAGGAAAACTCGAAATCAATCGTGCGCTTTGCGTAATGAGCTCCTTCGCCATCTGGTACGTCGTACTCGGATACCTTATCTGTATCAAGCCCAATCGACTCCATAAAAGTCCAGATCTCTTTGCGCCACATCTCAAAGCTATCCTCCCACTCGTCTGGGCGAACAAAGTACTCTACCTCCATCTGCTCGAACTCTCGGGTACGAAACAGGAAGTTACGTGGCGTAATCTCATTACGAAAGGCCTTACCAATCTGTGCCATACCAAACGGAATATCCGGGTGAAATGAATCAATAATATTCTTGAAGTTCACAAACATTCCCTGTGCCGTCTCTGGTCGCAGGTACGTTGTCTCGGCCGACTCTCCCGAGGCGCCGATTTCCGTCGCAAACATCATATTAAACTCCTGTACCTGACCGAGCTCATTACCGTCCGGGCTCTTAACTCCCTTCTCCTTAATAGCTGCATCCATCTCTTCTATAGTCATCCCTTCCGCACCTGCAACACCTGCCTCTTCCAGCAGATGATCGGCCCGGTAGCGCTTCTTGGTCTTTACGTCCTCAACAAGAGGATCAGAGAAGCCGTCGACATGACCACTCGCCTGCCAAACCTTTGCGCTCATCAAGATATCAGCATCAACTCCGTAGATATCCGGGCGAGCCTGCACAAACTGCTTCCACCAAATATTCTTAATATTACGAACCAGCTCTACACCCAGCGGTCCGTAATCCCACGTCCCGGCCAGGCCGCCATAAATCTCTGAACCTTGATATATAAACCCGCGTTGTTTTGCCAGTGATACTATCTCCTCTAAATTGTTTTCTTTGTCTGTCATAAAATCATTTTACCTTAAAGTGAACCCGTTCCTTCTCAGCTCCCTCTCGGAGAATAATTTGCAGGGTCCGCTGAAAGTGGAAATTATTTGAGAGTGAGCGTAATTTATCGCTGGATAAATTAACGCGTGGAGATTGAGAAGGTATCAGGTGAACGACCGCTGGGGTTTATTTTCATTACTCATACTTTTTTATAATACAGCCTAAGCGACCTACTCGCAAAGAAAAAAGCCAATCGGATTCTCCGATTGGCCTTAATATTTATATTTGTAAATAAGTTACAAAGTTAAATTTTTATATTGCAGATACCTTAATACCAACAATTCCAGGATTTTCGCGTGCGTAATCTAGAGCTTTTTTACCCCACGTGTCTTTAGTACCTAGATTGGCTCCATTATTGTTTAAGATATCAACGATGTGCCATCTAAGTCCGTACTCATCTTCACATGCATACATCAAAGGTGTTTTTCCGTATTTGTTTTTAACATTTACATCAGCACCGTAATCAAGTAATAACTCGATTATTTTTATGTACTTCTCAAGAAGTTTTTTTGTACACGGAACAGGCGTACTTCCAGAACGACGTATGGCATAAATCAAGGCTGTGTTTCCTCTTTTTTTGTCTTTCTGATCCACATTCACACTATATTCATTTAGAAATATTTTAACAATACCTAAATGACCTTTCTCTGCAGCAAGCATTAATCCTGTTGTACCACCATCTTTTACTCCCTTAATATCAGCACCTTTTTTGATAAAAAAACGCATAGCTTTTTCATCACCATAGCTTACTGCATCTAAAAAATATCGAGTAAAGTTTATAGAAGAATCCATAATTCACCTCGCTTTATTGTTTTAATCACTGGATATCGAATTATACAATGAACATTTTAGTTTCTGACTATAATCATACATATCTTATATTCTTTGTCAAATTAATGGCAGGACAAACGTACGATAATACTCATAATATTCGCAGTATTTGTGAATATTAGCCACATTTTAATATATTTAGAGTATGCTTCCTTACCACACTGGTTCAACCTGTGTGGTGATAGAGCGAATTTAGCCGTTTTACGTACCTCGCGGAAGCGAAGCTGAGCGGAGAGCTCGACTCGTGCTAAGTAAAAACGGCTGAATGAGTGTCTTTATAAACCGGTGTCTTGGAGTTTACTCAAAAGCTCCTTCTGCTCCTTGGTCAGCTTATCGGGAATGTTAACACGAATACGCACCAGAAGATCTCCACGACTGCCACGACGATCAGGAATTCCCTTGCTGCTTATTTTCAAAAGCTCTCCGTGGGTGATGCCGGCCGGGATTTTCAGTGTCACCTCACCGTCATCCAGTGTCTTGATTTTCTTCTTGGTTCCGAGCGCAGCTTCGCTCATGCTGATAGTCAGCTGCTTTTTTAGATTCTGGCCATCCTTCTGGAACTCACTGCTACCACCAACATGCAGCTTTACATACAGATCGCCAGCCTGACCGCCTGGCGCCTGCTCACCTTTACCGCGAATTCGCACCATCTCTCCATCGGAAACACCAGCCGGAATCTTGATATCAATCTCCTCAGACTCCTTGGTAACACCGGAACCACCACACCGAGAGCATGGATTCTCCGGAATCTCGCCGGTGGCAAAGCACTTCTTACATGCCTGTGTTGTCTGGATCCGGCCCAGCATCGTCTGCTGAACCGTCTCTACCTGTCCAGAGCCCTCACAGCGGTCACACTCCTTCATCTCCCCATCGGTTGTACGCGCGCCTCCACACTTACTGCAGGTCGTCTGGCGACTAAGAGAAATGGTCTTGGTCGTGCCAAACACTGACTCCTTGAAAGTAAGCTCGGTATCAACCTGCACATCATTACCAACCGCTTGCTTGGTGGCTGTACGCGCACCGCCACCAAAGAATTCAGAAAAGATATCACCCATATTAAAGCCCTGCGCCCCACCTGCCTGCTGAAATCCAGAAAAGCCGCCGCCGAATCCACCAGCACCAGCCTGATCAAAGTCAGATCCAAAACGGTCATACTTGGCTCGCTTATCCTCATCAGAGAGCACACTGTATGCCTCGCTGATGCGCTTGAACTCGTCTTCGTCACCATCCGACTTGTCCGGGTGGTGCTTGTGCGCCTTTTTGCGATACGCCTTCTTGATATCCGCCTGCGAAGCGTCCTTATCAACTCCTAATATCTTGTAATAGTCTTTTGACATGATTGAGCTTTTAGCTGCTAGCGCTTAGCAGTTAGCAAGTAAATTAATTATACTCATTGTACGTGGTGACCTTAAAGTGAGCATCTCCTTTCCATGATGCCTTCGGAGCCAGCATATGCATGGTTCCGCATGCGCGGAATATGCTGGCGAGACTGAGTGCGAATTCCCGCTGGGAATTCGATATGTGCATCTTGGAAAGTGGGATGCGAACGACCTATTTTTCGTCTTTGCTGTCATCATCATCCTCCACCTCAGCATCACGAACATCACCTTCCTTATCGTTATCCTCTTGAGCCTCGGCCTTCTGCTGCATCGCCTCACCAATTTTCTGCATAGATTTCGAAAGCTTTTCCGTAGCCTCTTTAATCTCATCAATATCATCTGACTCCTTCTTTTCGCGAAGATTCTTTATATCAGCCTCGATTTCTTCGGCAGTATCATCATCAATCGCCTCCTTGTTTTCCTTCATCGCTTCCTCGGCGGTAAAGGCGAGCTGCTCGGCCTGATTGCGTGTATTAATCAGCTCCTTCTTCTTTTTATCTTCATCAGCATGAGCTTCAGCATCCTGCTTCATCTTCTCAATCTCATCATCAGATAGATCCGAGTTAGCCTCGATCTTAATCGACTGCTCCTTGCCAGAGTTATTATCCTTAGCACTCACATTCAGGATACCATCGGCATTAATATCAAACTCTACCTCGATCTGTGGCTTTCCGCGCGCGGCCGGTGGAATTCCCTCAAGAACAAAACGTCCAAGTGACTTATTGTCAGAGGCCATGGAGCGCTCTCCCTGCAGGACGTGGATCTCTACTGAGGTCTGATTATCCTGGGCAGTTGAAAAGGTCTTGGAACGGCTGGTTGGAATTGTGGTGTTGGCCTCAATCAGCTCGGTAAATACACCACCCATTGTCTCGATTCCCAGCGACAACGGCGTTACATCCAGAAGCAGTACATCCTTCACATCGTCCTGGAAGATTCCTCCCTGCACCGCGGCACCCAGTGCCACTACCTCATCCGGGTTGATTGTCTTATTGGGTGCCTTACCAAAGAACTCCTCGACACGTGATGAGATTTTCGGCATTCGCGTCTGTCCACCAACGAGAATAATCTCATCAATATCTCCCTTAGAGAATGGAGAGGCTTCGATGGCTGATTTCGTAATATCAATAGAGCGATCAATAAACTCACCGGCCAGCTGCTCAAGTTTTGAACGACTCAGCTTCAGCATCAGGTGCTGTGGCCCGGAGTCATTAGATGTAATAAACGGGATATTTATCTCGCTTTCGTTGGTAGTAGACAGCTCGATCTTGGCCTTCTCGGCCGCTTCATCTAGTCGCTGCAATGCAAGACGGTCCTTGGAGATATCAATACCTGAATCCTTCTTGAACTCCTCAATAATCCAGTTGATTATCTTCTGGTCGATATCCTTACCACCCATGTGGCTGTCACCGTCAGTACTTTTTACCTCAACCACACCTTCACCCACCTCTAGAACAGAGACATCAAAGGTTCCACCTCCGTAGTCAAAGACAACGATCTGCTTGTCTTCTTTTTTATTAAAGCCATATGCCAAGGCTGCGGCAGTTGGCTCATTAATAATTCGCTTCACCTCCAGACCGGCAATCTCACCAGCATCCTTGGTGGCCTTTCGCTGCGAGTCATTGAAGTAGGCCGGAACGGTAATAACCGCCTGAGTGATTTCTTCGCCAATTTTTTCTTCGGCATCCTGCTTGATCTTTCCGAGTATCATAGCTGAAATTTCCTCTGGTCGATACGTCTTCTCTCCCATCTTTACCACAACACCACCATTTTTACTCTCTGTTACTTCGTACGGCACAATGTCCTTCTCCGCTGCAACTACATCCTCGTCGAAACTATGACCAATAAAGCGCTTGATACCAAAAATAGTATTTTCTGGGTTGGTAACAGCCTGACGTTTCGCTAGCTGCCCGACCAATCGCTCATCATTCTTAGACATCGCCACCACTGACGGTGTTGTACGATTTCCTTCGGCATTTTCTAAAATTTTTGGATCTCCACCTTCAAAAATAGCAAAGGCTGAGTTGGTTGTTCCGAGATCAATTCCGAGAATTTTGCTCATGATAGGTAATGATTAATTACTTGATAATACGTAAATATGTTTAAACTACTCTGATTTATAAACCACAACATTTGCACTGCGGATGATGCGATCACCGATACGGTAACCAGTCTTCTCACAGCGAGCCACCGTATCATCCTGATCCGCACTCGCTGCAGCCATCGTATCGACCGATGTATGCTGCTGTGGACTAAAAGCATCGCCCTCGCCGGGAATAATTGACTCAACACCATGTGACTTGAGCACATTAACGAGCTGCGTGTGTATATGCTCAACTCCTGATCGCCACTGCTCCTCAACCTCATTCCATTTGTCCTTATCAGCAAAAGCCATCTCAAATGAGTCTAGGACTGGTAGAATCGAGGCAATCACCTCCTCGGTTGTGCGTTCCTTCATCCGCTCACGCTCCCTTGCAAACTCCTTACGTGTGTTAACCATGTCGGCCTTGGCCCGCTGCCAACCATCAAGATACTCCTGCTTTTCAGATACACACTGCTTCAGCTTCTCTCTCAGTCGGCTGACAGTGTCTTTTGACTGATTATCGCTGTCGGTATGATCTCCATCATTCTCTTCCTCAATAACATACTCACCATCAGTCTCAGCGTCGACAGTTGCGTTTTCTTCAGGATCTTGCTGTGTTTCTTTATCCTCAGTATCCGCCATAATTCTAGGAGATTAGGTTTTTAGGAAATTAGGGTGCTAGGATCTTGTGACACTAGATGACCTTGTTCGTATGAAAAATACAGTATATTTTTCATACATAAGCTAGCGTAATAGTAACTTATCGCTTAGACCATTGTGATGACTTTCGGGCCTTCTTTCTTCCTGGCTTCTTTCGCTCAACCATTCGTGGGTCACGCTTGAGAAATCCTTTGTCCTTTAGTGGTTTTTTTGCTTCACTTGAGAAATCAACCAGCGCACGGGAAATACCGTGACGTACTGCTTGTGCCTGCCCGGACAAACCACTACCTGAAACATGAACTGAAACAAAAAATGGATCAGCTAGTTCTTCTACGGTAGTGAATGGCTCTTTTGTCATTAACTGCATTTCTTCGGTCGGAAAGTATTCCTCGACAGGCTGACCGTTTACGATAACCTCAGTCTTTTTAGCTTTAAACATTCGCACTCTCGCAGTCGCCGTCTTGCGGCGGCCAACTGATTCAATATATTCTCCTGTCATTTTTTTATCGTAATCGATCATCATAAGTATTTTACTAAATATTTGACTTGATTTCAATCCGTATCAAGCGTTAACTACTCCGTAATAATAAGGTTTTTCATGGTTGGATCCTTTAGCTTGTTGTCCGGAAGCATTCCACGAACTGCTCGTCGAATCAACTCTCCGTATCCCTTTTTTTCAACAACTTCGCGGGCTGTTTCCTCTTTGCGGCCACCAGGATACCCTGAGAAACGGTCATAAACTTTATTGTCCAAACGGTCAGCCGTAATATCCAATTTCGAGGCATTTTCAATTGTCACGGTAACGTCGGCTACCTGGTTACGGGCGAAATCGACTCGATCCTTTCCCATTAGTATCGTGGCGACCTGAGACGCGAGACGTCCAAGCTTCTCTCCGGTTGCATCAATTGTGTGTGAATCTGTTGGCATAATATAAAATTTAGGAAACAAACTGAATGATCGCCTGCTTTGCACTATCACTCTTTCGCGGCGGAAGCTTTACTATTCGTGTATATCCACCATTTCTATCCTTGTACTGAGGGGCAATATCCTGGATAAGCTTGGCAGCTGTCTCCTTGCGGCCATTTAAACGCTTGATTAGCAAGCGACGCGTCTGCTGATCATCACCTGCTCGAGCCTTCGTAATCAATTTCTCTACAAATGGTCGCAATGCTTTGGCCTTGGCTTCGGTAGTCGTAATTTGACCGTGATCAACCAACGCCTCAGTCAACGAACACAGCAATGCCTTGCGCTGATTCTTTACACGACCAAGTTTTTTTTGTTTCGTGTGATGCTTCATAATAAAAAATTTCTATGACTCTGACAGCGAAGCGTTGTTATCCTCGAGCATGTCCTCGATTTCATCTACACCCTTCTTTCCCAGGCCATCGACAACCAGCAAATCAGAGCGTGTCTTTTTGACAAGTCCACCAGCCGTACGGATACTAGCACGTTCTAGCGCATTCGTAGTACGAGTTGGCAGATCAAGGTTCTCAATACGTGTCTTCAGAAATTCAGCTAATTCACTGTCAGTGTCTTCGATGTCTTCCTCTACTTCTTCTGGTTCATCTGGTACTGGTCCGCGTACTGGTTCCTGAATATCAATAATCGCCTGCAGTTGACGAATCATTGTCAGTATTGAGGTCTCAAGTGCCTCTCGTGGTGACAACGTGCCATCTGTCTCGATAGTAATCTCAAGACGGTTGTAGTCGGTTCGGTCACCAACACGCATCTCTTCAACTTCGTAGTTTACCAATCGAATCGGACTAAAGTTAGCGTCAACGGCAATTTCTCCAGCACTTACCTTCTCCTGCTTGTGATCTTCCTTGCTAACATACCCAAGTCCACTCTCAATTTTCATCTCAATTTCTAAGTTTGTACCTTTGTCAGTAATATTAGCAATGACAAGATCATCATTAATGACCTCAAGTTGGCCGGGTACGTCAATATCACCAGCCGTGACCTCGCCCACTCCGCTAGCTGACAATGTAGCAGTTTGCGGCTCGTCTGTGCTGGCTTTAAAACGAACATTCTTGAGATTCATCATCATAGTGATGACGTCTTCCTTTACCCCATCAAGCGTGGAAAACTCATGCTCGACACCCTCAATTTTAATGGCAGTAATGGCTGTTCCTGGTAGTGAAGACAGGATGATACGACGCAAGGAATTACCAAGCGTGTAACCATATCCGGGATACAGACCGTCTATTTTATACTTTCCTTGAAAACCTTCTTCCTTCACGACTTCGGGTTTTGATGGAAATGAGATGTTTGTTGACAGAGGCATTCTAATATATTTACGTTAACGCATAAAATGTATTTCAAACAGTCAAAGAGTACCGTATTTTTGACTGCTTTGCAAACTTAGAAACTGTTAGAGACTCTAAACAGTTTCTTATCGACTGTAGAACTCGATGACTGAAGTAAGATCGAAGATTTCCACTGTTGGGTCATAGTTTGGTGCTGCTTGGAGCTCAACTGTTAGGTTAGAGCGATCAACAGATAGCCAGGCTGGTGCAGTGAAACCCTCAAGATTCTCCTTGGCTTCAACAAATGGCCCCTTGTCCTGACTCTGCTCACGTACATGTATCTTGTCTCCTGTCTTAACCGTATATGAAGGTACATCAACACGCTTACCATCCACAAAAATGTGCCCATGTACGACCAGCTGTCGGGCCATCTGGCGACTTTTGGCAAATCCAGCACGAAAGACGACATTATCAAGTCGAGATTCGAGATCCTGGTACAGTGCAGTTACTGGTCGTCGGCGGTTTTGGGACACAGCGCCTTTAATATAGCGACGGAACTGCTTCTCCTCAATACCGTAGCTGTAACGAACCTTCTGCTTTTCTACTAGTTGAGCACCGTAATTTGATTGCCGGCGCGGACGTCCACCACGCTTCTCACCACGAGATTTCGCAGTTTCAAACTTCTGTGTCTGACACTTCTGAAAAACACCAGATCCGAGTCGTTTACATATTTTGTATCGTGGTCCGATTTGCATAGTAAGTAATTTTAATAGGTATTTATTACACTCGCCGAGGCTTCTTTGGTCGGTTTCCACCGTGTGGAATTGGTGTTGCATCACAAATCTCCGTCACCGATGCATCACTTGTATTCATAAAGGCCCGAATTGGTGACTCACGACCTGAACCAGTTCCCTTCACTACAACTCTAGCAGTCTTCGCATTCAGTGCCTTGGCCTTGGCCCCAACAAGCTCACCAACCTTGGCTGCTGCAAACGGAGTTCCTTTCTTAGCTCCACGAAAACCAAGAGCACCAGATGATGAGGTAAAAATAACATCACCTTCAGGATCAGTCAGCGTTACCTGGGTATTGTTCTGCGTAGCGCGAATATGAAGAACCACAGCGGTAAGCTGTCGTTTGGTCGTACGCTTAAATTCCTCAGCGCGCGACTTCGTGTTAACTACTGTTCCTTTTTTTTCGGCTACTCTTTTTTTACCCATGTGAAAAAATTATAAATTATATTATCTAGTGATTTTGTGCACTCACTTATTTCTTTTCTACTGAACGCTTACCAGAACCAGCTGTTTTATAACCCTTGTATGGACGATTCGTTCGTGAGTTTGTTTGTGTATTCTGTCCGCGCGCCGGAAGATTTTTTGAGTGACGCGTACCTCGGTAAGCCTTGATGTCCTTGAGACGTTTGATGTCAGACTCTTTCTGACGACGGAGGTCACCTTCCAGTGAGTAATCCTCAAGCTTCTGCCGTAGTTTCTTGTCCTGCTCCTCCGTAAGCTCAGTAGGCTTTGTATCGTAGGAAACATTAATCGCATCCAAAATTTCTTCTGCTCGCGAACGACCAACACCAAAAATAGTCGTAAGGCCAACGGCCAGATGTGCATTATCATTAATTGTAATTCCTTCGATTCGCATAGTGATTTACTTACCCCTGGCGTTGCTTGTGGCGTGGGTTCTCACACGTCACATACACCCGCCCTTTCCGGCGGACGACTTTACACTTCGGACAACGTTTTTTTACTGAGGCTTTTACTTTCATAATTAAATAGCAACAAAAGCAGTGACCTAGAGACGGCGGGTAATACGAACTTTTCCACCGTAAGGATTCTCGACGTACTGTATCTCATCCCCTATCAGTACGCGGATGTGATAGCGCTTCATCTTTCCTGCTAAGTATCCGAGGAGCTCCTCGTCGTCTTCAGTCTGAATACGAAACATCGCATTTGGCAATGCTTCTATGACAGTAGCTTTCTTTGTTTCTTCTGGTTTTTTTGCCATTAGACGACTGCAATTGTAGCAAATGAGCGGGCTACGTCAATACTTAGCGATCAATTACTGTCTGGACACCGATCTCAGCTGCATCATCCGGCAGATTCTGCTTCCAGAATGGTCGGGTTACTACCTCTGCCTCCTGAATGCTGTCGTAATTTACTAACACTTCATTCAGCCGATCCTTCTGCAAACCACGGAGATCACGGACCAGTGCCCGCTCATCAAACTGCCAGACAATTTGTGAATCACCTTGTAATGAAAATTCGAAACTTGATCCCTCAGACGGTGTATAAGATTCACGATCAATAATCTCAAAAACAAAATCCTCCAAATTCTGAATCCGTATATTAGATTGCGGTGAAATATCATCACTATAGTTAGTGGCCAGGAATGTCGACAACTGACGACCGTCAAATACAACTGCCTGCAACTCACCCTCCACAGCTAATGTAGTATCATCTTCGTCATCAGTACCAAGGCTGGTAGAAAAGAACATAGCGTCATCATAAAGAATAAATCCATCCGGAAGTTCTGCCTCTACTGATGTTTGTAGTTGACTTCGAAGTTGATCACCAACCTCTTCTTCTAAAGCCTGACGGGTACTGGTGGCTACAATCGGTACATCCCCAGCAATGCCGCCAGAAATATCTCCGTTCGACTCAGCATATACATCTTCCTCGTACACCGTATCCGCAAAGCCAGGAATTGAGAACCTGATATTAGAAACGTTGTAGTCAGCACCCGGCTCATCTGCAGTTACTGTGGCAATCACCGTGCCTGGAGTACCATCAGACATCTGACCCGGGACGGTGATGGCTTCGCTGGTCCGATAGATTAGCTCCTCATCAGTCTGAAAACGTGTATTCGGTACTAAACGAATTGTCTCGTTTGAGTAGTCATTATAAATTGTTATCTCACCAGATGCCGCCTGCTCGCGATACTCAGTACCGGTTGTCGTGGCATTCACCGCAATAGACTCCTTGGCGGTTACAACTGAAAATGGTACGCCGTCTACATCATTAGCGTTAGAAGCAGTGTACGTTTCGTCAATGTTAATATCAGCAGTCTCGGGGTAAACCGTCACAGTCGTCTCAGCAAAAAGAACCGAGAAGAGAAAGAATACAAAAAAGATACTAACAACCCCAACAAACCAGATCCCAAAGGTAGCAGCTCGCTGTGAGTCATGTCGTCCCGGTGGTTGATACTCTGGTCCATTATGATGATCATTATCTCCCCCATTACGGCTACCTCCGCCACCTGAATCCTCACGATGACGCTGAATCTCCTGAATGGAGCGTTTATTTCGTTGTGTTATCCCTGATACAGATTTGCTCATTGATTGCTAGTATATCACGTTAAAGCTGATTAATATCCACAAGATCCAAGCACACTGACTGTGAGAGTATGATCGGATTTGTTGTAATTCTGCACGTAATCACTGAATCGCTCCTGGTTGATAAGAAATACTTCCAGACTCGGCGCCTTATCAAGGAGACGGGATGCAAAGTCAGCAAATACAATACTGGTCTTTGTAGCCGGAAGCATAAGGTACGCCTGCTGCGGCAGTGATCCGTTGCTGGCAGCTCTCATACTTTCGTAGACCGACTCCGTCCAGCGACGGGATATTTCACTCAGTGCAATGTCCATCTCCTGAGCAGAATCAGGATGATGACGCTGCTGCCGATGCAGCTCAATTCGAGATCGAATGTCAGATACTGGTCGATTGAATGCCTTAGAAATTGTGCGGATCATAAAGTCCTCACCAAGCGGTGATGAAGAGATACCGCGAATTGTGCCACCGGCCGTATGTAGTACATCGGTTTTACGTCGGCTCGGAAGTATCACGAGAAAATCTCGTAGACTGCGATCAGCTCCCATCAAGGCATCATTTACTGTCTCGTACCCAGAATGATAATCAATGCTTTCCCGATTAAAGGTTTGCCCAAGCTGTGACTCGAGAATCTGCTGCACCATCTGTGGTGCCTTACTGATATACATATGAACGTCCAGCTTCTCTACCGGACGCTTTCGCGACAGCATAGCTGGTTGACCATCACCGTGAATACCGAGTAAGCGGTGGCTAAGGTGTGCCGGATCATCACCGTAAAATGCATCGCCATAACGAGAAACGAAATCATCATGTGCCTGCTGCTGCGCCTTCTCTATATGATGCGTACCCGGTATAAATGCTTCGCCCGTATGTAGACGCGACGTAATAGTATCGGCCGTATGCCATCCAGATGACAGAACGCACTTCACCGTCAGCGAATCAGTCTCTATACCGAGTCGGTTCAGAAGCGGAAGTCCGGTCTTCAGAACATCTCGCTGCAGAACCTCGAGTGCTCGGCGTAAAGCGCGGGTGTAGGAGTTATGACCATGATCCTTATTTACAACCACAGGATACCGACGCGACCAGAATATCTCTGGCAACTTCTTATCAGTAGCAACAAAGGCCGCTGCCACGCTGTTATCACTAATGTCGTAAACAACGGCGGCTCGCGATGAAGATTTTTTCGTAAAGAAACCCATGTACTTATAATATTAGCACACTTTAAACTCCACTAACTTTATATTAATTCCATATAATTAAATGTAAGGAAACCGTGCGAATACCGATTTAGAAATTTTATATTTCTAAATCGCTTAACTTAACGAACTCCTCCTCTCGTGAGGTTTGTATAAAGAAATTTTTTTCAGATAGCCATCTTTATTAAACGGCTCAAGCCGGCACATATGCTCGCAAATTAGAAGATTATGTAGATTCTAGGATAGCCTTGATTCGGCGAATACCGGCTGAGCTCGACTCTTCTTTTGTGATCTTAAAGGTTCCCAGATCGCGTGTGTTCTCAACATGCGGACCCATACAGATCTCTCGAGAGTAGATAACGCCTCCATGTTCATGAGACTCGGGATGCGCCATTTCGTAAACCGTCACGGTGTCCGGGTAATCCGCTTGCGGTAGATAAATCGCTCCGTTCTCCTTAGCCCGCTCTACCGAGCGTTCCTCACAACGAACCTCCAGGCCAGACTGAATCTTTTCGTTGACAATCCGCTCAATCTCCGCGATCTCCTCCTCCGTTAAAGCCTCGTCATGCGTAAAGTCAAACCGCAGACGCTCGGTCGTAATGTTGGAGCCTTCCTGTGCCACATGATCACCCAACACATCCCGCAACGCTTGATTCAAAAGATGAGTAGCCGTATGTAGCTTCACCGTCTCCTCCTGACTGTCAGCCAGTCCACCAGCAAACTGTTTACTACCGGCGGCTTGTGACTTCTCCTTATGATCCTTCATTGCCTCCTCAAAGGCCGGCACATCCACTGCTACTCCTTTCTCTTCAGCTAGTTGCAGCGTGATCTCCAGCGGCAGGCCGTGAGTCTGATACAGGTCAAACGCCTGCTTCCCAGAGATGTCGCCATTAATCTTTGTAAACTCTGCCCGGCCGCGTTCAAGTGTCTCCCGAAAACTTCCCTCCTCTTCCTCGATGGTGCTGACAATCAGGGCTTCATTATCGGATATTTCTGGATATGGCTTCTTGTATATAGATACAACTGACGGCACAAGCTCAAGGAGATCCCCCGACTGCATCCCGAGTTTGTCGGCGTGCTGGACCGCTCGGCGCAACAGCCGGCGCAGGACGTAGCCACGGCCGGTATTGTCCGGCTGTACCCCAGCAGCAATGATGAAGCTGGCGGTACGGATGTGGTCAGCCACGATTCGCTCGGACTGCTCGTGCGCCTGCTCTTTAAGCTCATCGATTCTTTCCATTATCGGGGCGAACAGATCAGTGGCAAATATGGAGTCGACGCTCTGTAGTACCATCGCCAGCCGCTCCAGACCAGCCCCTGTATCAACATTCTGTTGTTCGAGTTTGCCAACAACCTCGCCGTCCTTCTTCTCATACTCCATCAAAACATCATTCCAGATCTCAACCACCTGCTGGCGACCATCGGCTTCCTTAAAGCTACGCAGATCGAGATCACCTAATCCATCCGAAGTAATATCATAAAACATTTCGGTATCCGGTCCGCACGGGCCGTCTGGTCCCGGAGACCACCAGTTCTCTTTCAAGAAGTAAATTCGGTGCTCAGGAACACCAAGTGATTGCCATATTTCAGCCGACTCCTCATCACGCGGCACGTCGTCGTTACCAGCAAAACACGTAACGTAAAGCCGATCAGGATCGAGCCCGAGTCCGGCCTCCTCATCCGTAAGGAACTCATAGCTCCAGGTAATAGCTTCTTTTTTAAAGTAGTCACCAAACGACCAGTTACCGAGCATCTCAAAAAAGGTGTCGTGCGTCTTATCCCCGACCTCCTCGATATCCTGGGTACGCACGCACTTCTGGACATTGACGACTCGCTTCCCTTCCGGATGCTTCCCACCAAGGAGATACGGCACCAGTGGCTGCATGCCGGCAGTCGTAAACAGTACTGACGGATCATCCTTCGGGATCAGACTGGCTGATGGAATGACCGCGTGATCGCGGTCTTTAAAAAAGTCCAGGAAACGCTGTCTGATTTCGGTTGATTTCATATGGGTATTCTAGCAAATATAGTAGCTAATCAAAAATATATAGCGGCTTGAGCCGATGATACTTCGCTTATCAACTAACGAGATACGTATTTAAAATAATACACGAACACCCCGTTGTCTCGTTGAAATAATTATTATTTTTAGAAAAGAGCTAAATAACTCAACCGGTTGAGTTATTTATAAAATCTCGATGCCTAGAAATTAGACACCGAGAATTATAATTATCCGACAATTTTTTCATTTAGATACATTACCACCCCCACTATCCAGATTATCGAAAGTGAGGATATAGGCATAGCGATATTATTTATTAAAGAATAGATAATAAGCGCCCCAGCAATTAAGATTGAGCATATAGCAATGATACGATTTGTTTTATAAATAATATATAAAACAGGGATCGTTATACCCACAATGATAATGTGCGCAAATACCATTAACACATTTTCCATAACAAACCTCCTAAGGTTTACTTGTTTCGATTTTAATTTAATAGAACTTTGGTGTTTCTTCCACCTCCTTCTCTTCTTCAGCATTCCCTCGTCTTACCTGCCACACATAAAGCCCAAATGCGCCAATAGCCCAGATAAATGACCCAAAGTATAAAGCTATACCGAGATAGCTCTCCAGACCCCCTAGACCATAAACTGAGTAAATAGCCATAGATACAGCTGTAGTGATTATTAGAAGCAGAAAAACAATCAGATTGTCGCCATAGAATAAACTCAAAAGAGTTCCAATAACTCCTATAGCAATTAGTGCGAGTAACAATTCCATACAAACCTCCTAAGGTTTGGTTTATTTCGATTTTTATTTAATAGAACTATGTGTTTCTGCTATATATAGTAGATAACTTTATAAGTGTTGTCAAACAGATAACAGATATAAACCAAGAAGAGTTTAAAACTCTCCTATCTTCTGAGTTTGACTCAGAAGATAGTTATCTGTTTGTCTGCCGGCACTTCGCTCGAGAATAAATGCAAGCGTTCATTCTACTCACTCCGCTTGGTGAGCAGGTTCCTGCCTCCCATCGCTCCGTTCGGACATGCAAGCAAGCTTGCATGTCGCTCACTTCACTTGGTAGTCAAGTACATAATGTGAACATCGGATGTTCCCATTAGCTAAATACTATTAGCTAGGGGGGGTAACAGCACGTACATAAAAGAAATCCCGCTGCCTAGATAGACAACGGGATCAAAAATAGATTTAAGCATTTTCCGTACTTTTTGCTTTCATTCTTTTTTTTACATCCGATACGACTCTACTCATAAATTTAATCATAAAACCCGTAAGGATACTCAGTGCAAAAGGCCCCAAAAAAAACTCACTGTTTACACCTTCTATACTAAAAACAAAAATTGCAAAGATAGCAGAGACAACAAAGAGTATCAGGAATATTGCTCTATATGTCTTGGCTAATGATAATTCTTTTTCTATTTTCATAACAAACCTCTCTGGTTTGATTAGTTTGGATTATTGTTTAAGTAACTTTGGTGCTTCTGATTATTATAATACACAATAAATACAGTATTGTAAAGTAACTCACCTTAAATTTCCCCATTTATCCAGCCCCAGCACGCTAGGGCTGGATTTCCTTCGTTTCACTCACTCAACTTTTGACTTTCTACTTTATAGACTTTCGACTACCAAAAACGTCGTATAGTTTTCCTCGATATCCTGTAGGTTCTCGGCAACGATCTCTAGATTATACAGATCAGCGCAGACACGAGAGGCCAGCACCGCCGTTGTTGCCGGCAGTTTCCCCTCAGCCAGCTGCTTGGCAGCCGTAGCCTGATCGACCGCCTCACCCTTCCCTACCTCGGTAGGAATATCGGCGAATCGTGTGGCTAGCGTATCCTCACACTGCTTAAGTGCCTGTGGATGCGAGATGATGCATTCAATGGTATCTATCGAAGTACCGGGCCGAACAAGCAGCGCATGCACCACCAAGATATTCAGGAAGTGTAGAATCCGGCAGCGATGCTCGGCCAGCGCCTCGATTGATTCATACACTACGCCACCGGTGGCGTTCTCAATCGCTATCAGCCCCTGCTCTACCGAGCCTTCCTCAACCGCCGTAAGAACATTTTCGCTGGTGTAGCGGTAATCAAGCTCCAGCGTCAGGTCATTGTCATCTGCATAGCGACCACCGGCCTCGGCCGAAAAGCTCCCCGGTCCACCTTGTATCGCGAATCTCATACTAGATAAGCTTTCTTAATTCCTCGATATCGTCTCGCACGGCCTGAATGCCGGTCTCGAAGACTTCCGGTGTTGTGGTGTCGATACCAATATCTGCAAAGATCTCCTGCGGGCTTTTCGAGCTTCCAGCCAACAGGAACTGCTTGATCTCCTGGGTGTAGTCAGGATCATCATCCAGCTTTTCCATCATTGCACTACTAACAAGATCTCCGTACGCGTAGCTGTATACGTAGAATGAGTTACGAATATGCGGCCAGCTGATGAAGAAGTAACCATCATCGTCGGTAAGCTCAAACCGATCACCGAGATACGCCTGCATATGCCGATTCATCAGCTTGGCAATCTCCGTATGTGGTAGGCTTCCTTTCTCACGAATGCCTTCATGTAAATCCTTTTCAAAGTTAAAGCAGGCAACCTGACGGAAAATAGTCGATACCTTGCCGTTAATCTTGTCATGAAGGGCAATCACCTTCTCTTCATCTGTTAGCTGCGGGTACAAATAATTAAAGAAGACCTTCTCGAACAATGTACTAGCTGTCTCGGCCGTGGAGGTTGTATATTCTTGATATAGCGGAGTTCGCTCCTTAGACATTTCAGTATGAATAGCATGTCCCATCTCATGAACAAACGTCTTAAGTGAGTCGTAATTATCAACATGGTTCAAAAAAAGCAGAGTTGGTAGATACTGAGCTCCGGAACAAAAGGCACCACCCTGCTTGCCCTTCTTTGGATACACATCCACCTGCCCTCCGGTGACAAGCCGTTCAAATACAGCAGCGAAATCTGCATCCATTCCACTAATGGCTTCATGTGCCAGCTCTACGCTTCTTTGATAATCAAACTCTCGATCCATATTCCCAACCGATGCCTGCCGATCAGCATAAGAAAGCTTATCGACATCCAGTATCTCCGCCTTGATATCATAAAAATCATGAGCAACATCAAAATTATCGGTAACAGTATTTACCAGCGTCTCCACCTCTTCTGGTGTATTTTCATAGCCAAGCACCGTGGCCTGATACGGGCTTTCGTAACCCCGCATCTCATCGACAATTTTCTTGTTGGTCACCACCGCATTAATCTCACTTTCGGAAAACTCCTTTACTTCCTTGACCTTCTCTATGCAGAGGTTGTGTAGCTTCCGGCGATCGTCAGTGATCAAATCCTGAATCTTGTTCATCGCCTCCGGCAGTGGCAGCTCTTCACCTTTCCACTCCACCGTCTTCTGACTCAGCACCTTCTGCACCCCATCTACCCACATTCCAAATCGTGGGAGACTTGTTAGTGACAGGGTATTCTCGGTTGATTCATCCAGCTGGTACTGAGCTGTCTTGAAAAACCACTGGAGATACTTGCGATAATGGGCCAGCTCCTCAGAAGCCAGAAACTCCTGCTGCTTCGCTTTAGATACCTTCCCCAGTTTGAGATCGAAAAAGGTCAGAAGATTGCCGAGCTTGGTATACTCCTGCGACAGCTTGTTCTCCATTGCCTCGGCCTCTTGATCGGCTGAATTAAGACTACGTCGGTACGCCAAATAGTAGAGTGGTCGAGACAGGTTCTTTTTTCCGCCCAGGTACTCCAGCTCCTCTAGTGCCCCCTTTAGTGCCTTTGGGTCTTCTAGGTATGACTCATCCGCTCGGTACGTGTCGGCAAATCCTTCGTACGCCTCTCTGGCCGATGCCACATCAGCCTGAATTGCCTCAGACGGATCTCCTGCCTCATTATTAGACGAGTCGTCTTCATAAAAAAGTGACAGGTCCCACTTGGTTTTAATCTCATTTGTATTCATAAAATTTATCTATTAAGACAAGTTATTTACTAAAAACTGTGCCGACTTGGTCCAGGAATATTACATGCAATATTCGGACATAAATTCACACAACCGTTCTTTTGTCTTGCAAGCAAGAAAAAAAAGATTTCGGGTGCTCATTCAAGTCGTTGGATGTATTTGCTTTTCACACCCAATTTATTATAGCGTTTATGTGAAGTCGGCCAATGTTTCAAAATCCTCCTTCAGCACATCGCGCTTGGAACCATCATACAACGCTACGGCCGGATGAAACAGCGGGATAAAGGTAATCGTCTGGCCATCCTCCCCTGCCCCGTAGCCGTCGTCACCTGCCTCGTGGGAATTTTCTGATTCCTCTACGGGGTCAGACGACGTGGTACCGGGGTCTATCTCGTAAATCTTACCCCGTACCTGGGTAATCGTACCATCCAGCTCGATACCGTACTCATCGGCAATAAACTCCATCGAGAAACGACCTAGCGTAGCAATCACCTTCGGCTGGATGATTGAGATCTGCCGGCGTAAAAAAGGCGTATAAATCTCAATCTCGTCCGTTTGCGGATCACGATTCTCTGGCGGGCGATCCTTCAGCACATTGGTGATGTACACATCCGCACGATCAAGATTAATATGCTCCAAAAACTCATCCAGAAGCTTCCCACTTCGTCCGCAAAATGGCCGACCGGTCTTGGCCTCGCTCTCTCCGGGAGCCTCACCGATGAACATAATATCAGCATCGTGACTTCCCTCACCCAGCACCGGTAGATAACCGTGCTCCTGACGGTACGTATACAGCGGCGACGCTTCCAAGGCAACCACCTCGTCCTTTAGCGCCTCTAATGCCGCAGTTTTATCTTTGTTGCTCATAATCTTTACTCCTGAAGCGGTACAAAAACAAAGCCTGGTACCTCCTTCTGGAGCAGCTCATCATCAGACTTCTTTTTAACTTGCACTAATGACTCATCAATCGGAATCACCATCACTCCACCTACAGCCAGCTGGTCGGTTAAGGCTTTCGGTACATGATTAGTTCCGGCCGAGACCAGAATACGCGAAAACGGCGCTTCTGGCTGCTTTTCCTTGAGTGGATTGCCATGACGAATCTCAGCTTGCGGAAGCTCGTAACGAGCCAGATTCTTCTGTCCAAATTCAGCCAGCTCCTCGATTATCTCCATGCCCACCACTCGACCATGTCGACCAACAATCTCTCCAAGCAGCGCTGTCGTCCAGCCAGAACCACAGCCAACATCAAGAATCGTATCACCTTCTTGTGGTGACAGTAGCTCAAGCATGTAGACCACCGTCGTAGGTTGCGAAATCGTCTGCTCCTGTCCAATCGGAATAGGATAGTCTTCATAAGCCTCGACATCATACATATCACGCACAAAGTCACGGCGGTCTATCTCTCTGAAGGCTCTCTCTATACGCGGCGTCTCCAGTACCCCCGTCTCATCTTTAAGACGATCGACGAGGTCATTGTGTGATTTCCAGTTGTCGGCAAAAATATCAGTAGTATTCATGGTCTAGGTTACTAGGAAGTTAGGTTGCTAGGAATTTAGGTTACTAGGCTTAAAGTCTATGAAATTGAATTACTAAAGGCCTAAAGCCTAGATTCCTGGACGCCTAAAGCATAACACCTTCGCGCTCTAAAATCTTCCGCTTGGCCGCTGATCCACCGCGATTATAGTCTCCGACCGTACCGTCGGATCGAATCACCCGGTGACATGGAACCTGAGGATTAAAATTTTTAGCCATAATCGACCCTACCGCTCGTGATGCTAACGGAGATGCGCAGGCCGCCGCGACCTCGGCGTAGGTTCGCACCTCACCGGCTGGTATTTTGGCAACATATTCCAGAACTGCATCTGAAAACGTTGTAGACATACTTAAAATGGAAGCTCCTGATCCGGCTTCTCATCCTCAACCGCTTTCTGGATGACTTCGCTGGCGACCTCTCGATACGTGCAGTAGTCACACTCGGCATCAGCCGGTGGAACCTCGTCACTCATCAAGCATTCCTCAATAGCAACTATTGTCTCATCAATCCAGTCATCACTGCCATCGTACGGCAGAATCTGCAGATCAAACTGCAGCGATCCGTTTAGCCCTGCCAGCGACTTGTCCGCGTTTGCATACACAAAGTAACCGCGATCGGATACATCAAAGTCCTGCCCCCGCAAGAGCCACTGGTACACCTCCATCTGCCGCTTCCAGGCACCCTGCCAGTCGGCCGATAAGCTCAGTTTCTCCTGCTTGGAAGTGGCCTTGTAATCCACGACCGCCAGCCGGCCTTCTGGATTCTTCCAGATGTCATCCGGTGCACCGTAGACAGTAAATCCAGTCGCTTCATGTTTACGTCGAATACCAGTAAACGGATGCCGCCAGTCCTCAAGGTCATCATGCTGAAATGGAACCGCATCAATTCCATACTCCTCCATGATAGGGTGCGTCTTGCCATCCTTTCGGTACTCATCAAACTCACGCTTCATTAGCTCATCAACGGCATTGTTTAGCGTAAATGGATAACCTGGAACACGCTTTACTCCCAGCCGCATATCAACATAAAAACAACGTGGACACTCAACAAACAGATCAATTTTGGACCGACTAAGCTCGAAGCTCTCTGGCTTTTCGGGATTAAACTTATATTTTGTGCGCGGAACGCGATAATACTGAGACATGATAATTAGTTAAAAGTTTACCCGGTTAAACATTTTTCTTCGCAAAAATGAAATCTACGATTTTATGCCCGGGTGAAAAGTGAAAAATAGTTCAACTTTAGTATACCTGTGACCGATTCAATACCATGAATGATAAATCAATTATAACTGACAAAGATGATTGACCTCATTCAACACCTCCTTAATTTTTTCATCACTGAAACCTAACTCTTTAAGCTTGTCCGTCTCGTTACGCATATTCTTACAAAGAACTAATCCTCGCTTCGTAAGATCTCTCTTATGACTATTAGATAGTGTTGTTAGGGCGGTGACTGGCTGTAGATCAGCCTCGGTGATGAGATGTTCTAGATTTCCCCGCTTTGGATGCCCCCAACCAACCATATGCAGACCAGCACACTCGCCGTACTCAATAGCCTGCTTGGAGAACTTTGTGTTTGTAACCAGCCAGCGCTCAATCTTTTTTCCGTCATCCTTAAACTTGTCATGATGGTTATCCTGCAGATCATCAAACCGAGCCCTAACATAAAGGGCTGTTTGCAGTGCTGATTTAATTGTCCGATCATTGTGAAATTTTGCCTCTACCAGAATCAGCTTCTCATCATTTTCTGCTACTACATCAATCTCATGTGTCGTGCATGAGCCCTGCATTACCTCTCCAACAGTCGTTTTAAATCCCTGGGCCTCAAAAATGTGCGCTACAAACTGCTCGAACGGATACCCGGTCGGTCCTAGATCCGCTAATGCCTGACGTAATGAGTACCGGGCAGCGTACGAATGGCGTTTCTCCTTCAGAAGATCGAAAGCTCGTGTGTAGATAACCTTCGTCGTCGTCTGCTCATCCACCTCAGCCTCGATCGTAGCAATAATATCATCAATCAGATCTTCCGGAGTCTGAGACTCCTCAAGCGACTCGCGCAGCTTTTCTGCATCAAACGGCTCCTTAGTACCGTCATACTTTTCAACAATAATTCGTTTACTCATATAGATAAATTGTATCACGAACAAAGAGTCTAAAGTCAAAGGTCTGTAAAGTTAAAAGTACATTTTATCTGCATACACCACATATAGATGAAAAGACACCAGAGCTGTGAAGCCAAGGTGTCTTTGTTAAAAAAAATTAATTAAATCCCAAACGAAAGCCTAGAAAGAACATGGGATCATCGAATTTACCGTCTTTCACAGGAAGCGTAATTGAACCAAAGATTGCCATCGCACTACCTAATGACATTTCACCGCCAGCATATGGCAGATAATGGTCACCAGAAAATTCAAGATAACTAAACCCTACATAAAGATTCTCTGTAAAATTTATCATCGCATCTAGCTGCAGAAAAGCCATTTCTGGATTTTTTAGATCAAAAACACCGAGAGCAGCATCCCCAGCTGAGACACCAGTCCAGGCGGTCAAGCTTATCGCTGATATCGGCGAATACGTTGCAATTGGACCAAACCACGGAACTCCTTTCATGAAGCCACCTGACGGGCCAAGATAGAGGCCGTTGATTCCAAATACATCACTACTTAGATACCTGGCTTCTGCACTTATTGGCGTAAAAGCTGCGGTTAAGAGATTATTACCATGTGATGCAGTGGCTGTGAAGTACATGCCATCAGCCACTACACTTTCACCACTCCCCATCGTGACGTACTCGAAATTAAAAACTCTCTGTGCCGTTGCCTCTGGAGCAGTAGCTGCAGTGACAATGAGTGTTAAGAAGAAAATAACTTTCTTCATAGTAGTTCCTCCGTTTCTTATTGTTTTATTTAAAGAATGCTATAAAATAATATTACTACACTATATTTATTATGTCAATGATTCCTCCCCCCAGACAGTGCTCTCCATCATAAACCACACACGACTGCCCCACAGCCACTGCCCGCAGTGGTTCATCAAAGGTGACAACGACTTCTCCGTCCTTCTCCATAACTTCACACGGCTGCAACGTTTGATTATAGCGGATTCGTGCCTGCAGCCGACCCTCGGGCTGGCCGTTGATCCAGTTTGTCTTTGTAAGCTTCATCTCACGACAGTTGAAGGTGGCGCCACCGATGGTATTGTCCTCGGTGACGGTAATGGTATTAGCTTCGGTATCTTTGTCGGTGACATACCACGGACCACTGTCTGGCATCTTTTTCTGGATATTAAAACCATGTCGCTGGCCGATGGTATAGACCACCGCCCCATCATGGGTACCGATGACCTCGCCGGCTTCATTAAGCACGTCTCCGGGTTTCAGGTCGGTGAACTCGGCGAGGAATGTCGGCATGTCAACTTGGCCAAGAAAGCACAGACCCTGGCTGTCTTTTTTGTCTGCCACTGGCAGCTGAGCTTCGGTCGCGATTTCGCGTACTTGTGACTTCTCTAGATGACCGATGGGAAACATCGTTTTTTCTAGTCGATCGGTTGGTACCTGCCACAGAAAGTACGTCTGATCCTTTTTCTCATCAACTCCGGCTAGTAATTCAACCTTTGACTTTCCACTTTCTACTTTCGACTTGCGAAGCCGCGCATAATGTCCAGTCGCCACATAGTCTGCTCCCTCATCCATCGCCCAGTCAAAAAAAGCACCAAATTTAATCTCACCGTTGCACATCACATCTGGGTTAGGTGTCCGCCCCGCCTTGTACTCGGCAATCATGTAGTCGACCACACGAGTCTTGTACTCCTCAGCCAGATCCACCGTCTGAAAGTCAATCTCGAGCTCAGCAGCCACGCGCATCGCATCCTGTCGCTCGCTCTCCATCGAGCAGTCAAGAAATGGTGGCTGCCAGACCGTCATAAAACAGCCAGTCACCTGAAAGCCAGCTTCCTTCAAGAGGTAAGCGGCTACAGACGAGTCCACCCCGCCGCTCATTGCCACGAAGACGTGCGTGTTTTCTTTATCTTCTATATTTTGTATGTAGTTAGGTAGCATAAAATTAGTAGAAAGTTAAAAGTCTAAAGTAGAAAGAATTAAGAGATAAGAATGAGGAATCATGAAGGTGTTTTATTACCAATGCAAGTAACCCTACTTACCTTGCGAGTATATCATTTTCGTGGTATTAATAAATACAGATATAATCTTTCACTCTTAAAAAAGGAGGTCTTATGACTTCTTTCGAGAAACAAAATCAGTTGATACCCGTTGAAAAGATACTTCTTGTTCCTGCAGTAATACTAGTAGCTTGGCTTATGATTGGATTCTTTCTTATTCTAGTACAGCTACTTACCGGAGTAGAAGAGTCATTAATTTCCACACTTCTTAACGTAAGTATAGAGAATCCAGTGGTTGTAAGCTTTTCTCTTCTTACTGCATCTTTTCCATTTCTAATGATCGGATTTTGGAAATGCAAAGAAAGACCTCGAACTGCAATTATTAATCTTATAGTTGTCAGCTTTTTGGTTCCAGCAGCACTTTTTACATTACCAAGTGTAGGTGCCAACTACCTACCAGGATTGATATTTAATCTTTACGCAATTTCAGGTTGGATTATCTCTATGTGGATTGGAAATAATCTCCAAAAATAATAGTAACTAAAGTCGTTTCGATACATTTCGAGACGGCTTTTCTTCTTGCCGCCTTCGGGGAGCCTCGCTTTCAGCGGGATTCATGATTCCTGATTCTTCCTTCGCCCTTCCGAAGCCTTGTGCGAAGGAGGGGCTTGCTGGGCTCGCCACTCCTCGATCTCGGCGTGGTGACCGCTCATTAGTACCTCCGGAACCGTATACTCCTGGCCTTCATAGGTAATGGTCTCTGGTCGGGTATACACGTGTGTGCCGGCACTACGCTCATCCTCCAAGGACTCCTCATTGCCAAGTACTCCTGATACAAACCGAGCGGTCGCATCGACCATGATCAGTGCTGGCAACTCACCGCCAGTAAGGATGTACGGCCCTACCGAAACTTCCTCGGCCTCCAGCGCTTCAATTACTCGCCGGTCAATCCCTTCGTACCTCCCGCAGATCAAAATAAGATGCTCAATACTTGTTGCCGTACCCTTTGCCATCTGACGATCGAACTGCTTTCCTTGCGCCGATAATACAACGACTTTCGACTTTTTACTTTCTACTTTCGACTCGCTACGCGCTTTCTCAACAGCGCGTAGCACCGGCTCGGCCTGCATGACCATCCCTGGTCCACCACCATACGGCGGTGCGTCCACACTGTTGTGCTTGTCTTCAGCAAAGTCACGCGGATCGATGATGTCGACCTGGATGTGGCCATCTGCCTGCGCCCGACCAAGGATCGACTCGTCGGTATAGGCTTTGATCATGCCAGGAAATATTGTAATTATTGTGAATTGCATAGATTGATTTTAGTCTGGGCTAAACGAAATCTAAAAGATTTCGTCGCCCGAACAAATTTCAAAGAAATTTGTTTTAGGGAAATATTGTAATTATTGAAAATTTCATAGAAATTTTGAATAGAGAATTTAAGAATTAGGAATTATGATTGAACCTCTATATTTTGTAGAGAATTCACGTACCTTGCAAGTATAGCATTTTAGTGGTATTAATAAAGACAGAAACTACCTTTAACTCTTAAATCCGGAGGTTGTATGTCAACTTCAAAATCTCATAGTGGCTCTTTTTATCCAGCAATAGTTATAATTCTTATCTGGTTAATCACTGCAATTGTTAAAGTATTCGCATTTCCTGATTTATTTCAAATCACCAGTATACAGATGACGACGATCGCTGTTATAATTTCGGTAATCTCTATACTAATCATGGCTTTCTCCATTGCAGTATTCGCTTATCTTGTCAGTAGTGATGGAAATCAGCAATGGGTGGGTATAAGCTTAGCCACGTATGCACTATTTAGTCCTTTAGGAATATTTCTCCTAGGTAGCTTACCTATTGATATCTTCTCACGTTTTGAAGAATTAGCTGTAGCCTATCTTGTTGTAATATTTACGAGTACAATTATGAGTGCGTGGATTGGGTATATGCTCGGTAAAAGAAGGATTATAGAATCTGCAAATAAACATAAAAAAGCCGGCCAATAAGGTCGGCTTTTACTATTGATGAAGTTTCGAAACTAGGATTTCAATTCCTCCATCGCATCATCAACAGAAGTATCTGAGTCATCCGCTTTTTCATCCTTTTCATCAGCGTCTTGAGCAGATGATTCTGGTGCTTCGGGTGCATCCTCTCGGTCTTCTGGTTCACGAATCTTGAGGTTAACGCGAGCCTGATTCTTCATTCCCACGACCCGTAGAAGCGTGCGTAGCGCCTTGGCAGTATTACCATTGCGGCCGATCACCTTTCCCATGTCATCAGCGTGAACATCCAGTGTCATTAGTACCCCCATCTCATCAACGGTTCGATCTACGTTCACCGCTTCAGGGTTATCAACAATATGCTTAACTGTAAATTCTAAAAAATCTTTATCTTCGTGTGATTCTGCCATAATATGATTCAGCTAGATTGGTTTGCTAATCACAGCTTCGACGAAACTGTAGTTTCATTATACGGTACATTTCTAAATAAACAAAAACCGCCCCTAGGCGGTTTTCAACTTTCAACTTTCGACTTTCGACTTTCTACTGATTTTCCTCCTCTTCTTCGTCAGTATCGTCGTCCTCATTATCTTCCTCAGCTTCCACGGCTTCGTTATCTTCGTCATCAGATTCTTCATCAGCTTTTTCTGCTTCCTCTTCTTCTCCTGCCTCGTGGGAATCTTCAGATTCCTTTACGGGGTCAGATTCAGAAACAATCGGCGTTTTCTTTGGCAGCGGATTAACTGTCTCACCCTTGATAACACCAGCCTTCAGAAGAAGGTTGTGTACCGTATCACTTGGCTGCGCACCCACTGAAATCCAGTGCGTAATACGATCAGCCTTCAGGTTGTGCTCGTCTGAGCGAGCATCATACGTACCAACCTGCTCAACATAATTTCCTGTTTGTGGCCCACGACCTTTTTCCGTCACAATCATCCGATAGGATGGGTCGTGTTTTCGGCCTACTCTTGAAAGTCTTATTCGTAACATATGGGAAAATAATAGCAGAAATACAACATAATGCAAAGAAAAAGCCACTGTTGGGGTGTTAAACCAACAGTGGCATGGATTTAGGTTTCTAATTGTGGATACTTTATGTAAAAAATCGCGCCAGCCATGATGCTACAGATAGTGAGCATGACGAGTGCAACGAATTTATCTGGATACGCAATATCCTGTACTAAGGACAATCCTGAGCTTAGCCAGAAAAAAGCGAACAAAGTTAATAGTGACAGAATATAATGCAGACAATTGCGTAACGTACAGGATGCGCAAGTTGCGGCAAACTGATACACGACATACGCGATCAATGCGATGTATGTTACTAGTAAGCCACCAGTGAATACAGAGGTGAGAGTTTCCATGGGATCGGGATTATGTGAAGGTTGGCTCTATCTACACTATACCAGGCTCTATAAGCTTTGCGTAGGCTGCTATATAAAAAACCGCCCCAGTTACAGGGACGGTTTTATTAGATTTTAATTAATTATTTATTCATTAGAATGAGTATGTTTTTTCTTAATCATAAAATAGAATAAATGTCCCATAGCAATTAGTGAACCATAGCTAAAGACGGCATAGAAGTAGAAATCCATAGATCGTGGGAAATACTGGGTGACGCCAAAGTAATCAATCCACAATAATACGATGGACGTAACTGATGCAAGTGCGGCCCAAAAAAATATCTTCATAACTTTCTCGACTTCAGGATATAAAACTTCAGGGCCAGCAAATATGGAAACGACTACACCCAGCCCAAACATAATTAATGATATTGCCGGAATGGCAGTGAATGTTGCTCCATACGCAAGTGCTCCAATAATAGTGAGTATTACCGCTACTTCCTTTTCCATTTTATTCTCCGTTTTATTAAAGATTTAGTCTGATTATTATTCTACCTAATATTGTCTATTTGTCAATATTATACAAGCGACTTATAAAATCACCTGACTGTGATACACTCATAGACATATGACACAAGAAAAAAATTCTGAAGATATATTTGAGACAGTTATCTCCACCATCGGCAGCGGCGTTGGGTTCGTTACCCCTCCCCACGACCCAGAGGATGTTAAGGATGTTGCTGACCTAGTCATCCCGACCGACTACATCAACAATGCCTACGACGGCGACACCGTAAAAGTTAAGCCTCGACCGGATATCAAGAATGACCGTGGTGACCTGATGATTGGTGAGGTTGTCGAAGTCGTTCGCCGGGCTCGCACACAGTTTGTGGGTACTATCCAGCGAAACGGCAACACCTACTTCCTACTGCCGGATAAAAAGCACATGTACCAGGACATCTTCGTCCGTACGAATGAGGAAATTCCCGACGGTCACAAGGTACTAGTAGAGATTACCGACTGGGGCGACATTAACAAGGATCGCAATCCAGCCGGAAAGGTTATTGAGGTACTCGGCCCAAAGGGCGATCATGAAGTCGAAATTAAATCGATTCTGATGGACAAAGGTATCGAAGTTGACTTCCCTGATGATGTTATGGCCGAGGCTGCCGAGCTTGAGGACTGGAGCATGGACGACGTCGACCTCTCCGAGCGGCGTGACTTTCGCGATGTCCTCACGATGACCATCGACCCCGTAACCGCCAAGGACTTTGATGATGCCATCACCTTTCAGCGGCAGAAGGACGGAAACTACAAAATCGGTGTTCACATCGCCGATGTATCCCACTTTGTTCAGCCCGGCACCGCCATCGATCGCGAGGCCCGTAAGCGCTCCTTCTCTGCTTACCTCGTTGACCGAACGATTCCGATGCTACCACCGATTCTTTCTAATGATCTCTGTTCGCTGAACCCTAATCTTGATCGCCTGGCCTTCTCGGCTGAATTTACGGTTTCTCCAGAAGGAAATGTGCTGGATCGCTGGTTTGGAAAAGGCATCATCCACTCAGACAAGCGCTTCACCTACGAACAGGCGCAGAAACAGATTGATTCAGGAAATGATGAATTCTCTGATGAACTGCTAATTTTAAATAACATCGCCAAGACCTTCCGAAACCGGCGATTCTCTAACGGCTCCATCAACTTTCACGGCGAAGAGGTCGAGTTCGACATTACCGATGATGGTACGGTGCTGTCTATTACCAAAAAGGAACACATGGATACTCACGAGCTCGTCGAGGAGTACATGCTTCTGGCCAACCGCGAGATTGCCAAGGAAATTCACCGTATGACCGAGGATGAGGATGAGCGTCACTTCTTTGTTTATCGTGTTCACGGGCTTCCTGACCGCGACCGGCTTGCTGAGCTTGGAGTCTTTCTGCGTGCCCTTGGTTACGACTTCGAGCTAGAGAAAGGTGCCGAAATCACCCACAGCGACATTAACGCCCTGCTTAACCAGGCCGAGGGTAAGGCCGAAGAAGGCCTCGTCAATACCGAGGTAATCCGCACTATGGACAAGGCGATTTATGAGACCACCAACAAGGGTCACTTCGGTCTCGCTTTCGAGTACTACACCCACTTCACCTCCCCAATTCGTCGCTACCCCGACCTGCTGGTTCATCGCCTGCTCTACAAGCACCTGAATGATATTCCGGTCCCACCGCAGGAATTCAACTTCTATCAATCAGCTGCCAAGCACGCCTCTGAGCGCGAGCGTGAGGTGATGGATGCCGAGCGTGACTCAATCTCCTTCAAGCGTGCTGAGTACATGGAGAATCACATTGGCGAGGAGTTTACGGCCGTTATCAGTGGTATCTCCAAGCGCGGCTTCTACGTCGAAGAGAAGAAGACGCTGGCCAATGGCATGGTATCAATGCGTTCCCTCAACGATGACTACTACGAGCTGGATAAGGAAAACTACGCCCTCGTTGGTCGTGACAGTGGCCGCACCTTTACCCTCGGTGATGAAGTAAAGGTCAAGCTAACCAAGGTCAACATCGATAATCGGGAGATTGATTTTTCTCTAGTAGAAAGTGATTAAAAAAATTTGTGCCTCATTTATTCGTTTGACCATGCTGGTTGACTAAAAACTAAATATTTGGGTATGAAAAAAGACGACAAGATTCAATCTTGCCGCCTTTAATTTATTGGTTTAATCTGTGTACAGATTTCTTACGAAATCATCCACAAATCTTCTGGTCTAGACAATCCAATTTTTAAGCATTGTATTTTTTAAAAATTTTCTGGAAATGGTCTGGAGTATCTCTTAAATTTGAAGTGGTACGTCCATAGTCAAAAATGGTATGGAAACTAGTTTTTATCGGACCACCATAGTATTTTTCTACGAGAGAATTCAGATCTTCGTATCCTTTTCCATCTCTTCCTTTTTTAAGTGCTTTTGAAAGCTTGAATCGATTTTCTAGAATAATAGGACGAACCTCAATAGCCAAAATAACTTGACGGAAAGCTCCTTCCCACTGCTTCGTATCCACCTCTTCTCCACTAATATTTGACTCAAGAACTACCCCTATTGTGAATGGGTAAGATACTAGACTGATGCTGTTTACGGCTTCATTCCAGCTATTTACATCAGGAAATACCTCAATGATCTTAGCAAGACTAAAATCCTGAAGGATTTTAGCGTCACTGAAAAAATTCCCGAAGCCAGAACCATGGTGATGCAAGGATGTGTTAAACACGTGGTAAACATCGAGTTCTCTCAGTTTTTTAGAAACTGTCAGCGCATTCTCATATGTATCTGCCTCAGACTCACTGTCTGCAGGAAAGAATACATCAGAAATTACGGCATCGTACTCATTCTTCTCGAGTAATTCCATGGCTTCTGTGAGTGTGGTTGCATAATGAACCGAGCAATTCACAAGATTTGATACGTATTCTTTAGCGTCTTGCAGGTGTTTTTGAGTATCTTCGATAACAAGAATTTTCATACGGTTTCACCTTTTTTGCTTTGGAGAGGAGTACATCTTGCGTCCTCTTGGTTAAAATTTGAAAGACCATTATTTGATCTATCTATTACTTTCTGACTATAATAGTACATATTGTATAATGTTTGTCAAATAAATGGTGGGACATTTGTCCGAGTATACTCTTAATATTCGCAAATACTGCGAATATTAGCCATTTATTTGTCTCTCTGCACTACGTTCGGACATGGATACAAGTGACCATGTCGCTCACTCCGTTTGATGAGCAGATTTATCAATCTGCCTCCCGGCGCTCCGTTCGGACATGCAAGTAAACTTGCGTTTCGCTCACTCCGCTTGGTAGTCATGTCTGCTTTACGCAGGCAAGTAGTACATACCTTTTTCTTATAATAGCCCTATAATTAGTCACATTTAACACAAAAACCGCCTAACGGCGGTTTTTGACTTTAGACCTTCTACTTTAGACTTTCCACTAGTGCTATTCCTCTTCTTCATCCGCGACCTCATCATCAACGAAATCTTCATCATACTCTTCTACTTCCTCCTCATCTGCATCCGGATCAGCCTCATCGGTAAAGTTATCTGCAGTCACCTCGACGGTAACAGTCACGGTCGTATCCAGGATTGATACGGTCACATCTTCCTCCCCCACCTTGCTGATTGGTGCGTCTCGGTCAATATCCACACCGGCAATATCCACACCGAACTCCTTATTTACAGCCGCGGCTATGTCTTGGGGATAAATACCAGCAAATAGCTGACCTTGATCACCAGCATTCTCTACGGTGATGGTAACAGTACTACCATCAATCGTCTCCACGGCTGTTGCTAGCTTCTCACGAGCTTCCTGTCGAGCTGCCTCAGCAGCCTCCTGCTGAGCACTGTAACGGGCCAAGGTTTCCTCTGTAGCCACCTGTGCCAGACCATTCGGGATAAGGTAGTTACTGCCATAGCCATTGGCAACCTCAGCTTCCTGAAATTTCTTTCCTACGTTTGGAACGTCCTGTAATAGAATTACCTTCATATCTGTATTTATTTAATGTATTAATTATCATTCAGCAGCACCTGAATTGCTCTTTCAATCTGTCGCTGAGAGTATACTTCTGGATCCTCTTCATCCTCCCGTTCAATTACCACATCCGGCTCCAGCCCGCCCTCAGAGATAGACACACCGTTCGGTGTCATCCAGCGCGCGACCGTCACCTTCAGCGCTGTCTCACCAGACAGATCAACCAACTCTTGTACCGAACCCTTACCAAAGGTCTGCGTACCAACCAGCTGAGCAACTCCGTGGTCACGCAGTGCGCCGGCAACAATCTCTGAAGCCGAGGCACTTCCACCATTCACAAGCACCACAACATTCGTTGATTCTGGTACTAGATCGTATCCGCGTGATCGATACACACGGGGTTCCTGCTTGCTGCCAAAGTCTTCTTCCACAATCACCTTACCTTCATCTACAAAGAAACTAGCAATTTGAACCGATGCCTGCAAGAACCCACCAGCATTATTTCGCAGATCGATCACAAGATTATCCTTACCAGAGACATTATACTCGAGCAAGGCCTGTCGGAAGAGCTCAGCTGACTGAGCCGAGAAATTATACAGTGAAATCACAAAAGCATCATCCCGAACCTCAGTATGGATAGTCGGAACCTGAATTAAATCACGCACAATAGTGATTTCTGTGGTTTCACTTTCACCTTCACGTAGTACCGTTAAGCTAACCTCTGTGCCAACCTCACCACGGATTTTTTGAACCGCTCGCTGAAGTGAGGTTATTTCGGTTGATTCACCGTCAATTTTCAGAATTCGGTCTCCTGGTTGCACGCCGGCCGCCTCAGCAGGAGAACCTTTCAGTGGTGAGATAATGGTGATGATACCGTCCCGGTTTCCTACCTCCATTCCTACACCTCCAAATTCACCGGATATCGTCTCGGAAAAAGTCTCATTTTCAGACGGTGGCAAAAAGGTAGTGTACGGATCCCCAAGCGATCGAGTCATTCCCTGAATAGCACCGTAGACTCGCTTCTGCTCATCTGTGTACTGCTCATCAGTTGACGTACCGCTTTGGGATACAAACTTTTCGTTCAGCACGTTCCAGGCTTCCCAAAAAACCTCAAAATCAACATCATCCTGTGTCACCTCACGTGAATCAAGTAAATTTGCATTATTGCCGTACTCCTGCTCATGAATGTTTCCATAGTAAAAACCAACTCCAAATATAATAAGTGAAAAGAAAATTGCTCCAACGGCTGTTTTGGCTGAGCTTTTTGGCAACGTCATTACCTACCAGTTTGCCACAGCCGACGACCTATCGCAACTTGGTTATAAACACAACATAAATGATACAATGTGACGTATGAATGCAAGTGAAAGCAAACTCAGCCTATACAACACGATGTCTCGTTCAGTAGAGCCATTTGAGCCTCTTAATGCTGATGGTTCGGTGGGAATGTACAACTGCGGGCCGACCGTCTACAACTATCAGCACATCGGCAACCTGCGTGCCTACGTCTTTGCAGATATCCTTCGACGAACGCTAGAAGCCGACGGTCACGAGGTCAAGCAGATCATCAATATTACTGATGTCGGCCACCTGGTATCTGATGGCGATACCGGTCAGGACAAGATGACCAAGGGACTCAAGCGCGAAGGCCTGCCAATCACACTTTCCGGAATGAAGGAGCTCGGTGAAAAGTATGCCACAATCTTCCGAGAGGATCTCGACAAGCTCAACATCCAGAAACCAGCCGCGTATCCAAAGGCGTCTGCGTATATTGATGAAGACATTGCCCTAGTCGAAATTCTAGAATCCAAAGGCTTCACCTACGAAACCGACGACGGTATCTACTTTGATACCAGCCGTCTGGATGACTATGGCAAGCTAGCTGGCGCTCAGCTTGCCGATGATGATGACACGCAGACTCGAGTAGAGAATGACCAGAAGCGCAACCAACGTGACTTTGCGCTCTGGAAATTCGACAACAAGCTCGGCTGGGACAGTCCGTGGGGTCAGGGATTCCCGGGCTGGCATATCGAATGTTCGGTGATGAGCATGCAGCACCTGGGTGAATCCTTTGATATTCATACCGGTGGAATTGACCATATTAATGTCCATCACACCAACGAGATCGCCCAGAGCGAAGCTGCTACCGAAAAAGAGATGGCGCGCTTCTGGCTACATAATAATTTCATAAAAATCGCCGGCGAAAAGATTTCAAAATCCATTGGCAATACGCTGTATCTTTCTGATCTGGTTGATCAAGGGTATGACCCGCTCAGCTACCGCTACCTCCTGCTTGGTGCTCGGTATCGCACGAAGATGAACTTCTCCTGGGAGGCGCTTGATGGTGCTCAGAGTGCGCTCGGTCGGCTGCATAACTTTATGCGCAGCACAAATCACGCAGCCGGTGACGTTATCAATTCGTACAAAGCGGACTTCATGGCGGCAATGCATGATGATCTCAATACCCCGGAGGCGCTGGCAGTTATCTGGAAGCTACTGGATAATGAGACGATTCAGGATACGGATAAAGCTGCTACTATTGCGGACTTTGATAGGATTCTCGGCCTTGACATCACTTCCTCACCAGAAATTAATATTCCGGCCGAAGTAAAGAAACTCGCGGATGAACGCGAAGAGGCCCGCTCTGCCGGCAACTACCAGTTGGGCGACGAACTGCGAGAGAAGATCGAAGCGAAAGGTTTCCAAGTCAATGACGCTGATGATGGATTTCATATCACTCTTTTAAGTAAGAAATGAGGTCACTTTCATTGTGAGCATCTCTTTTGTACTGACCTCGCTCCATATTTATACATTTCATTAAGGCTGCGATATTGAATCGCAGCCGCTCTTTAAGTGAACCTACTCACTTCACAAGCCTTGTGCAAGGCAATTTGCATGGTCCTCCGGCTTTTAAGTCGGAGGAAATTGCCTGAGCAGATAGAAATCGCCGCTGGCGATTTACTTGTAGTGCAGTGAAGTGAGTAGGTGAACGCTTTCCACACTCTTTACACACCTCACTGCACACTCCCCCTACCTGACAAGTCCTGCTGCATGCTACTATTTATCCATGAATGATCGTAAGGAACTTCGCATCCCACCACAGAGCACCGAGGCCGAGCAGGCCCTCCTGGGCTCTATTATGCTGCGGGAAAGCTCTCTCCATGACGTGATCGAAAAGGTACGGCCGGAGATGTTCTATGCACCCAAGCACGCTAAGATCTATGAAGGTATGCTGGCACTTTTTTCTAATGGTACGGCCATCGACCTTCTGTCGCTTTCCGACAAGCTCGAGGAAACCGGATCACTTTCAAACATCGGTGACAGCGAGTACCTGACCGAGATAGTCAACAGCGTTCCTTCCGCCTCCAACATCGAGCACTACGCCAATATTGTCTATAAAAAGTTCATGCTCCGACAGCTGATTAGCGCTGGTACCGATATCAGCTCACTTGGCTACGATGAGTCCGGTGATATCGAGGACATCCTTGACGAGGCCGAAAAGCGGCTGTACGACACCACTGACGACGGTGCCGACAAAGGCTTTGTGGCTATCTCGGCCGAGCTAGAGGGAGCCTTCGAGCGGCTGGAGAAACTTTCAGAAAACAGTGAAGAGCTGCGTGGAGTACCCACTGGCTTCCCCAAGCTTGATAACAAGCTATCCGGATTGCAGCCGGCTGACCTCGTCATCCTGGCAGCTCGACCATCCATGGGTAAGACCTCGCTGGCACTGGATATCGCCCGGCAGGCAGCTGTAAAACACAACCGGTCGGTCTGTATCTTTTCGCTAGAAATGAGTTCACAGCAGCTGGTTGATCGCATGCTGTCGGCACAGTCACGTGTTGATGCCTGGAAGCTGCGTACCGGAAAGGTCCGGGCTGATGCCGAGTTCCAGAAACTACGTGATGCCCTTGGCGAGCTTTCAAAGGCCCCGATCTTTATTGATGACAAGCCAGGCAACAACATCATCCGGATGCGTTCCGTTGCCCGACGACTGAAACGTGAAGAGAATCTTGATCTCATTGTAGTCGACTACCTGCAGCTAATGCTCCCAACTGGCCGGGCCAAGAACTCAGACTCAATGGTCTTCCAGATCACCGAAATATCCCGGGCCTTAAAGATGCTAGCCAAGGAGATCAACGTCCCGGTAGTAGCATTGTCACAGCTATCACGTGCCGTTGAGCAACGACGTGACCGACCACGACTATCCGACCTTCGTGACTCTGGTTCCATCGAGCAGGACGCCGACGTTGTGATGTTTATTCACAATGATGACAAGTACAAGGATGATCCAGCCGACCACAACAACATCACTGAGATCCTAATCGAGAAGCATCGTAATGGTCCGACTGGTAAAGTTGATCTGTACTTTGATGCCGACAAGACCAGCTTCCTGTCTATTGAGACGGATGATTTTGACGACATCGCCGCCTCTAGCGACGAGATTGATTCACTTGAGAGCGCATTTTAATCACATCTACCGCACTATCTAATTTTCGAACATTCTTGCGCACTTGAGTGCTTCGATTCTCTGGTTTTTCGCGAGATAAGCGTTTAAACCCAGAAAGCCGCTCTGCATACCGCAAGTCGGCACGCAGAGCTTTTACAGCAAATATTCCACTCATTCGACCAAATACATTTAATCTTTAATCTTTTGACTTTTAACTTTCTACTAATCTATGGATTCTCGCGAACGACTCACAAACGCCTTCAAGCACTTCCCTGGCATTGGTCCTCGCCAGGCCAAGCGGTTTGTTTACTTTCTGCTATCACGCGGTTCTGCTTTTACTGGAGAGCTGGCCAAGGAGCTCGGTAAGCTCCATGAGAACGTCGCTCGGTGCGAAATCACGCATCAGCACTTTCAAAAGACTGACCCTAAACAGACCCGAAGCCAGCTAGCTCAGGACGAGAGTCGCGACCACTCCCGGCTTCTGGTGGTCGAGACCGACATGGATCTCGAGGCAATCGAGTCAACCGGCGCCTACAACGGCATGTACTTCGTACTGGGCACCCACGGATCACTGACGGATGATGATCTTTCTAAACGCGCGCACCTACAAGATCTACAACAAATTATTGCTACCCATTACAACAGTCAGTTAGAGGAGCTAATCATCGCCACCAGCGTCACTCCTGAAGGCGAGCGCCTCCGCGAGACGGTGGCTGAATTTTTAGAAAATACTGCCGATGACCTCGACTTCCAGATCTCAACCCTCGGTCGCGGCCTGTCCACCGGCACCGAGCTCGAGTACATCGATGAGAATACATTTAAATACGCACTCGAGGGACGAAATTAATTTACTTGACACGCCTATTATTATAATCTATACTAAAAACTAGATAACTGAACTGTTAATTACAAAAAAGGAGGTGTCAATTGACACAAAAACAACCAAAGTACCGAATCCTCTGTGTATGTAAGGGTAATACCTGCAGAACACCAATGATAGAAGCATTTTTGAAACGTGAATTCAGGAAAACTGGTAAGTTTTACGCGTTCATAGAAGTAAAAAGTGCTGGCATTCACCCGGAAGCTAAAACCGGATCATCCGCGAATAAACATTCGATTAAGGAGATGGCGGATCGTGGCATAGATATAAGCGATCACAAATCCACAAGAGTAGATGACGTTCAGGATTTAGATCAATTCGATTCAATCTTGTTCGTTGGAAAAGAAGAGTTAGATATGTTTACGAAGCACATAAATGATAACTATTCTGAATCTGATGCTTTTGCCATTTCATTAGGTACAAAAATGTGGATTGTTAATGGTGATAAAGGTGGCATACCAAATCCTTACAAGAAAGGCCCGGAAGCTTACGCTGAATGCGCTGAAACGATCGAAAAGGCAATGGTTGAAATTGCTCAGAAAATACTATCTCCCTGGAGAAATACCTAAGGAGATTAAATCTAATTTAAGCTCGAAGTTATATTACTTCGGGCTTATTTTTTATTCAAAACTCTAATCACACCCTCATCAGCATCGACCTCGATTTCATCTCCAGTTTTAATGTTTAGAATCAGGTCTTTATCAGTCCCTATAACACATGGTATACCTAACTCTCTGGACACAATAGCTGCATGGGATAACATCCCCCCTTGATTTGTGATAATAGCTGACGCTTTCTTACAGGCAGGCATTACTTCCGGAGCGGTGGTCTCAGCTACGAGTATTTCACCTTCCTTCATTTTACTTACTTCATCTGCTATTTTATCAAAATCGCTAAAATTAGGCTTAAGCACCCTTGCCTTTGCTCGAACAAACCCACCGTTAGCAGAAGTTCCCTTAATTACATTTGACTTATCCTGATATGACGAGATTAATTTATTTACTAATTTCTCCGCATTGCTGCCGAATAATACTTTATCTTTAGAAGCGAAAAAGGTTTCTCTGTCTTTAAGCTCGTCGTCATCCACTTTATTATCAGGATTAGCAATTAGATCCACTATTTCATTAGTGCTGTAATTATGTAACTTTTCTTTTGCTACTTCAGTCTGTTTTGATATTTTTTTCAACAAAGATTGTACAAATCCATCACCTTCAAAAAGGAGTTTATTCAGATGAGATCTACCGTCTAATTTTAATTTATCAAACTCATCTACTGAAATAATCATCTTGTCTTCATCAATTAAATTAGTGTAAAAGAATTCTGTTTTTGAATAGAATGAGAAGTGTTGTGAAGCTAATTTAAAAAACTTTGCAACATCTTCTTTTTCTAGTTTTTTCTTTTCCAGTGCAGACGCAAAGAAGTTTTGTGAGGATTTAATGTAATCACTAAAGCTTTTTTCATAATCATCAAATAATTTTTTTAACGTATATAGCTTTTCCCCCTCTTTCAGAGTTATTTTTTTAATTTTTCTAGGGATAAAAGACATCCAGTAACCTTTATTCTGAACACTCAAAACGTCTAGAGATTTATAAAAATCTAAAAATATATCAGAAAATATGTACGCGAATGATTCTCCTGCAAACATTCGCTCATAGTTATCCGGATTAATGTCATGATATTCATCAATTGATACTGTAGTAGGATTTTTCTTTAACGTAGTAATTGGTCTACTCTGAACAATATAAAACTCTCCATTATCATAAGCCCACTCAATATCACAAGGAAAGTCGTAATGATCTTCTATTTTTAAGATAAGTTCAGAAAGTTCTAATACATCATCTTCTGACAATACTTGCTTGCTCCCCTCTTCTTCAGACAGTTCTTTCCATTCATTCTTGCCCCTTTGCCTTCTATAAAGAGCTTTGCTCTGAGTATTTACGTTTATATCAATTATTCGCCTTGGGTCTTTTTCCACCACATAACTGTCTGGGGTAATCTGACCAGAAACAATGGCCTCACCTAATCCGAAACCTGTTTCAATAATAAGTTGGTTGTGATCTTCGGTAACTGGGTGAACTGAGAAAGCGATGCCCGACTTTTCAGCCTCAACCATTTTTTGCACCACCACGGCTACTGAAACTTTGGTATTGTGCAGATTTTTCTCTATGCGATAAAAGATAGCTCGTGGTGTAAAAAGTGAAGCCCAGCAGTTCTTAACTTTATCCAGTAAATCATCTTCGGTTGTATTTAAATAGGAGTCGAGCTGCCCAGCCCAGGCGGCGCTTGCGGAATCTTCAGCTGTTGCACTAGAGCGTACCGCTACATACTCGGCTCCAAGCTCTTTAAACGCACTGTCAGCCTCTTTAGCGATATCCTCCGGCATGTCAGCTGATTTGATGAGGGATTGAATCTTTTCCGAAGCATTCTCTACTGTGTGCATTTCGTTTTGATCAACTGAGTGAAGTATAGAGTCAATCTCTACATTAAGATCAGTTTCTTCTAAAAACCTTTCAAAAGCACCAGACAAAACTACAAAACCAGCAGGAACAGGGATTCCTGCTTGGGTCATCTCGCCAAGTGAAGCCCCTTTGCCTCCGGCAATATCTACATCATCTTTTGATATTTCTACGAATGATTTAGTGAGCATTAACTTGATTATAACAAAAAAAACAGCCCTTCCATGGGCTGCTTGTCTCTTATTTTCTATCTCTAAAAATTATCCAATTTTGGTAATTTTCACCTTGGTATAGTCCTGACGATGTCCCCAGCGGCGCATGTAGTCTTTCTTGCGCTTGAATTTCAGGCCGTGAATCTTCTTGCCCCGGCCGTGCTCTAGAATCTCTGCCTCCACCGTAGCCTTCAGCTCAGGTGTTCCAACCGACACATCATCGTCGTTAGCAGTTAGTAGTACTGAATCAAAGGTAATGCTGTCACCTTCCTCACCTTCAAGTTTTTCAACTCGCAGCGTATCGTCAACGGAAACAGTGTACTGCTTTCCGCCGGTTTTAATAACCGCAAAATTATCTTTTATTTCTTTAGTCTTCGTGCTCATGTCTGTATATACTACGTTAAATCCCTTAACTTTTCAAGTTTACCCGCCTACTTGTAGCTACAAGTAGGCGGGCCTGTCCTTACTCTTTACTTAAAACAAACCGTAGCTTCTTTTCAAGCCACTTCTTATTCGCATAATCAATTCCAATCCGCGGTGTAGCCTCTATACTACTTAGTTTGAAATCATCTGGTCGTTCCTCGATCCAGGCTCCCGTCTGCTTTCCTAAAAATTTGCTGTTGTATTCCTCCTTCTTAATTCCAAGCTTCGCTGTTAGCTTGCCTGGTCCAGCCGCCCCGTCGATACCACGGATCAGGACGGCTCCAGCTGCACCCTCAGGTTCGGTCACAATATTCAGCATATGATGAATTCCATAGACGAGATACACATTCAGCTGTCCTGGCGAGTCAAACATAATCTCAGACCGCTTGGTACGACCAAACCGGGCATGACTGGCCGTGTCCTCCTCACCCAGATACCCTTCGGTTTCGGTGATCTGATGACGGCTTACTTCCCCGTCACGACGAACCAGCAGACGCATACCGACCAACGCCTTCGCTACCGAAGCAGTATCCTGGCTAAAAAATTTCGAATCAAGCATAACTTCATTCTACCGACCATACCGCTGATACAAAAGCGGTATCACGACTAATGTCAGCACAGTAGAGAAAAGTAAACCGAAGATAACGGCGTAGGCCAGCGGTGCCCAGGTCGGATCCGCAAACAGGAGCGGTATCAAACCACCAACCGTCGTGAAGGTCGTCAGAAGAATTGGCTGCAGTCGGGACTTAGCTGCCTCCTTTATGGCCTGTACATGCTCGACTTCCTCTTCCTTATTCGTATTAATTCTATCAATCAGAATAATGGCATTGTTGACCACGATTCCCGCCAGTGCCACTACCCCAATAAATGCTGGAAAGGACAGGGGCTGAAAGGTTATCGCCAGACCACCAAAGACACCGATGAAGGCAAGCGGGATTGTTGCCAGCATAATGAACGGCACCTTGAAGGAAGAAAACTGCCACACCAGAAGCCCAAAGATAAGGAGAATACCGATAATCATCGACAGAAAGAGGTCGGTAAATGATTCCTGTACCTCTTCTGCCTCACCGCCAAATGAAAGCGTAATGCCCGCCGGAAGATCCAACTCACCCGACTCATACGCCTGGACAACAATATTCGTGATATTTCCCGCATTAGCATCCTCGGTAATGTCAGCGGTGACATTCAAGACACGATCTCCATCCTCGTGATTAATTGTCGCCTGACCACGTCCGAGAGAGACCTTGACAAAGGTGGAAAGCGGCACACCTCCGCGCGGTGTCTGCATAATTATTCCTTCGAGTGTAGCTACATCAGCACGTACTGCGCCTACTGTTCCTGGTTCAGCAGCAATATCGTAGGTCACATCGACATCCGTGCTTTCGCCAGACTCTCTCAGTACCGCTGCATTAACACCTGAAACACTGGTTCTCAGCAGTGATGCAATTTGCTGCGGTGTTACGCCGTACCGGCTGGCCTGGGATGTGTTTATCTCCAGCACGAAGTCACTCGCCGTATCAGCAATACCGGTCTCGACATTACGCGTACCATCAGTTTGCTTCAGAAGATCTGCCACAGAAATAGCCGCCGACTCGAGCTCGGTAAGATCGTTTCCAATCACCTGAATCTGTACTGGATTCCCTTGTGGCGGTCCGGCCCCCTGCTGGCTAACTGTTACATCACCAGCCTTTAGTAGCGATGGCAGCGCATCCTCGAGATCAGTGACAACCTCGGTACTGGTTCGCTCTCGGTCCTCACGCAAATTAACCACAATACCAGCCTCGCTAGCGTTGCTGGTTCCGGCGGTCAGACTGCCCGGATTAGCCGGTGAGCCAACCGTGGTCGCAAAGGATGCTATCTCCTGATCATTCTGCAGATAAGACTCTATAGCAGTCACTACCGCACTGGTCTCTGTTAATGGTGTACCGGCCGGTAACTCGACTCCAATCGTAACCGAATCAACATCAGGCTGCGGAAACAGCTCCAGAGACAGGATGCCTGCAAATGGAAACGACAAGGTCAGTACAAACAGCACACTTATGATTATCAAAAAACGCTTCCCTCGCTTGGTCTGATCCAGTAATCCTGAAATGTATCCGCTGTACCAGTTGTATACCCGCTGGATGTATCGATTAGCCTTGCTTTCTTTTTTATTTGCACCATTTGCAGAGAAGAATCGACTGGCGAGTGTTGTTATAACTGCCAATGCAATAAAAAGCGACGCTAGAAGTACAGAAATAACTGTCACCGGAATGCTTTTAATAAACTCACCGATAAGACCTGATCCCAAAAGCAACGGAAAGAATACAAATACCGTTGTCAGTGTCCCAGCTGTAAGTGGACGGGCGAACTCATGAATCGTCTCCTTAACCGCAGCCACTGGCTGGTAGCCACGACGCAGGTATGAAGAAATACTTTCGGTCACCACGATTGCGGCGTCGACTAGAATACCGAGGGCAAGAATTAATGAAAACAACGTCAGGAAGTTAATGGTGTACCCTAAATAGTTTAGTGCAATAAAGGCCAGGAGAAATGTGGTAGGAATGGAAAGACTGGCGAGAATTGCCTCGCGATAACCCAGAAAAACCAGCAGCAAGAGAAATATAATAACCATCGTTATGGCACCGCTACTGACAAGATTACTGAGGTCGGTCCGAATCAGCTCAGCAGAATTATCTGTTTCACTAACTACCAGATCAGACGGAAGCTCATTACTTATTGCTCCATCAATGCGCGAAATAATTTCATCATTTATAGAAAGAATGTCCCCTTCTCCGCCCTCCTTAAAAATCTGCATACCTACGGCTGTCTGTGGCTGCTGACCGTCAACACTCAGGCGCGTAAGTACATTCTGGCGTTTGGTGGTATCACGTACGTCCGCCACATCATCAACCATCACCACCGTCCCACCTGGTGACGACACCGGCACCAAGCGCACATCCGCAGCCGTCATTAATCGTCCCGTAAAACGAAGGTTGTAGACACCGCTGGCAGTAGTGATGGAGCCGACCGGAATATCACTATTTGACTGCTGAATCGCGCGGATAACATCATTTGCAGACAGATTAAACTGTGCAGCACGACTCGTATCAAGCACCACCTCCACAACCCGCTCTGGTGCACCAAGTACATTTACCTGCGACACATTTGCCACCCCCTCGGCCTCGGATTTGATTGTTTCTGCAAAGCGTTTGAGTTCAATTGGCTCATATGGCCCAGAAATTGAAAGTGACAGAATCGGCTGATCGGCAAAACTCACTTTCTGCACTGTCGGGCTTGTAGCATCAGACGACAGGTCCGCGCTAGCACGCTCCACACGATCGCGCAGCTCTGTAACCAGCTGATCAATATCAGTACCAATTGAGAATTCTACCGTTATCTGCGAGAAACCGGTTGCAGATGAGCTTGTAAGCGTCTCAATCGAGGAGATGCTCTGCACCTGATCCTCAATCGGATTGGTAACCAGCTCCTCGACATCCTGAGCCGGGGCTCCGGGTAGCGTTGTCGTAATCACCGCCACCGGTATCTCCACCTCTGGACTCGACTCCTTCGGCATCTGCATTATTGATATCAGGCCAAAAATAATAATCCCTGCAATTAGCAAGTACGTAACACGAAAGTTATCTATAAAAAAATTCCAGAAACAATTCATATGAATTAATTAGTCTTTACCGCTGTACCAGCCGTTACCTGCCGAGCATCACGAATTATCTCAATAGTGCCGCTAAGGCTGTCGGTTATCACCACGGAGTCTCCGCTGATACGGCCAGTCTCTACAACAACTCGCTCTGCTACTCCGTCATTATTGATACGCAGAACATAGGCTCCCTGGCTATCATTTTTAACAGCCGTTAGCGGAACAGCAGTTTGTCCACTTTCGCGGGTACCGGCCAGTATCTCAACCGGAACAAAATCTCCCACAATTAGCTGCGCCTCTGAGTCAGTAATCTCAATCGTCATCTCGATTTTCCCGGTCTGAGTATCAATCGCTGCTGCAATGTTAGCAACGCGGCCATTGAATCTGTCATCAATTATAACTGCATCACCTACAGATATTCGCTTTGCTTCCTGACTAGAGACGTAGGTAGTTACCTGAAGATTATCCGCATCGACCAGTTCAACCACCGTCTGACCAGGACTTACGTACTCACCAATATTAACCCGCACCGCCGTCACTTCACCTGCAAACGGTGCCCGGATCGTCTTTTTAGCTAGCTGGGAGCGAGCTGCATCAACTCCAGCCCGTGCCTGTGCAACCGCCGCCTCCTGGGCCTGAATCTGTTCGACTCGGGCTCCATCAGTCGCTATTTCGAGATTATTATCAGCCCGTTGGAAATTCGTGCGAGCCTGGGTATACTGGCTTGATCGTGTGTTTGGAATCGGTACTACCCACTCCAGATCTCGATTGGTGGCAAAATTTTCTGGAAACTCGATAAATAAACCACGACTTCCCAGTGCTTGTGGAATGTCTGTCCGTACTGCTGCTACACCAGTCTCGAGTCCGGTGTACCGAAATGAGTAGCCAGAGACACTGCCCGATCGATACAGCTCGATATTGTAAGCTCCTTCTTCTAGAGAATTATATACCCCAGAAATCTGCGGAGATGCAAACGTTCCGCGAGAAGAAAAAGTGTCCTCATCCTCGACATAAGCCTGTAAATCAGTATTCAAAAATGCCCGACGGGCTTCGTCTCGGGACAGCTCGCTATTGCGAAGCTCAGCGGGACGCGCTCCCACCCGTAACTCATTCAATCGCGCCTCCTGCGACATAAGGCCAGCCTCAGCTTGTGCGAGTGATGCCTGCTGATCATCCGAAGATAAGCGCACAAGAACCTCGCCGCGGCCAACCCTGTCACCAATATCAACCATCACCTGCTGAACCTGCCCACCCGACTCAGCAGTTAAGGACGCCTGTAGATAAGACTCAACCGTTCCACTGGTTGTGATCCGATCCGATTTAGCAGATGTATTTATCTCGTACACCGTCACGGCAGTTGCTTGGCTAGTAGATTGATTATCCTCTGCTGAATTAGTCTCTCCATTACCTGCGGCCTGCACGAAGAGAATACCAGCAATAACAACAATGCCAGTTATTAGGAAGATGGATTTTGATTTTTTTAGAATTAATTTCATAGGGGTTGGAAGTAAAAAATAACACCACCGCCAAGACAGTGATGAGGATTCATCTGAAGTTAAAAATAGCCGCGTTTCACCTCTAAATATAGCTTACATTAGCACCTATGTCAATTATTTTATAGGCAGAACATCTGAAAATACCTATGATACAGTAGAGATAAATGACCACCGATAGTAATAAACTTCAGGAGGAGGCCGTAAAAATTCTTCAGGATAACTGGGTTCAGGTAGACGAAGGGTCGGGCTTCACTAAGCCGGCCGCAGATGTGTATCCCTACCAGTGGAACTGGGACTCTGGGTTTTCCGCTATTGGCTGGCGACATATCGATATACAGAGAGCGATGACGGAAATCGAGACCTTATTTTCCGGTCAGTGGAAAAATGGTTTTCTTCCCCATGTCATCTTTCACATACCTTCAGATAACTACTTCCCTAATGAAACCTTCTGGCAGGTGCAGGATACCTCTGATCAAGCGCCAGAAGGAATGGAGACGTCCGGGATGACCCAGCCGCCGATTCATTCTATCTCGGTCTGGAAGGTATTTGAGACACTGGAAAAAACGGATTCTGAGCTAGCTCTAGACTGGCTGGAGCTGATGTACCCAAAGCTTCTGAGTCTGCATACGTATCTCTACCGCCAGCGTGACCAGGGCAACACCGGGCTGATAACCATCTACCATCCGTGGGAGTCAGGCATGGACAACTCACCCCGCTGGGATACGCCACTGAAAAATATCTCTATAAAGGAAAAAGCGTTGTATGAGCGACGTGATACCGGCTTTGTTGATGCCCGCTTCCGGCCCAGCAATGCTAATTACGATACGTACGTATACCTCGCCGAAAAGATGCGAGAGGCAGGATATGATGATGAAAAACTGCGCCAAGTGCATCCGTTCCAGGTAGAGGATGTATTCTTCTCCTCGGTTCTGCACCTCGCCAACGGCTACCTGCTGCGCATTGCCGATACACTAAATGAAAATACTGAAGAGATAACCACCTGGCAGCAGCGCTTTCGAGAAAATATTAACACTCGATGTCAGGACAGGTCGAACGGACTTTTTTACGACCGCGATCTTCTGAGTGGTAAATTACTAAAAGAGAATACTATTGCCGCCATGTCCCCACTCATTGGTGGCGATATGAATGAGGAGGAGGTTGAAAACCTTTTTGATACCTTGGATGAAAAACTATTTTGTGGTGAAGGAAGCTGCCGAGCAACGCTACTCCCATCAACAAGTCTATTCAGCAATAAATTTACTCCTGACCGTTACTGGCGCGGGCCTGTCTGGATCAATACCAACTGGCTGATGCTGGATGGACTAGAAAATGCTGGCGCTGACGAGTACGCCAGCGGCTTACGTAACAATCTTATCAATCTATTAGAAAATCACGGAATTTGGGAATACTACAACCCAGAAACGCTTGAAGGTATTGGTGCCGAGCACTTCTCTTGGTCGGCCGCCCTGGCTGTCGATATTCTAACTAGCTGATTGGCTCCTTATTTCAAGTAATCACTAAACACGACAGCCAGTTGTCGTGTTTAGCGGGTGAGGCGGTAGGTGACGCCGCGACCGGTCTCGCCGACCTGGGTTACCTCCCTAGTGGCCTCTAGCTCATCCATATAGCGGACGACGGTGCGGCTGCTGACACCAAGGTGCTCGCTGATTTCGCTGTTGCTTGCCTGGCCGTCATTAGCTGCTAAAAATTCTAAAATCTGCTGCTTATTCTTCTCCTTATCTTCATTTTGTCCAAGCACGAACTTGCACGCACCCACCACCCGATCACGCGCACGATCTGCTGCAGAAAGCGTAAAAGTCGTGATTATTGCACCAATTATTATTCCCAGTATAAGATTTGTCATCGCAATATTTTGATTAGGTTGTTTTACTATTACCATAATACCATTCGCTCGTAAGGATATGGGTTAATACATTGCGAATGAAGCAAAAAGTCTGTATTATATTTAACGTTGCTTATTGGCCCTATAAATCTCTCTAAGAACAAGTTTGTAGTAAAATTAGATACTCGGCCCCGTCGTCTAGCCCGGTCCAGGACGCTAGGTTCTCATCCTAGTAACACGAGTTCAAATCTCGTCGGGGTCACCAAATAGTCTAATAATTAACTGAATGTTGATCTAAATTTGTGTCTCTTTTAGTAGATAACTGGGAGAGATTTGAACACTAAGAGAGGTCGAGAGAAACTGTAGTTTCTCTCGTGGAGGAAGCCTTCGAAACCGAGTGGTTTCGAAAGAGGAACAGAGTGACGATGTGAATGTTCTCGTCGGGGTCACAAATGAACGAAGTGAATTTTGACTCCGAGCGAGTGCATTTCTGCACTCGCGACAGATTTGAAGCTCGCAGTGTTATGCGAGTTGCGTAGCAGGCGAGCATCACGAGAGCCGACCTGGAGAAGATTGACGTCAGTCAATCTATCGTAAGGAAATCTCGCCGTGCCCTACCGTAGCTTTAGCGAAGGAGGGTCGGGGTCACCAGTCATCGCGGTGTAGCACGTTCGACGTGCTCACCGTATACTATAATGAACTTAATGTTCTATGTTTACATTCTTCACAGCAAGAAGGATGGTGGTTTATATATTGGCTATACAAAAGATTTAAGTAGAAGAATAAGTGAGCATAAGTTTGGCACCTGTCTATCAACCAAAGATAGATTACCTATTAAATTAATATATTACGAAGCATTCACTTCTAAAAAAGATGCTAAATCTAGAGAAAAATATCTTAAGAGTGGATATGGAAGAAAACAATTAAGATCTATACTGAAAAATACATTTTCAAATCTTGAAGATGAAATGTAATCTCACCCTGTACTTATGTAGCTTTACAAAATCACCAGTCGTCGTGGTAGTGACACCGCGTCAAACGTGGTTAGTGACACGCTATGTAAGGTGTGTCACATCCAGTGGTACAACCAACCAAGCGATATGACCGCAAATGTAAGTAGTATATAGAGAATCATATATTATCTGTCTGGAGCTATATTATAATAATTTATCAAAAAATCAACCATGTTAAAAAAGGGATCAGTCAGGGTCTGGGAGGCGTAGCGCACTCCCTGCGGCTCACGCACCATCAAGAACACAATGAACTCCGGATCATAGGCCGGAAAATACCCAAAAAATGTGTGGTTAAAGATATCGTCGTAATAGCCGCCGCCCGGCTGAGCAATCTGAGCCGTACCGGTCTTTGCCGCGACACTGTGACGCTCACGCGAGTAGTCACCACCAGCCAACGCCTCGTCAGTGGTCTTTACCAGCATACGCGATATCTCCTCGGATGTCTCCTGCTTGAGCACGCGATCCCCTACTTCTGGTGAGACATCGCTCGACCCACCAAGTCGCCAGTCGATTGAGTCAACTACATGCGGCTGCACCAGCCGTCCGCCATTCGCTAACGTCGCCAGAGCTCGAATGGTAGCAACTGGAGTCAAGGCGATTCCCTGCCCAAAGGAAGCTGTTGCATACGCCAGGTCTCTGTCTACCTCTAGGTTTGACACGGCGCCAGCGATTTCACCTGGAAGCTTGATCCCAGTCTTTTCTCCTAAACCAAAGCGGTAAAAGTAGTCACGCATGCGTTCATGCCCTAGCTCCAGTGCCACGTAGCTGGCCCCGGTGTTCAGCGACTGATTAAGTACCTCCTGCATGTTCACTCGACCACGGGCCTTGCCATCATAATTATAAATTGTGGCATTATTTAGTGTTATGCTTCCCTTATCTACATATGTTGTCTCCGGCGTCACCACGCCAGCATCCAGTCCGGCCGCCATGGTAAGGGCCTTGATAATTGATCCCATCTCGTAGCGACTCTGAACCGTCGGGTTAGTGAAGACTGATACGTTCTCCTCTTCGTTATACGTATTGGGATTAAAGGTTGGATGAACCGCCATGGCGCGGATAGCTCCGGTATTTGGATCCATCACAATTCCCATTGTCTGCGGTGCGTTCCACTCCTCGGCCAGATCAGACAACAGTCGCTCGAGATAGGATTGTACATCCGGTTCAAGCGTTAGTAAGACACTACCATCCCGACTGATCGTACTGCCGGTCAGTGCACTACCGATACCAGAAAAAACCTGCGGAAAACTCAGGTACGAACCACCACCATCATGATCCAAAATGCTGTCGTACTGCTTCTCAATGCCATAGGTTCCAACCCGCTGATCTCCTTTATCCGCATACCCGGCATACCCCAGTACATGTGCCGCTAGCGGTCCGTACGGATACCGACGCCATTTTTCCGGATAAACACCAACACCTCTGATCTGCGCCTCCTGAATTTCAATAGCTGCTTCTTCCGGTATCTCACTAGCGATTTCGATGTATGGATCATCCACATCCGCCACAGCTGTCATAAAATAATTTTCGTTAATATCAATTATTTTAGATAATGCTGTATATACCATCGCCACGTTATCAATCAGCTGTGCATTCACTGCCAGTATGTAACCAGATTCCTGCAACGCCGCTACCCGGCTGGTGCCATCCTTAGCTGTCAGGGATATTGACCCACGATTGTACAGCTGATTATCGGACTGGACGTACTGCGCCTGTCCGATCTCTTTATACTCGGCTCCGTTAACAATCTGTACAAAATACAAACGAACCACCAGTGAAAGCGCTAGTAGTACTGCGATACCCGCTATAATCTTTATCCGTATGGAGTTATTCGCCAGAAACATTGAGACTTACAAAGGTGCCGCGATCAGCACGAGTTACATAGGTCGTTGAATCAACTGGTGTAAATCCAAGAGCCAAGGCCTTGTCCATCGTAATCGAACTAATTGAGCTACCATAATTATACTCTGCATCACCAATCTGTGAATGAAGCGAGGCGATATTATTATCTAAAGTTGTCCGTTCAACAACATGACTGATGGTCTGCTGCAGGAAAAAACCGTATAACCCCGCGGATAAAACAAATAGGGTTATAAGGGTTATAAAAATACGCTTTCGGTAGATGCGAGAGTAAATATACTGGCTCATAGGATAGTGGTGAATTATATAAGGTGAATAAAATCAAGCAGCTGGACATTTCTTGGAAACTGTATAAAGTCTCGACTAATTACACTGCAAGTCGGTCATTTTCAGATAGTTTCTTAACGGCGCGTAGTTTGGCTGAGCGTGAGCGTGGATTAAAGTTGAGCTCCTCTGGCCCGGCTGTAATCGGCTTGTCGGTCAGTTGATCGGCCCGGCCAGCTTCGGTCAGCTCAGTAAAGAAGTCTTTGGTCATTCGATCCTCCAAACTATGGAAGGAAACAACCACCAATCGACCATTTTCCGTCAGTGCTTCGAAAGCGGCCTGTAATCCTTCTGCCAAGGCATTCATTTCATCATTAACGGCGATACGAAGGGCCTGGAAGGTGCGGGTAGCCGGATGTCGCCGGCCGTTACGGTAATGAAGTGGTACTGATTTCTTGATTACTCGTACCAGCTCCCCGGTGGTCTCAATCGGCTCTTTTTCACGAGCAGTGATGATGCCGTCGGCAATCCGGGCAGCATAGCGTTCGTCACCGTAGCCGGAAAGAACGCTTTCCAGACTGTCTCTCTCCCAGTCATTAACCACATCATAAGCAGTCACATCAGCCTCACTGACATCATCTGGATGCAAGAAGGTCATCAATAGCGGTGCGTCTTCCTGGAATGAAAATCCTCGCTTCATCTCCAGCTGCTCGCTGCGAAATCCGAGATCGAAGACGGCACCATCAAGCTCCTTAACCTCACAGTTCTTCAGCACATGCTCAATCGTGCGGAAGTTAGCTATCTGAAGACAGATCTCTGCCTCCTCGACACGCAACTTCTCTTCTGCGGCCGTAATTGCACTGGCGTCAGCATCGATCCCAATCAGTCTTCCCCACTCACCGATAAGGGTTGCGATTGCCTGGGCGTACCCGGCAGCACCGATCGTCGCGTCAAGTATCGTTTCGCCACTTTCGGGATTTAGATACCTCAGCACTTCTGGTAGTAGAACTGGAACGTGCTTGCTCATATCATGCCAACGTCACCTAATGTCTGGGCCAGAAGATCAGCTTGAGACTCAACCTTGTTCGTGTAGTCCTTCCACTGATCACTTCCCCACAGTTCGATCCGAGAGTGCACGCCGGTAAAAACAACTTCTTTTTCGAGGTCAGCAAAATCAGACAGAAAATCAGGTACCAGAATTCTTCCAGAAGCATCAATCTTTACCTCCCGAGCCCCGGACAAGAGAAATCGGTTTAATCCTCGTGAGTCAGCATCTCCGAATGAGAGACTCGCCAACTCATCAGCAATCTGCTGCCAGGATTCCTCGGGAAAAAGAAAGATACAACTATCCAGTCCCCGCGTCAGCACTACCGTCTCATCCAGCTCCTCACGAAATACCTGCGGCAAAGATACACGTCGCTTGAGGTCCATTGTGTGTGTGTATTCACCGATAAACATGGCTATATTTCTTTCCCACTCTATCCCACTTAGTTATTATTATACACCACTTATACCACGCTGCACCCACGTTATCCACAAATCATAACTCTCGTAGTAACCTGTGCGTAAAAAGAAAAACCGCTCAAAAGAGCGATTTTTCACATCATTTATTTTTCTGTATAAATATACCGACGGAAGCTATCCACATTTATGGCACAGTCTAGTTACGTGTGAACACATCCTCGTCCTCATCATCGTCAGCCTCAAGCTCATCAAGACTGATATTGTCATCATCCTCAGGCGGAGTTGGAACATCCTCCCCGCTGTCGTCGCTTTGCTCCTCAGCAGACGGGATTTCGTCATCTTCCGATGACTCAACCTCACCTTCCTCCTCAACCGACTGGGTTTCGTCATACTCGGCCCATGGATCCATATCTGTATCGTCGTCCTCAGCTTCATCATCACCACTCTCGATAATTGTAGCCACAAGTAGAAGAATCAAAATTACCAGCACAATTAACAGAAATGTCGGAGATAGCAGGAAGTTAAATATACTGTTTACTCCGTTGTAAACACCAGCAGCTACATCACCAAGAGAGCTGGTCGTTGCGGCCGAGGTAGCAGCGGTACCTGTTGCAGATGTAGTAGCACTTTCATCAGTTTCGTCCTCGTCTTCATTGGCTACTTCATCCCCGCTGTCGTCGCTTTGCTCCTCAGACGGGACTTCGTCATCATCCAATGACTCCCCTTCGTCGGTTGTTGTAGCCTCATTGTTGTCAGTATCTCCACCGATCCCAAACAGTCGCTGGAAGAAGTTACGGTCATCAGTATTCCCTTCTGATGTTGTGGCAGATGTAGTAGCGGTAGTTGTATCCTCGTCTTCATCTGAATCGTCTGTGGTTGTTGCGGTTGATGTTGCTTCCTCTTCGGTTTCAGATGAGTCATCACCAAATCCAAATAGACGCTGGAAGAAGTTACGGTCATCGGTAGTTGATTCATCTTCCTCGGTTGTTGAGGCTGTGGTGGTAGCCGTTTCATCCCCGCTGTCGTCGCTTTGCTCCTCAGAAGGGACTTCGTCATCAAATTCCGGTACTGATCCATTCATGTCTGCATAGTACTGGGTCAGGTAGTTGGGAGTTTCAAAGCTGTATCCCTCAGATCGAAGCTGGTTTACAAGCTCACGGAACTCACGAATCTCCTGCTGCTGCGCTTGTGTAAGGCTGAAACGCTCATCACAGTGAATTTCGTTAATCTTCTGCTTGGTAGTTATGTATACATAACCTGTAGCTTCATCTGGCTGGTATCCCCACGGCTCCAGAATATCTTCGGCGTACCGAGTCTGAAACGCCTGCACAGCTTGCAATGTATCTTCATCAAAGTCTCCATTTAGCTCAACGTAATTGTAGCCTTCGTACGTTTTCAGGAAAGACTGAAGCTTCAGCACTGACTCTTCGTCGTTATCAAAATCAATTCGTAAATCATCCTCTATATAGACGTCATTACAAGAAGCAAGCTCAGAGGAATCCTTTGATGAGGTTGCTTCCTCTTCGTCTGAAGAATTGCGTGGCTGGAGAAGACCACCCGACTGAGCCAGTGTGGTGTCATCATCCACGAAATAAGATTCATCAATCTCAGAATCCATTTCGGTTGATGCCTGTGCCAAAATTGATTGGTCAACAACAAAAATTCCGGTCAAGATAATTCCGAGGACAAAAATTGGAAATAAAAATGCCGCGAGTGTCAGATTAAATGTTTTGCTTGAGTCTTTCATGTCGTTATTTATTACGTGTAGAATATGTATAATTATTACCGCTCTTGGTGTGGGCAAATAATACTCTCCTGGCATAGGGTGTCAAATAAAATAGCCCTATGTTGAGGGCTTTTATAAACGACATATTTAATTGTCTCTTAATAGACCGCTTAAAGCCGCTTGCGACATACTAAACGACTTCTTAAAGACAAGAATGATGTCTTAAAGTAATGTCTTTTAGTAATAGACATCGTTGCGACAGAAAACGACAATCACCTCTTTGGTTTCAGTAGTGGAAATATCTGCGCCTCTCGAATTGGTAGGTCCATCAGGAAAGCAAACAAACGCTCACTGACACCAAATCCACAGGCTGGTGGCATACCGTACTCGAGCGCATCAACGAACTCATGTGCATACCGCTGCGCTTCATCATCACCATCTTTGCGCATTTGCTCCTGCTCACTGAAGCGCTCCGCCTGCTCTTCGGGATCATTCAACTCGCTGTAACCCTTCCCTACCTCGCTACCAGCAATCAGTGGCTGAAACTGAGCTACAACTTCAGCCTCTGGTGTCTGCGTCTTTGCGAGTGGCGACAACTCTTTTGGCACATTTACCAAAAATCCGGGACCACCAATCTCCTGGCGGCAGAGTTTCCATAGTGTATCAATAGCTCGTACTCGACTTTTTTCGGCCTCCTCGATTGATACCTTTTCTTCCTTTAGTTTAAGAAGTAGCTCATCATGGGTTGCCTCCGTAATATCGATACCGGTCATCTGTTCGATTGTCTCAGTATAGTCATACCGCTCCCACTGGTCATCAAGATTGACCTCATGACCACGGATACTGAACTCCAGCGTTCCGAAGGTCTCCTCCGCAACATGCTTGTAAAGCTGCTCTACGTACGTCATACCGTCCTCATAGTCTGCATATGCCCAATAAAACTCCATCTGCATGTAATCCTGTGCATGCTCGGGTGAAATGCCCTCATTGCGAAATATGCGCCCGATCTCGAAGACCTTATCAAAACCGGCTATCAGAAGTTCCTTCTGCCACAACTCCCCAGCTGAAATACGCAGAAATACCTCCATATCAAGTGCATTGTGATGAGATGCAAAAGCCCTTGCATCGGCTCCTCCTGGTGTTGTCTCCAGAACCGGGGTCTGCACCTCCATAAAATTATCCTTCTCGAGAAATGACCGCATAGACCGCCAGAATCGAGCGCGCATCTGTACCATCTCACGTACTTCATTATTCATTAAAATATCCAGATAACGCTGCCTGAGGCGGGTTTCCTGGTCCTTCAATCCGTGAAATGAGGTTGGGATCGGGCGAATCGATTTAGAGATAATCCGCCACTGGAGCAAGACAAGCGACTCCTGACCGGTTTTTGTCTTAAAAACCGTGCCATTTACATCTACAAAGTCACCAACATCAATTGTATCGATAAAGAGATCAAACAAATTGGTATCCGAAATTTCGTCCCGCTTCATCACCACCTGAATCTCGCCGGTGCCGTCAAACATATCAAAAAACACCATCTCACCATGTTCACGAATTGCCAGTATCCGACCGGCCAACCACAGCTCTGTCTCGGCTTCTTCTAGCGCCAAAAAGTCATTCAGTACATCATTAATTGCGTGCGTACGCATTGAAGATGTCGGATACGGGTCTATTCCGCCCGCCCGTAACCGATCTCTTTTCTCTTTGCGCTCTTTTCTCAATTCTTCAATTGAAGCCATGAGATTGGAAATTAACGAATAACGCTCTACTCTACCGACTCGATGTGATAAACCACCTCACCACCCGGCGTCTTTACCTCCACCGTATCACCAGCTTTGTGACCGAGTAAAGCCTCACCCAGTGGTGCAGTGTGTGATACGCGCCCTTCGGCCAGATTAGTCTCCTCAGACCCTACGATCTGAAAGGACTGATCAGTAGAGCTATACTTTTTACGCACCGCAACCGTTGAGCCCACTTCGACAGTATCAGACTTTTTATGATTAACAATCTCGGCTGACTTAAGAATATTCTTTATCTCCACAATCCGCCCCTCTGCATTAGCCTGGTCTTCACGTGCCTGCTGGTACTCAGCATTCTCAGATAGATCACCCATTGACTTGGCGCGCTCAATCTCTTTGGCAATCTCCTCACGACGGGTATTCATCAGATAATCGAGTTCATCCTCAAGCTCCTGCTTCTTTTCTTCCGTGATGTATTTTTTCTGATCTTTTTTACTCATAGACAAATATTAAAGCAAATTTTTAATTATGCCCTATCATACCGTAAAAACCCTTTGACAGTAAGTAATTTCTCGTCTTTTACCTACTTTCTCCACTAATGTAGGTAGGACTATTTAGATGCATCCAGTCCAGCAGCTGCCGCATCACATATAAACCTCCTACTACATTGGACCGTGGACCCTCGGCCATAACGACGATAAAGGCATACTGTGGGTCATCATAAGGGTAAAATCCAATAATCCAGGAGTTTAGTCTTGATTTATTGCCACCAAGCTCGGCAGTACCAGTCTTGGCGGCCACATCGACGTATCGCACATTCAGTCCACCGGCTGTGCCGTCAGTCACTGCCTGCCGCATACCCTCGCGCACCACCTGATAATCGGCCTCTGAAATATCTTTCGGCACCGAAACCGACGGTGCGGAAATATCAGTCCGGACGGTTGGTGTCACTAGTGTTCCAGAGTTAGCAATTGCCGCTACCGCTCGTACCATCTGTAGCGGTGTTACCTGATAACCATACTGACCAATCGACGTGTTGTACGTATCTCCTAGTCGCCACAGTCCATCTGTAAAGTTCTCTCGCTTCCATTCCGGTGTTGGGATAACCCCGGCTACCTCGGACATACCCTGGATCCCGGTCTCCTCCGCCAGTCCAAACGCCTGACTATACGCAGCGATACGTGTAATCCCGAGCCCTTCCTGATCCTTATAACCACCACCAATCTGGTAGAAATACTCATTAGATGAGACGGCCAATGCATCGCGCATATCAACCAATCCGTGTGCCTTCCAGTCGGGAAATATAGTAAAGAGATCTGGTTCATAAGGATTCTGAACCCGTAAAAAACCAGTACTGAGGATGGTGGTACGCGGATCGATGATATTCTCGGCCAGTGCAGCCACCGCCATAAACGGCTTTACGACAGATCCAGGAGTGAATCGCCCAGCTGAGACACGGTTAAGAAAAGGCTGTGCATGGTTATCCAGTAGTTCCTGTATATAACCTTCTTCACCCACCGTTAAGGATTTCGAACGGTACTCTGGATAAGCTGTTGCCGCCAGAAGCTCGCCAGTCTCGACATTCATAATTACTCCGGCACCACTGGAAAAACCGCGTTCCTCAGCAGTTATCTGAATTAACGAAAATAACTGATGCTGTACCTCAGCATCAATAGAAAGCCGCATATCTTCACCGGCTCTTGCTTCATCGACTACACTTTCTGACACTTGTTGACCGAGAGCATTAGACTCAACAATCTTTCTTCCTGGCTGACCTGCCAAGAAATCCTGAAAATGACGCTCAACTCCAGCCTGACCAATAATCTCCTGCCGGTAATAATTTCCGTTGTTATCACGCCGTGGGTACTTGACGTACCCGAGCAGATGTCCAAAACCGGTTGACGTTGCGTATGACCGCAGAAAGAAATCCTGTGTGTCAGTCGCCGTATTCCAGGCCAAACGGGTACCGTCACGATCGGAAACACTACCGCGTTCAGGAAACAGTGGAGTCTGTGAAAGCGAATTCTGTACACTCTCAATCGTGAAGGCCTCGCCTTTCTGGATCTGCAAATTCCATAACTGAAAGATAAATACAGTCACGGCTATCAGCACAAGCACCGAAAGATAAGCTATACGCTGACGAATCTGACCACCTGACTCAGCTGTCCAGAAGGCTGTTCCACGATTTGGATCTGCAGTGGGTGTATCAGCTTCGCCAAAAACCATACTCAAATCATCATGAATCGAAGAATGATTGCGAACAATTCTTTCCCTGACTCTTTTATACATGTAGGAAAAGATACTCATTGATAAGAAATATAGTACGTTACCAAACCTATCATAAGCAATACTCCCAGTGCCACCAAGCCCATTATTGGCAGCCAGGAAGCAGAATAAATCACATCTACTAAAATTCCCACGAACACCGCCTCCAGAAAAAGGTAGAAAGAGAAGATGCCGACTAGTGCCAAAAGCGCCGTCCACCACCAAGGCAGGATAAATGTTGCCAGAAGGAGCAGCGCCGTGAAAAGCGCCCTGGAGATTACTTGATTACGATTCAACATAAACATTCTGTAATACTGAAGATGAAATAAAACGTGCGATATAAAGCGCTTTTTGGTTGGTAGTTGGTAGCTCCCTGATCGTCGCCACCACCCCAATCGGTAGCTCATATACGTCAGAGATCACCGCATCACCAATGGCAATATCGAGATTTTCCGATACTTCTGCGTACAGCTCATCACCACCTCTACCATGAAGCTTAATTGGCGTCTGCCCCACAAAAGCCGGGTGCTCTACACCGGATGATGAAACTAGTTGCACAATGGACGTCTCGGAGCGCACATCAACCACTTCACCAAGATACACACCAGCCGGCCACCAGACCCCGGCTCCAAGCTCAACCCCCCTATCAGCTCCAATGCTAATAACCAGCGTATCGTACGGAGATTGTGGTGGTCGCCCAATTACTTCGGCCTGATGCGGGGTTGAGGTGCCAATCCAATTCATTACTGATGAGGTACCGGCAGCCACCAGTAAGGAATCCTGCACACGCTGCAAGCGGCGTCCAATGGCTGCCTCCTGCTGGAGTCGTGCTAACCGATCGGAGGTGATAACAACAGTAGAAGTAGCCCCGACTGTGTCCGGAAGCAGATAAGAAACTTCTCGATGAACTGCCGGACCATACCAGTACACACCGACCGCAATTGAGATAACAGCCAAGAAAAGAGCTGCATACGGAAAGCTGCTATTTCGTGGATTCATACGCACGTATTAACTGTGTAAATTGATCGCCATCCTCACGATCTATAATGTATCCCAATCCCTCCATAATTACCTGCTCCGGATTAACACGCTCATGAACACTCACATCAAGTACGCTGGCCAGGTGGTCACCCAAGCCAGCTAGACGTGAACCGCCGCCTACCAGATGAAGACCATGAGACGAGATATCCGCCACCATGTCCGCCGAAAGCGAACGGATAAAAGCTTGGATAAAATCGACCAGATCACTAATAAGTGGATCGATAGCTTCTGTGATATCTATACGAGCAATATTTATTTCACGCGGTAGGCTACTGGCCTCATCCTGACCACTAACGGCTGTCTTTTCGCCTGGCTCATCACTCCAGCCACGAACGGCCCCAAGCTCATGCTTGATTCTACGAGCCTGCTGACTACTAATGCGCAACCCAAAGTCATCAGCGATGTATTGAACAATCATCAAATCAAACTGATTACCAGCCACTGAGGATGAAGCTTCCGTTACCACACTTCCATCAGAAACCGCCGCAATCTGGGTAATTCCAGAACCGATATTGACCACCAGCTGTGTAGTGGGGTCACCAACTGGAGCCCCAACTCCAACTAAACCAGCAATAGAAGCCGGTACTGCCATCACCTCACGGGCACCAGATTTCTGCAGGGTATTACCAATAATTCGTACATCCACATCCGTAACCGACGCAGGTAATGCTACAAGAATATTACGACCAATAAACTGAAACAGTCCTGAGGTGTTTTGATACAGCAGCATCGAAATTAAAGACTCTAGTGAAGCAGAGTCATCAACTACTCCTTCGACGATCGGATACATTGTCTCGATATGTGCCGGAGTTCGACCAAGGGTTTTTTCGGCGGCGTCGCCGATGGCCACGATCTGATCCGTACGCATATTACGCGCCACAACAGCCGCCTGCGTGACCTGCTTTTCCTGAGCAGGCAACGTAATTCGAACTGTTGAGCTACCGAGGTCCAGGCCGATTTGCTGATTAATGGCAAACCAGTTCCGTATTTTCTTGGTCATTTTCATGTTAGGAAAGACTGTTTATGACCTCCGAAAGGGGTAAAATTTCTGAAGTACTGTCTTTATCTAATCGATTCGTCACCTCGACCCCATCCTTGTTAATCGTCTGATTTCCGATAACGATCTGTGTCGGAATACCAATCAGATCACTATCGCCAAATTTCTCGCCCGGACTCGCGTCGCGGTCATCATACAGAACCTCGATACCGGAAGATTGCAAGGCTTCGTAGGCCCCATCAGCTGCCTGGCGGACATCATCACTACCACCGAGTGCCAGGAGATGTACCCGAAACGGTGCAATGTTCTCTGGCCAGATAAAACCATCTTCAGCAGCCATAATCTCAACAATCGTTCCCATTAGTCGTCCGACGCCGATACCATAGGATCCCATAATCACCGGCTTTTCCTCACCGTCTTCGTTCTTAAACACCAATCCCAGAGCATCGGAAAACTTCGTCCCCAGCGGAAAGATATTTCCCACCTCGATAGCACGAGCCTCACGCAGATCCTCCCTTTCAACATCAAGCTCCTTCAGCGTACTCTCGTTCAGCATCTCTTTATTAATAGCGATTCCGCTGTCATCATCGATATAGATTGTATCCTCACCGGCATCAGAGACCGTCTGAAACTCATGAGAGTAATCAGAGAAGCTTCCACCATCGGCGTAGGTATAAAAAGTGTCTTCACCAATTCCAACGCGCCTGAAGACCCGTTCGTAGGCAGACTTCATTTCAGCATAAAAATCATCATGCTCATCCTGTGTACGACAAAAAGAGTACAGATCCTTCATAAGAAATTCCCGGCCACGCATGATGCCGCTTTTCGAGCGTAGCTCATTGCGAAACTTGGTCTGGAACTGATAGACGGCTAGCGGCATATCTCGGTAGGAGTTGATATGCTGGGTCAAAAGCTCGGTAAGCGGCTCCTCATGGGTCGTAGCCAGACCGACCTCGGTATCATTCTTCAGCTTGGTCTTGAACCAGACATCGATTGACTCATCACTCCAGCGATCCGTGCGCTGCCAGAGCTCCTCCCGCTGAAGGGCGGTGAGCTCCACCTCCTGACCGCCGACAGCATTCATCTCCTCACGAATTATTTCCTCAATTTTATTACGGACCCGCAGACCAAGTGGTAGATACGCATAAACACCGGCCATCTCCTTGTGAATAAAGCCAGCCTGAATCAGAAGCTGGGCATTCTTGGCCACCTCATCAGCTGGTGCGTTCTTTCTGGTTTTAGAGAAAAGCTGTGATTGCCGCATATGCATCCATAGTACTTGATTTTTCCGCGTCTTTCAAAGACACGGACGTAATATCCAATTAGTAATTTCTAATTAAAAATCACAAATCCTCCATATCTGCTTGGCTAATCGATTTAGTTATAAGTTACACGCTACACGTTATACGCTACATATTTCCCCTAAAACAGCCGCACAATATCCTGGTACGTCACCAGCACCATCAGGAGAAGCAGCAGTAGCATACCGATGCCGTTGATAATACCAGCCACGTTAGCCGGGATCTTCCGCTGAGTAACTGTCTCAATAAGTACAAATACAATTCGTCCTCCGTCCAGGGCCGGAAATGGCAGGAGATTCAGGATGGCCAGGTTGATTGAAATCAGCGCCATAAATGACAGCAGTGGTGCCAGACCGCGATCGGCAGCATCACCAACCAGACCAGCAATACCGACCGGGCCAGCCACCTGCTTGAGACTTTCTCCACCACCAGAAATTGCATCCATCACCAAATTCTTAAAACCAGTATACGTCTGCTCGGTCAGAGAGACCGTTGACCGGTACCCCTCGGCCAGGGCCGGAAAGAAGCCGAGCTTCAGAATACCGGCTTCGGCCATTGCGATACCAATCTGCGTGTTTCCGCTATCTAAAACAGTCGGTGTAACGGTGGCAGTAGATGTGGCTACGACTCCTTCTGTACTACGCTCCAGCTCCAGCACCACAGCCGAGGAGCTGGCCTGGAGGACCGTCTGCTGCAGTACATCGGCCGTCACGGTAGCTGTAGATGTACTATCGGCAAGGCGAAAGTCGGTGATTTTGTCGCCGGGCACAATCCCTGCCTCATCAGCCGGAGAATCCGGCAGCACCTGTGTCACAATGATCCCGACATCCGTCACTCGATCCGGATCATCTGCATCTGGTGCCGCCAGTGTTCCAAACATAAAAGACAGCGAGAAAAGTACCCAGGCCAAGAGCATGTTCATTGCCACACCAGCAACCAGCACCGCAATTTGGGCATACCACGGCTTGTCGCCAAAGCTCCGTCCAAAATGAGGATGATCGGGATCATCCTCCTCGGCTCCGTTCTCACCAAAAATCTTTACAAACCCACCTAGTGGTAGCCAGTTAAGACTGTATGTGGTTTCGCTCCCTTCTGGTTTGTGGGCCGCTGCCCGCGGTGGAAACCCGATACCAAACTCATCCACTCGCATTCCAAACCACTTCGCAACAGAAAAATGCCCAAGTTCATGTACAAACACCAACACAGCTAGCACAGCAATAAAAATAAGAATCGTAGTCACGAAATGGGTTTAGTTATGCGGGTAATACTACGCCTTGAGCTTCTCCTGCTTGGCCTCCATCAGCTTCTGCATCTCATCATTGGCACCTTTTATTTTCTCTTCCAGCTTATCCTTGAGACGAAACTTCTCATCCTCGGGAATTTCTCCGTCATCTTCAAGATTCTTAATCTCATTCCAGATATCCTCACGCACACCACGCAACGATACCTTAGCTTCCTCAAACTTAGCCTTGGCCTGGTCAAGTGACCGCTGTCGATTTTCCTGGGTTAGTTCAGGAAAATTAAGTCGCAAACCACTGTCATCCTTGGCAATACTGGCACCAATATCAGACTGCTGCAAAGCCTTTTCAACTGCATCAATCTGCGACGCATCGTACACGTCAACCCGCAGCGTGCGCGGTCCTTCGTTTCCAATACTACCCAGCTGCTGCAGTGGCATCTGGGAACCGTACGACTCGACGGTAATACCATCAAGTACACTGGCCGAAGCTCGCCCAGCACGAATTTTCTCAAGCTCAGTAGTTAACCAACTTTTCGTCTCTACTATTTTTGTATGTAATTTCGAGAAATCGTAACTCATATCACTATGGTAACAAATTACTCTCGTTCGTGCGAACGACCCGCGGTCGTAGCTAAATACTGACCGAGCAGCTTAACAGAGCTGCCACTATCTCTTCCCCAGTCAACCACCAACTCGAGCGCTTTTCCAAAATCTGGATTTTCTCGTGGCAGCTTTGTTGTAGAAATAATCTTAGCAAAGACTCGCAGCTGGCGTCTGGTAGTTATCTTTTCAACTACCTCCAACCGATCCTGAAAATTAATACCGGCTGTAAATTCATCAACGAGTCTTTGTGTAATCTCCTGATCAGCATCATCACAAATACCATCGAGACGTAGCGTTCTTGACTGAATAGTCTCAAGAAGTTCTCCTGGTTGAGGAGTCAGAAAAAAAAGATGCACACCGCTAGCTGGTGACTCAATAATCTTCAGAAGAGCATTCTGCGCCTCGGTCGTAATGGAATCAAATCCGCGCACAATACAAAACGCCTCGCCTCCAGCTTTCTGCTGTCCGCGCTGACGAACTTCTCTCGCCATCTCAATAGTAAAGATATCAACCGTATCAATATCAAACGTAGTAGGTACGGCAACATCGGCATGGATATCTTGTAGCTGACGCATCACAACCGCCGCACAGTCTTCGATAGACGCCGCTTGAATCAGGTAACAGTGATGTAGTGGAATTTGAAACATATATAGATTAAGCAGATGACTGTGGTACCGTCTGCTTAAAACGAGATACAAAACGAAGTGCTTCACGACCACCAGATATGACCGCATCCTCTGGTCGCTGCACCACCCGCACCGGCAACGCCAGCTCACGCTTCAGGTAGGTATCAACATGACGCAAGTTACCTACCCCACCCGTAACCGTAATACCATTTTGTGCAATATCTGAAAGCAGCGTTGTCGGCGTTCGGTGAACAACCCAACTAACCGTACCAAGAATCTGCTGCAAAGGTTTAGCGATCACCTCAGTAATCTCATTTCCGGTAATGGTCAACACCTTGGCTTCACCGGTATCTTTTTCATTAGCATAAAATTCGTGTGTGCCATCGTCATCTCGGCGAAGCGCGGAACCCCCCGTCTGGATAATATCAGCTGCTGTTGAGTCAGATATGTCTACACCGTACTTGTTCTCAAGATACACAACTACCGCTTGAGAGAGATCATACCCACCAATCGGAGCTGACGTCGCCGACACTGAGCTTCCACGACTTATTATGGCCGCTTCAGTGGTTCCAGCCCCAATATCAAGAATTAAATTACCGACTGAGTCGCGAGGGTCGATTCCTGCTCCGAGTGCTGCCAGCGAAGGAACCGGGGTCATGTACACCTTTCCGCCGCCGGCCACCTGGACTACTTCGCCCAGCGCCTGGGAAAGTGCCCTGCTGAGAGAGAGACTCTCCGCGATAACCACATGCGGTTTAAAAACATGCCACCACGAAGCAATCTGACGCAATACGTAAGCAATCAGCGCAGAAGCGCCTTCGTAATCAACCATAATTCCATTCCGAATCGGAGCAACCAACTCCTCTCCCGAAACCAGAACGTGATCCTCTGCAGCCTCACCAATAGCTAAAATTTCTCCAGACACTACTTTGCGAACTAAAAGTGAACGCTCAGAAAACACATTCTTTTCAGTGTCATCAGCTACAACTCGAATCATGTGAGAACCAAAATCAATTGCGATACGTGGTACTAACTTCATACCTTCCATCATACCGTCAGCGGAAAATACAAACAACTCCTTGAACTTATGTCTGTTTTCTGCGACTATACGGGTAATGAATACCCAAAAAAACACCCAAACGAAACAGACAGGATTAATATGGGCCATCGGCAGCGTTATTGTCATATTACTCGTAATCTTCATGTTTCAAAGAGGTGAAGAAAACGGGGTTATCTCTATTACCCCAACTGGCCAGAAGGCAAGTGTCTTTATCAACAGAAGCAGTATGAAACCACTACAGTCAACCTCCAGCCCAACAACCTACGAGGTATCAAGTGGTAGCCATCAGGTACTCGTTGCACAGGATAATTACTGGCCATGGAGTCAACAGATTACGATTGGACCGGGAGAAACAATCGGGATAGAGCCATTCCTCATCGAGCAATCCAGTCGACAGGTACTGCAGACCACCGAAGAGATCAGAAGTAATCTTATGGCAGCACGAGATGAACCAATTCCAAGCCAGGAATCACCTCTCCTTTCCGAAAATGAAGACATCCGGGTATATGTTGACGGGGAAACCAACATCATTGCCCAGTGGAATAGGAGCACCTCAACTGCTCCTGACTTCTTTCACTGTCATGAAGACACCTGTGGAGTCAGTGTCTTTAACCAGCTCTCTATTAACCAAATTGAATTCTATCCGGGTCGTGATGACGTAATATTCTTCGCTACACCAAGCGGTGTCTTCGCAATGGAGATTAATCCGAGTGGAGAAACCCAAAACTTCCAACCAGTTGTAGAGAGCGTACGAAACCCTTCCTTCACGACAAGCGACGGAAACATTTTTGTTCTGTACGGTGACCGGATAACTGTCAGCGATATCTAATTTCTCAGCTATATATGTATGTTGTCGATATACTACCACTTGCCAAAGGGGTGAGGGCTGATTCGCTCTCATATTTCTCACCGCAGTCAGTGACAAAAGGCACGATTGTCAAAGCTCCGATGCGATCACGCAGTATACGTGGGGTTGTTCACCGATGCCGTAAGGCAGCCGACATGAAAGCAGCTCTCAAGAAAATACCGTATGAGATGAAAGGAATTGATGAAATTGAAAATCAAATTTTCTTTACCCAATTCATAACAACCTGTCAGTTATTTGCTCGCTTTAGTGGTGTTACTGCCGGCAGTGTCATCGCCGCTCTGACACCTAAGCCGATCATTACAAATAATAATGATTTACCACAAATTACCTCTGATATTTTTCTTCCTGATATCACAGCCCCAAAACCAAAAATAATTCAGGCTACTAAGGAGCAGCAGTATGGATACGTAGATTCACTTGTACAAAAACACCTTAAAAATAAGGAATCAATCTTTATTTGCACACCCACAAACTACAAAGCAAAAGAGATGGCTTCAGCGATTAGTACAGAAACAACCGTTATTTATATTGATAGTACACTCACAAAAAATACGTTACTTTCTCGCTGGCGTGAGATAGTCACCACTCAGAAACCAATTGTAATTGTCGGTACAGCATCGTTTTTATCCATTCCACGATCTGATCTTGGTCTGATTATTATTATGGATGAAATTAACGAGGCGTATAAAATGATCGGACGACCACATCTGGACAAGCATCTGTTTGCAATGGAAGTTGCCGCATCATACAAACGTGATTGTATTATTTCCGGGACTGTCCTCTCGACAGAGACAATCTGGGCATATAGAAATGACCAGCTATCAGCGGCTTACAAACCAACCTTTCGTTATGGAAAAACACCATCAGGAGAGCTAATTGATATGAAGGAAATAACTAGATCAGGTACGAGTGGTGTGAAAATTTTTAGCTCACCGGTTGCTAAAGAGATTCGTCGTACGATTCAGAAGAATAGAAAAATGCTACTTTTTGTTGCTCGACGTGGTCGACGTCCATTTACCGTATGTAATGATTGCGGTGAAACGGTCACCTGTAAACGCTGTGGTTATCCACTTGTTCTGATTGATAACGAAAGTGAAAATAGAGTTTTTGCCTGCAGTACCTGCGGCACTACCGAGGAAAGCTTACGCCGGTGTCAGAATTGCCAAAGCTGGAGACTGGAAGCGCTCGGTGTTGGTATCGACTTTGTGGCCGATATACTCAGAGAAAAGATACCGGAGTTAGCTGTATTTCAAGTAGATGGATCAACTACCGATACGGAAAAGAAACTTAACAAAGTTTTGGAGGAATTCCGTACGGCCGATAGTGGTATCTTGCTTACTACTCAGCTCGGTGTCAACCGCCTCGCACACAAAATTGATGTCAGCGCCATCATAACAGCAGACTCCCTACTAGCATTACCTGATCTATCCATTCCAGAAAAATTGTTCGCTCTCCTGCTTCAAATTCGCGAGCTGACGAAAGATAAGTTTTTTATTCAGTCGCGTTCAAAGCATACAGATATATTTACTCATGCGCTAAACGGAGATGTAAAGAGTTTTTATCGACAGCAAATTGCGGAGCGAGAAAAGTTTGGCTACCCACCCTTCTCCTACCTCATAAAACTAACCTCAGGAGGAAAAGAAGCAACGGTAAAAAAATACATGAAGCAGGTAAAGGAACTCTTCTCTGACCAAAAAATAAGCATCTATCCCAGTAGCTCCAGTCGTCGGTACGAAGCACACGCACTGCTTCAAATAGACCGAGAAAAGTGGGTAGATGAGGATATTTTAGAGAAACTCCACTCACTTCCACTGGCCATAGAGATCAACGCACATCCCAAGACGCTTTTATAAGTAACCTCAAAACTGATAGAATAAAACCATTATGAATGAAGACGACATAAGACAGGCGGGCGATCCAGTTCTACGTGAAGTGGCTGCACCAATAGAACCAGCAGATATAAATTCTGATCGCATGCAAAAAATTATCACTCAGATGAAGCAAGCGCTCCATGCTACCGATGACGGCGTGGCTATTGCCGCTCCGCAAATTGGTGCCTCAGTTCGCATATTTGTAGTGCATGAAAACGCCCTGCGCGACCGCGCTGACGTTCCGAACGCGGACAAGATATTTATAAATCCAAAAATAATCAGTCACTCAAAGAAAACTCTGATTCTTGATGAAGGCTGCCTATCGGTTCGTCATACGTACGGAGAGATAGAACGTTCTACTCAGGTCACTATACAAGCTCTAGATGAGAATGGTGACACCTTCGAAATGGGTGCCGGCGGTCTACTGGCACAAATATTTCAACACGAAACTGATCACCTTGACGGAGTGTTATTTCTCGACAAAGCGAGTAATTTACGTGAGGTACCTCAAGACCAAAATAATCATGAGCAGCAGTAACAAAAATATATCCTTTGCTTTTTTTGGAACCCCGCCATTTTCGGTCGATATTTTAGATATCCTCCAGCAACACGACCTGACGCCGAATGTAGTGGTAACTGCACCGGATAAGCCAAGTGGTAGGGGAATGAAATTATCTCCACCACCAGTTGCGCAATGGGCGCAAAAACGACAGATACCCATACTCCAACCAGAGAACATAAATAAAGAGTTTGTAGAAAAACTTGATGAATTATCACCTGACGATGTCTGGCCGCTATTTATAGTGGTTGCCTACGGAAAGATACTGCCGGCCGAGCTGATCTATACACCAACGCACAACACTCTGAATCTACATCCTTCTCTTCTGCCCAAACTGCGTGGACCGGCGCCTATTCGCTCCGCAATTCTGCAAGAAAAGATGACCGGAGTCACCATTATTGAGCTGGATGAACAGATGGATCATGGTCCAATTGTGGCACAGAGAGAGATTCGGACGAAAAACTGGCCACCTTCCTACCCAGACCTTAAAAATGCACTGATGATAGCCGGTGGAACACTGCTGGCCGAAACAATTCCGGCCTGGATATCCGGATCAATTCAAACCACGACGCAGAATGATGACATAGCTACCTACAGTCAGAAGTTTAGCTCAAGCGATGGAGAGATTAATCTTGATGACGACGCAGAAAGAAATATCCGCAAAATCAGTGCTTTTACCGACTGGCCAAAAGCACACTTCTACGTAGAAGGAAAACGTGTACTAATCACAAAGGCTCACCTTGAAGATCGAGAGTTAGTAATTGATCGCGTAAAACCAAGTGGCGATAAAGAAATATCATACAAAAATTTTATAAAAAAGAATCAGTAGTACAGTAGTATAAATAATACTACTGCCGCATAGTAGTGGTAGATATAGATTTATCATTCAGGAACGCTTCATCCAAAGTCGCTTCGATGGAAATATAGCGGTTTTTCTCAACCTCAGCCACAGTTTTTTCGGTTACATGAATAGCAAGTGACATCACTAACCCGAAAAGTACAACAGCCGTGAAGGCTATATGCTGCAAAGCACGTGGACTCATTGATACGCTCATTTTGGTCATACAATCAATATATCACGATATACAATCACTTATCCCCTTTTCTTCCGTACCAACCTTGAATCATTTGCTTCATCTTTCGAGCTCCGGAGCGGATACGACTTTGACGCTTCTCCTTTACCTTACGGAGTTTACGAATGATACTTTCCTGCATAGCCGCTATTGCATCACGAATATCATCTGCATCCTCTTCTGAACGCAGATATGAACCAGTTATTTGTAAGTTAATCTCTGCACGGTATATTTGCCCAGTCTGTTGACCGGCTCGTTTTTCCAACTCGATATCAGCATGCGCCGTCGTATCATCTTCATCAATAAACTGCTCTAGTTTGATAAGTTTTTTAGCCAGATAGTCCTGCAGATCATCTCCAGCTTCAATATTTGTAGTTTTAAGATTTGTGTTTAGAGCCATAATTATATTAGATAGTTACCAAATTCGCCTTACTTCAGAAGTGTACAATGTTGGCGTGAATGAATTCATGGCAGTAGGTGTAAACAGTAGCGCTCATCCCGTGAACAACTTGATTATAGCATGCTAGAGAATGAGTAAAATCTGGTCTTGGTAATAACTAGAAAAATGCGTGTATCTTTGCTATATTACTACTTGTACATTCCGCGGCCCCGAAAAAGACACGGGGCAAGTGGAAAGAAAACAGATTGATCTCTCAATCATTGCGAATAAAATGATTGAAACATATTCCGCGGTAGCTCAACGGTAGAGCGCCTCCCTGTTAAGGAGGATGTTACTGGTTCGAATCCAGTCCGCGGAGCCGAATAGATAGAAAGCCGTCCGTCAGGGCCGCTTTTTTATGAGGCGAGCGGACTGGATTCGAACCCTTCGTTCCCGTGTTGGAAAGTATTGAAAACCGAGGGTTTTCAAAGTGAAGGGGTCGGGAACGAAATTGTGTTTATGTGAGTATTCCAGCCAGCCTCGCCCTTAGAAAATCAGGGAAACATTATTTGACACATAAAATATTATTTAATACTATTTAGTTAGTAGAAATCTTTCACAAACGGAGCAATAAAATGCATAAAAAAAAATCTGTACCGACCTTAATCTTCGGAGCAAATGTACTTTCAACCATTGTAGTACTGTTTCTAGCCTGGTTCATTCTTCTGGATAGTTTTTATCTAGGAAAAACGATCGCGACCACCAAGTTGATAGGAGTTGGTGTGGCAATAGTATTCAGTGGTTTTATTTTATTTGATCACTGGCGACAGCGTAAAGGTGGTGTGCAAATAAACCCAAACCTAATACTAGCAGTATCATCTTTCCTTGTTTCTAGTTTACTAATCACAGTACCAGAAGTGAACAGTGCCTGGATAGCTACTAGTCTTATGTGCTTCCTTCTAACATTTGTTGCTGTCTATAGTGAGTCAGCTGAGCAGTGTAAAACAATAAAATGCTAAATATTTCAAATACTCGGGATAATCACCCCCGAGTATTTTTTTATACAAATTACACCCATCAATCATTATAAATACTTCCAGCCCGCAGATTTTTTTTAGTAAAAATACATAGTGATAAAACCTCTTCGTATGTAAGAGATCTTATTTTTTGGGTCGCGTAAGATATAGAAAACTGCTTGTTATCAGTAATAAAATCATCACGTATGTACTCACGAGTGCTGTCAATGACAGAGATAAGAAAGAACTAGCAACAAGTGCCATATACCACGAAGATATAATCACCGCTCCGCAAATCACAATCGGTGCCCGCAGCGAATTAAAGGATGAAGACGTATTATTTTTTTTCGAATCAACAACTTTCTCCCCCTTCTGAGCAAACGGAACATATACTAAGAACGGGCTAAGTATTACCATCATTACGGCCGTCGATATGCCAGCTATCAACAATGCAATAATCTGCATAATAAAGGCTGGTATCTGACCAAGTAACGAAAATCCAATTAGTAGAAGAAACTGACTAACGAGTACCAAAATTAACCCTACCCAACCCATTTCCAGAACCCCTTTCAGAGAGGACAACTCCTTCTCGTCAATTTGGGCATCATCAAGATAATTTGCAAACAGAAAAACGGCGGCTGTTGCTCCACCAACACCAAACGTGTACCCAAGGTACTGTACAAAAATAAGAATTGGAAGACCACGAAGAATAAACTCCGGTGCTGCTTCGATACTCACCACCGACAGTACACAAACCGTCAACGACATCGCCGCGGCCAGTAAGCACCAGATACACCATTTACGCAACAGTATACCCTGTACGAACAGCAGATATAAAGAAAAAAGTCCCGCAAGCAACGAAAACACCACTACACCCCAAATCATTGACGAAGAGAAGAGCGCTGGTGCAAACATAAGCGTTACGTAGGTTGGAATTAAAATTCCAAAGTATCCCATCCCCCAGTACTCAAGATGGACCCCTAAAAATTTCGAGTAGTGACTGTTCACCACTGCATTACAGTCGGATCCAGTCGGACAGGCCAGCTCACGATTATTCCGTTTTGAGTCCCAAATATTCGCCGCTACACCAAATCCAGCCACTGCCGCTAAGGCGATGAACGCATAAAAGCCGGTTGGTTTCGGTATAAAAAGTATAAAAAAGAACCCTCCTGAACCTACCATCATAAGAATAAAGTAAAGAAAGATCCGATTCGAGATACGTATTTTCATATGGTTGTATTATACCGTAGGATTAGGGAGAAGAAATCCACACTTTTACATGTAAATGATACACCTGTTGCTTCACGTATAAACTGATCTGGTTACGAAACGACTGAATCCTGTTATACTGAACGATATGAATAATATCTTTTCGGATAGTCACTGGTTGCTTACAACCGCGCTCATTATTGGTATTGCCGCCGGAAGCTACGGTGTCTACGCTGCTAAAACAATCACTGTAGAACTCGACCAAGAACGAGTCAAAAATAATCAACTCAGCCAGCAGTTAGAGACCACTGAAAATGAACTTGAACAGGCTAATAATGAGATTCAGGTGCTGTCCGAAGAGCTACAGATGGCCGAGGAACGAAACGAAGACTTTGAGGAACAGATCGAGGATATTACCGACACCGTTGGGGATATTTCCCGTTATACCTCGGTTGACCCGGAGCTGCTGAAGAAGTACTCACGAGTCTTTTTTCTTAGTGAAAATTATGTTCCGTCTGACCTGGAAGAAATCGATTCAAAATATGTATACGATGAGGATACTGAAGAATTTCATGAGCGGGCCTACCCATTCCTGGAAGACATGATCGAGGATGCTGAGGATGATGACATCAATCTACGTATTATCTCGGCCTTCCGCTCCTTCAGCAGGCAGCAGCAGCTAAAAAGCAGTTACATTATCACCTACGGGGTTGGCACTGCCAATCAGTTCTCTGCAGAGCAGGGCTACTCCGAGCACCAGCTGGGAACAACAGTTGACTTCACAACACCGGAAATGGGAATCAATTACACGGACTTCTCCACTACCGAGGCGTACCAGTGGCTGCTGGATAACGCCCATAAGTACGGCTTTGTACTTTCCTACCCAGAAGACAATCATTTCTACCAGTTTGAGCCATGGCACTGGCGCTTCGTTGGTATTGAACTTGCCGAGGATCTACACGATGATGATGCCTTCTTTTACGACTGGCCGCAGCGTGAGATTGATGAGTATCGTGGTGAAATATTTGAAGACTAGTATGACGAACCTGAACCCGGACAAGTACGGCAACGTCATCAATCCATACACGCTACCGAAATCAGAGCAGATAAAAATCATGGAGCGAATTGATGACAAGCGGCTCACCAACCCGCCCGGCGACTACTTCCAACTAAACCTTGACTGTGATGTTATTGATATTCCGAAACTTAGGCAGATCAGCCAGCAGACGGCTGACGGAAAAGTTTCTACAGTTTCTGTCATCGACTACATTCAGCAGCAGCTAAACAAGTAATAGGAAAACATCTCCGCGTCTGCGGGGATGTTTCTTGTTTTTTTGCTCGAATTTAACTAGAAGATAAAGTTTACTATCACAAGAACAATCACGGCTCCAACAACCGCCCATAGGAAGCTAAGTAGTAACCCTCCCTGCTTGGCACCAAGACTATCGGCAATCCAGCCTCCAACAGCGGCACCAACAATACCCACAATAATATTCCCAAGAACCCCAATACCATCATCACCACCAACAAGAATCCATTCAGATGCTACCCATCCAGCCAAACCACCAAAGATGATCCATAAAATAATACCCATATTCAAGTAGATTAAGTAATAATTCCTTTTTGATCTCATTTAATTATAGTATAACTTTTACCATATCGTCAACAAAAGCCCGTTTTACTTTCCGTCGTATATAAAAACACCACGCCTGACGTGGTGTTTTCCTTCTTTAGATGTAGAAAAATCTACTCTGCTGACTCGTTGTTGCTGTCAGTAACTTCAACCTCAACACCAGCCTCAGTTTCCGTTGTAGTTTCATCATCAGCAGTGGTTGTTTCCTCTTCCTGTACCTCGGTTGTTTGGTCATCCACCGGTACATCAACATCCTCGGCTCCACTCAGCAGGAAGAAACCAATAACCAGGACGATAATAATCAAAAGGACGATCAGGATAGTATTTGATCCTGCTGCCTCCTCAGAATGTCCTGACTGTGGGTTCTGGTGCTCCGTGGCGTGCTCCTGGTCGTTTGGTGTGTTGTGTTGTTCTTCCATAACAATAGTATTATTTAATAAATCATTACTACACTATCTATGTTATCACAACTCCATAATTGTCAACCAGTCAATATAATGGCCAAAAGATGCTAGTATAGAGGTATATGAAGAAGAATCAAAATAACTTATCTCCACGTAGTCGTGACGTAACTCAAAACACCGCCACTGAACCGCCTTTTTCCGGAGCACTTCTTAAAGAAGATCGTGATGGAATGTATCACTGTATTGTCTGCAACGAAGAGCTTTTCTCTGCAGACTCAAAGTTTGACTCCGGATCTGGCTGGCCCAGCTTTCATACAGCTGTAGATGACGAAAAGATTACATTGGAAACAGACACCTCTCTCGGTATGGAACGAACCGAGGTACGCTGCGTCAACTGCGACGCCCATCTCGGACACGTATTTAATGATGGCCCAGAAAGGCGCGCCGACGGAAAGCCTGCTAGTGGAAAGCGATTCTGTATAAATTCATGCGCTTTGGACTTCTCACCCGAGACAGATAATTAAAAAAGATTCCAAATCAGGTATAATCAGATACACAGAAAGAATAGATAGATTATACCGAACTGTCTTTACTCGACCTATAACCAACAACACCTGTAATGAAGATCATTGATGAGTTCAAGGAGTTTGCCATTCGTGGAAATGCCATCGACCTTGCTGTCGGTATCATCATCGGTGCTGGATTCTCCAAGATTGTGACCTCACTGGTTGAGGACGTGATTATGCCCCCGATTGGAATTCTGGTTGGAGATATTGACTTCACCAATCTGGATCTAGTGATCAGGTCTGCCGGTGACGGAACCGAAGCTGTGACGATTAATTACGGCACCTTTATCAGCACCATTTTCGAGTTTGCGGTCATCGCCTTCTCTGTCTTTCTTGTCATTCGCTACATAAATAAACTCAAACGCGCCGACGATGATACGGCTGAGGCACCGGTACGAAAATGCGACCACTGCAAGGAGCCGATTGCTGATGAAGCCTCTCGCTGCCCACACTGTACAGCTACACTAAACACCTAATCAATACTTTATATGTTTATACCAGACAAATTTCCCCAGTTTGCCGACGATAAAACCCTTATTATTGTAGCGAGCTCACAGTCAGCTGACCTTCACATTGCGTATGAAAGTCAGATTGAGACGGTGGCAGAAATACGTATAGATGGTATCGAGCATGATGACCAGCCGGGTACCTTCCAGCGCCGCAGCGGCGGAAAGACACTCGGATCGAACGAACCACAACGCGATGAAGCGGATAAGATTAAAAAGAAGTTCCACGATGCACTAGAATTAACGCTTAATGATATCTCTATGAGCGAAATCGATCAGGTGATCTTGATCTCGTCACCGCAGGACAAGGCAACCACCAAGGCCGAGCTGCCGAAAGAACTCCAGGACAAGATCACTGCAGAAATTTCCGGAAACTTTGTCGACAGCCATCCTAAGGATATTATCGAACAGATCAGTAAAGCTACGTAATCACTTCTAGATATAGTTGAATAAATAAAACCACCACGTCGGACGTGGTGGTTTTTTGTTATAAAAGTTTAAGATTGTCATTTACCTCATCAAGTAAATCCTTTCGAGCTTTTGCTATTTCATTTTGAGGACTGAATTCTAATCGATGCTTTTCATGATAATCATCGACATGAATTTTCAGATTAAATTTTTCGAGCAATTTTTGCTCAATATTATATATCTTACTTTTAATCCTCTTCCGATCTACTCTGCTAGTTAAGGATAGAGAATCCAACATCTCATTAATCATTTCACTAATTTCTTGGCAGGATTCTTTACTATCTAGGTCTTTGGATTTAATTTTATCCTTAATATCTTGGAATATTGAATCTGATACAGAACTTACCATATATACCTCATTTTTTGGTTCTTGTTAACGAATGTTCTAACTATATTATGCCACAAACAAAAAATAAAGAAAGGATTTATTCTTACCTATCCTGATACCAGCTGCCGACCTGTACCTGGGCAATGCTTCGCTGTAGATCACTCTGTAGCTGATGAAAGGTTGCGTCCTTCTTCTTGTGGCTAGAGATAAGTCGCTGCGTCTCCCTCTGTGCGGCCTCCGCCTGGGCTACGTCAATATCAGCTCCTTGCTCTGCTTCGTCAGCCAGAATAATTACCTCGCCACTTTCGCGCACCTCCAGAAAACCACCGAACACCGCCGAGCGGTGCTCGTCATCAGGCATCTCCACCACCAGCTGCCCAATCTTCAGCACAGACACTAGCGGCGTGTGACCTGCCAGTATCTGTATCTGACCAGCCTGTGTTCGCACCGACAACTTCTCAGCCTTCTGGGTAGAGAAGATGCGGCCCGATGGTGTAACAATTGAGACGGAAAAGGTATTCATTAGGCTTCTTTAGTTACCTCATCAATATCCCCCTTCATGTAGAAGACACTTTCGGGAACATCATCATGCTCTCCATCCAGAATCTCCTTGAAACCACGCACCGTCTCCTGACGGGATACGTAGCGACCAGGAGCACCCGTAAACTGCTCGGCCACAAAAAATGGCTGTGACAGGAAGCGCTGAATTTTTCGCGCCCGGGCGACCGTCAGCTGATCCTCTTCTGACAGCTCATCCATTCCTAAAATTGCAATAATGTCCTGAAGATCCTCAAGTCGCTGAAGAATGTTCCGAACGCGCTGGGCAGTTTCGTAATGCTCGGCACCAACCACATCCGGATCCAGAATCGAAGAAGTCGAATCAAGTGGATCAACGGCCGGATAAATCGCTAGCTCTGCCAGCTTTCGTGAGAGTACTACGGTAGAGTCCAGGTGGGCAAAGGTTGCCGCCGGGGCCGGGTCGGTAATGTCGTCGGCTGGTACGTAGACCGCCTGGACGGAGGTGATTGAACCTGATTTTGTAGAGGTGATTCGCTCCTGTAAATCCGACATCTCACTAGCAAGAGTCGGCTGATACCCCACCGCACTCGGCATCCGACCCAAAAGCGCCGATAGCTCTGAACCAGCCTGGGTAAAGCGGAAAATATTATCAATGAAAAGCAAGAGGTCTTTACCTTCCTTGTCACGGAAATGCTCCGCCATCGACAGTGCCGACAACGCTACCCGAGCTCGCGCGCCGGGTGGTTCATTCATCTGCCCGAAAACCAGCGAGGTTTTATCAAGCACACCACTTTCCTTCATCTCGCGGTACAGATCATTTCCCTCTCGTGTTCGCTCACCAACACCGGCAAACATACTCAGTCCGTCGTGCTCGGCGGCTATCGAGCGAATCAACTCCTGAATCATCACCGTCTTCCCTACTCCGGCACCACCGAAAAAGCCAATCTTTCCTCCTTTTAGAAATGGACACATTAGATCAACGGACTTGATCCCGGTCTCAAGCATCTCTCGCTGCTGTGACTGCTCCATCAGGGCTGGTGGATCACGATGGATCGGAGATGTTGGCGCTTCCTCCGGTGCTGGCTGGCCATCAATTGGCTCTCCCAGCACATTAAACATTCGCCCCAAAACTGCCTCGCCAACCGGTACCGAGATAGGAGCACCAGTTGCAATCACCACATCACCACGAGCAATCCCATCTGTGCTGGACATGGCAACAGTTCGTACCTCACGACGCCCAAGCTGTTTCTGGACCTCCAGTGTCAGCATGCTGTCATCCTTCTGAATCGTTAGTGCATCGAATAGATTTGGCAGGTCTTCAGCTGTATTAAAAGCCACATCAATAACCGGACCAGTTATCTGTACAACGGTTCCTTGAGTGATCTCTTTATTTTTTGTATCTTTTTGAGGCATGGTAATAAAGTTACATTATTAAAATTAGGCAAGCGCGTCCGAAGCCGCCGCAATTTCGGATATCTCCTGTGTCACGGCCTGCTGTCGGGCTCGGTTGTAACTCTGCTCTAGATCCTCAGAAACCTCCTCAGCGTTCTCGGTAGCATTCTTCATGGCAAACATCCGGGCCGAGTGTTCTGATGCCTGTGACTCCATCAAGGCCTGGAAAAGTCGCACCTTGGTTAGCCGCGGAATCACCGCCGACAGCACGGTCTCTTCCGAGGGCTCAAATAGATACCGTGACATAATCTCGGTCTGCATCTCCTGATCACGATCAACCATATGCGACAGTGTATCTCCCATACTGGCAGCATCTACTGGCAGCAGCTGGCTAACCAGCGGTTTATACGACAGCGTACTTTCGTAATGCGAGTAAATTACGACTACCCGTCGGTAGGCGGCCTGGGTAAAGCGATTATAGAGAAACTCGAAAATTCCACCAACATCACCGACGGATACATGTTCAGAAAAATCACTATAACTGGCCACGACCTCACACCCCATCTGCCGTGCCATTCGCTGACTGTGCTTACCGACAGCGACCACATCAACCTGATCACCGGAGCTTGCCTGAATGAATCGAGACAGGGTTTTCTTTACGTTGGCGTTAAAGCTACCACAAAGACTCTTGTCGGAAGCCACCACGATGGCCAGGACGGGATCGGTGTCGTTGTACGTCAGGAGTGGATGTGACAGTGTTTCGTGGGTTGTGAGATTTTCAAGAATTTCTCGTGCCCGATTGGCATACTCTCTTGTTTGCACAACTCGATCAGCTGCCCGACGCATCTTGCTTACCGAGACAAGCTGCATCGCTTTGGTGATCTGCTTAATGTTATCAACCGACTGAATCTTTCCTTTAATTTGTTTCGTGGATGCCGGCATGATTATTCATCTTCTTTTTTAACCTGCACACTGTAACTATCGGTAAAGGTCTTCACGACTTTCTCAACCCGGTTTTCTAGCTCATCCGTCCAGTCACCTGCAAGATCCTCGAGAAGTTCTCGCTGAGTAGACTGCAGATAATCAACCAACTGTTGCTGGTAATCAGCCAGGGTTTCAACCGCAAGCTCATCGATGTATCCCTCCCGGATGGCATAAAAGATCACCACCTGCACCCCAACCGCCACCGGACTATACTGTGGCTGCTTCAGAAGTTCGCGGATACGCAGTCCTCGTTCCAACTTGGCTTTGGTGGCGGTATCGAGATCAGACGAGAACTGGGTGAAGGCTTCAAGTTCGCGGAACTGTGCCATCTGCGTACGCACCTTACCGGCCACCTTCTTCATAGCCGGAATCTGTGCGGCCGAACCAACACGCGAAACCGAGTTACCAGTATTGATGGCTGGGCGAACTCCTTTATTAAACAGACCTGACTCAAGGTAAATCTGCCCATCTGTAATGGAGATAACATTGGTCGGGATGTAGGCACCAATATCTCCGGCCTTGGTCTCAATAATCGGCAGCGAAGTAATCGAACCACCGCCACGCTCATCACTAAGCCGTGCGGATCGCTCCAGCAGTCGTGAGTGCAGGTAGAAAACATCTCCCGGATACGCCTCCCGGCCCGGTGGACGTCGAAGAAGCAAAGAAATCTCTCGATAAGCAACAGCGTGCTTAGAAAGATCATCATAAACAACCAGCACATCCTCGCCTTTGTTCATAAGGTACTCTGCCTGCGACGTCGCCGCGTACGGTGCAATATACTGAGCCGCCGCACCATCAGCCGCGTTGGCCGCCACAATCGTGGTGTACTCCAACGCGTCAGCTCGACCCAACAACGCTCGAATCTGGGCAACATTAGACTGCTTCTGCCCAATCGAAACGTACACACACTTTACGTCTTTACCTTTCTGATTCAGGATGGTGTCAATCGCCAGCGTAGTCTTACCCGTCTGACGATCACCGATTATCAACTCTCGCTGACCACGACCAATCGGTACCATCGCATCAATGGCCTTTATCCCGGTCTGTAGCGGCTGGGAAACTGGCTGACGATCCATAACGGCTGGCGCAGCTGTCTCCACTGGAAGCAGCTGCGTGTCCGAGATATCACCCTGCTCATCGATTGGTTCCAGTAAGCTACTCACCGTCCGACTCAAGAGCGCGTCACCAACCGGTACTGACAGCACTTCACCAGTTCGGCGAACAACATCGCCCTCCGAAATATGCTCAAACGGACCAAGAATAATTGCCCCAACAGTGCTTTTGTCTAGATTCAGCGCCACGCCGATTGTGCCATCTTCAAACCGTAGCTTCTCCTGAGAGATGCAGTTATCAAGTCCGGACATACGCGCGATGCTGTCACCAACAGAAACCACATGACCAACCTCGGTAGTTTCAGCTTTTGGTTGATGCTGCTTAATCCGATCTTTGAGCGCTTTAGTTATATCTTCTACGTTACTCATATTTATGTATATAAACGATTTTTAAATGCCTGTAGCCGACCGTGTAAATTATCCTTTATCTGTATTCCGTTATACTCAGAAGACACACCAGCCAGAAGTGTTTGGTCCGTCTCGAGCGAGAGATCCGCAATATCAACTCCAAAACCAGAAGTCAGCTGTTCCTTCTCCTTGTCGACCAGTGGTTGCGCGGATGTCACCTGTAATCGGTCGTAAAAGGCATCTTCTCTGCTTCGGGACTCTAGTTCCTCAAGGACCACCGGTAGTAGATAATCGCTACCACTATCTAACATATAGGCGGCAAACTCAGCAACGCCGGTATCTACGCCGCGGTCTTCGCACCAGCGAATAAGCGCATCAGTTGTATCCTTAACGTTACGCATGCTTGTCCGCTTCTTTAATAACCGACGCCACGAGCTTCTTGTGATCATCGGTGGTTACTTCTCGCTCCATAATCTTCTCGGCAGTCAGAATTGCCAAGTCTCCTACCTGCCCTTCGAGCTCTCGAGTCATCCGCTCACGATCCGCAGCAATTTTTCTTCGCGCCTTGTTGAGAATATCATCTGCTTCGGAGGAGGCCTCGTCACGAGACTGAGCAATCAACGCAGTTGCCTCTTCCTGTGCCTGAGTGATAATCTCACGACGCTGAGCTTTTGCAGCCCTAATTATTTTCTCACCTTTTTCTTTGGCTTGATATCGTTCATCTTCGGCGGCTCGTGCGTCCTCTACGCCTTTTTCGATTACCTCCTTTCTATCAGACAGGCGCTTACGCAGCGGCTTGAAGAGAAAGTGATTCAGAAGCGCCACCACAATCAAAAAGTTGATCGTGTGGGCCAGCGCCAGCTGCCAGTCAAACCCAATAGATTGTAGAGACGTAAGAATATCCATAGGCTAGTCGAAAGTTAAAAGTCAAAAGTTAAAGGTTTACATAACTGCCTGATCTTGCTCTCTGTTGTTTAGACAATGGATTTGTGTGAATTTCACGACTGAATCCTCTTGTCCTATATAGCGTGGAAATTTTGGAGAAATTCGAGGCTTTCTCAAGAATCGAGATAAGCGGTATGTGGATACCGCGTTCGAGACTCGCTGGGAGTAACGAAGAAGTTTCTAAAATTTACTAGCTAGATAAGGAAGAAAAGAACTAGGGCGTAGATAGCCGTTGACTCAACCAGCGCAACACCAATAATCATCCGCGTGAATAGCTCCCCAGACATTTCAGGGTTTCTCCCCATTGCCTCCAGCGCTTTTCCGATCAGGTACCCCTGACCGATTCCAGAACCAAACATGGCGATGGTGGCAATTCCTTTTCCTATTAAGCGTGCTGCTTCTTCCTCCATATATTTTCTAGCTGTTAGCTATTAGCCGTTAGCTGTTAGTTAATGTAAATGATTAAAAAATCTTTAAGACACTTCCTCCATCCCTGATGTTGGTGCAGTAACATCCTCTTCCGGACGCACCGCCAGCGCGTAGTAGGCGGTTGCCAGGGCACCGAACACCAGCGCATGCACAATACCAAACAATAGGTTCAATGACATCCACAATGCTGGTACGGCGTACGCAACTGCGCCGAGAATCAAGACCGCCAGCAGTTCCCCAGCAAACATGTTACCAAACAGACGAAAAGAAAGTGAGATAACCTTTGTGAACTCAAACAGGATATCCAGCAGGCCAACAAAAAACTCGACCAGGGCCACGAAGCCTGCCTGGACACCATTGCGAAAACCTGCAATCAGCTCCTTGAACTTGAAGTACCGCCCGACGTAGGAGAAAAAACCAGCTACTTTCACCGCCTCGATATTCACCAGCAGCACACTTCCGGCTGCCAGCGCCAGTGGTAGATTAATGTCCGAGGTAGGTGTCCGCAATAGCGACTCACCCGAGAGCGTTATACTTCCCAGCCCCGGTACCAGCGTAATCAGATTCGCCAGACCGATGTAGACAAACAGAGCTGCCACCAAAGGAAAGGCTCGCTCGGCCAGCGTTCTGTCTACCGCCACCTGCTGAATCAGCGATAGCATTCCTTCGTACAGCATCTCAAACGCATTCTGAACCTTACCAGGGATTAAGGAAAAAGCGCTTCGCCCCCAAATTCCGAAGACTGCCAAAAGCAGCATCACCAAAATACCCGTAATAAGTGTATTCGTAATCGGAACACCAGCCAGCTCCATAAAGGTATGGGGTTCGATACTGACCTGCTCGCGTTGTAATTGGAGAAAATCCATATAATTCTTTACTGCCCCCTCTCGACCTCTTGAAATTCATCAGAAAGCCGCCTGACACGAAGAAACACGATTACCCAGGAGATAATGAATGCCAACCCAAGCGCCAGGTAAAGTCCCCAGTCTGGAATTATCCCATCAGCAATCAGCCACTGACTCAACACAACAGCAGCCGCAGCCGGAAGTCCGAATACGAATATCATCTCAAAGGCAATCCAGAACGCCTTGGAGCGCAGCTGCTCTTGCTTTTTTTTCGCACGATCTTTTTTTCTGTCAGTAGCCATAAAAAATGTTCGAGCAATAGCGCATGTTTTGCTCGAACGCACTCATTATACAAATGCCCAGGCAATGGGCAACCACGAAATGTGTTACACTCAGCCTGAAGCGCATTAAGAAGACATTAATTTACATAACTATGAATGAACATATTTGGAAAAAGCTAGGTGAGGTAAAGGCATTTGCTCGGGCCTGCGCTGACTTTCTCTCCCGCGGAAAGGATGGATTCATCGGCGCCGACATTTTTACTGCCGAGGAAATCGAGCAATTCGTAAACAAAAACGAGGATCACATTGCAAAAATTGACAAAATCGCCGGGGCCGCAGATGCAACCAAAATTGTTGATACCAAGTCGAAAGCCACCGGTAGCAAGCTAGAAGACATGCAGGGACGCTACCTCGCCAATGAGGATGACTGGGCCGACGGCATGGAGCTGCTTGAGTGGTCAGGATTCTTCTTTGGTGGCGCTGTCGTCCACTGGAGTCTAATCGAAGGAGTTAGCGAAAGCATACACGAAGCTGATCTAACTGCGCTGGCTGGAAGCGGTCTTGGGTTCCACACTCAGATGTTTGAAACCGTCCGTGAAAGCATTAGCAGATTAGCCAAGGAAGAGGCCGCACAATAAGCAGGAATAATCAAAGGCTAATAAAAACCGCCTTCCTTGAGGGCAATTTTTTATTGATCACCAATCTTTGTACGCCTAATAGAAAAAGCTAGACTTGGAATACCAAGCTCTCTCCCAACTTCATGTGCTAGCCGACGCACATACAGCCCGGATGAGCCAGAAACGCTGCACCGTGCCAGTGGAAACTCACCCTCCTGCTGTAAGAGCACCGATTTCCACCGCTCGAGTATCTCCTGCTGGCGAAAATCACCCGAAACTTTTTTTATATAATTATTTATATAATTATATATATAATCCTGGTTAACCAGTTCTAGGTCCATACACAAAGCCTTGTACACCTCAACCTTCTTTTCTGGCAGCGTAACCTCATCTATTTTTCCTTCCTTTGCCAGCTGCCACAGCGGTACCATGTCCCCTTTGTACGCAACTGTTTTTGCCGAGTATGATGGGTAGATCATCCTTGAGGTACCGACAAAGGACCTAAGTGTTTTCTCTACATCTTTCTTTGTAAGCGTAGGTGCAGTATCGAAATCATCTACCATACCCAATAGGTCAAACGTATCTGTTGAGACACCAAACAAAATATAAAATTCATACGTTTTATCTAGTCTCAGATAATTTTCACGGCGATCATTCTCCTCTCCTTCTAAAATCAACAGCTTGCCGGACGCCATCGGATCCAGACGCCCGGCGTAACTTAAGCGGATATCTGGAGCAATGCTATTTTCCTTGCGAAATCGATTCAGCGCCGCCAGTGGTGTCTCACCAATTTTTTTCTCGTATATATACATTATTGAGATCACCCCGTTCTGGTGCTACCATAACAGTATGAAGGATAAACAGCCAATCTCAACTGATGCCTACCCCGGTACCATCTCACAAAGCTCGAGCTACGGGGCGAGATGTGCTGTAAATATAATCTGCAACGTTTTTAAAAAAATATGAGTAATTCAAATAACAAAATTAGCACCGATGCCTACAAAGGAGTACGTGACTTCTATCCCGAAGATCTGCGAAGACGACGCTACCTCGAGAAGATTATGCAGAAAACCGTCGAAAGCTTCGGGTACGAAGCCGTTGATGCCTCCATTCTGGAACCGGCTGCGCTTTATGATGCCAAAAGCGGTGAAGAACTTGCCGGAGAACAGTCATACAGATTCACCGACCGTGGCGATCGCGAGGTTATGCTGCGGCCGGAAATGACGCCCAGCATTGCCCGCATGGTGGCAGCCCAGGCCAAGACGCTATCATTCCCAGTACGCTGGTATGCCATTCCCAATGTCTTTCGTTACGAGCGACCACAACGTGGACGATTACGCGAGCACTGGCAGCTAAATGTTGACCTGTTTGGTATCGAAGACTCCATAGCTGACACCGAGATAATCTCGGTTGCGCACGAGCTGATGAAAAATCTCGGAGCCGCCGAGGATGACTTTGTGATCCACATCAGCTCGCGGTCACTTTTTTCTGACTTCTGTACCGACGTTCTTAAAATTGATGATGATCTCTATGCTGATCTTGCCGGCCTAATTGACAAAAAAACCAAGATCGACAAAGACAGTTTTACTGGTGCTGTGCATGACCTACTTTCCGAAGATCAGGCCGAAGGGCTCTTCACCTATCTGTCCATTACCGACACCGAGCAGATGAACGAAACCTTCCCGATGCTGGCCAAGCCGCTGAACAAACTCGATTCAATACTTGAGAGCCTTGCCAACCGGAATATCGGCAACGCCGTCTTCGACCCGAATCTCATTCGCGGAATAGCTTACTACACCGGCGTGGTGTTCGAAATATTCGACACCCACCCACAAAACAATCGGTCACTGTTTGGTGGTGGACGTTACGATGACCTGATGGAAGTCTTTGATGTTGATCCGGTTCCGGCCGTTGGCTTTGGTGCTGGTGATGTCACGCTGGCTGACTTTATGGATGCACATGAGCTCTGGCCGGATCTGGCTTCACATCTCGATGTAGACATTTGTCTGATTGATACTAAAAAGCATAGTGGCTTTGGCTACGAGATTGCAGGCTTTCTGCGACAAGTCAAAATGAATACCCGCGTCAATATCTCCGGAAAGAACATCGGCACGCAGCTAAAAAATGCCGACAAGGACGGAGCTAATTACGTCATCGTTATTGGTGATGACGAGCTTGAATCCGAGAAAGTCACCATCAAGGAGCTTTCCTCTGGTGAAGAAGCCACGGTCAAGAAAGCCGATATTGCTGACTTCTTCATCAATGAAGAAGAGTAATTTTTTGCTATAATTGAACCCTATCCAGCAGAGCTTAAAGCACGGTTCACTATCACAATAGGCTGAAATATTTTTAGTTTGTGATAAATTCGAGTAACGAACGAGGATTAAAATTAGACGTATAGACAATACGGTGATTGAGAACCGCAGTGAGAGACGAAGAAGTTATCCAAAATAAACTATTTCAGTATGCGCAAGATTGTATTTGATATCGAAACAAAAAACACCTTCCGAGACGTCGGCTCGCGTGAGGCGGTCGATCTTGATATTTCGCTCCTGGCTATTCATGACTCCAAAACGGATGAGTACATCTCTTTTTTACAGGAAGACTTTCCCAAGCTGTGGCCGATTCTTGAGTCCGCCGGCAGCCTGATTGGCTACAACTCCGAGCATTTTGATATTCCTCTCCTCAACAAGTACTACCCTGGGGACCTCACGCAGATAAAGAGTGTTGATATTATGAAATCAATTCAGGACAGTCTTGGTCGACGGATCAAGCTTGATGATGTAGCCCAGGCCACGCTTGGCGAAAAAAAGTCCGGACACGGTCTCCAGGCAATTACCTGGTGGAAAAATGGCGAGATCGACAAAATTCGCGAGTACTGTATTCAGGATGTGCGGGTTACGAAGCGAATTTATGACTACGCCATCGAGCACGGACATCTCAAGTACACGCAGGGCAAACAGACACGCGAAATACCTATCGACACCAGCGGGTGGGAGCGTCCAGAAAGTAATGGTATGACGCATTCGATGCCGTTTTAAGGGTCTACTACAAAAAATAATATATGTATATTTGTGCCGACTTGAGTCGTTGGACAAGTTAATATTTCGCTAGATAAGAAGTTTATACTTTTGGAAGCCGACTGGCACCCTTTCCTCAAGGGCACCAGTCTTGTATCTGACTTGAGTCGAAGGTGTTGATTAACATATTTTGCGAGATACGTTTCTAGCCTCAGAAAGCCGCTTTGCATTCCGCTAGTCGGAACGCAAAGCTTTTTCTGACGTGTGCACTTGGTCCAGGGAAATTACATGTAATTTCCGGACATAAATTCGGGCAATGGTACTTTTACCTGCTTAGCAGATAAAAGTTTTCCAGCCCTCATTCAAGTCGTTGGACTAATTAATACTTCGATAGATAAGTATTTAAACCTCGATAAGCCGACTGGTACCCACAGAACTGCTATGTAATTATTTTCAAGAAGTAGCTGAGTAGAGTGAGTAGAGGTAAGTTCGCTTTAATAGCGGCTGCAATAAATTGCAGCCTTAATAAAAAAACCCGGCTTTTGTAAGCCAGGTTTTCATTATAATTTTACAAATTGATTTCAGAATTGAAGCCCTCTTTACGAGGCCTCAACTCAAATCGAAGCTTTTCCAGAGCTCCGTTAGTTGTGTGTATAAATTCAACACCAGTAACTCTAGTGTCATACCGCAGCAACTCGCCCTCAAACTCTAGACCAGATTCTTTGTAATCCAAACCAGCATAAATCCAGCACTTAACACTAAGTTTTTCTGCACTTTTAGACTCCATATCTACCAACCAGTACGTAAGAACGAAATGTCCATCAAGGTTTGTGGTTACTCCGTGGCCGGGATATCTATTCGGTACATACTGAGTCACTTCAGCAACCAGCGCATCCGAAAGCTGATTTGGGGTATATAAGTTTGTAATATCACCATATTGCACCCCTTCGATTTTATCTTTTATCGGCCAGTTTTTTGACTGATCTTCTATCCATTTATTAATTTTTGCCTGTGCTTCGGTAAAAAGATTTTTACCTTTGCTGTATATAGCTCCAGTTCCACCACCCATATTTGCTCCTTTCTTTTATTAAGATTACGTTCGTTTATTAGTATACAATTCTGATATGTATTGTCAAAATAAATTCACTCCCACCCTATCCAGTTCTTTTAGATACGAGAAGATTTACCTTATAGCGAGTACTACTGTTTTGCCTAGCCTTGTGCAGCCCGCGAAGCAGTGCGAGCAGAGAGAAACGCCTGTGGCGTTTACTCGTGCGTAGCAAAACAGTAGTAAGAGCGAATCCTTGGTATAATAAAAAACATGAAAAAGTCATACACAACAATCCTAGCTAGTCTCACTTCGCTGGCACTGCCAATTATTACTCAGGCAGTGACCTATGATGAAAATGGCGCGGCAATTCTTGGTGGAGAACCAACCCCACCAACCGAGAACCTGCTGGCAGCCGTAGGTGGCGCCAACCTCTCCTTTACCTGCCTGGCCATCGTTATCCTGATGCTGGTGACGATGTACATCTTCCATGAAATCTGGCATCCACAGCGACAGCACGAAACCATGACCAGAGACGAGATCAGACGCGGTAGTGTGCAGTTCTACATCGGAGGCTCGATTCTCTGGATGTTGATCGCCATCATGGCCGAGGTCTGGTGTACAATTCTGCCACTAGGATTACTGCTTGCTGCCGGCATTGTTTACTACCTGATTGCCGTATCCATGAGTCCAGAGGACAACTAGAGGAAAAGAAGTACCGCCACCGCTAGCAAAATACGATAGGCAGCGAACCAGTCCAGTCGGTGACTGCGCACAAATCGCATAAGGAAGTGCATAGCTGCCAACCCAGCCACGAAGGCAGCTGCAAAGCCCAGAATCAATGGTACATCAATGGCTGCAGCACCCTCCGCGCGGAGTAGCTCAAATAGCTGCACACCACCAGCCCCGATAAATATTGGTAGCCCTAAAAGAAAGGAGAAGCTCGTGGCCGTCTCCCGACTAAAACCAGAAAAGAGCCCACCAGAAATGGTCGCCCCGGATCGACTCATTCCCGGAAGCAGTGCCAGACACTGAAACAACCCAATCACCAGACCCCGACGCAATGTGATCTTCTTGTTGCCCGGAGCTGGAATATGCTCAGCCGCCAAAATTAACAGTGAACCGATCACCAGACCAACGGCCACTACCTCGGTATTGCGAAACACCGTTTCGATAATCGACTCCAGCGACAAGCCCAGTACTGCTGCCGGAATGGTCGCGACAATGATAATTAAAACGGTTTTTTTATACAGCGTAATGTTTGTGCCGGCAATCAGACTTCCCTTTCCACGAACAAACCGATAGATATCCCGGCGAAAGTACACCACAATCGCCAGGGCTGTCGCCAGGTGAATCACCGCATCGAAGGCGAGACCACCAGCATTGGAAACCGAGAACAATTCTCGACCCAGAATAAGATGACCTGAGGATGATACCGGGATAAACTCGGTAATTCCCTGCAGTATTCCCAAAATTATTGCTATATCAAACGGCATAGATTGATTGTATTACCTCGCATAATGTATTGCGACCTCGTCCGGTCTCTGCTGAGAAGGCAATAACGCCCTGAATAATACCTGGATGCGACTCGAGATCAGCCTCCAGCTTCCGTTCCGCTGCTGTTCGCTCCTTCTGGTTACACTTATCAACTTTATTGGCAACAATCAGTACCGGGATGGCTTCTCCAGAGGCGATGTCCAGCAGATCACGGTCCAGACCTCCCAACCCGCGGCGAATGTCAATCACCAGACACAGCAGCGCAATCGGTGCCTTTGATGAGCCTAGGTACCAGATCATCTGCTTGCGCATACTTTCTGCCTGCTTCCCATTCATCTTGGCGTAACCATAACCCGGCAGGTCAACAACATACGCCGTACCGCCCTCGATCGAGAAGAAGTTTATCTCCTGCGTTTTTCCGGGTGTGCTACTGATGCGGGCAATCTTCTGACCAAGGAGCTTATTTAGAGTGCTAGACTTGCCGACATTAGAACGACCAGCAAAAACAATCTGTGGTACCGACTCCTGTAGAATCAAATCCTCACCACGAATACCCTTCACGAAACGTGCGTTCTTTATTCGGCAGTCATCATTGTGCGTAGATTGGTTCATTCTGTTATGATACGTAGGTGAAAGACAATTATTAGTTTGCCTATTATAACGTATGAGTACATCAACAAATAGTAATACATTGATTATCGCCGGAGCCGTTGTTTTTGCCGGGCTTCTGATTGCCGCCGGAATTTTCTTTGGTAACAGTAGTGGTTCAGAAAACAGCACTGCTACCAGCAATGATGGCGTCATCGCCGCTGCCGAGGTGGCTGGTGTCGACAGTGACGCATTCCGTAGCTGTATCGAATCAACTGATTTTCAGTCTGATGTTGAGGAGGATGTAAATGATGCCGCCCAGGCTGGAGGTGGTGGAACACCCTTCAACGTACTGGTTATCAACGACCCACTAACCGAAAGCTCTCAAACCGAAATCATTGATCTCATCAACAGTCCTGACCTTCTCTCCATTAGCCAGGACGGAAAGCGTGTCTCCATTAGTGGTGCTATTCCATTTCCTGCCATGACACAGATAATTGATATCATTCAGGCGGATGCCTCTTCAGAAGGATCCGAGACACCGAACTCAGATGATATTGCCATCAATCCTGTAGATGAGGATGACCACATCCGTGGCAGTCTTGATGCCGAAATCATCGTTGTCGAGTACTCTGACTTCCTTTGCCCATTCTGTGGTCAGTTCCACCTGACAATGAAGAGTATTATTGAAAGTTACGATGAGAATCAGGTGGCCTGGGTATACCGCCAGTTCCCGATTCCACAGCTTCACCCACAGGCACCACGCTACGCACAGGCCTCTGAGTGCATTGCCGATATCGAAGGCAACGAAGCCTTCTGGGACTACGCTGATGCTGTGTTTGAAAGCCAGCAGTAAGCCGATCTATTGCGGGAAGTGATCTGCGTATATTCTTGCGCACTTGGTCCAGGGAAATTACATGTAATTTCCGGACATAAATTCGCACAACCGTTCTCTTTCTGCTAAGCAGCAAGAGATATCGGGTGCTCATTCAAGTGCTTTGACTTCCTGGTTTTTCGATAGATAAGAATCCTAAACCAAGAAAGCCGCTCAGCACCACGTCTGACGTGGCAATGAGCTTATCTAACCGTTTGAAACCAATATCTAAGAAGCGAAACACCACGTTAGACGTGGTGTTTTTTGTTATTGAAGAAGACTTGCAGATCTTCTACACATCGCCCGCAAGTAGATCCTCCTGAAATTTCCGTACGCCTTTGGCGGTCTGCTTGTAGCCAGCCGTATCCGGGAAATTCAGATTCACGATATGATCATGCACCACAGAGATAAGCTCCGTAAGCTCGTCTACATCTTCCTGGGTAATTTCATACGGAAGCGTTACAATCTCATTATCCTTTGGCTCCACAAACTCCAGCACTCCTTGGCTAACATGCATATCCTTAAACGGTGCAGCGTGTTCAACCAGTAGTTTATAAAAAATAAGCTGCCGCTTGTAATTCTCTGCCTTCACGCTAGAGGCGGTAAAGCGATTGAAGGCCGTCCCAGTCTTAAAGTCATGTACCGTCATCACATCTCCATCCGGTACCATTTTGTCGATCTTTCCCGCCAATGGCACACCATTTACCACAACATTCTCCGGACGGAAGTTGTACTCACTAATATGATTGGGCTTGAACTCACCCTCCTTCTCCTGCCAGAAATTCTCTAAGGCGTCTTTTCCTCGCTCCAACAGGTACGTACGATCCTTCTCCGGCAGCCGGCTACGTATGATCTGATTTTCAAACCATTCTAAAATTAGCTCCAGCGTTGGCGGCTTATCCTGCTGGGCAAGGTATACATATACACGTTCGAGAGCGGTGTGAATAGCTGATCCGTAGACCTGATGCTTACTCATCGGCTGCGGAAAGCGTAGCAAATTAGAGGTCAAGAAATTCTCTGGTCCACCGTAGCGAACATCCAGAAAGTTATTTAAATGGGTCACACTCAGCCGGTAGTCCTCAACCAGTGGCGACAGAATCGCCTTCTCGTCCGGCAGGTACGGACCGCCGTGATAAATCGGCACCGTCGACTCCAGAAGTGACTCGGTTGACGGCAGCTCATCACCAACCTCATGACGGTCAATCTCGGCATTACCAAGAAAAGATAGGTCCACCTGCTCAGAACCATTGTCATCCACCGCAAAGGAGAAGATATCCAGCGTGTGCTTGGCTCGCGTCATAGCCACAAAAAGCAGACGTAGCTGATCATCGGTCGTATCGCCGGCAAACTGTATTGGTAGATTGGCCGGAAAGCTCAACTTTGAACGGTTGGTCGTATTAGCCCAGATGTCATCTACTGCCCCGGCAATAATCACAGCACCAAACTCCTGCCCCTTAGATTTGTGGGCGCTCATGAGATGCACGGCATCGGTGGCATTCACAAACGGACTGGTATCAGTAACCACGAGGTCATTATCCTCATGGGTATCTACAAATGAAACCAGATCGGTTGTTGTCAGAATCGTGCCTTCCTTGTGCTCACGCAGTGCAAATACAAAGGTCTTAAGACTGGACAGAAAGCGCAGATACTCGGCCGGATCATCAGCCAGCTTATCGCGAGAGAAGTAGAAGTCCTTGAATGGACTTACCAGCAGTGTCTCGTCGGCATCCGGAAAATCCAGTTCATCAGCCTGGCCAGAATCAGCAGCTGGCAGCTCATGCGCACCGACCAGTGAATCCAGAATATACTCGACCGGCTCATGCGTAGCCCGCCCCGAAAGCGCAATAAAAAAGTCAGCGATTCCGGCTAGTCTACCACCACGCTCGCGCATCGCCTCAAGCCAGCTGCTGCCAGCTCGGCGTGTCTCCAGTGATACCTTCCAAACAACGCTGCGATCCAGCCCCCAGAAGGGGTACGTTAGCACTTCGGGCAAGAAGCTCTCAGCTCGCTCGATATCCTGCGCGCCGAGATGCGTTACCAGCCGACACATGGATATTAGCTGCCGTATATGCGGCTGTGCCAGAACGTTCTGCTGGCGTTCGTAGGTTATCGGCACCTCAACCTCATGCAGATACGGCACAAGTGCCTCCAGATCCTGATGCCGCCGGGCAAGAATAGCAATCTCTCCTGGTGAAATTCCACTGCCAATCAACTCCTGTACTCGTAGTGCAATGGCGTGATTGTGATGCGTACGCGTCGGTACCACACGTTTCGCCACCGACACCTCGGCACTGATTTCTCCAGCCGCCTCCAGATTCTTCTCAACCTCATCAATAATGGTGTGCAGTCGCTCTGCACCCTGAGCAATGACTGCCTGAGCAGTATCAAGAATCCGTTGGTGTGAGCGGTAATTTTTTGTCAGCGTAATCACTTTTGTATCCGGAAAGGTATGCTTGAAATTTAAAATATTAGAAACTTCGGCACCCTGAAAGCGAAAAATGGCCTGGTCGTCATCACCGACTGCCATCAGGTTCGGCCGGTCATCCGGTTCCTCCTGCGCCAGCGCCAGCAGTAGACGCAGCTGGGCATCATTGGTGTCCTGAAACTCATCCACCATGATGTACCCATTAGCCTCGGCAACCTCGGCCCGAAGATCCGACTCCTCCTCGAGCTTATGAATCACCTCCAGAATCATGTCATCGAAGTCATAAAAACCTAAATCGTAGTTGCGCTTTTCGTACTGCGCATAGACATCCGCTAGTCCCTGCATCTTCGCGCGGTCTCGCTCCTCTTTCAAGACGTGGCGACCACCCTCCTTGCGCAGATAGTGCTTTTTAAACTCAGTGATCGGCTTGGTTGAATCCTCTTCCTCGGCCGCCTGCAGGGCCCGTGTCAGATTGGAGCTGATAGCATACGCCAAGGAGCGAAAATGTGGCACCGGACTTTTATCCTGCTTGGCCTCGAAGCTCTGGAGAAGATTTCGGACATCCTTAAAAATACTCTTGGAAACTCGCTGAGAAAAGACCTCATGCACCTCATCAGCGACCGCATCCAGAAAAAGTTCATTAGCCTTCAGGACAGCAGCAAATTCATCCGGGCTGAGACCGGCCTGTTTGATGTCTCCAATGGCGCGCAGGACCGGCTTACGAAAGACAAAACCGAATTCCGGGTGTTCACTACGCAGCGGATTGTCATGCGACATATCCGTAAAAATCTCCTCGAGTATCTCGGTCTTAACGATATCATCAGCCACAGAAAAGTCGGTGGTGACGCCGAAGTGCTCGGGATGATTCTCACGCACCCGCCGACAGAAGTTATGAAAGGTATGCACCTTAATGTAGTTTGCCTCCCCACCGATAATCTCGGTCAGGCGGCGACGCATATTCACCTCGGCCGCATCGGTAAATGTCAAACACAGAATGTCCGAGGCGTAGGCATCCGTCTTGTCCAGAATATTGGCCGCCCGCACACTCAGAAGCTCGGTCTTTCCCGACCCTGGCCCGGCCACGACCAGCACCGGTCCCTCCACCGCATCAACAGCCTCACGCTGCGCGTCGTTAAGTTTATCGTAGCGGCTTTTGAATTCATCCGAGAGAGCTTTATCCATACCGCCATTATAACAGCTTCAGTATGCAGGTATTAAAAAAGACCAGACTGCAAAAACCTGGTCTTATTAGGTTACAATTTATTTTCTATTTCGGTTCTGAGCTTCTTTCGTAAGTACCGTTCTTCTTTTGGTATGGCAGAACTTGAAATATATATACCACAGTTATACGCAATCAATGCATTGACTGAGATACCGATAAAGCCAAGTATAGCACCGTTATTAACACCTAACTTCAACAATGTAACTACAAGTAAACCAGCTATTAAAGCTCCTAAAACGAGACCTACTAAAAGGCCAGAAAAAAAGGTGATCGACTTAGATCTTTTCCTCGGTCCTTTTAATGCTTCCCCGTGTTCTTCTTCGATTATCTGATCGATTTTTTTCTCTATCTTCTTCTGTTCTTCCTCCAAATCGCAACCGCAATTTGGACATTTATCTAGATTGGACATCGTGACCCCTTTTTTGTTTGATATTAACGCAACTTCTGAATATATAGTACTGCTAAATATACATTTGTCAAGTACTAAATGCTATTTTCCCAATATATCGCCAAAATAAACCATATATGATTTAATCTGCGCTTTTGTTAAAATAACGTACTTCCTTACTAAAAACTTATCAACGAAACTAAAGTATAGACATGAACAACCGAGTGAGCACCCCTGTTTTGTTCGGGCTTCACAGGGCGAGCGGGCATGGTCTGTCAGTATAAGCTCAGCGCTTCGACTTGCGGAGTGCTGAGCGACTTTCTAAACTCGGATTCTTATCTATCGAAACATTAATTAATCCAACCACTCATGTGGGCACGAATGCACGAACATCACTGTCTGCTGTAGATAGTTCAACCACAAAAATGGCCGTCGAGGAGACGGTCATTTTCCCGAAGCACTCAAGTGCGCAAGAATGTACGCACCTTAAAAGACGCAATAGATTCTTATTAGTAGTTTTCAAGCCGCGGCGCCTTCTCATTCTGGCGAATCTTCTCGTGCGCCTTGGCCTCAATCTGACGAATACGTTCACGGGTGACATCAAACTCCTTCCCTACCTCTTCCAGCGTATGGCTGACACCACCGATCAATCCACTACGTAGCTCGAGAATACGTCGTTCTTTATCTGTCAGTTCACTCAGCACCTCCTCAAGCTGCTCGGAAAGAATGCGGTGTGACGTCTCCTTGTCGGGATCATCCAGCTCCTCATCGGGAATAAAGTCACCGAATGTGGAGCGGTCATCACCCTCGTCACCAACCGGTGTCTCGAGTGATACGGTATTCTGGCGAATCTTCTGAATCTGCAGCACCTTCTCCAGCTCGATCCCCATCTCCACCGCAATCTCCTCCGGAAGAGGATCCCGGCCCAAGTCCTGACTAAGCTGGCGCGTAATGCGCTTGTACTTGGAGATGGTCTCCACCATGTGTACCGGAATACGAATTGTCCGTGACTGATCTGCCAAGGCTCGCGTGATTGCCTGGCGAATCCACCAGGTAGCGTACGTCGAGAACTTGAAACCACGTGTCCAGTCAAACTTATCTACGGCCTTGAAGAGACCGATGTTCCCTTCCTGAATCAGATCCAGAAGCGACAGATTAGAAGAACGCGAGGCGTAGCGTTTGGCAATCGATACCACCAGCCGCAGATTCGCTCGGGCCAGAATATTCTTTGCCTCATCATCACCAGCCTGAATTCGCTTGGCCAGGTCTTTCTCCATCTGAGCATCAATCAGATTGTACTTTCCAATCTCCTTCAGGTACTGCTGCACCGAATCAAAACTAGCAGCACTACCACGTCGGTAGACATTCTTGTCACTGTTATCCTCAATATCAAAAAGACCAGCCTCCTTGCGAACGTCGATGTCGGCATTATCAAATTTATCTAAAAGCTCCTCAAGAAAGTCAATGTCATCCTCAATGAACGGAAAGTTTTTAAGTATCTGTTCATGAGTAACAAACCCACGCTGCTGCCCGGTAGAGGTAAGGTTTTTTACCTTATCCTGCACGTGACGTTCTTCCTCAGTGAGGTCGAACTCTCTATTTTCTTCTTTTGGTTTTGATCGAGGCATTGTAAAAATTTATTAAGAAATTATCTACTATCTCACTATATAAGATCACGTACCGTCTCGCGTATCTCATGGATTCGCCGAGAGATGCGCTGACACTTCTCCAGAAGCTCCTTCTTCTTCTCCTTATCCTCTTCGCGCTTCACCTGCCGGCTGGCCTGTTCATACGTATCCTGTAAAATTCGGGCCTCAAAATGAAGCAGCAGCTCTTCTAAGTCACGGCGGATAATCTTATCCGCAGCTTCATTGTAGGCAATATCAAGCGCCATTACCTGATCCTCAGTAATCTCTACGTCTTCAAAGCCGTCATTCATATCATACGCTACAATCTCACCAATCCGGGTTTTAGTCTCATTGATATCTACAACCGACTGCTTCTGCTGCGACTGCCACTCGCAGAAAGCTCGCAGTTGCTTATGGATCTCGTGCTTCTGCTCATCAGGAGTCAGGCGGTCATTCTCCTTGGCAGCTGCCAGCGGCGACTGCTCTTTAGCCTGAGGGATACCTGATTGTGAAGACTGTTTTTCTGACATCGTTTTTGCTAGTTCATTACGTAACGTCTCTTCGCGAATATCGGACATCTGAGCCACACGGGAAATAAAGTGATCCTGATTTATTTTGTTTTCAATACTTCGCAGCAGCGGAAACACCTGCTGCTGGACCATGTCGAGATACTCCTCTCGAGTATCCGTTTCAGCCTCTGCCCACCCAAGCACTGCATCGATCACGTCATGAGCTTCGGCTACTAGCTTGGAAAATACCTCCTTACCTTCTCCAGTAATGATATCAGCTGGGTCGCTGTCGGTCGGCATATCCACCACCTTCGGCTTCATGTTCTCAGTCAGGGCTAATCGAGCTGACTTAAGCGTTGCGTCTCGGCCAGCCCGATCGGTATCCAGCGCAAAGATAAGATTGTCTGTAAACCGACTGATAAGGGACAAGTGCTTTTTCGTAATAGCAGTACCAGACACAGCAACGGCATTCTGGAAACCAGCCTGGTGTGCCAGTACCAGATCAAGCTGTCCCTCTACCAGAATCGCGGCATCCTGATCGCGTAGTGCGTCCTTGGCCTGATTGAATCCATACAGAACCTCCTTTTTACGAAACAGTGGTGTCTCCGGCGAGTTAATGTACTTGGCATTGTCCTCTTCGCGCAGGCGACGGCCAGAAAAGGCTACCGTCCGGCCGGCCGGATCATTCATCGGAAACATCAGACGGTGACGGAAGCGATCGTAGGGCGACTTATTCGCATCGGGCTGCTTGGCAAGGCCAGCCTCAATAATGTCGGCGGTCTTGAAGCCCTCGGATTCCAGATGTGTAGTCAGCTGTCGCCAGTCATCCGGAGCCTGTCCCAGAGAAAAAGTGGCGGCCGTCTTTCCGGTCACACCGCGACTTTTCAGATACTCCTTGGCCTCGTTCTGCTGCTTGAGATGGGCTACGTAAAAATCTCGAGCCGCGGCCATGATGTCGCGCAGACGCTGCTTGCGACCAGAATCACCACTACCGCCAGAAAGCGTCACCCCAGCTCGGTCTGCCAGGAGCTTCAATGCCTCCCGAAACTCAACGCCCTCCATCTCCTGGATAAAGGTAAAGACATCTCCTCCCTTACCGCTTGAAAAGCAGTGAAACAGTCCCTTGTCCGGAGAGACGTAGAACGACGGCGTCTTTTCATTTGTGAAGGGTGATTTGGCGGTAAGATACTTTCCTGACTGCTTCAGTTCAACGTATGAACCCACCACTTCCTCGATGGCAAGGCGCTCTTTGATTGTTTCTACATCCGAGGCCATTGTGACTGCTAGGTTACACGTATCCGATTAAATACCGAGACTACTCCTCCGTCTCGGCCGGGGCTTCACCAGAGACCATCTTCTGTTTTGGACTGCCTTCGAACCCAGTTCCTGCCGGAATCAGTCGTCCTAGAATTACGTTTTCCTTCAGACCAACCAGCTCATCTTCGCTTCCACGCACGGCGGCATCAATCAAGATTCGCGTGGTGTGCTGGAAGGATGCTGCCGACAGGAAGCTCTTACGTGAGAGTGCCACGCGAGTGATACCCTTCAAGAGTTGCTTAGCCTTGGCTGGCTTCAGTCCCTCCTCCTTCATCCGTTGATTCTCTTCGAGTAGATCAGCCTTCTCAACAACATCACCGACTGTAAAGCTTGTGTCACCAGGCTTCTCGATCTTCATTCGTGAGAACATCTGCTTTACGATTACCTCAAGGTGCTTTCGTGATGTTGAGGCACCCTGCAGCTCGTAAATCTTGTGCACTTCGTGAATGATGTAATTCTCAGCCTTGACCTTACCACCAAACTTGAAGACCTCCTGAATATCAGCAGCTCCGTCGGTCAGTAGCTGGCCAGCCTCGACATCATCGCCTTCAGAAACAACAGCACTTCGTCGTGCATTAGCCGAGTACGTGATTGCCTCCTTCTTGCCTTCAGCCTCATCCGGCAGTACCGTGATCAAAAGCTCATCATCCTTGACCTTGATGTCACTAATAGTTCCATCAACCTCGCTCACCACAGCCGGGCTCTTCGGCGTTCGTGCCTCAAACAGCTGCTCTACACGCGGAAGACCCTGCGTGATGTCACCTCCTTCAGATGCAACACCACCGGCGTGGAAGGTACGCATGGTCAACTGGGTACCCGGTTCACCAATCGCCTGAGCCGCCACGGTTCCGACCGCCTCACCAATATCAACCGGTGTATTAGAACCATGATCAATTCCGTAACACTTACGGCAGACTCCTCGTGGGGACTCACATTCCATCGGTGAGCGAACCTCAACACTCTCGACAGCAGCATCATCCAGCTGACGAGCATCGTCACGTGTCAGATAATGACCAGCCGAGAACAGCTTCTCGCCATTCTCGTCCACCACATCCTGTGCCAGGTATCGCCCAGCCGCGTTCTTCGAGATCGGCAGGACAATTCCGGACAGGTTCTGCTCGGAGATGGTGATGCTGTGCTTTGTGCCACAGTCTTCGGTCATAACAATGATGTCCTGCGCTACATCGAACAGTCGACGTGTCAGGAATCCGGCCGTCGCCGTCTTCAAAGCGGTGTCCGTAAGACCCTTTCGGCTTCCGTGGGTAGTTGTAAAGTACTCAATCGGTGTGTGTCCTTCCTTAGAAGAGGTCTTAATCGGGAAGTCCAGCGTCTCTCCTTTGTTGTTCTGAATCAGTCCCTTCATTCCGGCCATGTTGTTTACCTGCCCCATCGAACCACGAGCTCCAGAGGAAAGCATGTCCATCACCGAACCATTCTGATCCAGGTCTTCGGAAAGCATCTCACCGAGCTTGTTCTTGGTCTCATGCCAGACCTTAATAACCTGCTTACGACGCTCGTCGTTTGACAGCAGACCGTCGTTATAATGCTCAGTGATCTTATCCACCTTTTCTTGCGCTTCGTCCAGAAGTTTCTCTTTACCTTCCGGTGTTTCCACCTCATCCAGTCCAAAGGTGATACCGGCCCCGGTCGCCCATTTAAACCCAAGCTTTTTAATATCATCCAGAATCTTCGGTGTACCAGCGACACCATACCGTTCAATCAGATCAGCTACAATCACCTTGGCTACACCTGAGTCAACCTTCTTATTTACAAACGGAAAGTCGCTTGGAAGTGTGGAGTTGAAAAGTAAGCGCCCAACGGAGGTGCGGAACATCTCGCCTTCAAAGTCATTATAACGCTCTGAGTTGGTTGGAAGAACGTAGATCGGCTCGCGCAGATCAATCTTGCCGTAGCTGTTGGCGGTAATGGCCGCGTTCGGACTTGAGAAGTGTGGTAGCTTCTCGCGATCAATCTCACCCTCCTCTTCCTCATCACGAATCTTTGTTAGCCAATAAGAACCAAGGATTACATCCTTATCAGCCGATACAATCGGAGAACCAGTTCCTGGTTTTAGTAGGTTCTTGTCCGCGGCCATAATTTCTCGCGCCTCGGTCTGAGCCTCTTTAGAAAGTGGCACGTGCACCGCCATCTGGTCACCGTCAAAGTCAGCGTTAAAGGCTGCACAGATAAGCGGGTGGACCTGAATAGCAAGTCCCTCAATCAGTCGTGGTCGAAAGGCCTGAATACCCAGTCGGTGCAGTGTCGGCGCACGGTTGAGAAGCACGTACTTGTCCTTGATCACCTTCTCGAGAATTTCCCAGACCTCATCAGCACCTTGGTCAATCAGCTTGTTGGCACCACGAACGTTGTCAGCCAGCTCGCGTTCAAGCAGCTGGTTAATTACAAACGGTCGGAATAGCTCTAGCGCCATGTACTTTGGGAGTCCACACTCATCCAGATCTAGCTCCGGACCAATGATAATTACTGAACGGCCAGAGTAGTCGACTCGCTTTCCAAGCAGGTTACGACGGAAGATTCCCTGCTTTCCTTTCAGGTTGTCGGCCAGAGACTTCAGCTGTCGACGATTTCCTCCACTGGAGGTAAAAGAGCTACCGCGTCGAATTGAGTTGTCTAGTAATGCATCCACCGCCTCTTGTAGGATGCGCTTTTCGTTACGTAAAATCACGTGCGGAGCATTGATCTCCTGCAGCTTGGCCAGGCGGTTGTTTCGGTTGATAACTCGGCGGTACAGGTCGTTGATATCACTTGTAGCGTGTCGTCCACCACCTAGAGAAACCATCGGACGCAGTGACGGTGGTAGTACCGGAAGCCGCTCTAGGAACATCCATTCCGGACGCTGTCCTGATTCCTGCATACTTGTCAGCAGCGACAGTCGCTTGCGCAGCTTCTTCTTTTCGGCGCTTGATCCCGACTGCTGGTACTGCTCCTCGAGCTCATCAACCAACGTGTCCAGATCAACCTTTTTAAATAATTCAAAAATCGCCTCAGCACCAATACCCGCCTCAAAACAGGAGGCGTACTTGGAACTGTAGCGATCGTAGTCACCCTCATCAATAACCATTCCCTCCTGCAGTGACTCCAGCTCATCCTTCATGGTCTGGAATCGCTTCTCCAGCTTGGCGACCTCCTCATCATCAGTCACCTTGCCGTGACGTTCTTTATACTGCTTCTGCAAATCATTTAGCAGCTTCTCGCGGGCACCTTCATTCACATTGGTAACAATATAGCCCGAGAAGTACACAACCTTCTCGATATCACTCTTCTTCAACCCAAGAATCAGTGCCATTCGAGACGGTACCCCACGAACAAACCACACATGAGCCACTGGTGAAGCCAGCTCGATGTGCCCCATGCGCTCGCGGCGGACGATGGAACGAGTCACCTCAACGCCACATTTTTCACACTCAATACCCTTATAACGGATACCTTTGTACTTTCCACAGTAACACTCATAGTCCTTTTCCGGACCAAAAATCTTTTCGTCAAAAAGTCCGTCCTTTTCAGAACGCTGCGTACGATAGTTGATCGTCTCCGGCTTGGTAACCTCTCCATGCGACCAGTCCTTTACCCGATCCGGTGCTGCCAGCGACAGCTTGATCGAGCGGACGTCCTGTGGATTTAATGCGTTGAGTGGGTTATCTCGTTTCTCCATAATAATATGTATTAATTTAATTTCTTAAGCTTTGGCTTCACTATCAAGCTTGACCTCAACATCCAGCGCCAGAGCGCGTAGGTTATTAAGCAGTACGTTAAATGAGGCAGGTGTATTCATGTGCTCGATCGGCTTACCCTGGATGATGGCATCAAAGGCACTTGAGCGGCCAAGAATGTCATCAGACTTAATAGTCAGCACCTCCCGAAGTGTGTAGGCTGCACCATAGCCCAAGAGTGCCCAGACCTCCATCTCTCCAAATCGTTGACCACCATTCTGTGCTCGACCACCCAGTGGCTGCTGTGTAATCAGTGAGTACGGACCAATCGAGCGAGAGTGTAGCTTGTCCTCCACCATATGGTGAAGCTTCAAAATATACATATACCCAACTGCAACATCCTGCTCAAAGGCGTCTCCAGTCCGGCCGTCGTACAGTTTTACCTTTCCACTGCGTGGGTAACCAGCCTTCTCAAGCTCATTACGAATCTCTTCGCTGGTGGCTCCCATAAATGGCGGAACAATCGCCTGGTAACCAAGATCCTTCGCGGCCAGTCCGAGGTGAAGCTCGAAAATCTGTCCGAGGTTCATACGGCTTGGTACACCGAGTGGTGTCAGCAGAATTTCTACCGGCTCACCATTAGCGTCGTATGGCATCTCCTCTTCCGGAAGAATCATCGAGATGACTCCCTTGTTTCCGTGCCGTCCAGCCAGCTTGTCACCAACCCGAAGTGGCCGTAGCTGTGCAACTTCAACCACGACACGCTTCAGCACACCACTCTCTAGCTCGTCACCATTCTCGCGGGAGAAAACCTTCACTCCTACAACACGTCCTTTCTTGCCCTGTTCCATTCGCTTGGATGAGTCCTTTACATCACGTGCCTTCTCTCCAAAAATAGAACGGAGAAGTCGCTCCTCTGGTGTCAGCTGTGACTCACCCTTCGGGGTAATCTTTCCAACCAGAATATCGCCCGGTTCAACCTCGGCACCGATGCGAATGATTCCATCTTCGTCTAAATTGGATAGCTTTTCCTCGGAAACGTTCGGAATATCATGCGTGGTTACCTCAGGACCTAGCTTCGTATCACGTACGTTGACATCAAACTTCTCCATATGTGCACTGGTGAAGGTTCCTTCCTTCACGAGCTTTTCCGAGATCACAATCGCGTCCTCGTAGTTGGCACCGTACCAAGACATAAACGCAACCTTAGCGTTTTTCCCTAGTGCCATCTGACCACCCTCACTGGATGACGTATCCGCCAGCACATCACCCTTCTTTACCTTGTCGCCGAGATTAACGGTCGGACGCTGGTGAAAGGCCGTAAAAGCATTGGTTCTTTCATATATAGATAATGGATACTCATCCTGCTTTGGTTCACCGCGCTTTGGATTCTTTCGCTTCACCGTAATGTGCTTGCCGTCAACCTCAGTAACCTCACCATCAGCCTGAGCCAACACAACCCGCCCCGTATTACGAGCCGCCGGTCCCTCAATACCAGTTGCGACCAATGGTCGCTCCGGCACAATACACGGCGTAGCTTGTTTCTGCATATTAGATCCCATCAGAGCACGGTTGGCATCGTTGTGATTCAAGAACGGAATCATCGAGGTCGCAATCGAGAAGGCCTGGTCAGCCGCAACGTCAATGTAGTCCACCTCCTCGCGTAGCACCTCCAGTGGATTTCCTTGGTGACGAACTTCCACTCGTTCGTCAACAATCTTTCCTTTCTTGTCTCGCTCCATGGCAGCGTGAGCAATGTTACACTTCTCCTCCTCAAACGCGTTTAAATACTTTATCTCGTCGGTCACCTTACCGTTTTTAACCACCGCGTACGGTGTCTCCACCATTCCGAAGTGATTTACGCGGGCTCGGGTAGCCAGGCGCAGAATAAGCCCAATGTTAGCACCCTCAGGTGTATGAATCGGACAGACACGTCCGTAGTGAGACGGGTGAACGTCACGAACCTCGAATCCAGCTCGCTGACGGTTCAGACCTCCTGGCCCCATAGCAGACAGCGTACGCAGGTGTTCTATCTCGTTCAGAATGTTGTCCTGATGCATAAACTGCGACAGCTGGTTGGTAGCGTAAAATTCCTTTAGTCGCGCCTGTAGTGGCCGCGGACTGAGAAATTTAACCGGCAGCGTCGTGTCAATATCAACCGTACTCATGCGATCCTGAATGTTACGCTTCATCTGTGTCATCGCAACACGAATCTTCTTTTTAAGGGTCTCTCCCACAAAGCGTACACGACGACTTCCGAGGTGGTCGATGTCATCAGCCTTGGCTTCATCATCATTATTAAGCTTCGCAATGTGCTTAACAATTGTGACGACGTCATCAAGATCAATCACCTGCTTAGAGAGCGACTCTTCATCCATTCCCTTATCAAAACGATCATTGAAGCGGTAGCGACCCACATCAGAGATGTCATAACGCTCATCGGTAAAGAGTGAGTCGATGTAGTCCTTGGCGTTTGAGTAGGACACAATGTCCCCCTCGCGAAGCTTTTTGTACACCGCTACATAGGCATCCTCTTCATTCTCGGATGAATCATCGGCCAGCGTAGCCTTAATGTACCGCATCGCCTCTTCATCATCTGCAAAGAGCTCTTCTATTTCCTCAGTCGTTGCAGCTCCGAGTACCCGCAACAGCGTTGTAACCGGCAGCTTGCGCTTGCGGTCAATACGAACACTGACAACATTCTCGTGATCACTCTCAATCTCAATCCAGGCCCCACGAGCCGGAATGATCTTGGCTCCAAAATACTCATTGCCACGCTTTTCGTTAGTCACAAACAACACTCCAAAGGATCGGATCAACTGTGGAACCACCACTCGCTCAATACCGTTCACAATAAAGGAACCATAGTTGGTCATTAGAGGAAAGTCCGCCATAAAAATCTCCTGCTCCTTTTCAGAGCCGATAGATTTATTTGTCAGTTTTATTGTGGCCCGCAGTGGTGCCGCGTAAGTCATCTCGTTCTGACGAGCGTACTCTGGGGTTACCTGCGGTTCGCCAAGCTCGATCTTTTTAAACTCAAATGAAAACTTTTCATTTGAGTGATCATCGATTGGTGAGAATTCTGCAAACAGTTCTTCGAGTCCTTCATCTACTATCCACTGAAAGGATTCAAGCTGGTCGCGCACAAAGTTTGGATAATCTACAAGTGGTTTTTGGTGCTTAGAGAAAACTTTTTGTTCCATGGGATTGTGAGGTAATTTTATTGCCGATAAAGCAGCGGAAAGAAAGGAGAATGGTTTCTTTGCTGGTAGTCAATCGATGGTCTGCGATATAATAATGACTAGAAACAGAAAGAAGAGTTAACTTTTTGTGTAGCGTACATTTATTTTGCACATAAATGCACAAGACTCGCACCAGCTAAGCCGGTGCGACAATAGACGAACATTTTGATTGTAATGTGAAATTGTGAAGCTAACTCGTCGCGTATGAAAAAATGTTGCTACACAACTTACAAGGGTTAGTGTATACGCACGAGTGTTTGTTGTCAAATAGATAATAAAGGACTCCCTTTTAATGAAGAGCTGAAAACTCTTCATTCCTTTTCTTTTAGGCTAAAGCTAAAAGAAAAATTATCTATTTGTCTGCCGGCACTTTGCTCGAGAATAAATGCAAGCGTTCATTCTACTCGCTCCGTTTGGCAGTCAATAACCGCTTCCCCGCTATCGCGGGTAATTATTCATTTGTCTATCGGCGCGGCGCTCGAAAATAAATACAAGTGTTTATTTTACTCGCTTTGCTTGATAGTCAAACTTGTGTACATCTCTCGAAATTTTTTTAGCTCTCAATCCGCTAAACGGATATTTATCTATTTGTCTGCCGGCACTTTGCTCGAGAATAAACCCACCTACTTAAACTTTAAGTAGGTGGGTAAATGCAAGTATCCATTCCACCTTCTATTCCCAGGTAGTAGAAAATGGTGGACGAAACGGTCGCTATCCGCTACAATGCAGCCGCTGGAAACGTGCCACGCGCCTACCAGACATTAAAAACCCACAGTCGGTGTAAAACTGCTAACCGAGAATTACGATAGCCACGGGGTCAGCAGCCGCCAACTGTCTTATTTTTTATGCCAACAACAAATAAAGATTTAGAAGACACAGAAGAAGTTGAGACGAGTGATAGCAAGACAAAATCCCGCAATAGCGGGGATGATGAAGAGGAGTCAATGCCCGAACTGGATACCGACAACCTGGGAGATAATCCCATGGAGGCTGTGTATGAGTCATCGATTACACGACCCCAAGTCGGAAAGATAGTCGAGGGTGAGGTAGTTGCCGTTGACACCGTTAGTGTCTACGTCGACCTTCCTCCCCACAGTACCGGAATTATCTTCGGTCGGGAATTTATTAATGCCCGCAACATCATCCGTAACATTTCGATTGGAGATACAATTTCTGCTAAGGTTGTAGAAAGCGAAAATGAAGAAGGTTATGTCGAACTATCTCTGAAAGAGGCGCGACAGGCCATCGTCTGGGCCAAGGCTGAGAAAGCCATGGAAAGCGGCGAGGTCTTCAAACTCACCGTTACCGATGCTAATAAGGGAGGTTTGTTACTTGCCTGGGAAGGAATTCGCGGATTTCTACCAGCCTCACAGTTAAAGCCCGAGCACTACCCTCGCGTTGAGGGTGGCGATAAGGAGAAAATTCTTGGCGAGCTCAAGGATATAATTGGTGATCAACTATCTGTTGCCATCATCACAGCTGATCCAAAGGAGAAGAAGCTGATCTTCTCGGAAAAAACCTCTACTGATAAAGACAAGACCGAGATTGTCGAAAGCCACGAGGTTGGTGAAATTGTTGAAGGAACCGTCACTGGCATCGTCGAGTTCGGTATCTTCGTCAAGATCGAGGAAGGACTCGAGGGACTCGTGCACATCTCTGAGCTGGACTGGGGTCTCGTTGATGACCCAAATGACATGTTCGAGATCGGAGAAAAAGTCACCGCCAAGATTATCGAAAAAGAAGATGACAAAATCTCCCTCTCTATTAAGGAGCTCAAGGAGAATCCATGGGTCACAGCCGCTGACAAGTACCACGCTGATCAGGAGATCGAGGGTGTCATCATTAAGTTTAATGAGCACGGTGCCCTGGCCGCCATCGAAGAGGGTGTGGCCGGACTGGTACACGTCTCCGAGTTTGAGTCTATGGAGGAGCTGCGCGACACGCTTGAGTTGGGCAAGACCTACAAACTTCGCATCAAGCTCTTTGAACCACGTGAGCAACGTATGGCCCTCGCCTATGAAGCCAATGAGTCTGCGCAGTAACCACGAAATGTTACCCAGATAAGGAAAAAACCCCATCAGCTAAACGCTGCGGGGTTTTTGTATGGTTTTTTTAGTTAAACTACTGTAGCTTCTACACTGGCAGCGCGTAAGCAATTTTTAAGAAACTGTGCTTGCACTTTGTTTTTCTTTTCATTGAATCCTACTAGTAGGCTAAGGTTCGTGTCTGATGTAAGTTTTTCACTGTATCGATCCACTTCTGTGTCCTCCAGTTTTATTTTATCTGGTAGGTCATAAAATTCACTTAGCTGTTCTTCGAAGTACAGCTTAACCTGATCAGAAAACCACGTATCGCTAACTTCATCCTTCGGTACTACTACTGCTCTGAAATGCTGCTTTATGATATTCATAATCAATCTTCTTTTTTTAAGGTTCTAGCTGATTTTCAATATAACATACGTATAAAAAAGACCCTGCGCAGTATCAGTGCAACAGGATCAATCAAGAGAGAATGAGAAATAAGGGAGTAAATCTTATTTCATCATGTTGGGGACTAAAAAGTAAGGAACAGTAATTCTGTATATAAGTATATATTCCATATAGCGTTTGTCAATACAAATCGCTAATTTGCAAGTACCTCCTTCTTGTGCAACCACGCGCCAACCTTAGAATCAACAAATCTTTCTCTGCAAGCCTTGCACACCAAGCCGTAAATGCATTTACGGCTTGGTTATTTGTAGCGCAATGAAATAAGGATCAATTTATCACATTCATGGCCGGTTCAACCCCATCTCGAACCCACGTTGTCAGCGCATCCTCAATCACATCATACTGCGCTTCTAATTTCACCAGCTCCTCGCTGGAGAAGCGACTCATCACGAACGGGTTAATTCCCTTGCCTGGAACTTTTTGTTTAAGGACATTTCCCTCTTCATCTGATGGGCTAATTCCAACCCGAAGCCGTAGAAAATCCTTCCTGGCCAACCGATCAATCACCGACTGCAACCCTTTGTGACCGCCTGTTCCCCGCCCGACTGCCAGCCGTTGCTTTCCCAGCGATAGATCAACGTCATCGTAAATAACTAACACGTGCTCGGCCGGTATATTAAAGTACGATGCCAGCGCTGCAATCGCATCGCCGGAGTTGTTCATAAAGGTCTGCGGCTTGGCCAGCAGGATCTTTCGGCCATCTACCATGGCCTCGGATACCAATGCCTCGGCTTGATTGCTAGCGGTAAAGTCAGTCCCCTGCCACCGGCTTGCCAACTCATCAACCATCGTAAACCCGACGTTGTGCCGCGTCCCATGATACTTTTTTCCTGGATTTCCGAGCCCAGCAATCAGATAATTCATGTATTGGGTATCATACCATCCTTTATTCTAGCGACAACAAAAATTTGTGGGTTTTACCACATTTTTGCGTTGATTTCTACCCCTTTCTTAACATACAATACCGACATGAATGAGATGACTACAGAAGATCGTTCACATTCTGACGTAGAATCATCCTCTGGTAACGGTTTCTTTCTAGAGCTGCTCAGAACCGCTCTGATTGTTGCCTTGATTGTTCTCCCAATACGACTTTTTATTGCACAGCCGTTTATTGTCAGTGGCGCCTCCATGTCACCAACTCTCGACAGCGGCGACTACCTTGTTATTGATCAAATTTCATATCGATTTGCCGACCCACAACGCAACGACGTGGTGGTTTTCCGCTACCCCAACAACCCGAGCCGCTTCTATATAAAGCGCCTTATCGGCCTGCCGGGCGAGACCGTCAAGATCCGCGGCAATGAGATAACAATATTTAATGAAGACCATCCTGACGGATTCGAGATCGAGCAAAACTACCTCACCGAAGGCGAGATGCACGGACGCAATGTCCGCCAAGAATTAAGCGAAACCGAGTACTTCGTACTGGGTGATAACCGCGACTCCAGCTCCGACTCTCGCATCTGGGGTGCTCTTCCTGAAAACAATCTTATCGGTCGTGCCTACGCCCGGCTACTCCCTATCGGAAGCATTGGTCTCTCGCCGGGGCAATCATATGAGCGTACTGACGCGGCTCGAGCACCGTAAACGGAAGGTATAAATTATTCACTGATCTTTAATTTACTTTACTATGGCACCACACACCACACTTCATGACCCATTGATGGCACAGGAAAAGCCTACATACTTTACCTACAAAGGACCTGAAGATTTTTCTACTGCCATTGATATTGCGCGGCATTACGGATTTCACTTGGTGGAACCCATCGAGCCGACCAGAAAGCTTCGAAGGCAAGCTCGGGAACACCAAGGAAGGGTCAAAAAAGAGAAGGCTGGTGAGTGGTACATCCATCTCGAGGACAAACTAGCAGAGTTGAATCAGTATATAAATAATATGGGCGGCTGGCCGCAGCCACCAATGGTGTGTCACACGCTCCATCCGCGACGTAAAGTCGGTAAAGTGCGGCTCAGTATGTTTGGATGTAATCAGACCATCTCCGAAGGCCTCGTAATTGCTACCTCGCTAGCAATCCTAGAGGAACTTGGCTACAAAAATCTCGGAGTAGATGTTAATTGTGTCGGTGAAAGCAAAACCAAGCTTAAGTGGACCTTTGACTTCAAGGAGCACGTAAAGCAGAACCTCAACGAGATGCGTCCAACCTGCCAGACCAAGTTCAAGCAAGATCCCTTATGTATTACCGGCTGCGATGACGAAATCTGTCAGCAGATTTCCTACGAAGCTCCGAAAACGCTTAGCTTTCTTCGCAAGGCCGATCGTCAGCATCTCAAGGATATATGTGAATACCTGGAAGCAATTAACGCTCCGTACCGCATCAACAACGCACTCGTAGGATCCGGTCACCATGATTCGCACACCATCTTTCATATTCGTGAGTTTAATGACGAAGGACAGCCTAAGAGCGATGTACTGGCTCGTGGTGAACGTCATCTCAGCGTCGCCGGAAAGATGGGCTATCATCGTAGTATTCCAACCATCTCAACCTCAATAGATGTGCCGGGTGGTCGACGTGAATCATACAAAACAATTGCAGCCGAAAAGGTACGGCAACCAAACGTCTACTATATTCATCTTGGCAACACTGCCAAGAAACAAAGTCTGCCAGTAATTGAACAACTTCGACGTGAAGGTATCACTATTCTCCAAGGACTCACCCGAGACAGAATCCGCGATCAAATAATCACCGCCGAGCGCCTAAAGGTTCCGCACGCTGTCATTATGGGAGAAAAGGAGGCCCAGGAAAGAACCGTTATTGTTCGCGATATGCTCAGTCGAGCCCAGGAAACCTTAAATATTGACCAGCTTCCAAAATATCTCAAGCAAGTTGCTTAACTAATCGAAAAATGATACAGTTTCTGTAATGATTAATGTAAAAGTAGAAGGTAGCAAAAGCGAAAGCAATAGCAACATCCTGCGTCGGTTCTCACGCCGATCGCGAAATGCTGGCATTATCAACAAGAAACGATCCATTAGCTCTCACGTGCGACCAGAGTCAAAAGCCAAGCGTCGTCACGAAAAGCTGCGTCGCCTGGATCGGCTCAAGGAAATTGATCGACAGATCAAGCTCGGCAAGCTTCCGGATCGACGTTACAACAAGTAGCTCATACTCCTGTTTTGTTTCGGCACAAAAAGACGCCCAGCGGGCGTCTTTTCTCATATCTCAGCCTCGCTCCTCCGACACACGTCGGAGACCATGCCCTCTCGGCCTCCGAAGTCCGAACAAAACAGAGTATTCGCACCAATAGCGACCAGTTCTTTTTTAAAAAGAACTGGTCTTAAAATAATCTGCGCGAGGCTAGTGAAATGAGGAGGCTCGCTTTAAGAGCGGCTGCAATAAATTGCAGTCTAAAAGAAAAAACCTGAACTAAGAAATTAGTTCAGGTTTTTTGAAATGACTTTAATCATGATTTGCATTCTATTTTTTGTTGCCTTATGTGGCCAACTTCTTTTCGAGGAGGGTTGTGTATCAAATATTGTATAACAAAAATCCACACAACTTCTACCATCACTCCAACGAACGCTGAAATATGGGAAGCGTCTTTAGTTGGTGAATCAAAAAATATATGCGGAATGACAGAGGCTAGCACCACCCAAAGGGAAGCGATCGTGATACTGTACAAAATCACGAAAATCCAGAATTTCTGAGAATTATAACCATGACAGTATGCATAGTACGTAGCACCGGCTGCAGAAGCGAGAGGTACTGCGAATATCAAGACTGTTATTGAATCCATCTTTCCTCCTATTTTGAGGATTAAGGTTTTTGTTTGTTAACAACTTCTGATTTTATTGTAGATTATTTATAGTGTTTGTCAAATGAATAATCAGTAGTCCTTCTAGAGAGCCACATGGCTCTCTCATGTTTTAAGAATTATTAATGAATTTTATTTCAGAATATAGTCAGGATACTGATATTTGAGGTAAAGCGAGCGCTTCGACTTGCGGAGTGCTCGCGGCTTTCATTGGGTTAGATACTTGCCCTCGAAATATATCAATAGCTCCTTCGACTTGAATGAGCACCGGAAAACTTTTACGAGCTTTGCCCGTAAAAGTACCGTCGTGCGAATTTATGTCCGAGAATTGTATGCAATTCTCCTGGACCAAGTCGCGACCACAGTTTCGTGCTGGCACTCACCGCAATAGAAACACAGAGGTGGATAAGCTACCATTGAAGCCACGCCCATTGGTTGGTACTATGATGAGCACGAACTTACATATCACCATATTATGTCACGCGATCTTTCAGTAGGTATAGATATTGGCAGCCATCACGTCAAAGTGATGGCTGTTGGCGGTAATGGACCCGAGCGACTTCCCCATATTCATGCTGCTGGTTATTCCCCCTCCGATGGTATGCGTGAAGGCTACGCGGTCAATACCGAAAGTATTACCAAGGCAGTCGAACAAGCCATAGATAAAACTTCCAAGTCATTACAACGAGACATCGACCGGGCTCACATCTCCATTGGAGGTGCCAGCCTACAGTCCGTTCGCTCTGCCAGCTCCCTTGTATTTGATACCGACGACCACAAAATTACCGAAGATGATATCCAGCATGTTATCACCGCAGCCGAAGATAAACTTTCGCAGAAACAACTAAAAAATTACCTGGTTCTTCACCGCTTCCCACTTGCTTACAAAATCGACGGACGCACCACGCTCGGCAATCCCGAAGGTATGCATGGTAAGAAATTATCAGTTCAGACACTTTTTATTACCGTTCTTAGCCAGCATGCCTATGACCTGGTCGAGGTTGTTGAAGATGCCGGAGTTGATGTTGATGACATCGTAGCTGGCCCACTGGCCGCGGCCGAGGTTACGCTTACCGATGCCCAGAAAATTGCCGGGTGTGTACTGGTAAACATTGGATCTGAAACCGTCTCAGTTATTGTATGGGACAATAATCTTCCTATATCTCTCGTAGTTTTTCCGATAGGATCTAATGATATTACCAATGATATTGCTCTCGGTCTCAAGATACCACTAGAAAAAGCCGAGCAAATTAAACTTGGTGGTGTAACCGGCGGCAGTATCCCTGAGAAAAAACTGGATGAAATTACCTCCGCCCGGCTTGAGGATATCTTTGAGCTGATTGGCGACCATCTCGAACGCATCAACCGTCAAGGACTACTACCAGCTGGTATCGTCATGACTGGTGGCGGCTCGGGATTACCGATGATCAGTGATGTTGCTCGCGATACCCTTGATCTCCCTTCTTCAGTATCTAAACTCAAGCTTCCAAAAACAAAAACAATTCAATCACTGGAAAATATGTCCTGGTCTACTGTCTACGGCACAGCTACCTGGGCGAGGAGAAAAGGTCAGCTCGGAGTTTTAGGTAACCTCAATAGCTCAAAAAACACCATCACAAACTGGATCAAGCAATTCCTACCCTAGTATCAGACAGCTCGTTTCTATATCCGAGCGAAGTGATAATATAGAGATAAATTTACGTACCACTCTTGTGGTACAGAAAAAACCCTTTTTAGGGTTTTTAAAGCCTTGGCTTGATTATCGAACGGAGTGAGTGATATGCAAGCTTGTTTGCATATCCGAGCGTAGTGAAGGTATAGGGATAAATACTTATGCTTGGTATCGCTGAGACCAATTTTAGGTCTTTTATTACATTTGTATTGATTATCGAGCCGAGTGAGTGATATGAACACTTGTATTCATATCCGAGCGAGGCGCCGATATCCAAATAATTTTGCGTACCACTCTGCTGGTACGCAAAAACCCTTTTTAAGTATCCTTAAATTGATTACCGAGCTGAGTGAGTGATATGAACACTTGTATTCATATCCGAGCGAAGTGAAGGTATCCAAATAAATACAGCAAAATATATATTTTGCTGTTGAGACCTATCCTAGGTCTCAACAATGCTCTGCATTGGTATTTATTTGACAACCAAAAAAGTACATCTGTATAGTTTAATCTCAGATTGAATTATGGTACTATCTAGATAACTATAAGCCACAGGCCAGTAGTAATCCGCTATAAATATGTCAAAAGAAGTAAAACCTGATGTAGAAACATTCGCCCGCATTAAAGTTATCGGAATTGGAGGATCAGGACAAAACGCCGTTAATCACATGCTTGAATCTGACGTAAGTGGTGTTGACTTTGTTGCCATCAATACTGACGCACAGGATCTTCAGGAATCACCCGTTAAGGAGAAGATTCATATTGGCAAAAACCTTACGCGCGGTCTTGGTACTGGTATGAACCCAGAACTCGGAAAACGGGCTGCTGAAGAAACTAAAGAAGAAATCCAAGGTGCCGTAAAGGGGTCAGATATGGTCTTCATTACCTGCGGTATGGGTGGTGGAACCGGTACTGGTGCTGCTCCTATTGTTGCTCAAGTAGCCCGCGAAAGCGGCGCCTTGACCGTAGCAGTCGTAACCAAGCCGTTCTTCTTTGAAGGAGCTCAACGCAAGGAACTATCCGAAGAAGGTCTCCTGGCTCTCCAAAAAGAAGTCGATGCTTTGATTGTGATTCCAAACGACCGGCTTCTACAAACAGTTGACAAAGATACGACAGCCTCGGATGCTTTCCGTCTCTGTGACGAGGTGCTCCGTGAGGCTGTTGAAGGAATCTCTGACCTCATCATCATGCCGGGTATCGTAAATGTTGACTTTGCTGATATTCGCTCGGTTATGGAAAGCGCTGGTTCAGCTTTGATGGGTGTCGGAGTCGGTAGCGGAGAAAAACGTGCCGAAGAAGCTGCTAAAGCAGCCATCAACTCCCCACTCCTGGATGTATCTGTAAATGGTGCTGAAGGAGTCTTGTTCGCTATCGCCGGTAGTGACGACCTTAAAATGCACGAGGTACAGCAGGCCGCCAAAATTATTACTGAATCCATCGACCAGAACGCCAAAGTAATTTTTGGTGCCTTCAAGGATGATAACCTGAAAAAGGATACCGTCCGCGTAACTGTGATCGCCACCGGCTTCCCGGAAGACAAGGTTATCTCTAGTAGTGGTGATGGAAGTTCATTATTCGATTTTGATGAGGATGAAATTATTGATGGTGCCCAACAAAGCGGCCGTGGAAACTTTGGTGGAGATGAAGACTTTCCTGAACAGGATAATGATGACGATTCCTTCCAGGATACCGAGGATGAAGAACGAGATGACTGGGGATCTGTACCAGCCTTTCTTCGTCGATCTCAGAAAAAGTCTCAGGAGAATGAAGGTGAAGAAAATTAATTTAATATTGTTCCCTAACAACCAATCATTGTGTCTGACAAAAACGACTACGAACTCATAATTATCGGGGCTGGACCAGCCGGGGCCGCTGCCAGCATCTACGCCGCTCGTAAAAAGCTTGATACGTTACTACTTTCCGAAACCTTTGGTGGACAAAGTACTGTCTCACCCTCAATCGAGAACTGGGTCGGAACCAAGTCAATCTCGGGTACCGACTTCGCCAAGCAGCTCGAAGACCACGTCCGCGTATACGAAGATGGCACACTTGATATCCAGGAGGGCGCCCGCGCCTCTGACCTCACACAGGACGGCGAAGAGTTTGTACTTGAGACTACGAAAGGTACTTACCGCGCAGAAGCTGTCCTCATTACTACCGGTGCCCACCGCCGGCAACTAAAGATTCCTGGTGCCGCCGAGTTTGAAAACAAAGGTGTCGTCTACTGCGCATCCTGTGACGGACCATTGTTTGCCGACAAGGATGTTGTGGTTATTGGTGGTGGAAACGCTGGTTTTGAGACAGCTGCTCAACTGCTGGCCTACACCAAAAGCGTAACGCTTCTCCAGCACTCGGATCAGTTCAATGCCGAGGAGGTGACAGTTGATAAAGTCCTCTCGCACAAGAACATGACCGCCCACCTCAATGCCGAACCCGAAGAGATCAAGGGTGACGCCTTTACGGAAACCTTGGTGTACAAAGACCTAGAGACTGATGAGGAGCACGAGATTCCGGCAGAGGGTGTCTTTGTTGAGATCGGCCTGGTTCCAAACACTGCTTACGCCGCGGATATCCTGGAAACCAACCAGATCAATCAGCTGGTCGTTGACCCGCATCGTCAGCGCAGCTCAGTAGAGGGAATCTGGGCTGCCGGTGACTGCACCGACGGACTGTACCACCAGAACAACATCGCCGCCGGTGACGCCGTCAAGGCTGTCGAGGACATCTACCTGTGGTTAAAAACAAATTAAAAGTCTGGACACTTTTCCGAAGTTTGTATGTCAATCCTCAGTATCACTTATTATCTCCCTGCCCCGTGGGAGCGTAGCGACTCTACGGGGTGGCTGAAAACGAACTAAAACGTAAACCACGTCTCTACACCTTATACAGGATTACTTGGTCTGCTTATTACCTTCTCACCCTGCACCGTGCTTGGCTCTGGTGCAGGGGTGGTTACATGCCAATCAGTAGAATTTTTTTACCCGCTTACTTGAAGCTTCAAGTAAGCGGGTTTACAAAATATGATGTCGAAACACCATCGAAAGGCGGTGTTTTTTTGTACCTAAGTAATTTAATAGCTTGACAACGCCCTTATAAATTGTAAATATAATGCTAGATACACCTTCACAGCAATCACAACTCAATCCCTACCGTTATGAAAGCGCAAACGATTATCGTTATCCTCTTTATTCCTCTATTTGCAATCGCAAACTGTTCTAATGATGATCCACCTCTTACAGAATTTCCCTACGAAGATCCTACGGATATGACATGGTGCATTTCCCTGCATAACGACCAAGATGGACACGTCTATACCGGTATAGCAAAAATGCTAATTTTAAGTGAGCATACACTTCGTTTTACTTACAACATACCTGGTCGCAGAGTCGAGGTACGAGCAGCACGTAATCAAGGAAATGAAAACGTTTCTTACGAAGGATTTGATATTGATCGTAAAGATCACATGGGAATACTGATAACGATGAAGAATAAGTATCACCTTGAGGGTATTATTTATTCAGCCGACATGAATAATCAAGGAGATGTTGAGCTTTTCGCATCAGATCCTCAGAACTGTAAATAAATCTAAAGTAGATACCCACGGGCAAGCCCGTGGCACTAACACAGCCACGCTTCGCGTGGCGCCCTAACGGGCGAAAAAAATATTCATCCACGCGCAAGCGCGTGGTTTTCTACCCCTGCGGGGTTGTAATAAACGCTCGGTACCAATTTTGGTATCGAGCGTTAAATTATTCAATCACCAAGGATATTCGGTGCGCGCGCCTGGATTCGAACCAGGGGCCTCTACCATGTCGAGGTAGCGCTCTAACCAGCTGAGCTACGCGCGCAAGTACAATATTAGAATAGCAAAGTTACATCTACTTAGAAAGTGTTTCTGGGTTGCTTTTAAAGTAAGATAGTACAAAGTAGATTACTGAAATAATTAAAAGTAACGCACCTATTTGGAGTAAAGGTGCAAATAAGGGATGTGGAATATTTTGCGGAACACAAACATCCATGCAGATTCCCGCGGGAAATATTGGGCTTAACCAGCTAGAACACGCACTTCCGCAATCTGTATAACCATCACTAATAAAATTATATATTAAGTATGATCCTAGGATACAAACAAATGATACTGATAATAATATAGCCCCTTTCTTATTTGTTGGTTTTAAAATATTTGTAATCAAATTCATAATATGAGTATATCAAAGTTTTTTTATGACCCCGACGAGATTTCCTTACGATAGATTGACTGACGTCAATCTTCTCCAGGTCGGCTCTCGTGATGCTCGCCTGCTTTGCAACTCGCATAACACTGCGAGCTTCAAATCTGTCGCGAGTGCAAAAATGCACTCACTCGGAGTCAAAATTCACTTCGTTCATTTGTGACCCCGACGAGATTTGAACTCGTGTTACTAGGATGAAAACCTAGCGTCCTGGACCGGGCTAGACGACGGGGCCTCTACTGCGCTCCGATATTCTATCGGAGCTACGAAGAGCAAGTAATGATCAGAGAAACCACTTCTTGTCCTTCGTAGCTCAAACAATGTGCGATCGAAGAAGGGGACGACGGGGCCGAATAAACCAATATCGCCCTCATGAGCGACGTAGAATACTATACCATTTTTTGAGAAGGTTACAAAGAGATGCTACTATTACCGCTGTATTAGGGAGGGTTGGCAGCCCCGAAGCACACGGCTACGGGGTGAAAATTGCTGAAGTGTGAATCTGTGATTAGTTTTGGTTACAGAATTATGATGAAATTTATACGGAGGGTTGGCAGAGTCCGGTCGAATGCGCGGCACTCGAAATGCCGTAAGGGTTTTTCCCTTCAGAGGTTCGAATCCTCTACCCTCCGCCTTCGCTCGCCGAAGCGAGCTATGGCGGACAAAGTCCGCATCGCTTGCGAAGGCGTGATAATCTAAATTAGATGATGCACTACGTATATAATTTACATTGCGATAATGGAAGTATATACACAGGCTGTACTAAGGATTTAAAAGAAAGACTTGACCGACATAAAAAAGGTAACGTACCGGCCACAAAGAACAGAAGGCCCGTTGAATTAATTTGCTACACAGCCTTTAGTGATAAATATGCAGCTTTTGAATTTGAGAAATATCTAAAATCAGGATCAGGACGTGCTTTTATAAATAAGCATTTCATATAGACTTACACGTGACCGAATCCTATCTCCCGTGAGCATTCCTCTACCCTCCGCCTTCGCTCGCCGAAGCGAGCTATGGCGGACACTGTCCGCCAGTTTGCAGACATGATAATCTAAAAGAAAATGAGCAATAATAGCATAAAAATTCTCGCAATAGAAACCCCGGTACCACGTCGCTACGTTCCGGCTACGGGGCAGGAAGTGGTAATCTAGATCAGAACGTAAACTTTATGGATATAAATGAAAATACAAAATTAACTCTAGCCTTCGAGACATCTTGTGATGAAACAGGTGTCTGTCTGCTGCATACAGATGGTCAGTACCCTGACATGACGGTCACCGTTGTTGCTAATGAACTAGCCACCCAGATTGATGACCACCAGGAGTACGGCGGTGTCTTCCCCTCCCTGGCCAAGCGACTACATGGCGAAAACCTCCCGGTGCTGCTAGAGAAAATTCTTTCCGAGGCAAAAACAAATCCAGTTGAGAAAATCAGTGATAAGAAGAAGGATCAGATTCGCGAATGGCTCCAGCGCCACGATGGCTTGGCAGACAGACTTTTTTCTATTATCAAAACGCACGGTCTACCATCTGTTGATGCTGTTGCAGTTACTGTTGGCCCAGGGCTGGAGCCGGCCTTATGGGTCGGTATCAATGTCGCTCGCGCCATTGCCTTGATTCTGGATGTACCCGTAATCCCAACCAATCATATGGAGGGACATCTAATCTCAGGACTGGCACCCGACAGTATTTCCGACGGTAGTCAGCACACGCTAGCAAAAATTGATTTTCCGGCCATTGCACTTCTGGTCAGCGGTGGCCACACTGAGCTTATTTATATTAAGGACTGGCACTCGTACAAAAAGATCGGTCAGACCCGCGACGATGCAGCCGGCGAAGCCTTTGACAAAGTCGGTCGCCTACTCGGGCTTCCCTATCCAGCCGGGCCGCATGTCTCGCGGCTTGCCGAGCAAGCGCGCGAAATTAGAAATTCGAAATTAGAAATTAGCACTTCTTTCTCACTGCCGCGGCCGATGATCGACTCCGACAACCTTGATTTCTCCTTTTCCGGCCTGAAAAGCGCCGCTGCTCGCTATATCGAGGCAAATGGCCCGCTATCAGACTCAGATCGAGCCCTATTTGCCCGAGAGCTCGAGGAAGCCATTGTAGAGGTACTCGTACTCAAAACCGCCCGAGCCGTCGAAAAGACGGGTGCTGAGACGCTTCTGGTTGGTGGCGGTGTCAGTGCCAATCAGTACCTCAGGAAGCAACTTCAAAATATAGAAAATACATCTCTCCTCATATCCCCACTCGCCCTGGCCGGCGACAACGCTGTCATGATTGGCCTGGCCGCGGCCAGCCGCTACACCGATGGTATTCCGGCTGACAGCGACATCACTGCGGACAGTCGATTGTCATTATAATTCTCATTAGCAATATCTGGATTAGCAAAGATTACATTTATTCCTAGGTAGAAGATAATCAGCAGCACCGCCAGTGCGCCCATCGATTTCATTGCTTGTCGCACGTGATGACGCTTTGCCTCAACCCCAACGGAAATCAGTAGCGACAATGCCACCAGTGCAAACAGCGTCAGCATCAACGTCCGGAAAAGAAATTCCGGCTGTGCCAAAAGATGCATCATCCGACTAGCCTGCCGACTGACTCCCGAGACAAACGGCTGCAGGGCGATGCCACTTTCTCCCTGCACCTGTGCGATTGGTGTCGGCGTAGCAAAGGTCAGTGCTGTGGTACCAGTCAGGGCATTACCTGCTTCCGATGTAGTTGCAGCTTCCTCGTTGATATCTACTGGTTCCTCTACAAAATCAGATGTAGGAGCGGGGCCTGCCCCCTCGCCGAAGTCGTTAGACGACGTAGGAGCGGGGTCAGGTGTCAGTTCTGGCTCAGGAGTTGGTTCTGGATCGGGTTCCGGCTCTGGTTCCGTATCCACGGCTGCTGCCAAGGTTGGCTCAGGCTCCCTTTCAGGATCAGGCTGGACCTCCGGCTCGGTCGTCGACTCACCCTGCACTGTCGATCCGCTATCCCGCTGTGCCAGGTTATTGGCAGTCGGTCGGCCGAAAAGCTGCACCACAAATACTGTCTCGTCGCCCTCGTACTCACCTATCGCTGTGGCAATACCTATCTCGGTAAATCCCTCTTCTAGAATATTCTCGCGGTGGCCGGGCGAGTCCATCCAGGCCCGTTCAACATCTGCTGAGTCGGAGAAGTTAATCGCCAGGTTCTCACCAGCCGCCTCGTACTCATACCCAGCCTGGGCAAACCACTCCCACGGTGTTGTGCCATCCGGCGCGTCATGGGCAAAGTATCCCAGCTCTGCCATGTGGTCGGCCTTCAGCTGCGCCGCCCGCTTCAGCTTCTCATTCGGCTCCAGCGCATTCAAACCTTCCTTTCCGCGGTCTTCATTAGCTAGGTCAACCAGAACCGCCGGCAGCACCGCCGACAGAAAACGCTCGGAGTGTGTAATGTAGTAGCTCTGCAGCGACGTAAAGGAGACAATGGTCAGTACCACCAGCCCCAGCGCAATCGCCCCGGCCGCACGGTATGCATACGGACGATGGTCATTGCCTTCATGTGGGTGAAAGTGATCCTTCCAGTGTTGAAGCATATACCCACAGTATAGCAAGATTCCCTACTAATCGCAGAAATAAAAAACCCGTACCAACTTAATGGTACGGGGGTTTGAGATTGAGATTTATCTTATTTTCTTCACATAAATTGCAGCTGTTCGAGCTGCGAGTTTATTTTCCGGATACAGCAATTCTAACCGATAGTATTGCTTATTCTGCTTTTTACCATTAATACTTGTACACCAAACTCGGCCGTACATTGGTACATCAACCGACTGCTTTCCGGCACCTGGCACCGTAAAGGACGTCCATATCTTTTGGTTCTTCAAAAGATTACGGGGAAGCTCATCCACTTCGCCATACATTTGATCGATCTGAATAAGTGTCGAAGGATCTGGGAAGCTCCAATGTAATGGTATCTTTTCAACCTGTTTTTCGTACGTTTTTTCTGCTTCTATCTGTCTATCGTACGTTTTTTCTGCTTTATGTAGCACAGTATCAACACGATAAATTCCAGCATTCGGTTTGATGCTCATGATTTCTTCACGAGATACATCCTCAGATTCTAATTGTCTGATCCAGGTTATCTTGATTGATCTATACTTTTCTGCAAGTTCTGTCAGGGAAAGATCTTTTATTTGGGCTGTTAATCTATCTTTACTATCACTATACTTCCATTCTTTAGTTTTCAGCATTGTCTACGGGGTTTTTAAGGTTGCGGTTTCTGCTTTTACTATATCGATTTTAAGATGTGATGTCAATCCACTCTCCCAACTCCTCTCCACCGGACATACATAGTCTCCCTTAAACTCGCAAGGTCTAACCTTGCGAGTTTAAGGTTACTTTACGTATATTGTCAATGTTAGCGGACTGGTCAATTAAATACGTCGTACACTGTCTGGCGCATTGAAAATCCCTCTCACTAAAAAATAAACTTTAAGGGTCCAACCCTTAAAGACTTGACAGATTTATATAACTACAACATGAAGGGTTGGACCCTTAAGGTTTTTGGCTATCGTTCCGAACTGGATAGTAATTGTGCTGTCACGATCAGGCGCTTCTCATATGTATCGCTCCCATCAATAAACTCGCCGTCGCAGGTTATCAGCTTTATCTGCGAACCATCGGCCAAGCCGAAAATTGGTGACGTATCCACCACGTCATAGTCGTACACCTCAACCCCGGTTACCGCGTACGTAAGTGTGCTGCCATCACCCTCGACCAGCACAACATCACCTGACTGCAGCTGACCCAGATCCCAGAAAACCGCGGTATTCCCATCCCAGTCAAGATGCCCAGCAAACACGGCGTTTCCTACCTCTCCCGGCAGAAACCCAGGCTCGTACCAGGAAACCTCGCGCCAGTCACCTGGTGCCGCCATATTACCTAGCTTGTCAACACCGACCGGCTCTACCACTGCCGATACCCCAATCTTTGGAATCCGCAGCCGTGTCGGTACTACCGGGTCGGTACTGGTCGCGATTGTTAGGTTTGCAACATCATCACCTGCCCCCTCGCCGGAGCGCAGCGACGTGGGAGTGGGGTCTGACTGCTGAATAGCCGGTATATTGCCACGCTGCGCAAAAAGGCTGGCACCCATTGCTACAACGAGAATCAGTAAGACATATATGATTATTCGAGAGATATTTTGCATAGACTCATCATACAGGGCGATAAAATTCCTCACCAACTAGCTCCAGCTGGTGAGGATACAGCGTTATGTAAATACTTGTTATGACTGCCGGCGGCGGTAGATACGACTCGCGAGCCGATACCCAACAAGACCAGTCGCTAGTAGGCTCAGCAGCACAGCAATCAGCCGTACCCCCTGCCCTTCGCCACCAGTATTCGGCAGACCAGGTGCCTCGGTGCTGGCTCCGGCCACCTGCGGCTCGGGGGTAAAACCGCCACCCAAACCTGTTAGCAGATTCCGTAGAGCACCGTCAAGATCAATTAGAAGACTAGAAAGCGTTGGTACGGTTGTTGTCGAATCACCAGCCACCCGTGGGTCATCAGGATCCTTGTCTTTGTCATCCGGTACTCCGTCGCCGTCGCGGTCAGGGAGAACATCACCACCTCCTTGTCCAAACGTTTCCAGTTCATTATTGTTATCATCGCCGTCACCATTATCATCACCACCGCCGTTCGGGTCATCAGGTACATAACTACAGCTCATCTGTCCGCCGACAAAGCCGACACAGACATCAAAGCTTAGTGATTTTCCTTGGTACGCATTGCCAGTGGTTTCCTCGAAATAAACCTCAAATGTATACGTAACCGTGTCTCCAGGAAGTAGTTCAGAAAGATCTACGTCACCAGCCGTCAAGAAATTACCAAGCGTATCGTCAAAATGCGAATCACCCGGTGAAGTAATCGTCATATCCAGCTGATCACCAAGCCCGTCATTATCATCCGCATTAGCGGCGGCAGTTTCAACTGTCTGACTGGTGTCAGAGTTATTTGTCACCGTCACAGTCTTGGAAACCGCATCACCGGGCAGAAAGTTTCCGGCATCAAACAGCGGATTCGTCTCGAAATCTACTGTAATTGGTGGTGAGGTCTGGGCCCCGGCGTAGCCTGGCAGTGCCAAAAGCGCCAAACCGAAAGCGGCAGCGGCAGCAAAGCGTATGAGGTTGTATGTAAAGTTAGGCATTTTCATTGTTATTACTTTCTCCTGCCTGCCCCATAGCCGACTCTGTCGTGGTATCGGGGTCATCGTTAGACCCTTCGTCGGGTTCGTCGGTATCATCTGACCCATCATTACCAGCATCGCCTGCCCCCTCGCCGGGGCCCGCTTCGCCATCAGGCGAATCATCTGACTCCTCTTCTTTGGTCTTTTCCTTCTTCTCTATCGGCTCCTCTACATCCTCCTTAGAATCATCGGCTTCATCTATTTTACCTGCTTCGTCGTCCTGTTCGGTAGCAGATTCATCCATGGTACTCGCGTCAGACGAGTCAGTCTCTTTATCCTCTTCATCACCTGCCTCGTTGGAATCTCCTGATTCCTTTTCGGGGTCCTCGGTGTCAGAATCCTTCTTGGTGCTCGTTGCTTTCTCTTCTGATTCTATCGGGTCTGATGTTGTGGCTGCAGAATCATCACTATCATCCTTCTGGCCTGCCCCCTCGCCGGAGTCGTCAGACGACGTGGGAGTGGGGTCATCTGTAGTTGTCGCCGAGGTTGTTGCCGACGTATCATCGACAAGATCACTGCTGGTAGCAGATTCATCCGTGCTAGTAGCCATAGTCGAGCTGGCTGTATCATCTGTGCTGGTAGCCGTGGTCGAGCTGGCCGTCTCATTTATCTCATCTGTCGTGGTCGCCGTAGAGGTACCGGCAGTTTCCCCATCAGCATCCCCTCCACCGCCAGTAGAACTGGACGTATCTGTCGAGGTAGCTGTTGAGCTAGCGTTTTGGTTAGTCTGCTCGGTTGATGAGGCAGTTTTATCGCTTGATGTTGCGGTGGTAGTGGCGGCGGTTGAGGTACCCATTACGTCAGCCTGCAAGGACAGTTCCTCCGGCTGATCCAGCGTATTCATCTCCCCTGGGGTTGGAATCGGGTCAACCCAGGCACCTAATCCATCCGGAATTCGCGCGTATGATTTGTTTGGTGGTACCGAGTTGCAGTCACCGCTGGCTGCGGTAGTGTTGGTCGCATTCGGGCTTGGTTCCTTTTCACAGTACTCACCCTCACCGTAGGTATATTCATCCACAACCTCACCCGAATCATCCTTCAGCATAAACGTATCACCGGTATTGTTCAAAAAGGCTTTCTGCATATACACCACCAACCATCCCTCGGCTGGTACCGTGGTGGTTGCCGGCTTGGTATTTCCTGCCGAAATAGATACGGTTCCCGTTTCTGTATCATCTCTAAAGTACCAGCCAGAAACATCTTGCGGTACCTCACTGTTGTTGTACAGCTCGATCCACTCGCCTTTCGGCCTGGTATTGTCAGTACTATCATGACCAAAATCAACACCATAAGCCTCGCCATCAGGATTCGGTAAAAACTCATTCATCACCACCATCCGATTTTTTAGCCGCAGCGAAATCCGCTCCTCATCGGTGTAGCCTGACTCGGCCGGTGTATCAATACCATCGCGCCAGCCCGTAAATACCAGGTCGACATCACACTTCGTTCCGTGAGCAAAGGCGGACGCCTCATCAGAAAGATCGATGTCTTTAAATTCATATGTTCCCATATCCGTCGTGGTCGCTCGGGTTACGTCGAGAATTGAGTGGTTGGTATTAAAACCAAAATTAGGATCGGAATCTTTTCCATCCGAAAAGTCTGTTCCTGTATGGATAACTTTAAAATCAAGGGCTTGGCAGAAATCCGGGTCGCCATCCACAAGCTCCGCTCTCACCGCGTACTGAATATCCAGGCTGTCTGGGTGCGACTGCACCACCGAAGAGAAATCATCGATATCCCCGTCTGCCTCCAGCCCGATGTAGCCCTCGCGCTCATTGTTAGAAATACTGAAATCAAGCATCGCCGCCGTAAAGCTGTTCCCGGCCGACAGCTCGTAATCGCCGTAATACGCCATGGCTGTTTCTGCCATAAAGCCAAAGCCGGTCATGTTCAGCCCCACCGCCAGAAGTAATGCCAACCCGGCTTGTGCAACATGATAAAGCTGCCGACCCAGCCGTGGTAGGGCGTTTTTTGTATCAAAATTAATTTGTAAGTTATCGAAATTCATCACATTATTTCTCTTTATTCTTCTCCGATTCTACGGGGCCTGCCCCCTCGCCTGTGCCGTCTTTATCTACGGTACCGGAGTCGTCAGATGACGTGGGTGCGGGGCCTGATTCCTCATCAGGTGACGTGGGAGTGGGGTCTTCCTCTCGGCGCTTTCCCTTCACCTCCTGGTAGATAACGACGAGCTCATCAATGATCACAATGGCTGCCGGCAGACCAACCAGAAGCGCAAATCCCATCGGCTGTCGCGCAAAATCAAGCACGAAGCCCAGATACGGAATGCTCAGCAGGACCTTGCCGACAATCTCCCTTTCGGTGACGGCGCGCGGATCCGGGGAGTCATTGGCATCGCCCTTGGTGGTGTAGGTCGTCTCGCCACCATCGGTCTGCATGTCGATAATTCGGTGGGTGGTCGGCACCTGATCCGCCGTATCCGGCCCGTAGGTGATCACATCATCTACTGCATAATCATCAGTCGGCCGAACGATGACGACGCTACCCGTCTGAATGGCTGGCTCCATCGAGCCGGATTGGACGATCTTCACCTCATAGTTACCAGGGACCGGCACCAGCGTCGCCAACAGAAGAATCCCCAGACCAATGACGGCGGTAAAAAATGCGTAGTATCCAATCTTCATTAAGCTTTTCATATAGTTGCTGTCATATGGCTATTACCCGCCTGCGTAATGTTCTGGTACATCTCGCCCTTCGTAGCTCTCCGAGCGAAGTAGGAATATCCAATTTTCATTAGGCTTTTCATGAGATAATGAGCATTTTTAGGCTTGTCAGCATATGTCTACGTGAAAGAACGATGGGACTTTCTTAAGCCCCGAGGACCAAGCCCTTTCGGGCTTGGAGACTCGAGGTTCAAGCGTTACTGAACTATCTGTCCGAGTGTGAAGGTAAAGTCAGACGTTAGGTCAGAGTCCTGGTAAGAGTTTCCAGTTGTCGGTCCGTCCAGCTGGACAAAGAAGTCAAGCTGATCAGTATCACCTGCATCTAGACCTGGCTCGGCATTCACGATCGGACTGAGCTCGAGATCGCGTAAGTCGGCAAAGCCGTTGCTGTTCTGGTCGGTTCCATTGATAAATCCAACGTGTGGACCACCAGCAATCGGGCTGTAATCAATCGTTCCATCCGGTGTAGAGATTTGATCAGTTGCATCGAAGTCACCCCACCAGTTGTTTGTTGCGTCAATTGTTGCAAGACCCGTAAGACTTGAGTGAACTGCAACACCGAGTGGTGCAACAAGATTATTTTCATTCACTAATACCGATGCAGCACTTGGATTGCTTTCAAAGAAGACAGCCACTGCATCGGTGTTTCCTTTGTGGTCAACAATGTCATTGATGTCATTAAGGGTCACTATTGCATTCGGTGTATCGCCCTCAAGACCAATTGCGTGCGACCACAGACCTTCTAGATCAACAATCGTGTTGTTGGAAATGCTGACACCATCCGTAACTCCACCGTGGTTGATTAGCACACCGTAAGCACCTTTACCACCATTAGCAAAGGTATTCGTAGAAGCCTTTATGTCGGTAATTGAGTTATTCTCAATTACAATTCCAGATAGAGTTGCTGATCCAGAGGAATCACCGATAAAGATACCTTTGGATGAACCGTTAGCACTGAGATTTCCTACGTTGGAGATAACATTACTTGTAACCTCAGCTGAAGAGTAATTTAAGTATACGGCTTGTGAAGTACCTGAATTTGATCCCGATCCAATAGCGGTAAAGATATTGTGGTTAATTACACCCCCAGTTACGCTATTAAGCACAACACCATTCCCAACATTCGGGTTCGTTATCTCGAATCCTTGGATAGTAACGTCATTAACATCAACATCAATTCGACCCTCAATCGTCGCCCTGTTAGTTGAATCAGGTGCATTCAATGCAGCTAGTGTAATGCCTCTATCAATCGTTAGGTCTTCATTATATGTTCCAGCTTCAACACAGACAGTCTCACCTAAAGAAGCAAGATCAATACCGTTAGTTTGAATCGTTTCACTATCATCGTCATCAACAGTTATGTCACATGTTGCTGGTGCCGTATACTCACCAATGTTGGCGCCAGCTCCACCTTCCAGAAGACTTTCACCCTTCCAGTCTAGCTGGGTAATGCGCATCTGGTCGGCAATATTATTTTCCTCAAGTGTGTGCTCTACTGCCAAGCCAATAGCTGCAGCGTCGGATGTACCAACGTTCCGCAACCCTGTAGATAGGTCAGCTTTGTCACCTCCTGGGTTAAGCGCGCCGTATCCTGGTGTATCAACACCCAAAATTGTGCTACCCCATCCGCCAGAAGCCTGTAATGGGTTTATTTCTAGATTCAGCGTTCCAGAGTTGAAGGTGTTCCCTTGCGACTCGGCTTCGCTGGCGTAGAAAGCAGCTGTTACACCGGCAGCCACTGCACCAACTACGGCTATTGTTCCAATACTAAGTAAGATTTTCGAATAATTCATTATTAATTTAAATTACATTATAATAGTCTCTTTCTCCCCGAGACCAATCAAGCCCCGAGCACCACGCACCAGAAGGGTGCGCGGAGGCTCGAAGTTTGAGCTCGTACTAGGTCTGATCCGTAGTATCACCTTCAGATGCTGGTAGACCTGCATCACAGCTGAAGTTTCCGTTGTTTCGTACCTGCTCTACATAAGCCGTAAAGCTTGAAGAAAAGGAACTTGCCTGTGCATCATTTCCAACTTCAGAACCATCACAGGAAATGTCACCAGTCGTCTCGTCAACATCGATCGTTCCAGCACACCAGGAAAGGCCAATGTACTCTGTCGATGTGGCACTTAGGAAATTCTCATTTGATGGATCGTAGTTAGCAAGACTTTCAAGACTACCTAGAGTTGTCGTCTGAATTTCGTACTCGCTATCATTCGGGTCGTAATTTCCGTCATTGTCCATATCATTCCAGGTGAATACCTCTATATAGTCGGCAATATTGCCACCATTTGGGCTACTTTGCTCTTCACCATGCGGGAACATACACAGATACGCATCATTGTCATAGACATGAAGACTAATGACGTTTGATCCGTAATCTCCTGGCTTGATGTCACCGAAGTTCCAGAATGTATGGCTTCCATCTAGGTCAGTTTCTGACCAAAGTTGACATGCCTGTTGGAATCCATCTACACCATCTTCACACTCCGCATTCTCGATAGAAAATGCGTAGAGGAGTCCTGCTGGATTATTATCCGGATTGGATACACCAGCGTGGTTTCTTACTGTAATCTGTAGCACGTTTTCACCTTGCAAAAGAGCGTTTTCAAAGGTAGTTTTTTGACCAGCTGTAAGCTGAACTACATTTTCGTAATTATGCTCTTCATCTAGTTCATCAACGATTACAACGTTATTAAGTACGATCTTGTAACCATTGTCGGCTCCTAGTCCCAGATCAAGATTTAATCCAGCTACCGATCCAAACCATTCGAAGGTTTCTTCAAAGGTGTATTCGGCATCATTCTGTGTGTCATTAGGATCAGTTTCGCTGTCTTCCCAGATCCACTGAGCAGGAGCATGTAGGCTCTCATCTGCCCAGTTATTATGCGGATTTGCAACTTCTACTGCGTCTTGTGGAAATGGTCCATCATTAGAAGCAGTATCATTCGAACCAACTACCTGCGTGTGGGTACCACTGTAGAGATCCACGCTACACGTCTCACAATCAACACCGTTGTAGGTCTGACTGAGATGATCCACCTTCAGGTCAATCGATCCAGCGGTGAAGATGTTTCCTTCAGATGTCTCGGTGTCGCTGTAGAAAGCACCCGTGATACCGGCCACTCCGGCACCAACAGCCACAATCACGGCGATGGACATCATTATTCGTTTATAGCTCATAATGTTCATAATTTTGTTCGTTAATGTTTGTAATTAGCAACAAACCTCACTGATTGGTGAGGTTGATGTAGGACTATTTCGTCACTTCTTGGTAGTTTGCACTACTGGTCCAGCTAGAATCATTGGTCGTGTCGAATATGTCTGTGCTTGTCGGAATAGCCATTCCAACATGAGTTCCTGGTCCTACAGGGCTTCCGTTCTCTGTCGCGTGAGCAGCTACGCGAAATGTGTTGCTAAGATCAGTTCCTGGAATTGTTACCGTAAACTCATCTTTATTTGCATTTTCGCTTGCTGATTGTCCAGTAAGGGCAGATGCTCCTGGGTCCCAGCTAGTTCCTGAAACTGCCTGATAATTCCAGCTATCGTTAGAGTACTCAAACTGGAAATCAGCAGTACCATTGTTGTCTGCGTCAAAGAGGAGCGCGAAACTAACACCACTTCCATCAACCTCAAATGGAGTAGACGCAGTGAATACTATGTCATCACCGTCTTCTTCAATGTTTAGAGTGAAGTTTCCTGGATAGTATTCATTATCTGTCAACGTAAACGTTTCATCAATTTCCCAATCGTTTCCATTGTAATTACCAAGACTGCTTACGTGTCCTTGGTCAGAAGAAAAGCTCTCACTGAGAACTTCGCCCGCATCATCACCAAGTGAACTACACTGGAAGTCAGTGTTGTTTCGTGACTGTACGGCGTAGAATTCAACATCTACGTCAAACGAGTCTCCTTGTGAACCATTTCCGATAACGTTTCCATTACAAGTAAATCCTGTCTCGTTACGTTCTTGTGGATTATCACTTCCTTCATCTGCACCTACAGGTGTCAGTTCACCGTGACACCACGCCTTAGCAAGGTGGTATTCCTGCTCACCAACAAGCTCACCGTTCTCGCCTGTGTTGTCGAACAGGCTTTCAGTGCTGTCGGCAAGTGCCTTCCAACCTCCATCAAACAGGCCATTGGCGCTTACAGGACCATTCCAGACAATCTCTTCACCGTCCTCGTAGACGTTATCGCCGTCATCAATCCAGAAAGCAAACTCAATCTCACCTGGAAGATCACCTGTTTCAGTATTTAGCGCATCCTCGTGCCCACCACTTGTAGCGTTCACGATATCAGCACTCATACATGCCCAGGCATCATTGGTGTCAACACGAAGAGAGATAGTATCCTCTCCAAGATCACCAGGTTTTACGTCGTCAAAACTAAAGAAGAGATCACCGTCGCCGATGTCTCCTAGCTCGTCAACGTTCCAATTCATTGAATCATCAGCCAATGCAACCACTCCGTTGGTTTCAAGGTAGCTCTCGTTACTGAGAACCAGGTCAATTGAACCAGCAGTAAATGTATTGCCGGTCGATGTCTCCGTATCAGAGAAGAACGCACCAGTAGCACCCACAACCAGGGCACCAACAAACGCGATCATGCTGACACTCACTAGAATTCGTTTATAACTCATAATATTCATTCTTTAGATTAGTAATAATTAAATAATCAATTGTGCGGTTGCTACCGCCCAATCCACAACCATTGAAGCCGAAACCTCAATTGCTGATGGGTTGAGAAGTAGCGTGTCTTTTCCTTGGTACTTCGATAGCCATGCACGTAGGCGCAAGCGGTGTACGTCCGCACAGACAATACACAATCGCCAGCACTACGTTAGTGCTTTTTGTTACCTAACCGCCGAACACGAGCTTATCGTGTCGACCAGTAATAGCTATAAGCTAGAAAAAACGGCTATACGTACCGCGAAAACAGGCTACTTACATTATTGTCTACAGAGGAACCACCCGTCAAGAAAATGGGAAATTCGGCGTTTAGCGGTAGAATCGATAAACGACCGCTTGAACCATTGCTATTTCGTAAACGACATTAAAATACATAAAGGACAAAACATTTTTCCTTTCTAAAACGCTGGCCATATTTGCCAAATCATCGCCATTTCCGGACCAAAACCACAAATCCGGCCGCTCGGCTAAATAACTCAACCGGTTGAGTTATTTAGCGAATCCACAGACATCCGATGTCTCCACCCATCCAGATGTTAAGTGTCGGACACTTCACATTTGTTATATAGCACTACAATCGCTTTCCGTTCTCTTTTGTGACGAGCTCTACCGTATCCTCTATAAATTTAACAAAATCAAACATATCCTTGATTGCTGAATCCTGATGTGGTGCAGATACAAATTGCTCTGGCTCAAAATTTTCTACTGCTGGAATGGCGATATAGATATAAGACCCAACAAAAGCCAACCGAAGTCGCTTATCATGATGCTTCCACCAGTCATACAGTATCGCCATGAAATCTGGAGTAAATATTTCGCGCACAGCTGATTGATCAGTACTAAAAACAGACAGAAACCTCTCGAACTCGCCCCATTCCAGCTCGACCGGCTGGAATGACTCGACAGCTTCTTTTGCCACCGGAACATCGTCAGCGGTGGTTATTACAAAAGTTTCGGCAGAGAAGCTGGTATCGACCTTTACAGTTGCTAGCAATCCTGAAAATAGTATTTCCTTTTCCTGATGAACGGTCCACTTCGGAGCAACGGTTACCTCGTAGACACCGAGCTGGTTTCCATCCATTGTCGCGGTCAGTGTATCACCACGCGAAACCCTTCCCGCATGCTGGAAAAGCTTACTGTCAGACACTGCTTTTTTGGCGGTCAACCGAGTTTTCTTATCCGGCTTATGATACTCCCAGTCAAGATCAGAGACCTCGGCAAGTGCTGAGAAAACAATCTGCTTATAAGGCTTGCTGTAATCAGTACTATTTAAATATGCACCAATAATTGCAACAAATATGAAAAATAGCGGGATTAAATTATAGTATGCCGATACTCCTAGCTCGGACATAATGGCTGCGCTAGCTAAAGCGAACACACCCAGCATCAGAAAGCCACTTTTAGCTGCCATTTTCTTCCGTTTCGGCTCCAGTGACTGAAGTGCTGGCTTCAGCGTATCCTCCCAAACTGTATCGAAGTCTTTTTTCATGTACATCTACTATATCACCCAGCTCTGTTAGAAGTCCGACATCTACAGAAAACTTCTCTTGTCCTAAAAACTTAAAATTCATAATACTTCACCGCTCGGTCGCCAGGCTTTTTCGTGGTAATTTCAGGTGGATTCTGCCACTGGATCTCAAGTAGATCAAAGCCGGGTTCGTCTTCTTTTACCTAGAACCATAAGCAGTCATAGCTTTTATCTACGAATCTTGTTCTTGAACAGATAAGACCTCAAGTGGTATTTCTCCCATTTTATGGAAATTATCTGCATCAGGATTCCTTACTTCAATCTTATAAACATAGCTCCCTGGAGATGAAATGAGAATTCCATTGGTGCGAATTCGCATTCTTGATCTTCGAGATTTCTCCTTAAATACCAGAGGAATGACAACTTCTTGCAATTCTTCACCTTTTGGATCAATCAGCGTTATTTTGCAATCAGCTTGAATTTTTTGATTAGAAACATGTAAAGGCAGAACCCTTCTGAAGACCATAACCAGTTCGTGATTAATCGAGACAGACTCTTGATCTTCTGATTCATTTGAAAAAACTTTTTTAGGTAAATTGAGTTGATCTATAACATTAAATAGTGAAATATTATTTTTTTCTTGATCGATAGAGGATAATTTACAAAGCAATCCCCATACAAACTGTATTTGTCGAGAATTTTTATTAGTTTCTTTATTTTTCTTTGACATAAGATACACACTAATTATGCAAGAGATTTTTCCTTTTTGTCCAATTCAAAGGAAGCTACATATTCTGATTCCTCCCCACCTTGATTAACAGGCTTTAATTCTTCGGTAAAGCATCCAAAAAAATCACCTTTCTGCACAGTTACGCTTACAGGATGTTGTGATGAATCTAGTATTTCTAAGCCGATAACTTCATTATTTTCATTATGGTCAACAAAAAGCCAATCATTAAGCTTCTGCGTAGCTTTTACACTACCAGCTTTAATCTTGAAATATTTTGCATCGATTTCTTTGTCGTATTTAACTTGCATAATATGCGGTTACTACTAAAAATGTGTTTGGGGATTGTTGTACATAAATTACTTCAACTGGTTGATCATAATTTCCTTTATGGCGTGCTATCATTTTACCATCACCTGCAGCTTTTGAATTTTCTGAATTCTTAATAACTTCCTTCACTCTTTTTTTACTAATACCTCGCTGTGATATACGTTCAATTGCATGACTTGTAAGCCTAACTTTAGCCATCAAATACTCAGATAATAATCAATAATGTACGCGTGCAGTTAAAAACGCATTATTGCTTGGTAATTAAGTATATTGGTTACAAATAAAATATGCAAATAGCAAAAGCCTATTAGGAAATAAATTAAGCGGATCCAGGCTTAATTCTCTACCCTGCTTTTCCATCTCTTGTTACTCGGCCAGAGTGTGCAAAATTTAATGTTGAAAAATACTTCTTACGTTAAGTGTCCAACATTTAACGTAATGAGAATATTCAATTGCGCAGAATAAGCGGAAATGTGAAAAGAAATCACTCAGATGCTACAATAATCCACATATGGATATACCAAAAAATCTTGATGGACAGTATGACCCAGCCGATCACGAAGCACGGATGCAGCAGGCTTGGCAGGATGCCGACTGCTTCAATCCAGACAATCAGCCAAACGTAGATTCCGATAAAGAGCCCTTTTCTATGGTGCTGCCACCACCGAATGTAACCGGCACGCTCCATGTTGGTCACGCCATGATGGTGACGGTGCAGGATATTCTGGCCCGCTACCACCGCATGTGCGGCCAGGAGACCTTGTGGCTTCCCGGTACCGACCACGCCGCCATCGCCACCCAGTCCAAGGTTGAGCGTCAGCTAAAGGAAGAAACCGGCCAGAGCCGTTTTGACCTCGGGCGCGAGGAGTTCTTGAAAAAAGTCGAGGGATTTGCAGTCGAAAGCCATGCCACCATTACCGCCCAGCTCGAGAAAATGGGCGCATCAGTCGACTGGTCACGAGAGGCCTTTACGCTGGATGAAGCTCGCGAAAAGGCGGTTCGCACCGCCTTCAGGCGCATGTACGAGGCCGGGCTGATCTACCGTGGTGATCGGGTAATTAACTGGGACCCGGTCGGTGGCACGACCGTTTCTGATGATGAGGTCGACCACGTCGAGGAAACGGGCTCCTTCTGGACCTTTCGTTATGATGCTGATTTCCCTATCGCCGTCTCGACCACACGGCCGGAGACCAAGCTTGGTGATACCGCTATCGCCGTCCATCCCGACGACGAGCGTTACGCCGAGTACGTCGGTCAGACGCTAGAAGCCAATTTCCTGGGTGTTGATCTAGAAATTCAGGTCGTGGCTGATGATGAAATCGACCCAGATTTCGGAACCGGTGCCGTGGGTGTTACCCCGGCCCACTCAATGACCGACTGGGATATCGCCAAGCGGCATGACCTTCCCCTCAAGCAGGTTATTGGCGAGGATGGGCGGATGACTGCTGCAGCTGGTGACTTTGCCGGCATGACAGTCAATGAAGCCCGGAAAGCTATTGTAGAGAAGCTGGATGAAGCTGAGCTAATCGAGGAGACCGAGGAGGTCACCAAGAACGTTGGCCGCGCCGAACGCACCGACGCCATCATCGAGCACCTGCCAAAAAAGCAGTGGTTTGTGAATGTAAGTAAAAAGTTTAAAGTCGAAAGTTCAAAGATAGACGGGATTGAAGCTGGTGAGGAGATCACCTTGAAGGAGCTGATGCAGACGGCTGTCGCCAGTGGGCAGATTAATATTACTCCCGACCGCTTTGAAAAAAACTACAACCACTGGATAGACAACCTACGCGACTGGTGTATCTCCCGGCAGATCTGGTACGGTCACAGGATTCCAGTTTGGTACCACGAATCTAAATGTGTCCCTATTGAAGGTCGTGAGGAAGATGTTTCTAAGTGCGAACCATTTATAGTTTCGGACAAATCTCACGATGCTGAGTTTCCGTGTCCGCACTGCGGTGCAAAGTATATTCAGGATTCCGACACACTGGACACCTGGTTCTCCAGCGGGTTGTGGACCTTCTCAACCTTGGGGTGGCCAGAAGAGACTAAGGACTTCAAACGCTTTCACCCAACAAATATGCTGGTAACCGCGTACGATATTATCTTCTTCTGGGTAGCGCGGATGATTCTTATGACCGGCTTTCTTTTGGAAGACGTACCATTCACAGATGTCTACTTTCATGGATTAGTCCGCGACGGCGAAGGGGTGAAAATGAGCAAATCCCTTGGCAATACCATGGATCCTGTAGACGTCATTAATGAGCACGGGGCTGATGCGCTGCGAATGGCGCTGATTGACGGCACCACCCCCGGGCAAGACTCGAATATATCCGACGAGAAGATAAAAAAGTTCAGCAAGTTTGCCAACAAAATCTGGAATGCCACGAAGTTTGTCATGATGAACCTGCCCGACAGCTACACACACGAAAAACCGGCCGAGATTACCGGCGAACACCAGGCGTACCTGGATCAGCTAGCAGCCAAGGTTGATGAAGTCACTGCCAATATCGATAAATTCCAGTTCAACCTGGCAGCCGAAAAGATGTATGAATACTTCTGGCATGTCTTTGCTGATGAGATTATCGAGGCCACCAAAGGCCAGGTCTACGGCGAGGATCTGGACGAGAAAGAGAAAGCCTCGGCGCTTTTCACGCTGTATGAAATTCTCACCACCAGTCTAACGCTACTGCACCCGTTCATGCCGCACCTCACCGAGACGTTGTGGCAGGAACTTCCGGATACCGACGGGTTATTAACTATCACTACTTGGCCAAACGCTGATAAAAAGACGAACGCATAATCATGATCTCCTTTACACTACCCACACTTGTGTACGCCTTCTTTGGTGGGCTGCTGCCGGCACTGCTGTGGTTGTGGTTTTTTAACCATGAAGATCCACACCCAGAACCGCGCAGTCGACTGATAGAAACCTTTATGGCCGGAATGCTTACGGTCTTCATTGCGATGGTAATCCAGGGCATTATCCAGGACTTTGCCGGCGGCCAGATTACCAGTGAAGTGCTGCTGGGCTGGGCCTTTGTCGAGGAGGCGCTGAAGTTTGCCGCCGCCTGGATCGTCGCGCTGCGGATGAACGTCTTTGATGAGCCAATTGACGCCATGATCTATCTTATTACGGTAGCACTGGGATTTGCCGCCATGGAAAATAGCCTTTTTCTTCTCATCCCGGTATCCGAAGCTGCCTATTTAAGCAGCTTTCTCAGCGGCGGTCTGCGTTTTGTTGGTGCCACGCTGGTTCATGTCGTTTCTTCTGGTGTGATGGGAGCCCTAATTGCAGCCTCATATTACAGAAACAAGCGAATCCGGCATGAGTTTACCGCCCTCGGGCTTATTGCTGCTACCTTATTGCACTGGGGGTTCAATCTGCTTATAATGGGTACAGCACAAGCGACAATTTTGCAGGTGTTCGCATTCGTCTGGGTCGCCGTTATCATCCTGATGCTCGTGTTCGAAGGTATCAAACGAATGCAGAAGAAAAAGACCGTTCCTTATCCATTTACGTAATACACATACTATGCCTCGACGTAAAAAATCATTTTTTGAACGCCTTACCGGCGGTATCAATACTGAAGAACAGTATGAGGAAAAAGCTGGTGAGCACGATGACTTTCATGACGAGTTTGATGACCACGGAGACGATCACTACCATGACGCTGGTGACACCTGGGATGGTGAAGATGTCTATGCCGGAGAGCCCGAAACCTACACCGATGATGAGGGCGAGCTGGCAGTAGATGTCTACGAAACACCCGAGCACATCGTGGTTCAAGCCATGGTGGCCGGTGTCCGCCCAGATGCGCTGGATGTATCCATAACACGTGAACAGTGTGTTATCCGCGGTCGACGCGAAGCACCAAGCGACGCATCACTGGATGAGTACCTCCACCGCGAGCTGTACTGGGGATCTTTTTCCCGAGCTATTACCCTACCAGAAGAAGTCGAGGTTGAGGAATCAAATGCTGCTGAGGATCACGGACTACTGACCATTACCCTACCGAAAATCAACAAGCACAACGAAACAAAGCTGGAGATCAAGAGTCAGTAAAGACAGGCAGTATAATTTTGTTTTTTAAAAACTCGCTTCTGGCGGGTTTTTTATTTACATAACTGCTAATATAGATACATATGAATTCGATAATAAAAATCAGTCAACCGGTTATATTCTTTCTATTGTTGACGGTGGTTTTTGCACTAACAGGACTAGCTACGTCGGCATCTGCACACGAAGGTGAAGCCGAAAATAAGGTAATCATTCACATGGATCAGGATGGCTTCGATCCACAAAAAATTACTATACAGCCCGGAACCGAGGTTATCTTTGAAAACGTTGGTGACGACGGCCACTGGCCGGCCACGAATGATCACCCTTCTCATACGCTGTACGACGATACAGATATAGGAGAACATTGCACAGATGATGCATCCGCAGTTTTTGATGCCTGCAAAGCAATTCCGGCTGGTGAATCCTGGTCATTTGTTTTCGAAAAAGAGGGTAGTTTTGGATATCACAATCATCTCTGGCCGCATTTAGTTGGCGAAGTTACTGTTCAGGAGGTGGCTGCTGGTGAAACTAAAAAAAGAGGATTCTTCTCTTTCATAATGGATTCATACCGAAATTTTTACTACCGTATTATCAACATCTTCTCCTCTCCTAATGAAGAAGTGTTGCTTAATACGGGTAGCACCGACAGTAATTTTTACAAAGACCTCAAAAATCGTTACGAAGCAATCGTGATGGAACAGGATCCGCGCGAGGCAATCCAGGCCTTGCGCGAAGCGTCCGCGGAGAACGAACGCACATCAGCGCTGTGCCACGACATCCTGCACGAGGTAGGTCATACCGCCTTCGATAAGTACGGAAGCTTCGATGAGGCCATAGCATTCCAGAGTGATTTTTGTAACTCCGGCTACATCCATGGCTTGTTTGAATCATACTTTCAGACAACCGCTGAACCGCTATCGGGTCTGGCAGCACAGTGTAATCGGTACGCTGAAGTTGGTGGAAGACCATTTGATTTATGGCAGTGTCAGCATGGTGCTGGGCACGGCTTCATGTACCTCACCGGTGGAGATCTAGACGAATCATTGAAACTATGTGAGGAGGGTTTTCGGCCATCCGGAGCGGGTAGTTGCCGAAATGGTGTCTATATGGAGGTGTTTAACCTAGAAATTCTTGCCAAGGAACCAGACTTTGTTGACAAAGATGACCCGTTTCGCACCTGCTCCCAGCGAGACACGGGAAAAAGTGACTGTTATTTGTATATGCCCACCTACCTGTCACAGACAGGAGGAATGGAGTTAACGGATGTGTTTGACGCCTGTAAAGAGGCTGAGCTTGGATATGAGAGCACCTGCATTCACGGAGTTGGGTCCGAGGCTATTAAGCGAAACATGAATAATATTGATACAGTTTTTTCTTTGTGCAGACAGGCGGGATCCTTTAGCAATCAGGAAAGATGTGTGGCAGGTGTCGCCGGTATGTATATGAATCAATCAGGGTCTTTCGCGGCTGGTAAAGAGATCTGTAGCCAAGCGCCAAAACGCTTCCGTGAGGTCTGCGATAGAACCGTCGAGAATCGGGCATCATTCTTTGGTGAATAATATTTTTTTACCTGTTTTGTGCCCCGCACCGCGAAGGTCGAACATAGTGAGAGCGAAGTGGTGCTGGAGGCCGGAAGCTCACATAAACACAACTTCTGTTCCCGACCCCTCGACTTTAAAAACCTCTCGAACTCAAACTCACTTCGTTCGCTGCTTTCCTCCACGGGAAAACTAAAGTTTTGAACAGAGACCGGAATCGGTCACGAATATTTTCTCTGACGAGAAAATTTCTCGACCCCGGCTCGCTATTTTCGCCTTGGCATCGCCAAACTCAAATAAAGCTCCGCCTTTCGATATCCGGACACACGCAAAGAAATTTGCGTGTTCCTCCAGCACTGCACTTACTCCGTTCGTTTGTGCTGGAGGCCGGAATCGAACCGACGACACCCTGTGCTTCAAACAGGTGCTCTACCCCTGAGCTACTCCAGCGTATGTACTAATATAACCCACAAAACAATGAAACGAAACTAATTCTTTTTATTCCACAGGGCTAGAGCAAGCTCTTCCTCCTATCGCTGGTTCCGCAAAGGCGGAACATACGCGATTCTACCCTGCAGGTAGATCGGATAAAACAGCAAGCAGATGCTGTTTTATCCCCTGAGCTACTCCAGCGTATTGTTACGGATCTACTTTAATATACCCATCTGAGATTATTTTTTCAATGTAATCTCAGTCAATACGCCAAGCAGTGCTTAACGTATTGAAGAAAAGCACAAAAACAATTATAGACTATCCCTGTGGAGTTGAGAACTGAATCTGACCACGGACACTGTCATACGCCTCCATAACCGTGTCCCAGTACGGCTCCAGAAAGTAAAAGGCTCCGATTGCTATACCGATAATAATCACTAAGTACAGAACCCACATAACTCTGCTCCACATCATCGAACGGTACAGCTTTTGCAGTATTTCGTTGTTGCGTTCAGCCAGCTCTCTGGTCTCGCGAAGCTTGCGTTCCATATTCTGCTCCATATTTTTAAAGTCCTTATTTTCCATAGACCTAGTATAGCAAAAATAGACCATTCGTACATCTTGTGGCTAAAATGCTATTATGCCGATATCTCTCTGTAGTTCAACTGGATAGAACGGGTCCCTCCTAAGGACCAAATTCAGGTTCGACTCCTGGCAGAGAGACAATAAATACAGCACGTCCCTTCAAAAGTCTATACGCATTCGTAGTTTGTGTAGGAAACTATAAAGCGAGTACTCTGTTTTGTTCGGACTTCGTAAGCCAAGCGAGCATGGTCTCCGACATGTGTCGGAGGAGCGAGGCTGAGATATGAGAAAAGACGCCCGCTGGGCGTCTTTTCGTGCCGAAGCAAAACAGGGGTACGAGTTATTCTTCGCTTTGTGACGCCAGTAACTCCTCAAACTTGTCCTGCTCAAATCCAACCATCATCTCCTCACCAATGACGATAACCGGAACGCCCATCTGTCCTGACTTCTCAATCATCTCCTTGCGTCGGTCGGTGTCGGAAGATACATCGTAATCTTTGTAATCAATCTCGTGCTCCTTCATGTATTCTTTTGCCGCCTCGCAGTACTGGCATGTCGGTGTAGAGTAAATGGTAACTTTTTTCATATAAATATTAAACGAAGTGTGTCCGGGTATTTCTCCACTCCGCGGTTAATGATGAATAATTAACAGGATTATAGCATATTTAGACCGTCTCTAAAATGGCCAGATAGAGGAAAGTGTCCTCTGCCACCATGAAGCTTCTGGTTCGGTCGTGGTCGCCGGCTGATCCTTATCATCAACCAGTACAATCACCCGCTCCCCCTCCGCAGCTACTGAAAACTTCTCGCGAATCTCAGCCTCCAATCCACGCTCGGTGGATACGTTCAACGCATCATTAGAGACAATCTCCTCTCGCTGCTGAAGTTCCTGGTGTTCGGCTCGCAGACGCTCTAGACGTTGCTCGGTTCCGTAGCTGGTCTGATACATATTCCAGGCCGCCATAACTACCAAAACCACCATTACCGTTAGAAAAATCAAAAAAGGAATCGAATAAATCACCCGTTGTAATTTGTTTGTAGTGCGTCGAGGCATTATACTGAAGTTACGAATTTATTAGCTTTATACATTATATATGTTTGGAAAGGAAAACAGAAAAATGCTGAGAATTATTACCATCGTAGTGACAGTGGTACTAATTCTGGGAATGATCTTGCTATATACCCCCATCGCCGGCGTAACGAGCTAGTCATCCCGCATCATCTTTATATACACCTCGGACGGAATTCGGACGCTAACGCGATCCTGAAGTTTCTTCTTGCCTTCTCGCTGCGCCTTCAGCTTCTTTTTCTTGCGCGAGAAGTCACCACCGTACAATCCGGCCGTTACATCCTTACGACTCGCTCGTAACGTCTCGGAGGCAATTATGCGCCCCTGAGACTCAGCCTGGATTCGGACTGATACTACCTGCTGTGGTAGTAAGTCTTTGAGCTTCTCAACGATTTCCCGGGCCTGACGATCCACCCGCTGCTTGGAAACAATAGTGGCCAGTGCTGGTACCCGCTCGCCGGCCACCAGGACCTCCAGACGCGTCACCTCGGCTGGCTGGTACGCCACGACCTCGTAAGAAAGCGAAGCAAATCCCGATGATGACTGCTTCAGCGCCGTAAAAAATCCACGCATTAGCTCACGTAGCGGCATCTCGGCCACCACCGTCAAACGATCCGACTGCCCCGACTGCGTATCAACCACCTCTCCTTCATGCTCGTACACAATGCTCATAATGTCGCTCATGTAGTCGTTGGGCGTACGAATGGTAACCGATACCCAGGGCTCCTGAATCTCCTTTATCTCGCCATAATGCGGAAAGCGTGACGGCGTACGGATTGTCTCGGTCTCCCCATTATTCGTGGTCACCCGAAAGGCTACCGACGGGCTAGTCGTAATAAGATCCAGATTATAGTCACGGCGAAGTCGCTCAATAGCAACCTCCATATGCAATCGCCCTAAAAAACCACAGCGAAATCCCTGACCCAGACCGGCACTTTTTTCGCGTTCGTACTGTAGGGATGAATCAGTCAAAAGCAGGCGCTCCAGTGCCTGCTCGAGTGAGGTGAACTGATCCTGATTTTCCGGAAAAACGCTGGCCCACACCACCGGCTGTGGCGGATCATACCCAGCCAACGGCTCGATACTGGCATCAGCCGTTGTGATTGTGTCACCAATAGATACGACTCCGGGCTCCTTGATACCTGTTACCACGTACCCGACCGATCCCGCATTGAGCTCCCTCTGGGGCACCGCTGTCGGTGAGAAGACACCAACCTCTGCCGGGATAAAGGTACGGTCTGCCGCCACTAGCTTCAACTTGTTATTTTTAGAGAACTCACCAGAGAAAATACGTGTATACGCCACAATGCCGCGGTGCGATGAGTAATCAAAATCAAAAACTAATCCTTGTGAAGTTTTTGTATCTCGCTGGGTCGGAGCCGGCACGTTCCGGATCACACGGCGCAGTAGATCATCGACTCCCTCACCGGTCTTGCCAGAAACACGAGCAATATCATCCATTTCTACCGAAAGCAGCTCCGCCAGCTCTAGCGCCACCTCTTCCGGTCGAGCATTCTTGGCATCAATCTTGGTTACCGCTGGTACAATCGTCAACTGCTGCTCCTGAGCAATCGACAACACGGCCAATGTCTGCGCCTCGATACCCTGCGTCGAATCCACCAACAGAACGGCACCTTCAACTGCTCGCATGGCTCGTGAGACTTCGTAGGAAAAATCAACGTGACCAGGGGTATCGATAAGATTCAGCTCATACGCCGCGCCATTGGCTTCATACTTCATTGTCACCGGTGTCATCTTGATGGTAATACCACGCTCTCGCTCGAGATCCATCTGGTCCAGCACCTGCTCCTGCATATCACGATCAGAAATCGTTCCAGTCACCTCCAGCATCCGATCCGCCAGGGTGCTCTTACCGTGGTCGATATGTGCAATTATGCTGAAATTTCTAATATTATCCATGATAAAAATGGTCTATACCTGCCCCGCGAAGCGCTCTGCGCGAAGTGGGACAGGCTATTATGATGAAATTTCGGATATTATTCATAATTTATTGTTGTTCGGCTGGACCGATGGCTTCTACGGATACATGCCAGTAACGTTCACGCACAGCCTGCCACATCTCCTCAAGTTCTTGATTATCCATCAGCCACAAAGTCAAAATCATCGCTGCGATGCCGGTAATACCAGCCAAAAATCCCTGTAGGAAGATACCGAGCCCGGTTGTAAGCGCAAGCCAATTTCCAAACAGCAGCAGACCACCGTAGGCAACGAAGCCACCAACTATGGCTGAACCAGCTGACTGCCAGAGCGAGCGATACATATCAGCTGGAAAGAGACCAAACTTGTCCTGAAAAAAGTACCACAGGATGGCTACCATTACTACCATTCCCAGTGAGTACGCCAGCGGCAGCACCAATACACCAGTACCTTCTATCCCGCGTACGCGCAGCAAATTCTCGAGAAAGAATCGAAATACCGGAATATTCTGAAAGGCCGCCATTAGACCGTAGGCACCACCCAGAATCGTCGTACCGCCAATCACACTGGTTATCAGCGGCGTCATTGTATCATCAGCTGCATAGTAGGCTCGAACCAGTACCAGCACCAGGCTTTGTGCCACTACCGAAATCACGAAAAGCGACAGCGATGCCGCTGTCAATCGTGTCGCCAGCCAGCCGAACTCTCCAGCCCCAAGAATGGTACGAACTATCTGCGCCCGCAGAACAATAAAAAGTGACAGGATCGGTAGCGACCAGAAGACAACATGCCGGATGGCTGTCTGCACCTGGCGCATAAATCCCTTCATATCACCATCAGCAAACAACTGCGACAACACCGGAAAAGCCGCCAATGAATAGCTGGCCCCAACCAGCGCCATTGGCACCGACTGTAGGTTCCAGGCATAGTTAAAGATCGCAATTGAACCCGAACCAATAAGCGATGCCAAGCTAACGAGAAATAGTAGGGCCAGTTTATCAATCGAAAGCGTGAAGGTTCGCGGCAAAGAGTTGCGCACCACCTTCCAGATCTCGCTACGGTCAGCAGGAAAAAACCAGCGTGGAACGAACCCCTTCTTGATAATAAACGGCAGCTGAATTCCAACATGCATCAGCACTCCGAGAACAACTCCAAGTCCAAGCCCTGTAATCCCGAAATACGGGTAGAGCGCCACAATACCAATAATAATACCTAAATTATAGAGAAGCGGTGAAATCGCGTAGATAAGAAATCGCCGGTGTACCTGAATAATGGACGCAAAGATGTTAGACAGCCCCAGCAGGATTGGCGATAGGAGGAATAGCCGAGCCAAAAAGATCAGATTAGCCTGGGCTACTGCGTCCGTAATTCCGGGAAAGACAACCGGAATCAGGTTCGGCATCAGGAAGTAAAGCGGGATACAGATCGTAATAACTCCAATAAAGAATATCGTGAAGACTGTATCAATGAACTCTTCTGCAACCTCTTTGCTCTGAGATATCTTCTTGGTAAGAAATGGAACCAAGACTGATATGGAAACAACGGATCCTGCCACAACCAGAATAATGTCCGGAATACGGAAAGCCGCGTAGTAGATATCCACCGTTGTATCGGCGCCGAAGTTATAAGCAAGCAGACGATCACGCACCAAGCCCAAGACCTGGCTAAGCAGCGTAAAGAACCCAATAATATACGCAGCCTGGTGTAAACCAGTGATTTTTTTACTCAGAAAAAAGAGAATGCGCTTAAACATAATGCCTTCCTATTATAGCGTGCTGAAAGAAAAAATATACGAATAACCTCAGCGTCAAGCTAAAAGAAAAAGCCACCGTCAGGGTGGCTTTTTCGTATATTTTGGTGATCCGTAAGCCGAATTCTGTTTAGAAACCTACGTTACATAAGTTCCGTTGTAGTCATTTGTCTAGGTACAGTGTTACCACTGTACTCAAGCGGCTCAGACCAGCCCGGAGGCTGGAATACGGCCTTGCACACACGTACAGATTTAGCCGTTTCACCTTAGTGTTGCCACCAAGTTCATCCGCTACCTTTAAAAGTGGGGGATGCTGAAACCCTTTCAAATTTCAGCGTCACTGTTCGCACCACAGTCTTACGACTGACGGGAGTTACCCGCTACGTGCTCCAGATTAAAAAATCAGGGTGTGTTCGGACTTTCCTCCCCCCACCACTTTATGCACTATCAATACATTTACCAATACGATCCTTTAGATGTTTATACGAATTCTTAAACTGTTTTAGCTTCCGCTCTCTTTCATGAGCATCTACTTTGGCTCTAAATGCTTCGTAGTAAACAAGTGTAAACGGACGACGATGTTTCGTTGAGCGATTTTCTCCATTTTGATGCTCAGCAAAACGTCGTTTAAGATCTTCCGTCACTCCAATGTAGAGCTTTTTATCCTTCTGACTTTTTAAAACGTAAACGTAATGCACAAAGTGGTGGGGGGCGACTACGCAATCACCAATGATAATTATAACATTTGATTGTGTATAAATCAAACCAACCTTTTTATTCTAAATTGGACACTCTCCAGACACGCAGGCAAACTCCTTTGATCCCTCGGTATTATCTGTCGCCTCGATAGCGGACAGCTTAGCAAAGTCAACATCCGGCACCTGGGAAACCATCTCTTCGTACTCCTCCTTCGAGATTGGCTCATACGGAGCTAAGTCGTAAACGTGGTCAGTTCGTGGCAGAAATGACAGTCCACCAACCGTCTCCCAATTTTTATACAGAAAGTTAGCCACTTCAATCCACTCATCATCACCAACCGAAATCGTGATTGAAGGATTATGTTCTGTGTAATGCTCCTTGACGCGGCGCCACTCCTTAAGTAGATCTAAGGCACTAACATCCTTAGTTGTGATGGCTCCTTCCGGTGCTTTCAGCGGAAACTCTAGCACAAACGTATTGGCTGTATCCTCAGTCTGACCAACCTCAGGCTGGTACGACACCCCTTCTTCCTTCATTAATTTAAACAAAGGATCAGTATCGCTGATTCGTACGCGTCTAATGTAGTACGGAGCGTAGCGTGGATGCATTCCCGAAGCTGTGTCAGTTAGCTGGGATGAGTTTCCACTTGGCTTCACCGTAGTCACACAGGTTGATTTACTAATACCAAGACGTTCCGCATACTTATCATTGGCGGCTACGGCTTCGTTTTTAAGCTCCTCCATCACCTTATCATCGCGTACCGCCTCGTTGTCATAATAGCCAGTAAAGGCAACGCCAAGTAAGCGCTCTTGGTCACAGTTCTGCTTCCATTCCTCAGACAGATACTTGAACTTTGTCAAGGTTGCTTGGTACGTACCAAGCAGACTCGCCAGCCGCATACGCCGCTTCAGCTCTTTCACGGTATCCCCTTTCCGTATTACCACATTGGTAAGATTGCAAAACTGTCGGCTCTGCAGAATAATTTCACCACACGGATTAACTCCTGGCCGGAAACTCATATCTCCATTCTCCTCTTTCTCGCGAAATATTTTTGCACGGCGCTCGGGTAGCTGCTCCTCCAGGCCACCGCGATTAAAGATACCGCGTTCTCCAGAATTACTTTTCACCAACGCTGTCCACTCAGACAGAAAGGTTCCTGGTGATGGTTTTTCTTCATAAACTGCTGAGTTGTTGGCCATGGCTCGCTGCGGTTCCGTGTCAAAGAAGCGCCCTTTTTTAGCATCACGCATATCCTCGTCACCAAGATCTGACAACGAAATCAAGGCCGATCGTCGCACTCCACCAGATACTACAATCTCTCCGATTTTACAAATTATGTCATGCACATCAATGGTTGATAGTCGCTTACCTTGTCGAGCAAGAATTTTCTCACGAGAAAAAGCCATTAAGTTCTTCAGCGGCTGCGGACCGCTGGCTGTACCACCAGCCGTCTTCAAGCGAGCCCCTTTCGGACGCACCTTCGAGTAATCAAACTCAATATCCTTACCGGCATACCACGTCTCAAGACCATGAAGAAAAGCATCAGCCCAACCCTCTTTATTATCAGCCACCACATGTGTCTCTAGCTGCTCTCCTGTTTGCTTAATTATCTGCGGTAACTGCCCAATATTCTCAGTCTCAACCGAGTAGCCTAAACCAGCTCCACACATAAGGATATACATCATTTCGGGAAAATCTCGCAACCGAGTTGGTGCTAAATAAGAACAGTTGTACGCCCAAACATTTGACTCCCGAGCCGCCTTACCGGACGACCAAAGTAGTCGCATCGAAGGCATAATTTCCATATCCAGCATAGCCTGACGAACTTCCTTATACTCAGATTCAGTTATTTTGTTGCCAACATTCTCACGCATGAAATCCATATACCGATCGATGGCCTCCGTCCAAGTTTCCCGCCGACCGAGATCATCTCGCCAACGAGAGTAGGTGCGGTAAAAAATAAACTCCTGATAAGAACTGCCGAAATACTGACTTGACTCAGCCACCGCCTGCTTAACCTCCTCGGGAACTACATAGGTTTTTTGCTCTCTCTCTTGCGATCGCTTCTCTCGATATAAAATATAAGCCTTGGCCGTCTGCGGAAAGTCAGCTCGCATAAGTGCCTTCTCTACATGGTCCTGAATTCCTTCAACAGAAGGGACGAAGGTAGCGTATCGCTCCTTGATACGAACGAGCTCTGTTAAAACACGCTTGGCAACTTTTTCTGCTGCTGATTTAGATCCCTCTTCCGTCTCTTTCATTGCAGAGAAAATAGCGTTCGCAATATTATCAATATTAAAATCAACAATAGCACCATCACGCTTCATGACTTTACCAATAATTTTTTCAGCTTCATCCACTGATACATTTCTTTTACCCTCCCCTAATTGAGATGCTGATTGAGACATAAAGAATAAATAATTAGATTTTAAAACCGAAACATTATTTAATTGTTTATGTATTATATTATGTTTCTATCAGTAAAATTATTTTTACTGATAGATGCTAAACAAAAACCTTAATTGCATATTTGTAAAAGATATCGTTTAACTAGTGCGCAGTAGCTGGCTATAAAAAACATCTCTAAAAATAAGATGGAATAATTCAATATCGACTTTTTTCAACCAAAATAAATAGCCGTTCTGGGTCGTTTTTTGGGCAAAAATTACCTCTTATCTATGTACTGTTCTAGCTTCAGCACAGGGATACTTCTTAGCTTTACTTAAAGAGACGAAGCCGAGTAACATAACTATAGATTAGGCAAGAAACTTCAATGCGAGCACCTTGTTTTGTTCGGACTTCCTTTCCGATTTTATTTTCAAAGAAAATAAAATCGATGAACTGAGTAAATACCTCTTTTTCGGAGCCTTGCGCAAGGCGCTCAGTATGATGTCCGATTTCTATCAAACTGAGCGCCTGAGCGGATAAAAATCCTCGCAGGGATTTATTTGTGCGCACGCAAAAGATTGGTATTTACGTTACGCTTCACAAGCCGCACAAATCTTCTTCCGACTCAGCTGCTGGGCAGCGTTCATGCTGTGCTGATAGTACAGTGCCTTGACCCCGTTTCGCCACGCCTTCAGATACAGCTCATTGATATCCTTAGCCGAAGCCTCCGGACCAACCAGTACGTTCAGAGACTGTCCCTGGTCAATGTACTGCTGACGTACCGCTGCCTGCTCAATAATCTTGGCCTGATCCATCTCTGCGTAGGTGCGAAACACCTCCTTCTCATGCTCGGAAAGATAATCCAGGTGCTGGACGGACCCATCATTGTCGCGAATGCTGTCCCAGGTTTCCACCGTATCCTTCCCCTTCTCCTTGAGAATTTCTTTCAGGTATGGATTGCGAATGGTGGTCTTTATCTTGGCCAGATCCTTTACGTAACAGTTACTCATCAGCGGCTCGATGCTTTGCGAAACCTGCCCCAAAATAAAGGATGATGAGGTAGTTGGTGCAATCGCCATCGTCGTCGTATTACGCCGACCGTAGCCTTTCAGGACCTCCGGCTCACCGTACACCTGCGCCATTTCCTCGGAGGCAGCATACGTTTTTTCTTTAAGATTTTTAAATATTTCTACGTTCAGCTGATCAGCCTCCTGGCTTTCCATCGGAATGCTACGGGACTGCAGGAATGAGTGCCAACCCAACACACCGACCCCAACAGCACGGTGCTCCTTGGCAAACTTATGCGCTCGTTTCATGAACTCAAATGACTGCTGATCCTCCTCTTCGTCAGAGTCACGCAGCCGTTCCAGCGAGACGATGAAGTCCTCCATAACGGCATCCAGAAAGTACGTCACGGTCTCAATCAGGTCGGTGTCCTTCCATTCGTTGTAGTGGAGGAGATTCACTGAAGACAGGCAGCAGACAAAGGAAAGATCCTCGTCTGATGGCAGCATGATTTCCGAACACAGGTTCGTGGCCTTGATACGCATGTCCTTATCCTTGTAAACCTGTGGTCGGTTGTTGTTGGCATTATCAGAAAACATAATGTACGGATAGCCGATCTCTCCACGACGCTGGATAACCTTGGCCCAGATGGCGCGCTTCTCGTCATCGCCGTCCACCATTTCCTGCATCCAATCATCCCCAACTGTTACGGCGTGAGTCAGCCCCTGAATCTCGTTTCCTTCAGTACCAATATCTAGAAACTCCATGATGTCTGGATGTTCAACCGGAAGATACGTCGCCATATTTCCGCGGCGCACATTTCCCTGGCTAACTACATCAACCATCTTGTCAAAAAGCTGCATAAAGTGGACCGGACCGTTGGACTGACCATTGTTAGAAATCGAGGCACCACGCTCGCGCAGATTACCAAAGTGAGCTGAGGTTCCCCCACCGTACTTACTCATAATGCCAACCTCCGCCTGTGTATATAAAATACTGCTCATATTATCGGCAATGTCAGATCCAAAGCAGCTGATTGGTAACCCCCGATCCAGCCCAAAGTTACTCCAAACTGGACTAGCCAATGAGATGTAGCCCTTGGACATGTAGTCCTCGAACTTATCGGCGAAGCCGTCCTTCTGGAGGTATTCTTCGGCGGTTTCAGCAATCTCGCGAATTCTCCCCTTCGGCGTCTGGTCGCCAACCAGGTACCCACGCTCGAGAAATGTTTGTGACTGTTCGTTTAACCATTCGTATGACATATCAGTGACTGTGTGTTAGGTGGTAAATAAGCACTCCCCGGTCATCGTTAGAAGAGGTCATCAGAGGTGACACTCTGCGTCTTTTTGGAGTAATTGATGGAGCGCTTCTGGAAGAAGTCGACATGCTTGGTGGCAATCACCTCTTCGTTAAACCAGGCTGTTTCGGCCACAAGATCTTTATCAGTATCAAACTCTGGCGCATAGCCAATTGATTTCAAGGAGTTGTTCATACGGTGCTTGAGGAACTCATGCACCACCTGCTTAGGAAGAAAATCAAGCTCGCCAGCCTCGAAGATCCAGTCGACCAGCTTTTCCTCGGTCGCCATCGCCTCCCGGCACATGTTGCGCACCGATTGCTCGTACTCGTCATCAAACCAACGTGGCTCTTCTTTTTTAATCTGATTTACGAGGTCAATTCCAAACAGACCGTGAATCTGCTCTTCCTTTGAGGTAGCCTCGACGACGTTAGAGATGCCCTTAAAGAGGTTCTTGTGCTTCTGAAAGGCCATAATGATCAGGAACTGACTGAACAGTGATACATGCTCTACAAACAAGGAGAACAGAAATATGGAGCGCGTATACTCGCGATCGTTGTCATTATGCGATGGTGCTGCCGCCCGATTCAGGTAATCAATTCTTTCCTTGATTACTGGCACCTCGGTAAGGTGTTTAAACTCACCATTCAGGCCAAGAATTTCCAGCAGATGTGAGTACGCCTGCATGTGACGAACCTCACTTTCAGCAAACGTATAACCGACTGCCCCGATCTCTGGCTTCGGCATCTTCTTATACAAATCACCCCAGAAAGTCTTTACCGCCACCTCGATCTGCGCAATCGCCAGCATGGAGTTCTTGATGGCGCTCTGCTCCACATCCGTAATGTTGGCTTTGTAGTCATTGATATCCGAGGTGTAGTTAAACTCGGTATGAATCCAGTAGGAGTGCCGGATAGCATCGACGTACTCGGCCAGCTCGGGATACTCGTACGGCTTGAGATTCTGACGTGGACGAAACAGGTTACGCTCACGTAGCTCAGCCTGTCGATGCCGATACAAAATATAGGCCTTGGCCGTAGCGGCATAGTTGGCCTTAATGAGCTCCTTCTCGACATGGTCCTGAATCCCTTCTACCGACGGCAGAAACGTCGCGTAGCGATCCTTTATACGAGCCAGCTCCATCAGGACATTTTCAGCTACTTGTCGGGCATCGTCTTCGGTTCCCTCTTCAGCTTCGCTCATAGCGCCCATAATAGCAGCGACAATTTTATCAATATCAAACGCAACCTTGCTACCGTCGCGTTTTAGGACATTACCGACAATTTTTTCAGCCTCCGTGACTGAAAATCCTGCTGTATCAGAATCTTGGGATGTAGTTTTTGACATTTAAAATGTGTGGCGTTAAGAATTAGTAAAGTACAGTAATCGTATTGAGTTGTGTATCTAATTATAGTACAGAAAATGGGGTGAGATCATTTCATTTACGGTTTTAAACGACAAGAAAACTCTCTTGCATGCTTGTAAAATACATCGTCAAAGCATCGCGCAATCAACCGACGGAGTCGAGGTTGCCGGGGACACATCTAGCCGATCGCCAATATTCAAATCGAGCTTCTCAGCTACACCGGCCGAGACTTCGATGATCTTTCTGGCAGAATTGTCAGGATAATAAATTTCCGGATACGAATCCGGTAATGCGGACGATACAATAGTGACAATCTCGTCGTTTCGATCCAACCAGATGATGTCAATTGGAAAGTTCATGTCCCGCATCCAGAAGCCGTACTCACCCGACAAACGATACAGAAAAAGCATGCCCTCGTTGGATCCGAGAGACTCGCGTCCAGAGAGACCTTGACGCCGGAGCGTAGAGGTATCTGCCACATCTAAATAGAAACAACGATCTTCGTGCTCCCAAACAGCGTACTGGGTTATATCGCTGTTGTTGGTTGTATCGCGATCCGGAAACAACTCAATCGGCAGTAGATACCATCCAGCCACAAAAATGACAGCCAGGGTTAGGAAAACCGTTGTAAGGATAATGTGGTGGCGCTTCATAACTGACTCCAGTATACCACTATGTTTTTAATACTTTTTAGTATAACGTTTTAAGGTTCTAATAACGTTAATTTCTGTTACTAAAATGAAAAAGACATTCTAATTTTGAAACAAAATCTAGACTACTTTCTCTGGCCTTTTTATGATCACTGTCAATAGGATGAGGATTTTCACTAACAGCCCTTTTTACTTTCTCAAAATCTTCTGCTTCCATAAAATAATAAACATGCTCGCCATCATCTGACATATAACAAGATTCAGAAACAACACCTTCATTTTTAAGTGTCTCAATTACTTCATCTTCCCTTCGCTTTAACTCCTTTGACCAATCTAGCCAAATTTGTTTAGTACCCAATTTAAACTTAAATTTTACTAACTTTGTATTTGTCATATTTATAATTATACCTATTTAACCACCAACAAACACACGAAGTACTTGTTGGTTATTCAATACTGAGGGGGGCGAAAAAAATACAACCACAGCGGAGGGAGCGGGATTCGGTCACAGATAATTTTGCTGACTCAAAATTTCCGTCACCACGCCTCACGAAAGCGCAGAAATGCGCTTTCTTTTCTCCTTAAAAATCCAACTCGTTCAAATTCTGCAGAGAGCGCGAAAAAATACAACCACAGCGGAGGGAGCGGGATTCGAACCCGCGGTGCGAAGAACGCACACACGCTTTCCAAGCGTGCACAATCGACCGCTCTGTCATCCCTCCGCTGTAATAATATTTTTTTCATCCACTCTGTCACCCCTCTATGAATGCTACGTATGCTGTCAGTATACCTAAAGTTTTCATTTTATTAAATAAAAAAGGCCCGAGCTTAGCTGGCTCGGGCCCGTAGGAGTGTGGGATGGAATTACCTGTATTGGTAACCTGCTGAAACAAAGGGGATTATGTCTCAGCAGCCACATATTATTCTAATTAGCTCTTGCGGTCAATAGCTGTATGTAATAAAAAAATTCTGCAAATGCAGAATTATAAATGAAATGAATATGTGTTGTGTGGGAAAGATTGAGAGTGAGTTAAAAATGTGTGTGTTGAGTGGGTGTGTATGGTGTATGCATCGTAGTGATGCGGTTGTCGTAAGTACCGACTCAACTTTGATTTTTAATGTCTCTGTCTTTGCCCGTACACATATATTAGCAAAACGGTATACAGAGTCAAGTAGACTTATCCACAGTTTTGTGTGCTATTTATTGTAGCTAAAAATAAGGCCTTTACGTGCTCGAATAATAAACTTTTGCATAATCATGTACTAAAACTGGCAGCCGCTACTTCTCTTCTGGCAAATGTTCGGCACTACTGTTGACTCATCAGAGCATTAATCCGCTCACTGGTCGGTGGGTGGGTCATAAACGCCTTGGTTAGAAATCCTTTTTTTGAGTCGTCTCCCCCGTACGGATTCTCAAAGTACAGATGTGCCGTCGCGTGGTTAGCCCGGCTGAGTGGTCGATCGCTTACCGATGAATCAATCTTTCGTAGTGCATTTGCTAACCCCTCCGGATACCGAGTCAAAAGTGCCCCACTAGCATCGGCGAGAAACTCACGCTTGCGAGAGATGGCCAGCTGAATAATCATAGCAATAATCGGCGACAGAATTGCCAGTGCGATTCCAACAATAGCGAAGAGAAGTCCTGCCCGATTGTCACTACCACCGCCACCGAAAAGCGACCAGCGCAGAAAAAAGTCAGAAAGCAGCGTCACAAACCCAACCAATACCACGACCATCGAGGACAGCAGGATATCTCGATTGGTGATGTGGGCAATCTCGTGGGCAATCACTCCCTCTAGCTCGGACCGATCCAGTAGCTGTAGCAGCCCCGTTGTAACCGCCACGGCGGCTGTCTCTTCATTACGCCCGGTAGCAAAGGCATTTGGAGACGGATCCTCGATGATGTATACACCTGGCTTCTGAATACCAGCGGTGATGCAGAGGTTCTCGACAAGATTGTGCAGCTCCTGATACTGCTTCGGGTCAGCCTCCTCCGCACCGGCACTCTTGAGCGCAATCTTGTGTGAAAACCAGAAGCTGATGCCGTTCATGACCAGTGAAAACCCCACCGCCACAAAGAGAATAATCTGCGAGTTAAAGTACCAGCTAGCCGCCCAACCAAGCAGAATAATCACGATCAAGAAACCGGCCATCAGGGCCCAGGTTTTCTTTCTATTCGCCGATTGGTCACCATATAGTGTTGCCATGGTATTAGTCTAAAGTATAAAGACTGTAAGGCAAAAAGTCCATTATAGAGAATTAGAAAAAAGAGGTATTAGGTATGAAGCAGGAAATCGACGTCCTCTCAGCAGCAACCTCGGCAGCTGCCAGATAGCCCACGAACAAAGCAAGCCCAAGAATGAGGCTTGCTGAAATTATCCGTCCGTGTATATGCATAAATAGTTAAATCACGTACGTAGAGTTGATGTTTAATCAACTACAGTTAGGAAACTGGATTAGAACTCGACGTCTATGTTTTCCCGCTCAACTGATTCTTCTTCTAGCTCGAAGAAGTCACGCTTATCGAAACTAGCCATGTTTGCAATTACGTTAGCCGGAAACTGATCAACATCAGTGTTGTAGTCACGAACGTTGGCGTTGTAGAAGCGTCGAGCTGCCTGAATCTTGTTCTCTGTGTCGGCTAGCTCATCCTGAAACTTCTGAAAGTTCTCGGTAGCACGTAGCTCCGGGTAGCTTTCCGAGACAGCAAACAGTGACTTCAAGGCGCCGCTAAGCATATTCTCGGCACCCTCGTGCTCTTTAACCGTACCGGCCTGCATCGCCATCGTGCGGGCTTCGGTCACCTTCTGGAAGGTCTCCTGCTCATGCTGCATATAGCCCTTTACCGTGTCCATCAGGTTCGGAATCAGGTCGTAGCGACGCTTGAGCTGCACGTCGATGTCGGCCCAGGCCTCGTCAACACGAGCAACTTGGGCGATGAAGCTGTTGTAACGGACGATTCCGTACAGAACTGGGACCGCTAACAGAACGATGATAATAATTAAAGCTGTTGACATAGTAAATACGTTAGTTGGTAATACACCTCTATTATAGCACCTTTATATTAGTTATCGTTATCTATCCATAACAAGCTTCTGTCTATATACGTATAACTACTATTAATCCTCATTACTACTGACAGTAACAACATCTTCATTCATGTAACTAAACTCTTTTTCGATATATCTAACCTGATCACTACCAGCAACGATCTCAGGTATACGAACTTCGAGATTAATTGAAAAATGTCCCTGTGTATCAATAGCATTAAGCGAAAAAGATTCAGAGTTCTGGCTGTAACTACCTGCTGTATAACCAGAATCAATCTTTGTCGGATTAGAAATATTATTACCGGCATCAATATCAAATAGAATTATCTCATATCCAGTAGGAGTACTGTCTTTAACCTCATACAATAAATTAATTACTGCCAATGGTTCATCATCTGTTCCAACCCTATTCCACACAGCAAACTTGATTGGTTTTCGAACACTAATATTGGTAGTGTTTGTATTAACATTAATTTCTTTCGTAAATTCCGAATTATTCAGTAATTTATCTGTGTACTGCACATCAATATCATGGAGTGTTAACGGAATATCTGGTATAGCAGTAAAGTCGAAAGAATTCAGAATTCTATTCATTGTATTTACTGAAGCCTCATTCCGTCCACTCAGTGATATCTTTATCTCTGCATCTCTTTCTGACGTTCCAGTATCTGCAACATCAAAGCATATATCACGCTGCGGAAGTCCGGTAAATCTACTTTCGGCCCAACCGGTATCAAAGGCATTCCTGCCTTTGATCTTTGTTAACTCCCCGAATTGGCAGTCTTGTGGGCTTTTTTTACGCACAAGAAACTGCTCAGCCGGGATATCAGTATCCGAAGCACCGGCATATTCAGGATTCACAACTCGTACCACCACTTCATCTTTTCCTTCTGATTCGCCGGTGCTCACCCGCCAGTCTTCTGGATACTGGAAAGAAAAACCGTACTCTCCATTCCGGTACGTCTGCCATGAATCAGATTCAGATGTAGCGGAAATATCGGCGTAAAAATCAAAGGATGAGAATATTTTTTCTCTATCAACATCTTCTGTCGTATATGAAGAACTTTCTTGAACAGTGTTGTATAGAAAACTCAATTCGACCATCAGATTTTGATCCGGTACAGGAATGGCGTAGGTTTCTTTTCGACTCGGTATATTGGCTGTCTCAAAAAAGTATACTTTGTGACCAGATGCGGTATACCCAACACTGTCTCCAGTGGACGGTGATGATGTGGCGTTGCTAGATCGGGCAATCCAACGATCTTCCTCGGAAATATAGTAATGCGGCCACGTGCCGCCAACATCCGCTCCGGCTGCAAACGTATCTATGTCATGAATTTTAACGGAAAAATTTGGGTAACCAGAAGCCTGGGTTTGAAACGATTCTAGTTCCGAATCATGTGCCCATCCATCGACATCTTTAAAATCACCGTATATCTCTGGGTACCGCAACGAAAAACCATGCTCATCGTTGCGGTATGTCTTCCAGAAATCCAGAACGGATGAGCTGGATGTCGCTGCCCTGTCTTCAGTATAAAAATCACTGGTCGTCGCCATACTCTCAGTCGGCTGATCCTCCTGTAGGACCTGGTAGCCAACGTAACCAACCGTACTAGCGGCGATGATACCACCAATAAACAGCACAATTGAAAGAGCAGCGAAGCCAGCGTTAGAATTTAATCCAGAAGGCATAGTATGAATATAGTATATCACGCCCACATGAAAGACTCTGGGAAATTTACAGAGGTTAGACCTATGTAGTGATTTCTGACCTTGGTGGATAGTAGTATATATACATGACACAAACCACTCGTACAGTATTAGGGATTATCTCTTTTGCGATTATTGTCCTGATATCAAGCGTTTATCAGCTACAACCGCTGCTCGCATTTGTGGGAATCTGCATGACACTGTTTGGCTTCGGTTCATACCTCTATACAAAAATTTTTACTGACAAGGATAAAAGCAGATACGGCAAGTACGCCAAATGGGGATTGATTGGCCTTTTTATAATTGCTCTTGTTGGTGGCTTGTACGATCTTTTTTTCGTACAGTCATTTTGCTGCTCCTAATTGGATACCTCCACCATCCTCACAATAAGTATCCGGAGTATGTCTGAATTGAATAACAAAAGACCGCTGAGTGGCGGTCTTTTACATGCGTGACTTGTATCATGACTGTTTAAACTCCCGGTTCAGGGACTCCCTGCCCAGCTTGTCGACCGCTGCGTGATTTGCTAAGAATTGCCTCACGAACTTCTTCGGCAGTATCCTTTTCAATTCCAGGAACTCTTCCCTCAGCTTGAATCATTCCAGTTCCAGCTGTCTGGATCTGCAGTGTTGAGATTCCCAGCATTCGTTCCAGTAGACTTCGTTCGATGTTCACATTCTGAATACGGCTGTAGGGAATTGAAGTGTAGCTTTTAGAAATAACACCATACTCCTTCTTGAATTCATCTGGAGCGACCTCGTAGTAATACCACCTGACCCACAAAACCGAGTAAACAATCACGAGTAGAAACAAGGCTATGGTAATCGCAAGAGTCAATCCAGAAGAGAGTATTTCTTCCGAGGTTGTTTCTTGAATATTTGCAAGAAGCATGCGTAACCCAGGAACGACAAAAATTGAAGAAAAAATACGGCCAAACGACGTGGTGATAATGGCTTTGTTCGATAATCGACGCATATGCTTTTTAATCTTAAGCGGATAATCTTTATACATCTCAAGAGTAGCATATTAAAAAGCCAACCAAGAAGCTCGGTTGGCTTTTAATTTTAATTTTGTGATTATTTTGGAAGTTCAAGAGCGTGGACAACCTCCTTCCAAGGTATTTCTGGAACATGATCTTTGTTGTAACAAAGATCACTTATTTGATCTAAAGATAATGAAGCTGTTCTTAGTCTATTACCCTCCGGAGTCAATAGGTATTTATATTCATCAATCATGTGATTAAACATAACTAGAGAATTTCTCAGCTCAGACTTTTCTCCCCTAGAAGATATTGCACGGAAGTGTTCATATCTAGGAGGATTAGGAAAGCAAAACTTGTACGATCTAGCAAAAAGTGAAAGAACATCTTTATTAAACTTTTCTTCTGGATTACAAGGATTACCAACAAAAGCAATTCCTCGTATGACTAATCTATCGAGAAGATTAAAAGCTTCCTTGAAAATCATCCTCTCTCTTCCAAACCTGTAATAATCCGGATCAGGAAGTCTGGTTTTTAGTAAGTCAATAAGAATGAAATCAAACAGTTCAAGACTAACAAAACCAGTATAGTCACAGTTTAATATGACAAGTTCATTCTTTTCACCTAGATGATCAATCGCCGACTTCACTTGACGGCTGTCGCCTTCTACTATTAGGATATTGGCCATGATGGCCTCCGTTTCTAAAGAATTAACATTTTAGTTTCTATTTTTACTTTACATTTATATATATCTTATGTCAATTAATACCCTCCATTAAAAAAAGACCGTCAACCGGCGGTCTTTTCGCAATACGAACGAGTACCTGCTTTCTGTAAGACCTTCCGCAGATTTTGTGGTTTCCAGTGTAAAACCTTACTGGTTATCCGATAACAAAAATGACCGTCCAGGAGACGGCTATTTTCCCAAACCATTCGGTTATAAGCCAGTGCTCCGACTGGCGGAGTGCTGGCGGCTTTCCTGGCTCGACTACCAATCAATCCAACGGCTCAAGCCGTCAACTACGTTCTCCCATCACTATCTGTTGTAGATAGTTTAATAACAAAAGCCGCCGTCGCAGAGACGGTGGCTTTCTCGAAGCGCTCAAGCGCGCAAGAGTGTCTGCGGATCACTGTCCGCCATAGATTTTTACTACATCATACCCGGCATACCGCCACCCATTCCACCCGGCATGCCACCGCCACCCTGCTGATCATCATCATCGTCTGGGTCTTCAGCAACTGCCGCCTCCGTAGTCAGGAGAATTGCGGCTGCAGAGGCAGCGTTCTCGATTCCCGTTCGCACCACCTTAGCCGGATCAATAATTCCAGCTGAGGAGATGTTGTCTACAATCACGTTGTTCTTGGCATCGTATCCTTTTTTGCCGATACGAACGTCATGCAGCACGGCCGACGCCTCTTCATTTCCGGCGTTCTGAACAATCTGCTTGAACGGTGCGTCCAGCGCGCGGGTAAGAATCATGTACCCAACCTTGTGATCATCATTGGCATCCATCTTCTCGAGCTTGTCGCGAAGCTTCTTGCCAATCTTTACCAACGCGGCTCCACCACCATCAACGACCCCTTCTTCAATAGCGGCCTTGGTAGCATTCACCGCATCCTCGATCTTCAGCTTGAGATACTTCATCTCGGTCTCGGTAGCAGCACCAACCCGGATTACCGCCACTCCACCGGTCAATGCAGCGGCACGCTTTTCGAGCTTCTCACGAGCATAAGATGCATCAGCATGCTCGGCCTGCGTGCGAAGTTTCTCGGCACGGGCCTCGATATCCTTCTTGGTTCCTGCGCCTCCTACGATGGTTGTCTTGTCTTCTGAGGCAATAATCTTTCCGGCCTTTCCGAGCATTGACTCGGTTGCCTTGTCCAGCGAGTGTCCACGATCTTCTGAGATAACCTGCGCACCAACGACCGTCGCAATATCCTCGAGTCGATCCTTCTTGGCGTCACCAAACCCAGGTGCTTCGATAGCCAGCACGTTAAATCCACCGCGAAGCTTGTTAACCACAAACGTCGCTAGTGCCTCGCCCTCAATATCATCAGCGATAATCACCAGCTCCTTTTGGCCTCCCTGTGCCAGACTCTCCAGCAGTGGTAGAATATCCTTAGCACTTGAGATCTTCTGGTCGGTTACCAGCACCGCCGTGTCTTCATACACCGCCTCCATACGTTCTGAATCGGTCACCATGTACGGTGACACAAATCCTTTATCAAACTCTAGTCCCTCAACCACCTCCGAAGACAGTCCGGTGGTACGTGACTCCTCTACCGTCACCACACCGTCCTTGCCGACCTTCTCCATCGTGTCGGCAATGATTTCACCAAGCTTCTCGCTCTCGGCAGCGATAGCTGCCACACGCTGAATGTCGTCACCGCGTACATTGGTCGCCGTCTTCATTAGCTCCTCTACCGCGTCACGAGCGGCCTCCTCGATACCCTCACGAATCACCATTGCATTGGCACCGAGCGTTGTTCGCTTCAGCCCCTCGGTCATAATGGCGTGAGCCAGAATCGTGGCTGTCGAGGTTCCGTCACCAGCTGCCGTGTTGGTCTTCTCGGCTACCTCCTTGATAATCTCGGCCCCCATGTTTTCGAACTTGTTCTTGAGCGAAATTTCCTTAGCAATGGAAACTCCATCATTAGTAATGGTCGGCGCTCCGTAGCCCTTATCCAGTACAACATTGCGTCCACGCGGACCAATCGTCACCTTTACCGCATTCGCAACCTTGTCGATTCCAGCCATCAGCTTCTGACGTGCCTCCTCATGAAAGATAACGTTTTTAGACATAGTAAATATGATTTAGATTAGAAATAATAAACCTCTACCCCTCAACTACTGCAAGAATATTGCTCTGATCAACAAGGTGGTAATCAATCTCATCAATCGTTAGCTGCTCACCCCAGCTAAAGATAACAATGTCGCCAGCCTTTACGGGAATCTCGAGCTTCTTTCCATCGTCATCAACCTTTCCGTCACCAACTGCCACAACTTCACCGCGATTAGCACCACGAGCGTTGTCATCGCCAACCGTATCTGGAATGATGATTCCTGACTCCGTCTTTTTCTCTCCTTCGTCTGCCGTCTCTTCTCGTATCAAGACTCGGTCGGCAAGCGGTTTAATTCCAACAGGATTCTTTTTCTTTGCCATAGTTTTTTGTATTTTTAACGTCTTTAATAATCATAAATTACCGACCACACGCGGTCGATATAGTGGCTGCACTGTCAACTACAGAATTCATTAGTGCAGGCACATTATACGCGCCACGCTCTTCCGTTTCAAGTGGGCGCTCACCCACTACCTTCTCAGCATACACGCGTCAATTTCTCCAGCGAGAAATTGCGCTCACTCTCGGCTGATTTTTCTTCAAAAAGAAGAAACCGAGCAAATCAGCCTCCGAGAGGTAGCTGAGAAGGAGTGGGTTCGCTTTAAGAGCGCCTGCAATTAAAATTGCAGGCTTATAAATACGTAATATGCGCACCTCCTTCCTGAATCTATTTATATTACAAAAGATTGGAAATGTACTACTAAGTGAGTACTCTCCTTTGTGAAGCCTTGCACAGTCCCGCTAAAGCGGGACGAGCAGAGAAAAACCACGCGTAATGCGTGGTTTATTCGTGCGCACACAAAGGAGGAGTGCGAACGACCGCTGTTGTAAATAAATTCACATCTGCTACAATACTACCTACGTGAACGCTATGAGCTCCATTCTTCCCTACATCCAAATATTCCTGTCTGTCATTCTTGTGACAGCCATACTAATGCAACAAACAGACGCTAGTCTGGGTGCCGTATTTGGTGGTGGAGATTCCGGTGGAGGTGGTCGTACACGACGCGGCTTCGATAAAACCCTATTCAAAGCCACGATTGTTATCGCGATTCTTTTTGCCTTAGCATCCTTCATTAGCTTTCTTATCTAGCAGTCAAACTGCATAGAAAACCACTCTCCTTATATACACATGGAAATACCCCTTTACAGCCAACTTCGTCATGCTTACCACAATCTCTCTCCACTCGAGCTGGTAGTGTTTTCAGTGCTGGTTGTACTGGTCACGCTTGGTGGTATGGGGCTACTAAACCAGTTACAAGATAATGCCTCTACCGTTATCCCAACTCGGGGTGGTCACTATCATGAAGGCATTGTCGGCTTCCCACAGTATATTAATCCAGTTCTGGCCCGCAGTGACGCCGACCGCGACCTGTCAGCACTAGTACACGCCGGACTTACGAAACTCACCACCAGCGGTGACATTACGCTTGACCTAGCAGAAGCTATGGAGGTCTCAGAGAACGGCGAGACCTACACCTTTACTATCCGTGATGATGCTGTCTTTCATGATGGGCAGCCGGTGACGGCCGAGGATATTGCCTTCACCATCTCCCTGATTCAAGACCCGGTGGTCAATAGCCCACAACAGTCCGACTGGAACAGTATCAGTGTCGAGGTAATTGACGATAAGACTGTCGCCTTCAATCTTTCGCAGCCATTTACAAGCTTTCCGTATACAGCTCGTATCGGTATTCTACCCGCCCATCTTTGGGAGAATGAAACCATCAGTTCAATCTCTTTCTCGAGCCTTAATGTCCGACCGGTTGGTGCCGGACCGTACCAGGTAGCTGACATTATTCGCAACGAAGAAGGAATTCCGAACCGTTACGATCTAACTGCTGCCGAGACGTACCACAGTACCCCGTATATAAAACGTGTCTCGCTTTCCTTTTTCACTGATGCCAACGCAGTTACTGACGCCTTCCGTTCTGAAGATATTGATGGCTTTTATGGTGCTGACCCACACGCTGTAGATGAGCTGAATACTAATAACACACAGATAGTCAGCAAATCGCTGAACCGAGTATTCGCCATTTACTACAACCAGAACAACAATGAGGTGCTGGTTGAGGCAGATCTGCGCCGAGCGCTGGATTCCGTGATTCCACGCAGAGAAATTATCCAGGAGGCTCTGTACGGATACGGTAAACCACTTGACGGACCGCTACCAAGTATTCGTCCAGCTGAGGAAGTAAGTTCCTCAACCATCAGAGCAGCTAGGGAAACATTAACAACGGCTGGGTGGGAAGAATCTGGCGATACACGGGTCAATGAAGATGGCGAAACGCTATCGATCGAGCTGACCACAGCAGCAATTCCAGCGCTTCAGGAGACCGCTAACCGCATCGCTGAAAGCTGGGAGGATATCGGTGTCTCGGTTACGGTCACTACGCTGCCAGTAAATGAATTAACACAGAGTATTATTCGTCCACGAGATTACGAAGCGCTGCTTTTCGGTCAGGTTATCAACCAGAGCGGCGACCTCTACCCATTCTGGCACTCCAGTGGTCAGGATGATCCCGGGCTAAATCTTGCAATATACACCAACTCCAGCATTGATGATGCGCTTTCCCAGTGGCGCGTTGCCACCTCCACTGTGGTTCGCGATAACCTGCAGAGTGAGATTACCGAAACAATCACAGACGACCAACCCGCCAGCTTTGTCTACAGCCCTAGCTTCATCTACATACTTCCCGACAACATAAGAAATGCCGCCATTCCACCAATCACCACACCATCCGACCGCTTTGCCCGCATTACTGACTGGCATACCAGTACCACAAAACTCTGGAATATATTTCTGGATGACGACCAGACCAATGCCGAAAAAGCCAGCCGATAGACAAAGGGGTCAACGAACGTACAAACCAAAAAATGAGCCCGCCGATACGGGATCAAAACATTGTTCCTGTATCCCGCGAGTTTGTTCAATTCGCATTATTATTCAAAATCTAGCTGATAACCAAAACAGTCTAGATCTAACTTATAAGCTAAAAGCTAAGAGCTCGAAGCTAATAAATTATGGGACGATACACAACTACCAATCTACAACACAGAGAATTAGATGAACGCAAAGGCGATCCAATTCCTGAAGTCGCCGAAGGAGACATTCGCATCATTCCGCTGTCCGGAGTCGAGGAGGTCGGACGCAACATGGCCATGATAGAGACAGCCAATGACATCATTATCATCGACTGCGGATACAGCTTTGAAAGTGAAGATCTACCTGGAATTGATTATGTGCTTCCAAATACTCGTTACCTCGAGGAGCACAAAGATAAAATTCGCGGTCTCGTCATCACTCACGGTCACCTCGACCACATCGGTGGTATTCCCTATATTATGGATCGTATCGGCAATCCTCCAATTTACTGTCGCAGTTTTTCTAAACTGATGATTTTAAAGCGTCAGGAAGAATTTCCTGACAACGAACCACTTGATATTCATGTCGTTACGGGTGAGGATGAAATCACGCTCGGTAGCACACCAGTACGATTCTATGAGATGGCACACACAATTCCTGACTCTATGGGTGTCATCATCGACACACCATACGGACAGATTATCAACCAGGCCGACTTCGAGCTGGACCACGTGGATGGAACTGTTTCCGAGAAAGAGCAGCAAGTATACAAAAAAGTCGCCGAGAAGGATGTTCTGATGCTGATGATGGACTCCACTAACATTGAGAATCCTGGATTCGGAGTACCGGAATGGAAGGTACACCGCGACCTAGAAAAAATCTTCCAGCAGACGCACGGACGACTGATCATTGCCTCCTTCGCCTCGCTAATCGAACGTATGGCACGAATTATTGATTTGGCTGGTCAGTACAACCGCAAAGTCGTACTTGAAGGTCGATCCATGCGTACGAACGTTGCTGTTGCGCAGGAAGCCGGGCTCATCAAGGCACCAGATGGCATATTTATTCAAGGCAAGGATGTCGATAACTACCAACCAAACGAGATTTTGATTCTTGCTACCGGATCACAGGGAGAGGAATTTGCCGCCCTCAACCGTATGGCAAACCAGACCCACCATCATCTAGCCTTTAACGGGCAGGACACTGTCGTACTATCTGCGTCGGTTGTACCTGGAAACGAAAAAGCAGTGGCATCACTAAAGGACAACATTGCGGCCTCGGGTGCCGATATCATTACCTCAAAAACCACTGACCTACACGTTCATGCTTCCGGACACGGAAACCGTGGTGAAATTCGTTGGCTGCACGAAATGCTGAAGCCAAAATTCTTCATGCCACAGCACGGAAACCGTTATATGCTCGAGCTGCACAAGAAGCTAGCTACCAAGGATCTTGGTATGCCAGATAATCACGTAATTGTTCCCGAGAATGGATCCATTGTGGAAATTAAAGAGAACGGTACAAAGTTCGAAAAGCTGCCGCAAAAGGCCGCTGGAGAGACACTTACCGTTGATGGACTCAGTATTGGTAACATTCAGGATGTTGTCATCCGTGATCGCGAAATACTACAGACTGAAGGTATCTTCGTAATAATCGTGGCCATTAACCCAAAGAACGGGAAGCTGCGTAAGTCTCCGGATCTTATCAGCCGCGGATTTGTCTATCTCCGAGAAAGCAAGAAACTTCTTTCCGACACACGTGACCTCGTTCGCAATGTTGTCGAGGAGGCTGCTAAAGGCCGTAAGTCAGTTAACTTTGACTACGTAAAGAGCAAGCTAACCGAACGAACCCGCAGCTACCTCCGACAGGAGACGGGCAAGGAACCGCTTGTGATTCCGGTGGTTATCGGAGTATAGGCAGTCTACAACAGAATGTAATTTCCGACAATTTTTACCGCCTTGAGGCGTTGGATTAATCAATAGTTCGATATGATCCATTCCATCCTTAGTGTTGGCTCACTGAAATCTTCGCACTACTGTGTCGAAGATTTTCAGCTCGCTTCATGTCTACGCTATCTACAAAGTTTTGTGATTTGCGAGCACTCGTGCGGACTTGAGTCCTTCGAGTAATTAACAGTTCGCCAGATTGCTACTTAAACTCCCTAAGCCGCTTGGCACCGTGTACTCCACGGCACCAAGCTTATTCCGCCGACTTGAGTCGCTCGACTTCGCTAATCAAATAACAAGATAAGAAGTCTTGACTTCGGAAGCCGCGAGCACTCCGCAAGTCGAAGCGCTCGCTTTACCCGCCGACTTGGTCCAGGGAAATTACATATAATTTCCGGACATAAACCCGCGCTGGCTTTGCCAGCTAACACTCGAAGCTTCGAGTGTGCGGGTAAATTCGCACAACCGTTCTCTTCCTGCTTAGCAGCAAGAGATATCGGGTGCTCATTCAAGTCGTTCGAGAAAGCCGCTATCGAGAAGATGGCGGCTTTTGTAATAGATAAATACTGGCCATCCTTCACGCTGGCTAAATAACTCAACCCGGTGAGTTATTTAAAAAACCTGGGAACATTATGTTCCCAGGTTTTTTGTTATACTAGGTAAGAACAAGTTAAGTTAAAAGCTAAAAGTCAAATGTCGAAAGTTACAATTAGATTTTTCTAATAAATCCAAACTGGAGGCGTGATATTATGAACGTTAAACTTTACGACTTTTGACTTTAGACTTTCGACTCTTTTAAATATGCAAATTCACGTACCATTCCATCTCAAACGCACAAGGACTGAGGATACCGAGGATAAGCCAGATTCCCCTGAGGAGCTGCGAGTTGTGGTGTACATCATGTACTTCTTCTTTACGCTGCATTACGTCTTTCCGCTGTACATTAACTCCAACTTTTTGAACACCATACTTTCCGAGACATCAACCAGTATCGCCTTTAGCGCCGCGGCTGTGCTGGCAATCATGACCATGTCTGCTGTTACCCGAGCGCTACCGAAGTTTGGTAACTATGCTACTACGCTTGCTCTGGTAATTGCAGAACTAATCGCCGTGAGTATTTTGGCTATCCAAAGCGCTCCTATCTGGCTGCTTATCACTGCCTTCATGGCACACTGGATGCTTACCGCCGTGATTCGCTTTAACCTAGATATATTTTTAGAGAAATTTTCTGATGATTCCAAGACAGGCGAGATTCGCGGAACCTTGATTACTCTTACCTACATCGCCTTCATTCTAGGACCGCTGATTGCCGGATTCGCCGTCGGTGAGGATACCTTCTGGCAGATTTATCTAATTTCAGCTGTTGTTATTCTGCCGCTGCTAACGATTCTTCTAAAGAAGTTCAGTAACTTCCCCGACGCTGATTATGCCCGCACAACGCTCTGGAAAAGTCTCAAAAGAGTCTGGCGCGATGTAAACGTCCGTTTTACACTTGGAACTATGCTCGTACTGAATATGTTTTACGCCATGATGGTCGTATACACCCCAATCTACCTCTACCAATTCATCGGTCTCTCCTTTAGTGCTATTGGAATTATCTTTTCTATTATGCTAATTCCCTTTGTCTTACTGGGTCGTCCTCTCGGAGAGATCGCTGACCACTATCTTGGTGAAAAGGAACTCCTAATCGGTGGATTTATCATTGCTGCCTTCTTTACCGCTCTACTGGGCTTTGTAGAGAGCACCGAGATCTGGGTATGGGCAGCTCTGCTATTTGGAACTCGTATCGGCGCCACTATGATCGAAGTCATGTCCGACGGCTACTTCTTTAAGCATGTCGAAAGTTATGACACCGATGAGTTGTCTGTCCTGAGAATGATCAGACCACTTGCATATATTGTTGCTCCGGTACTGGCAAGTGCAGTACTTCTCTTTGCACCGTTTGAGTTTATCTTTGTTGGTGTCGCCGGCCTGCTCTTAGTTGGTGGGTTACTTGCCCTTCCAATTGTCGATACGCTGTAGCAGAACATTTCATGTTCTGAGCTACTTCTTACAATTGCGGCAGAGCCCAAGCTCCTCAAGCTTCTCGAGATACTTCACCACGGTAATAACGTACTCCCCGTGGCTCCAGACCAATGGTGTTGCCGACAGCGGCTCGCTAGTCTTAAGATCTAGCTGCTCGGAAAGCAGCCCAGCCGTCGTAGTGTGGTCTGTCACCCACTCCAGAATATGCGCCACCTGCTTGATCTCCTCTTCATTGTCAGCTAGCTCGGTCACGTACTGGGCGTACCATAATGTTGTCACAAACCACGGATTACCGGGTGCAGTCACACCTTCATGATTTTTGTTGCGATAGTAGGTATCACCTTCGTAACGAGCAAAGCCACCAACACCAGGTACACCTAGTGCTTCCTGCGTCATCGCCATCGAGTTAACTAGTCGATCGTCTCGACCCGGCAGTACGCCAAAGTACCAGACACCAAACGTAGATGAAAAATCAATGGTGGTGTCCTGAACAAAGGCACCATCCTCGGTCTCACCACTCCGTACAAAGCAGCCCTCGTCCTCGTTATATAAATACTTCAAAATTGCATCCTTGATCTCATTTGCCTTGGCTTTGTAATGCTTCTCCTCGACATCCTTACCCAAAAGTCCCGCAAAATTGCTAGCTGCCTGCAGGCCACCATACACCGACGCGGCCGTGTAGGTATGCACACCAATCCGCTCCTCCCAGAGATCATAACTGCGTTTTGGAAGCTTGGTTTCGTGGTGTCGATAGGTTATCAAAAAGTTCGCCGCTCGTTCTATAAAGGAGTTGTAAATACTCTCAATGAACTCTAGGTCCTGCGACTGCTGGTAATGCTGCCACAGCGTATGCAGAACCGTTGCCGTCTCATCCTCCTGAATCGGCAACTGGTACATATCCTGATAAAACCACGGATGCCAGGATGATCCCAGCGACCCGTCCGGACCATACTTATGCATTAGGTAGCCGTCACCGTCCATAACGTAATTCATGAAGTAAAAGAACCGTTCACTGACCTTCCAGGCGCCCACCTGATCCAGCGCTCGGGTGATGTAGGAACCATCCCGCGGCCAAACATACTCGTACGAGTCCTTACCCCGCTGCAGCATATCCGAATCACTCGAAGCCAGAATACCGCCATCCTTGTCGGCATGCGCTCGAATAATTAACAACGACCGACTAAAGAGATCCTGCGCCGGCTCGGAAAGGTCATGAAAATGATCCGGACAGCGATCCAGCCAGGCACGCCAGTAGTTACTCGTTGTTTTAAGCAGGTGCTCCGGTGTACGGTCGTGAACATACTTGTTAAGCCTGATTACCTCATTAATAGACTTTCCTGCCACCAGCCAGAAGTAGGTGGTGCGCTCAGACTTGCCTTCGTACGAACGCTCCAGTCCAAAAACAGAATCAGCCGGTCCGTGCTCTATTGGATTACCCTGCAGCTGACCATCCTCGGCATCACGCCAGGATCCCTCTTTGTTCTCAATCCCGGAAACACCAGTCGTATACTGTGTAAAAGAACCGTCATCATCAACCGCGTTCATCAAAAAGGCGCGGCGACCGCGGTAATGGATGATGCATTCATTGGCTGGGTCAAAGTATGCAGTACTCGCCTGCCGTGACTGACTAATCTCGAACTCCTGACCAAAATACAATGTTATATCTCGGACCACATCCCAGGTATTTTTCACCGTTACCTCACGTACTAAAATTGGCTTCTCATTATAAACAACGTCCTGCATGGTCACTGTTACACCGATCTTAGTGTTACGGGCCACGATATCGGACATCATCGTCTCCGGATTTGTTGTGGCCAAAACCTCAAAATCCTTGTCCGACAGCCAGTGAATTCCACCATCAACAAAAATACCGATGCGGTGTTGGTGTGCATCACCAACATGGTTCTCTAATCCGATGTGTGGATAGTAGAGATCCTGCATGAAACCATACTCATCGACTCCGACAAGCATCTCTCCATTTCCGGCTGTAAATGATCGTGGCATATTAAAAATTAGTCAAAAGTAAAAAGTTAAAAGTTGCAATTAGATTTTCCTTATAAATCGAGAGAGTGAGTATGCCGTCACGGCTATATTTTGTAAAGATCCTTTATGACTTTACAGACTTTGAACTTTCGGCTTTCTACTCGCTGCTTCTATTATACCGTAGAAAATTACCCAACTTCAACTGCCGCGGGAGCCATGGCTGTGGGAGACTCGTTCTGCGGCGCGCAGCGCTCACGTAGATCAGTAAGTACATTCATGTAGGTCACAAACGCCTCGTATGGTGAATCATACGGATTGAAATACGCATGCACATCACCATCGGCAGACCACTTCGTGCACATGTAGTACAGGTGGTCTGACGTCTGCAGGCGCTGCCAGTCACGAAGAATGTCCGGGTCGTCCGTGGCCACCACGAGCGGTTTCAGATCATACAGCGCCTTGACCGCCGACTGCTGCATCTCGTTGCCGAGCCAGGCCGATAGGTCGCGCTCGGTATCTGCCCAGGTCACCGTGTGCGGAATGTCCATCTCGTCGCGAACTTCATGATTAGCAATCACCTCTGACGGTGTCATGAAGGCGTTGTCCGGATGCTCCAGAAGTGCAGCCGGCAACTTCCTCAAGAAGTCAAAAATACCCGTATCCTCCCACTGGTGCTCGCCAAAGGTCTCGTAATCAATAAACAGATTTATCAGCTCGCCGCTGGTATCTCGGGCGGCGTTATGGTCGCTCACCCAGCCGGCAAACTTCTCGGCCGTTAGTGGCCAACCCTTCCAGTCTCTATCTGAAAATCGGAAGGCAATATCATCGCTAAGCTTGTAATTTTTCAGCAGAAGTCGGGTCTTTTCGGCACCAGGCGGCTGGTACACAAAGTTTGGCGAACGCCACTCCAGCACCGGATCCCAGCCCTCTGCCAGTACTCCGTCGTAGCCGTGCTCGTCTGCCCACTGGCCCAGATCATTATTGTAGGCGAGCTCCGTATTCCGAAATACGCGTGGGGTGACGCCAAACAGGTCGTAAATTAGCTCGCCATGCTCGGCAACCTGGTTGGTGAACTCATCCCTGTCATAAAAGAAGGCCAGCGAGTGATGATACGTCTCGGAAAGCACTTCGACTTGGCCAGTACCAACCAGTGCCTTAAATGACTCCAAGACCTCCGGAGCAAACTCGGCAAACTGCTCCAGCGCAAGTCCAGAAAAGGAAAAAGAGACGCGAAATTCGGGATGATCGCGCAGTAGCTTCAATAAGGTCTGATTGGTTGGCAAGTAGGACTTACGTGCCACCTTCTGCATCACCCTCCTATTATTTCTCGACGTCTCGGACACATCAGAAAAATAGTCTCGAGGCGTGCCGTCAGCTGCCTCCGTGGTCTCAAAAATAGAAAAGTTCCGCAGGCGGTACGGCTGGTGTACTTGAAAATAAAAACAAACAGTGGCCATATGTGTATTTATTATATCACGGGTTTTTCAGAACATTCCATGTTCTGAAAGGTATGAGCTAAGAGCTAAAAATTACGAATCTTTACCCAGCAACCAAATCGTACGCAGCAGTAATAGACCGAGCAGTATCATCCCAGCTAATCTTATGCACCTCATTATTCCCGTTTCGTGACAGCTCGGCATACAGCGCCGGGTGCTCCAGTACCGCATTCATCTGGTCGGCCATCTTCTCGGTATCCCAAAAGTCGACGGTCAGCGCGTGATCCAGCACCTCCGAAACTCCGGACTGCTTGGAAATCAAAACCGGCGTCTTGTTCATCAGCGCCTCCAGCGGCGTAATACCAAACGGCTCGGACACCGACGGCATCACAAAAAGATCGGCTGATTGATACAGCTGATCAATCTTCCAGCCACGCACAAATCCCGGAAAAAATACCCGGTCGGCCAGACCTAACTCGGCAGCTCGCTCGACCATTTGGTCATGCATATCCCCGGATCCGGCCACTACAAAGTAGGTGTCGTCGCGGATTTCCAAAAGCCGACGCGCCGCCTCCATCAGGTAATCCGGCCCCTTCTGGATCGTGATCCGACCGAGAAAAAGCACAATCTTACCGCCACGATTCTTTATATTCTTTAGTACCGGCTGTAGCTTCGGCTTCTGCTCGCTCTCGATACCGTTGTGGGCGACACCAGCCTTTTTTGGATCTAGCCCGTAATGGTCAATTAGCGTCTGGCGGGTAAAGGCGCTAACAGCGAGCACCTTATCGGCCGCCTGCACCCCGGCCCGCTCGATATCATAAACCTCTTGGTTGAGCCCGTTACCACCGGTCCGGTCATACTCGGTGGCGTGCACATGCGCCACGAAGGGCTTACCAGTCGCCCGCTTCGCCGCCATCGCCGCCGGAAAGGACAGCCAGTCATGAGCGTGGATGATATCTGGATCAGTCTCCTCCGCAATAGCACCAGCCTGATAGCTGTACCGCATCACCTCGGCCATTAGTGAGTTTCCGTACGGACCGGGTGCTATCAGCCCCTTTTTCACTGCCTCTTGGTAGCTGGTACTGGTGGCATACGGCGAGTACAGCGTCGAGGCGATCGGCGTCACCTTGAGCGTCTCGCGCTCGGTATCAGCAAATACAAAGGAGATGTTTTTATCGAGTAGATCGTAAGAACGTGGCAGCACAAAGTGCAGATTATGCCCCGCCCGCACCAAGGCGCGGGCAATTCCCTCACAGGCAACGCCAAGACCCCCACTGTTATGCGGCGGAAATTCCCAACCAAACATGAGGATCTTATGCGACATATAGGCTTACATCATATAAAGAGTTAGTTAAAAAAAGCTACTCCTTTAGTATAACAGAGGTACAGGTTTTACTATCCACACCTGCGATTCCTATGCATTGTAGCAAAATCACATATATCAGAGCATTTCACATCCAAGAGACAAGAGCTAAGAGGTATGTGAATCTTTCCTATCACTCGTGGCTCGAATCAAGCCTTGTAGTAATTTCTCTACCGTAGTGGTTTTACTTGCCAAGGCTTTAAATTTGTCCGTGCCGAGATACCCAACATCACGAGCAATCAAGAGTTGATTCTGTAATTCTGTCAGTGATCCACGAGCCATGCGGTAAAAATGTAGTCTATCGGCGTAGCTAAAACGACCAAACCCTTCAGCAATGTTGGAAGTAACTGATACAGCCGATCGATGAATTTGGTCGGTAAGCGCATACACCTCTCGCTTAGGAAACTCCTCGGTTGTCTCATAAATCTCCACTACTAGTTCATGGCCTTTTTGCCACGTTGTCAGATCAGTGAATGATGTAATTTTGTTCTCCTTTTTGGGTTCTTTGCTCATATATCATGTCTCTTAGCTCTTACCTCTAAATCAAAAAAGCGCATAACGCTTTTTTGATTTACTGCGCTGTGCTGCCACCGCGGATGGTCGAGCCGCCGCGCAGACGGGTTGAGGTGTCCGTCTCATCTGGGTAGTCAGACGAGGTCGAGGCCACGGTTGTCGCCGACCAGCCGGTCTCGTCACCGTCTTCATTGCGAGCCTTGGTGCGGAAGGTGTAGGTGATGTTCGGCTCCAGCATGGTAACCGTCAAGCCGCTCAGCTGGCTGTCTGTCAGCCAGACGGCGGTGGCTGACGGCTCACCACTGGCGTTGACGTACTGGTTTGTCCAGGTCTGGTCTCCTGGTGAGGTATCGCTGACTTGTACCGCAAAGGTGGTGTCGGGATTAGCGGTTGGGTTGGCACCTTCATTGTTCACCAAGTCCAGCGTCGTCTCCGTCGGGTTGGAAAGTGACGGCGCGTCCGGAATTGCGGCGGCGGTGTAGGCACTGGATGTTGCCGAGTACGCCGTCTCGTTACCCAGGCTATCCCGGGTCTTTACGCGGTAGCTGTAGCACTGGTTAACCTGGAGATTCTCGTCGGTATACGACGTCTCCACCAACCAACCAGAGTGACTCCAGCCGGTGCCGGCATCGGCAGCACACGCCTGGTAGTTGAAGTAGTACTCGACCGGGGTTGATCCCTCGCCGTCCGTAGAGGTGGCAGCCGTCATCGTGATCGACGACGTGCTGGCCCCATCTGGTGCCACGGCAAACTCGCTCGGATCTGGATACGGCGGTATCGTGTCTTCGCCGCTAATCTCCTGCGTACCTACAGAGTAGAAGGTGGATGGAGACGACTGGTTATTATACTCGACTGTAATCCAGTCAGCAGATTGAGAACTAGAGAGTATCCTGACTTCATCAATAAGTCCATTCCACTCCCAGCTATTACCTGCATCGCTACCGATATACAGATCCTCATTATTCGTACCAATATCTGCCGTCTCTGCACCGCCTCCTTCATACGAGCCATCCGCATAAAAATTTACATTTGATTTATCATATGTAACAGCCACATGAGACCAAGTACTAGTGGCAACCACGTTATCGTTGGAATACTGAAGAATATCTGCATCAAAACTTATGAATTCCAAATCGTTTGTGCCAGCATCATTGTCGACCAAGAAATCATAACCAGTATCAAACTTCTTACTAACAATTTCGCTGAAGTCAGACTTGAATGAGTTCGCATTTACCCAAGCTGTAATAGTGATTGCGGAGGGTGTATCAAGCGAAGCGTCGTCTGCTATCTGGAATGAATCACTAACTCCATCAAATTCTGCAGCAGTACCAACTTTACCAGTAGCTATCCCTGCAGTAGCATCACCATTAGCAGTTCCATTATTTCCATTGCTTGTTGAATCTGTGGCACCTCCATCATGGCTAACCAACACATAATTACTATTCCACACATTCTGAGCACCATACGTATCCGTGGCTGAATAATTCACAGCAAACGGATTACCGTAGTAGATGTAGAACTCAGTCCCGACCGACCCGTATACTGCATCGGCCTTGAAGTGCAGCTCACCCGTCTTCCCGACGCTATCCACAGACACGACTTCCCGCGGAAGCTCGGTCAGCCCGTCACCGGCCGTCACGCGGATGTCCGCCCCGTCATTTGCTACGTAGACGAAAAACGTATCCGACAGATCGGCCAGATCAACATAAACTGGAAAATCCGTCAAGGTTGCCGCTGGAGATTCGTACTCGATATGCAGCAGCGGTGCATTGGCCGCCTCGCCATCATATGCCTCGGCAATCCGGGTTCCGTCACCAGTGACAAACATCGCCATCGCGTTACCACTCTGCCAGCCGGCGCGATCAACCACCTCCTGCACCACCGCCGACAGATCCGGGGTCTGATGCTTTTCGCTAATCGTATTCCAGGCCGGCACGTTGTTCCAATCAACCGAGGCGGCTGTCTTGGATCGGTTGGTAATGTCACCACTACCGGTAGTAAAGGTCGTCGTATCGTTATTATCCTCCGCGCGGAAGGTTAGGTTGGTGGTAGTGCTGTTGGTCTCGTCGGTCTGGAACTCGATGTAGGCGTTGGTGATCACGGCACCCTGGGGAATAGTAATGTTCTGGAAACGCAGTCCGATCTCTTGATCGCCGCCAGGCGACGTGCCATCAGCGATAAGTTCAAGATCAGAACTTGAGATAAGCATACTATTATCGGAAAGCTTTTCCTCAGCATCATCACTGGATTGCGTGACGCGCGAATTAACGCTACTTGTAACCGTCGGCACCTTGTCGGGGTTGATGGTGATCTTCTCGCGGTGGCTCCAGTCGGTGTCGGCAAAGTCGCCGTCGGGGTCGTCGCCAAACGCTGTGCTTTGGGCCCCCTCGCGTTCAAACCACAGCTTCGGATAGTCATTACCATCATCAATAAACCAGGTCGCCGTCGACTCCTGCCCGTCATGCTCTTCGATCGGGACGATGTCCCAGCCAGCATTAATATACGTATCAATGTCCTGCATTATGACCGTTGTTGTTGCATTTCCTGGATCTGCTCCAAAAATTTCTCCTGCAACATCCTGATCATAAAAACTATTTAAAGCATTATCTGCCGCATCAATACCTCCAACAGGGCTACTGGCACCATAATCAAGAGTTCCGACAAAGTAAAGATTTTCAGAAGGAAACTGAGCATCAACAGGATGTATTTCTCCAGCTGCAGCACTATAATTACCTACAATTGCTTGCCCTTGAGCATAAGAATCTCTTATCAGAGAAGTAGTGCTATTTAACCATCCAACTAACAGTCCCTTGTTACCACTGTACGACCCTCCAACAGTACTATTCCTAATAGAAATATGTTCGACAAGTGCATTTCCATCCATGAAACCAACAAGTACTGCAGTACGTTTCTCACCGATAACATCTGCATTAATAATTGAACCGCTATGAATATAACCATCAAGTCCCAAGGCCCCGAAAAGTCCTTGATAGTCGGTGCTAGATCTATTTATCATTAATCCGGTAATTGAGTGTCCTTTGAAATCAAATTGACCTGTAAAAGGGTCGCCACTCGTGCCAATTGGGTCCCACCCACTGCCGGTTGTGTAGGTGTCCATATTGGCACAGGTGTCATAAGAGGCGCAGTCGTCGAAATCCAGGTTGCGCGTCAACTCATAACTGGCTGATAGGTCGTTGCGTACATCATCCAAATCCTCGATGCTGTCAATCTGGATTGGTGTCGTATCGACCGTATAGAAATCGGTGGTGGTCGATTGGTTCGTATACTCAGCGGCATAAAATTCCTGGCTCCTCTTTACGGTGCTGTAGCGAGCCTCGGAAATGAGCCCCTGAAATCGGCGGTTCACAGGATCTTCCTGCACTTCACCAAGTGCTATGCTTGAGGTCCCCGCTGCCAAACTGCCTGTCGGTGCAGTACGTTCATCCCACTGGTCATTGATAAGAATATCTTTTGTAACCCCTGATTCAAATCTACCCACCATGTAATTCCATTGGTTGAGATTCAGTGTCAGTGTGGAGTTAAACCACTCGGCACTTCCATCATCTAGATAGATATCAAGCCCACCTAAATCACTGCTTGTAAATCTAAATCCACCCAATCGATAGGCTGAACTAACGTTATATTCACTGTATCCAAATATTCCCGACCGGCTGGACTGCCCGCTGGCCGTTGGTTGCGCCCATACCGACACGACCATTTCATCCTTAGCACTCAGATTAAATACACCACCAATTGATGTATCAGTTCCGTTAAACTGCTGCGCGTACCCGAGGTTTCCATCAACTCGATTCGGAATACCAGCAGAAAAGTATCCAGCCGTCAGGTCGTGGTTACCGGCTGAGTCGATATGCTCTCCGGTGGTACCGTCTCCTTGCTCGTCGAGGTGGTAGACGTTTTCATAATCGCTCCAGACAACATTGCGACCATACGCATAATCAGTCGCGTACTCGGACGCATCTGGATTACCATAATAAACGTAGAAGGTTGTGTCGGTGGTGCTGGCGAGGCGGTCGGCCTTGAAGTGTAACTCACCGGTCGAGGAGGCGGTATCTACCGAGACAACCTCCCGGGCCAGCTCGGTAGTACCGTCCGCCTTGGTGACACGAATATCGCCACCATCAGTACGGACGTTATTAAAGAACGTGGCGCCGAAATCAGCTAGGTCGACATAGACCGGAAAGTCTTCCAGCGTCGCATCCACCGCCGATGACTTGATCGTGACCTTCTCACGGTGGCTCCAGCCATCTTTCCAGCCCTCACCCTCGTACTCGAACCACAGACGTGGATAATCATTGCCATCATCGATGTACCAAATTGCTGTTGACCGCTGCCCGTCGTGCTGAGCAATCGGAACGATGTCCCACCCAGCATTTTCATACGTAGTAATATCCTGCGCCTCGGTGGTAGTTAGCCCGGTACCTTGGTCAGTTCGAGTTCCGGCATAATCAAGCGTATCATCATCAAAAAACACATCATTTACCGTCGGATTTCCACCAGATTGAATCCACCCAAAAAGAGGATTTTCAGTTTGACCACTTACACCCTCCCAACTCACATTGTGAATGAGGTTTCGTGTGTACACCTTGGTATCAAAAACTCGTCCAGTGTTTGCACCCTTATCACCTTCTCCACCGAGCACAAGATTACGTGAAATAACATCCTGAGAAGAGATTCCTCTACCGCTAAATCCACCAATTCTACGGCTTGTAGTATTGCCCGACGCCACAGAACAATTATCTACTACAACTTCTTTAATTAATCCTGCCCCTCCTGTTTCGTTAATAACTCCTTGATCATATCCTCCATGAACTTCGCAATCGGCAAATTTTCCTGAATGTATAAGCCCATTTGATCCAATGTTATCAAAAAATCCATTAAAAATTCGGGCTCCGATAATACTATATCCACCCATATCGAATTCACCATCAAAGTTATCTATTTCCTGCCAACCATCACCAGCATTATAAAAATCTCCATTTGGATCCCGTGTATCAAAGGTCAGATCAATATCCTGCGTAAGTCGGTAGTAGGCATCCAGGTCATTGCGAATGTCATCCAGGTCTTGTGGAGTACTGATGAGGTACGGATCGGCCTCGGTACCGCTGCCGGCCAGACCAGCAGCTGTCGTAAAGGAAAAGTCGGTGGACCAGGCGCCGAAGCTCTGCCCATCCACCGTGCGTACGCGCCAGTGATAGGTTGTGCTGGCATCCAATGACGGATACGGCGTGCCCAGAGCTATCTCGCTGTCGGTTGCGTTCGCATCCACCGTGATAGATGAGAAGGTCGAGGTTGGCGACACCTGCACCTGGTACTCGGTAGCTGATTGGACCGGTTGCCAGTCCAGCGTCGGCGCCCGGCTCACCTCGGTGGCCGTATCTTCCGGAGTCAGCAGCACCGGCGCTTCGGAAGGGCTGCCAGAGATGGTGTAGAAGCTACTAGGAGCATTTTGGTTGTTGTATTCGGTGGCGATCCAGTCGGCAGAGCGCGCAGCACTGGAGATACGAATCTCATCAAGCATGCCATCAAACCATCTATCCGCAACCTCAAAATCTCCAAACTTTAGGGAATTAGTTGTAGTTTCAAATTCTCCAGTAAAACTATCAGGAGTTCCTGATTGAGAACCATTTTTATAACCTATAAGCTCACTACCATCATAAACACCTACGAAGTGATTCCATTCTCCTACTTCGGCATCTATTAAAGGCATATCAACTTCATGCCAACTTCCTCCTGCATCATTAGTCTCCCATCTAACTATATCACCGTTCGCTGAATACCCCATCCAGAAACCAGCCGTATCTGCTCTGCTTTTATTTACTATTCCTGTATAGTCACCACCAGTATTATCAGGATTCACCCAGACACCGACCGTGATTTCAGTTGTGATGTCTAGGCTAGAGTCAGTACCCGCATCAATATAATCACTAGTGCCATCAAAATCTTGCGTATCTCCAATCTTTCCAGACTGCGTGGTTGGTAAGTTATCCTGAAAGTTTCCCGTATTATTGTTACCAGTAGAATCAAACGTTTGTGTAGCAGAGTCTTCGCCTGTGTGCCAAACTCCAGCATAGCCGTTACTCCACACCGCGTTACGGCCGTACGTATCCGTAACGACGTAGTCGACCGCGGCGGTATTGCCATAGTAAATGTAAAAGTCGGTATCGGCCTCGGCGTCGATCTCGTCGGCCTTGAAATGGATTTCCCCGGTCGATGAGGCAGTGTCCACAGAGACGACTTCCCTCGCCAGCTCGGTCGTGCCGTCGCTGGCGGTGATGCGAATATCACCACCATCACTGCGGACATTGTTGAAAAACTGTGATCCGAAATCAGACAGATCAACATAGACCGGGAAGTCGGTCAGCGTCTCCTCCACCTGGTCGGCGTTGATGGTGATCTTCTCGCGATACGTCCAGTCGGTGTCAGCAAAGTCACCATCGGTATCGTCGCCAAAGACGGTGCTCGGCTCTTCCAGGCTACCGACGGTGTAGAAGTCAGTAGTGGTAGACTGGTTAGTGTACTCGGCGGCAATCCAGTCAGTAGACAATAAACTATTGTAAATATAAACTTCATCCAGAGACCCATTAAGAGCATTCATGCTAGACCCTGAACTTAGTGGTTTATCACCAAAAGCAATATTATTGCCATTACCTGTATATGCATCGATTGTTCCTGAAGTTATCTCCTGACCGTTATGATACAAAATTGCGCTAGTACCATTTACAACCGCTACAACCTGATTCCATATATCCGCGGTTAAGATCCCAGCTGAAGACCTTACTCCTGTGCCAGTAAAACTGGCTGTGTTTTGTATCTTGAACGACCCATCTGTGTCATTCATAAAGAAGCGCATCTGACCATCTCCTTCACTACCTGTATCTATAATTGCTTGATTACTAGAACCAGTTAATCTTGGATTTATCCATGCTTTAACCGTGTAAGAATTATTTGTAATGTCTGATTGCAATGCACTCGATATTTCGACATTATTACCATTAGTACCCAAGAAGTCCAAAGCACTGTAAATAACACCAGTCACCCAGGCAGGACTTCCGTTTATTGTTCCATTGAAATTATCATCGGAACTATTCACAGCATTTTCCTCAAGGTGGAATGCTGCTAGTGTCTCATTCGACCACACATTCTCGGCGCCGTAGGTATCACCTACCGCATAATCATCAGCATTCGGATTACCGTAGTAGATGTAGAAGCTGGTGTCGGTCGTGCTCGATATTGAGTCAGCCTTAAAATGCAGCTCACCGGTCGAGGAGGCTGTATTGACCGAGACAACTTCCCGCGCCAGCTGGGTAGTGCCGTCGCCGGCGGTCACACGGATGTCGCCACCACTGGCGGTGACATTATCAAAAAAGGTTGCGGACAAGTTGGAAAGGTCGACGTAGACCGGAAAGTCAGTCAGAGTTGCACCGACCTGATCGGCGTCAATCGTGATCTTCTCGCGATACCCCCAGTCGGCGTCGGCAAAGTCACCGGACGGGTTATCACCAAACAGCCCGGCCGAAGCTTCATTCACCCCGACGGTGTAGAAAGTGGTTGGTGAGTTCTGGTTGCGGTAAGTTGCGGAGATCTCGTCACCGGAAATACTTTTGTTATAAATCCTAATCTCACTGGCAGTACCTCTAAACTGATAATTTGTACCGTCTGCAGATGAACCGAATCTGGTGTCCGTGTTCAGATCACCGTAAGAACTCAGACTGTACTGCTTATTAAATTGACCATCTAGATAAACCTCAACAACAGACCCGTCCCAGGTAGCAGCCATGTGATACCATTGTCCGAGATTTACTGAAGTAGTAGTTTCACCAGCATCCCATCCAACGCCAGTATTGGCACCAATAGTGGCGGTTAAGTTATCGTCACCACTTACTCCTAGCCAGTAATCACTACTGCCGACAGTATCGGCTGAACCCTTATGTAAAACAGTCTCATACACATCACCGCCACTTTCCTTCTTAAACCAGGCAGAAATAGTCAGCTCACTTGGAGAAGAGACGAAATTTTCTGTAATCTTTACATAATCATCCGTACCATCGAAATCATACCCGCCACCTACCTGCCCGACTACGCCCTGAGTGGCACCATTATTTGTACCGTTACTGCTGTTAGCTGTTGAGTCACGGGCCTCACCTGAACCTTCGCTTAGATGCCATACACCAGCATACCCATCCGACCACACATTATCTCGCCCAAACTGCTCATCATGGATGTAGTTATTGGCTGAGTTGTTGCCGTAGTAGATGTAGAACTCGGTGTCTGAAGAAGCCGATAAGCTGTCGGCCTTGAAGTGAAGCTCACCAGTGGATGAGGCCGTATCACACGCCACCACCTCGCGAGCCAGCTCGGTCAGGCCGTCGCCGGCCGTGACACGGATGTCGCCACAGGTTACGTTGGTATTTTGGAAAAATGTTGTCGATAGGTCGGCCAGGTCTACATAGACCGGAAAGTCGGCTAGATCCGCATCGACCTGGGCGGCGTCAATCGTGATCTTCTCACGGTGGCTCCAGCGAGTATCCGCAAAGTCGCCGTACGAATTCGCCCCAAAAGCGACGTTCGAATCCGGCTGGGTGTCCTGAGCGCCGATGGTATAGAAATCAGTTGTATTATTTTGATTGGTGTACTCAGTAGCAATCCAATCATCAGACCGAGCAGTATATGCAGATCTAACTTCTGAAATTAAACCTGTGAAAAATCTTTCTGGTCCATTATTTTCATACGCACCCAAATAAGCGTTTGCTGCATCAGGAATTGTGATGGCTGTGGTGGTCGCATCCTGAAGGACATTGTTATGGAATAAATTAAATTCATTACCATCTCTTCTTATCTGTAATTTTACCCAGCCATTTCCTCTTATATCAGGACCTTCTAGAGTTCTGCTATTATTAATATCCCACAGACCAGTAATATGGTTTTGTCTTGCATTAGAACCGTGCACAAAAGTAGCATTTGTGCTTCCAGAATCATTTTGAGTAAGTATTAATGATTCATCTGATACAGTAGTTCCTGTAAAATCAAACTGCTCAGCCCAAACATCAAACGTAAAATCACTGCTTGGAGGTATGATTGTGTCACCAAGTTGAACATACTGCTGTGAAGGTTTGTCAAAAAGCGTTGCTTTTCCAATTATTCCCGCTGAATCATTTGGCGTTATACCATTAAACAAAGTTCCTTGAGCAAGAGCGCCACTAGAGTCAGTGTAACCAGCGTCATGTGATACAAAACGATAATCACTCCACACCGCATTGCGGCCGTACGTATCCGTAACAGCATAATCACTTGCGCCGCTACTGCCGTAGTATATAAAAAACTCGCTGTCGCTTGAGGCGCTAAGGCTATCAGCCTTGAAGTGTAGCTCCCCGGTTGATGAAGCCGTGTCTACCGAGACGACCTCACGCGCCAGCTCGGTGGTGCCATCGGCGGTAGTGATGCGAATATCCCCACCATCTGCCGCGACATTACTAAAAAAATCACTACCAAAATCTGATAAATCAACGTAGACGGGAAAGTCGGTCAGCTCGGCATCTACCTGGTCGGCATCGATGGTAATCTTCTGGCGGTACTGCCAGGTCGGGCCGTCGCCGGTTGATGAGTACCACGCCGCCTGCGTGCCAACACTTCCCAGTATCACGAGCACCGCGACCGTCACCCCCACCACCGCCACCATCCGCGGATGCCGCCCGATAAACTCCTTAACTTTTTTATAAAATTCTAAAATCATCACTAGCGTAATTTCCCGTCACCTCCCCACCCTCATCATCCTTTTCCTCGTCTGCAAGGATGTTATCCTTACAAGACCCTAGACCCCGGGCAACCACCGCGTACTTAGCCTTCATTTTAACCCACATTCTCGACTTTCGACATCTATTCCTGTGAATTTCTACTAACCTCAGTCTGTAAGGATGTTATCCTTACAGACACCGAGACACTCCCTCTCTGTCCTTTTCTCTACTCTAAGTCATCCGCATCGACATCTTCCAGAAACTGCCCGTACCGATGCATCTGCTCGCGGGCGAACTCTTTGAACTCGGCGGAGCTTGAAAATGCATCCCGAAATATATCCAGCGACACGATGGGTGACGCCCGGTCACCCGCACAATCTGGTAAGCTAGAGAAATCGTATTCGAGCGCAAACTCCCAGGCGTCATCAAAATTCTCGATCGCCTTCCGAATGCCGCCCTGATACCGCTCGAAGGGATTCTTGACGTTGACATAGACGTACAGGAATTTCAGGTAGGCGTCATCCTCAACAAACTTTTTCTTGGGCGGGCCTTGAAAGATACTTCCGCTTGTGTCTTGCTTTTCATTATAGGCCTGCGACATGCTTTTATTTAGCGACCTCGTAAAAGCCGCCATCATGCCCTCATCGCGCTCGGAAACGAATAGATGGTAATGATTATCCATCAGACAGTACGACAGGATATCGACGTACGGATCGCGCTCACCACCCCACGATTCCGGGCGTTGAAAGTGCAGTCCAGAACCAAGCGCTTCAACATCACGCTCCCAACCTATCGGATGATTTTTATCATTTAGATAATACAGACATTTCAGATATCGCCAGCGATCATCGTCATCCGCAACAATCGGCAGGCCGCGTCCTCCTCGTTTTATAATGTGTAAAAGCATAGAATGTTGAATTTAAGGCTTATCTTATAGTGTCTGCAAGGATGTTATCCTTACGAGACGTAGAGGTGGTGGTTGGGTGAGGGTTTTATCTGAACTCTACGCCGCCGCGGAACTCGCCGCCGCGGATTTCTGTGGCCGAGTTTCCTTCTGCAGCACTCTCATCCACGGTCTGCGCATCACCAACGGTGTAGAAGGTGGATGGAGCGTTTTGGTTGGTGTATTCGGCGGCGATCCAGCTTTGTGATCGCTGTGCAGTTGCTACCCGAACCTCATCAATATTGCCATCAAAATAGCTACCATCATTGGGTCGAGCAATGAAGTCGAATCCAGCCTCATCACTTGTAAGCTGATCAACGCTATTGGTTGTCTCAGCTGACTGGGCTCCGTCCAGATAGATTCGCTTATAACCACTACCTGCGCTGTAAGCAAAGGTCAGATGCTGCCAGGATCCATTAGTCAAGGCTGGTAAGGAAAGGTCATTATTGCGACTACCGGTCTTTCCAGTGCTAGTATCACGGGTATACCAAGTGCCACAATCGATGGCAAATTGCCAGTAACGTGGTTGATCAGGATCGTCATCCCAGGCTTCGTCGTAAATCGCCTGTGACGATCCGCAGGAAACTGGGTTCAACCACAGCGATAGCGTCACCTCACTTTCACCACCTGTGTGTCGCTCCGGCATATGAACATGATCATCACTACCATCAAAATCAAGGGCATTTCCAGCCAGCTGGCCAGAAACACTGTCATCGATAGTCATTGCCCCACTACTGGTCGCCTTGTCACCACCGGTTGAGTCGATTATCTGTGGTGCCGTCCTGGACGGATCTTCCTGCATGTGGTAGACGGACTTGTAGCCATTGCTCCACATCGCATTGCGTCCGTACGTATCCCCGGCCTGGTAATCCACCGCGCTAGAGTTACCAAAATAGATGTAGAACTCGGTATTAGTCGAGGCCGAAAGTGATGGCGCCTTGAAGTGTAACTCACCCGTCTGGGCCGCTGTATCTATGGACACAACCTCGCGCGCCAGCTCGGTTGTACCGTCAGCAGCCGTCACGCGGATATCACCACCATCACTTTTCACGTTGTCGAAAAACTCACTATCGAGATCGGCCAGGTCGATATAGACCGGAAAATCGGTCAACGTTGCATCCACCTCGCTGGCGTTAATGGTAATCTTTTCGCGATAGCCCCAGTCGGTGTCGACAAAGTCACCGTCCGCACTGTCGCCAAAGTTCGTACTCTCTACCCCGTCACGCTCGAACCATAGGCGCGGGTAATCATTACCGTCGTCTATAAACCAGATGGCCGTCGCACGCTCCCCATCATGCTGAGATATATCAATAATGTCCCAGCCAGCATCCAGGTACGTATCGATATCCTGCGCCTCGGCAGTGGTAAGAGAGGTAGTATTATCATCAATATCTACTGCAGGAAAACCACTTGTCTCACTATCAATAAAACTATCATTAACAACACTCGTAGCGCCTCTATTACCAATAAAAGGATCTGTATCATCAACTGTTGTATCGAAGTTATATAGCCCTCTCGTTAAGCCTCTGTTAACAGTAAACTCATCCCCAGCAAAATAGTTGTGACCAACAGCTCCACCCACTCGTTTAAGATTGTTTGGATTATTAATCTGAACATCAAAAGAGGCATCATTTACGGTGAAAGTTCCTTCGTGATACCCTACAACTATACCTATTTCAGCAGTTGAACTGCCTTCTCCTGTTATAACACCTTCGGCTTTAATGCCATTAACAACTGATACACCAGTATTAAGTGAGGTCAGTATAGTTGCTCTGAAACGTCCTGTAATATCTGCCTCAATCCAAACATCGTTAAACTCTACTCCATCAGTGAAGCCAAATAATGATTGATTATTTTCTGATGGCTTATTTATCATTAATCCACTAATTTTATATCCCTCGAAATCAAGGCTACCAGTAAAAGAATTAGCGCTCGTCGTGGCGATTGGATCCCATCCGCTGCCGCCATTATAGAAATCTCCGTCCGCGTTCTGCGTATCAAAGGTCAGGTCGATATCATTGGCCAGTTGGTAGTAGGCATTGAGGTCTTTGCGAACATCATCTAGATCCTGTGGCGTCTCAATGAGGTACGGATTACCCGCCGTACCGGTGCCGTCCATGGTGATGACGTCCTCGGTACCAGCAACGGTGTAAAAGGTGGATGGATCATTTTGGTTAGTGTATTCGGCAGATACTTCATGCTGAGATAATGCACGATCCCAGATACGTGGCTCGTCAAGAAGACCTTCGAGCAAAAAACCAGAACCACCAGTTCTGGCTCCGAGAATGATGGCTTCACCGATTTCTTCAGCGGCAGTACCAACTGCCGGGCTACTCATGTACTCACCATCCAGATAATAATCCATTTGGGAACCATTCCAAACGAGTGTCGTCTGGTGCCAGGTTCCGTCATCAAAGCCTAAATTAGTTGCAGTTAACTCTCCACGTAGGTAATATCCTGGCGTTTCATTTCCTGATGGCCACGAAACAAGCTGAAAAGTCCTACTTCCTGAAGAGCCACCAGCGCGAGCAATCAGGGTACCTTCATCACCCGAATTAATTTTTGACCAGATACTGACAGTGAAATTCTCATTACCATCAGCGAATAAACCGGTATCTCCAACATACTCAGTACCCGTATCGATATACTTCGTGCCATCAAAAGCTAGAGCTTTTCCAACCTTTCCGGTAACACTGTCACTGCTTTGCATGGAGCTTGCAGTACCATCATACCCACCGCTGGTTGAGTCATTTATCTGCGGACCGGTACCAGATGGATCATCCTGCAGGTGGTATACCAGTTGCGTTCCATTTGTCCACACATTCTCAGCACCATACGCATAATCTGTCACATAATCTATCGCATCTGGATTGCCATAATAGACGTAGAAGGTCGTGTCGGTGGTGCTGGAGAGACGGTCGGCCTTGAAGTGCAGCTCGCCGGAGGATCCGCCGGTATCTACTGATACCACTTCACGCGGGAGCTCGGTAGTACCGTCCGCCTTGGTGACGCGGATGTCGCCGCCGTCGCCATCAACATTGGCAAAAAAGGTGGCGCCGAAATCAGCCAGGTCAACATAGACCGGAAAGTCTTCCAGCGTCGCATCCACCTCGCTGGCGTTGATCGTGACCTTCTCGCGGTGGCTCCAGCCGTCGTCGTACCAACCCTCTCCCTCGTACTCGAACCACAGGCGCGGGTAGTCGTTGCCGTCGTCGATGTACCAGGTCGCCGTCGACTTCCGCCCGTCGTGATGCTCGATCGGGACAATGTCCCAACCAGCATTTTCATACGTTGATAAAGACTGTGCATTAGCAGTGGTTAATCCGGTTGCTTCTGGGTCATCGACATCAACGACATCTTGATCATAAAAAGAATTAGATATATCTCCAGCAGAGTCCAAACCCCGAACTGCTCCGACACTTGTTGCTGTTGTTACAATAACATTTCCAGTATTCAGAACCCTATTAATATTTGAGGTATTTTGTCCAGCTATTCCACCATATCTAGTAGGTTCTCCCTCATCAAGACCCTGTTTAATAACTGCCTCATTATAAGAATCTGATATGCTTCCATTGTTATTACTTGTAATACCAGCAGCATTTGTTACGAAGAAATCTGTTCTCTGTGCTACTACACTTCCTGTTGTTTTAACCCGATGAACACCTCCTGTTGAACCAATTGTTGCTACTGCAACACCTGAACCCTCTGTATTAGAATCAATTCCTGTAATATCTCCATCAATGTGGCCGTCATGTAAGGTTCCTGCATTGATTAATCTAAACAGTCCTCGATTATAAAAACCTGACCTATCTTGAAACATTCCCAGGACAGAATACCCATTGAGATCATAATCACCCTCGAAATCATCAATCGTAATCCAGCCTTGACCTGAATTGTAAAATAATCCCGCTGGATCCTGCGTATCGAAAGTAAGATCAATATCATTTTCCTGCCTGTAATAAGCAGTCAAATCATTGCGAACATCATCCAGATCCTGTGGGGTGCTGACAAGGTACGGATCGGCCTCGGTACCGCTGCCGGCCAGACCAGCCGCTGTCGTAAATTCGAAATCAGTTGACCACGTACCGAAGTCCTGCCCATCCACCGTCCGCACGCGCCAGTGATAGGTCGTGCTGGCATTCAGTGATGGGTACGGCGTGCCCAGGGTTATCTCGCTGGTGCTCACATCTGCATCCACCACGATGGATGAGAAGGTCGAGGTCGGCGACACCTGCACCTGATACTCACCAGCGTTTTGTACCGGCTCCCAGTCCAGAGTCGGGTTGCGCACCACCTCAGTGGACGTGTCTTCTGGAGTCAGCAGCACCGGCGCTGCAGAAACACCGCCAGAGATGGTGTAGAAGGTGGATGGTGAGTTCTGGTTGTTGTATATAGCGGAGATTTCTTCTTCAGAGAGATCAGTGTTATAGATATGAAGATTATCTATATCACCTTCGAAAGGCTCTCTATCGCTCGGATGATCGGAACCAATTCTGAACTTATTATTGTTGTCTGCTAGTGTTACGTCATCTCCCGCATCACTTGTCTTCGGTATATTAATACCATTACGGTATAATCTGATCTCATCAGCTGCTACATCTCTCACAAATACCAAATGCTCCCATTCGCCAGTTCTTATATCCGTTTCGTATCTTATATTTTCCTGTCCGCCATTCCAATACATCCTTACCTCACCATTGAAATATCCTTCAATATTTATAGCGGAACCATCACCAGGATAATTACCTGCAATGACTCCTATTCTTCCATCACCAACATCAGTCGCTACTTTTACCCAGACAGAAAACGTATTTGGGATTTCGTCGATTAAATTATCGATTTCTACGTAGTCATCCGCCCCATCAAAAGAGTAAGCATCTCCAACTTGTCCCTCTACTCCCTGTATAGGGCCGTTAGTTGTTGCGTCATTATTATTTGATGTTGAATCAAGAGTGTTTCCTGAGCTTTCATTCAGATGCCACACACCAACGTGGTTATTCGTCCAGACATTCTGCGCCCCATACGTGGCATCTACTACGTAGTCATGAGCATCTGGATTATCATAATAAATATAAAAAACGGTGTCCGTAGTACTGGAAAGTGAGTCAGCCTTGAAGTGCAGCTCACCGGTCTCGGCTGACGTATCACACGCCACCACCTCGCGCGCCAGCTCGGTACCGGAAGCATTGGTCATACGTATATCACCACAGTTAACGGATGTATTGGCGAAAAAGCTGACACTCATATCAGCCAGGTCGACATACACCGGAAAGTCGGAAAGGTTCGCATCAACCTGATCAGCGTGGATGGTAATCTTCTCGCGGAAGTCCCAGTCCCCGTCGGCAAAGTCACCACCCGGGTTGTCACCAAACGGCACGTTGGATGAGCTTTGCGTTTCCTGGCTGCCAGCGGTGTAGAAGGTATTTGGTGCGTTTTGGTTGGTGTATTCGGCGGCGATCCAGTCGGCAGAACGCAGATCTTCATTGATATGCCTAACTTCATCAATAACACCGTTAAATTCTAAACCTACTTCATCTCCTACGTGGGTTCTCGTATCTCCCTGTACTTTACCAATACCAATATCGTTACCGTGACCACTATGAAAATTACCGTCTGTCTTATTATCCGTCCCCACTGAACTACCATTAACAAACATTTCAAGTGAATCATTCGGTGCATCAAGAACCAGATAAACCTGATACCACGTATCTGCCGCCACACTGGTTGTTACCTGTAGCTCCTTTGACCAGCTTTCGCTATCACTCCAGGCTCGGCCGTACAATGTACCACTATCTACATATATATTTATACCGTTTGCAAAACCACCTTCCTCCCAGATGACCTGCCGACTAGTTACCTCATCAGCCTTGAACCATACTGTTTGAGTTTTCTGGTCATATGAGTCAGCTATGTTTATTAAAATGTTATCCGGAATTTCTACATCATCATCAGTACCGTCGAAATCAAGCGCCCTGCCAAGTCTTCCAAGAACAGAATCAGCACTCGTCATCGAGCCACCAGTGGTTCCATGAATATTATTTACGGTGCTATCAAGTATCTGCGGTGCCGTACCGCTGGGATCTTCATTAAGGTGCCATACTGCTGCCTCATTATTCGTCCAAACATTCTGGGCACCGTACGTGCTGCTGGTGGCGTAATTACCTGTATCAGCATTACCATAATAAATATAGAAGGTCGTGTCCGCCGTGCTGGAGAGATTATCGGCCTTGAAGTGCAGCTCTCCCGTCGAGGAGGCGGTGTCGACGGAAACAACCTCTCGCGGCAGCTCCTCACCAACCGCATTGGTCACGCGAATATCACCACCGTCGGCCGCGACGTTACTAAAAAATTGGCTGCCGAGATCAACAAGATCAACGTAAACAGGAAAGTCTTGCAGATTCGAGTCAACCTGGTCGCTATCGATAATGATCCGCTGACGATAGTCCCAGGTTCCGCTGCCACTCGTGTCGCTGTACCAGGTCGCCTGAATACTGCTGACCCCCAACACGAGCAAGGTTACCAGCGCCAAAAAGACCACCAACAATACCGCCGCCAGACGCGTATTCTCGCTAATAAAGCCTTTCACCGATTGTATAAAATTCGTACTCATAAATTTAAGCCCTAATACTAGGTGTCTGTAACAATCCGATTGTTACAGACGATGTTGTCTTACGCATCATCAGTCGGTTCTGTTGAAACCGTCTCCTCAGTCTCATCCGTTTCCTCTGAAGACCCTGTGGAATCGGTTTCTGACTCCACAGGGTCAGGGTCGGCTTCCTCCTCTACTTTCTCGACCACGACGGTGCGTTCGGCTGTTGCTTCATTGCCGGCTTGGTCTGCGACAGTGTAGGTGATGAAGTATTCACCGACAGCATTAGCATCAAAGCCGCCCTCATCAACAGTAATATTATTAGTGATATCGCCATCAATATCATCTTCAGCGGTTACACCTTCGAGTAGATCAAAGCTGTCACCTTCAGTAAGAATCACATCACTGGTGCCAGAAATGGTCGGTGTGGTCGTGTCTGGTGTGCTGCTGGCGGTGGTGGTGCTTGTATCCAGATCATCCTCAGTCTCACCCACTTCGTCACTCGACGGGTCACTGCTACTTGCGTTCGTTTCGTTGGTTGTTGAGGCAGTGTCATCGGCCGAGTCGGTCTGACTGTCATCCTGGGCAGTATTGTCACCGCCTGTATCGCCACTCTCCTCGTCACCACCATCATCAATCGGCGTCATTCCCCCGTTCTCATCGTCCGAGTCTTCTTCATCCTCCTCGATCGATTGCAGCACCGCGCTTGATGATGCCACCTGCTCCTCGGTCATCTCTACCCCGATAATGAAGTAGTCAAAGGTCGTGGTGGCCACCACATCATCGGTGGTGTGAACGCTGAAGGCGCCCTCGGCTTTCTCGACCCAGTACGAGGTATTAATCTCGCGGGTAAAGGTCACGATAATCTGCGAGCTGGTGGCCGCCTGATTATTCTCTATCTCAGCCAAACGCTCGCCAGTAGCAATGAACCCGGTACCAGCTGCTGGGTCAAGATCCTCGTCATCCTCTTCATCATCACGAGTGTTGTCGACGATAAGTCGGTTGGTGCGTACCGAGTTGAAGATTCCGCGGACAAATCGGGCAATACCGTCGGTAATCTCTACCCTCCGCTCAGTCAGCCAGGATCCAACGGCTGCTAGCATACTGGAGGATGCTTCTTCCCCGCTTTCGTCGCTTTGCTCCTCAGACGGGACTTCGTCATCTCCCGATGACTCAGCTTCATCTGTAGTTTCTTCTGCGTCATCATTATTCACCTGCTCCGTACCCGACGTAGTAGCACCATCGCTATCACCAGCCACATCTCCGGATGCAGTTGATGACGCCTGCTGCGCTTGCAGCGCGATAACCTTGTCATCCAGCTCCTGGACCGCCTCGGCCAGAATCACCGTCAGCTTGTCGTAGCGAATGTACTTGTAGCCGTTGCTTTCACCCACCAGCTCGGGGAAGATCTTCTCTACATCCTGGGCAATAAATCCAATCTCCTTGCGCTCACCCAGCTGCGCCTCCGGCGTGTAGTTATACGTCTGCGCCTCCAGCTGATTAATCTTTGCCAGCGAGCTGGTGCTATTGTAGGTAAAGATATTCGTCTTCAGATTAAAGTCAGATGTACCGGCACAGATCAGATCACCATTAGCATTGGCCTCCAGGTCACAGTTAAGCGCGTTCGATTGGCGGACAATTCCCTCGACCTGGAAGTCCACCGCCGGGGTCGAGGTACCCACACCTACATTGGTGGTGCCAGAGGTATCCAGAAAGATGTGGCCATTACCGGTACCCAGGGTGGCCATGTCGTCTCCATCAATATCCAGCGCGTAGACGCCACTAGTGGCCGACTCGACGCGGAAACGCGGTGTAGTGCCAGTAGCCGCAACCTCCAGCAACGCGGATGGCCCGTTGGTGCCAATCCCCAGCCGACTGTTAGCACTGTCCCAGAAGAAGTTCGCATTGTCCTGGGCGAGGTTGGTGCCATTGCTAAAGATGATTGATCCGGCGGTGAGACTGGTGGTCAGCGTCTCGACATCATTTACATTCAGTGTATTTGTGCTCCAAGAGAGACCGGTGCCGGCGGTAACGCGACTGGATGGGGTCTCGTAGAAGCTCTGCCAGTCGGTCGTTGAGGCGGTCAGTGGAATGTTGTAGCCGGTGGTAAGCGCCACATCAGTTCCTGACTTCTCTAGTCCAGTAGCGGTTACACCGTCAAGGAAGAGTGAGGTGGCATTCGAGTAGTTGGCAAGGTTGTTATCCACTACCAGATCAACCGTACCGTCTCCATCCTCATACGTGGCAGTAATAAGCGTCTCGGTATTGCCGGAGAACATGCCGCCGGCCGCATCCTCGGCTCTTTCATTGGTGAAGTAGAGATTTGTGCCTTCAGCGAGGTCTGTTGTGCTAAATGACGCCAAAGAGACGTTCAGCACATTGCTGGCTACGGACAGTCCTGTACCGGTGAAGTCACTGATGGTATCCCCACCAACCGCCAGCGCATTCACGGTTGCGGTGCCACCAACCTCAAGTGTGGTGGCAGGTGATGTGGTGCCGATACCGATACCAAAGTTTCCGCTTATCACATTTGTGCTTCCGCTGCCAGTAGCACCAAGCTGTACGCTACCAGTACCGGTCGCAGTTAGCTTAAGATTCTGGTCTGGGTCAGCGGTTATATTAATGTCTCCATCCGCGTCCTCTTCCAGCACCTTCTGACCACCGATGTACAGGGATCCAGAACTGATGTAGACATCGCGCCATTGTAGGCTGGCAGATCCAAGGTCGTAGGCAGCGTCGGACCGCGGCAGAATCGAACCAGCGATATCGATACCACCTTCAAAGGTCGAGGTCCCCGTACCATTTATGTCCAGAACGCCGCTAGAGGTGATATCTCCGGCCACGTCAAGAGTACTAGCTGGATTCGTCGTCCCTATACCGACTCTGTCGCTGTCCCGCTCAATAGTCATTCTTATAGCTTCTTGACTAGCAAAACCAGGTATGACTCCCCGCCCCAGATAAAAGTTATTATCAGCCCCACTATACCGGAGGAAAAAATTCTCACCCTCATCCTGCTCTTCAAAAGAAATAGTAGGTTCGGCAGAACCTGCGCCTTCGAGGTGCATACCGAAAGTAGCGTTCGAGGCATCCTCGCGAATAGTGAGTTTATGGCTCGGACTCACCGTTCCAATCCCTACTCGATTGGCCGCTGTATCAGCAAACAGCGTCGGTGTCGTACTGGTACCAGCTCGGAAGTCACCCCACACATCCAGCTTGGAAGCTGGCGAGGTGGTACCAATTCCCAGCCGATTGTTCGCATCGTCCCAGAAGAAGTTGGCGTTGTCCTCGGTCAATGTTGATCCGTCAGAGAAGACGACAGAGCCCGCCAAGAGTGAGGTACTAAAGGTCTCGACATCATCAAGATTTAGAATATTGTTAGCTACCGAAAGCCCCTGGCCGGTGAAATCATTGATGGTATCGCCACCGACAGAGAAGGCCTGGGCGGTCGTGGTGCCGGCGACCTCCAAAGTAGTGGTAGGTGATAATGTGCCGATGCCGACGTTTCCGCTTGAGTTTACAAGTAATCCGTTAGTTGTCCCTGAGCCGCGAAGCCAAGCGGTTCCTGCAACCTGAAGCGTTTCGCTTGGACTGCTAGTCCCAATACCGAGTCGATTACTAGCATCATCCCAGAAGAAGTTGTCGCTATCCTCTGTTAGAAATAAGCCATCACTAAAGACGATAGAGCCGGCACTAAGCCCGGTTGAAAGTGTCTCTATATCATCCACCGTCAGCCCAAGTCCTCCACCGCCCTGCGAAACCACCGACAAACCGTCACCAGTAATGTCCGTGATGGTATCGGTGGCGACGCTGAACCTAGCGACGCTGGTCGTACCAGTAACCTCGACATCGCCCTGGAAGTATGAATCACCCACAACGGTAAAGTCAGAGATTGGCGAAGAGGTTCCTACACCCACCTGCGTATCACCCGAGGTATTAAAGTAGATATCGTCATTGCCGGTACCGACGCTCACCTTGTCATTCTCATCTACCTCAAAGGCGTAGGCACCGCCACCGCCGGAGCCGATACGCAGGTACGGCGTTGATCCACCCCCCACTATTTCCAGAATTGCGGATGGTGTAGTAGTCCCAATTCCGAGTCGATTATTCGTATCATCCCAGAAGAAGTTGGCATTGTCCTGGGCGAGGTTGGTGCCATCGCTAAAGATGATGGATCCGGCGGTGAAGGAGGTGGTCAGCGTCTCGATATCATTCGTATTCAACGTGTTGGCACTCCAGCTCAGACCAGTACCGGCGGTAATGCGGGTACTCGGTGTCTCGTAAAAGCTCTGCCAGTCAGTGGTGCTGGCTGTCAGTGGAATGTTGTAACCGGTGGTGAGACTCAGTACTCCCGAAGCCGCGCTGTAGGTAAGTCCCGTCGCATCGGTAGAAAAGACATCGCGCGCTCGCTGATCGGTGAAGTACAGATTTGATCCTTCAGAGAGGTCATCAGTACTAAACGGACTCAGCGTAACGTTCAGCACATTAGCGGCCACACTCAGGCCAGTGCCAGTAAAGTCATTAATGATATCACCACCGACCGAGAAAGCCTGCGCGGTGGTGGTACCGGCCACGTCAAGAGTACTAGCTGGATTCGTCGTCCCGATTCCGACTCTACCGCTATTCCGCTCAATAGTCATTCTTATAGCTTCTTGACTGAAGAAACCAGGTATTACTCCCCGCCCCAGATAAAATTTGTTATCAGGCCCACTATACCGGAGGAAGAAATTCTCACCCTCACCATTCTCTTCAAAGGAAATAGTGGGTTCGGCGGAACCTGCACCGTCGAGGTGTAGACCAAAAGTAGAGTTGGGGGTATCTTCGCGAATAGTGAGTTTATGGTCCGGACTCGACGTTCCAATTCCAACTCGCCCGGTCGATGCATCTGAAAATAACGTCGGCGTCGAGCTGGTACCAGCGCGGAAGTCACCCCAAACATCAAGCTCGGAAGCTGGTGATGTCGTGCCAATACCGATACTTCCATCAACAATAAATGAATCGTTGGTCCGTAATACATTTGCAGCGTTACGGAAAAGACTGGTGTCTACATTACTTTCTGTTGGGCTTGTACCACTCGTAAATCCAATCCGTGAATTAGAGCCAACCTGAAAAGTAGTTGAACTTGCTGCAAAGAAATTATCAGTACCACCAGAAATACCAGCAAAAAATTCTCCGCCAGCTCCAAGTCCAAAGTTGATACTGTCAGTATTATTACTAAGAGTAAATCCTGCCCCAGCTGTAGAATCACGAGTAAATTCAGCAAGTGTAAATCCAGAATCAATAATATGAAGTGGGCTCGTTGGACTATTTGTCCCAATTCCCAACCTGTCATTTGCATCATCCCAGAAGAAGTTGGTATTGTCTTCGGTCAGGCTTGAGCCATCACTAAAGACAACGGATCCGGCGGTGAGTGAGGTGCCGAGTGTCTCTACATCATCAAGGTTCAAAATGTTATTGGCCACACTCAAGCCTTGGCCGGTGAAGTCATTGATGGTGTCACCGCCGACGGAGAAGGCCTGGGCTGTGGTGGTACCAGCGACGTCAAGGGTTGTAGCGGGCGAGGTGGTACCGATGCCAACGTTACCGCCACTTATTATCCTCAGATAATCTGTTCCATCTTCATTTACACTAAAGGAGTTACTGGTATTTTCGTGATAAAGGGTCCATAAATCTGATGAACCTTCAATAAATTTAATACCAGCCTTATCTCCTGATGCAGTACTCACCTTAATGTAAGACTCTGCTGAATCTCCGTCTACGTGTAATAACTCATCTGGACTTGAAACGCCAATTCCAATATCTCCACCGTTAAAGTAACTATCTCCGGAAGAATTGATTCTAACTCTTTCAGAATTCTCGTAATACAACCTCAAGACCCCTGTGGAAAATGAAGCTGATGAATCTCCAATAAAAGCAAGCGGATTCCCATTTTCATATAAACTGATTCCGTCATCATTCGTATTTGAAGTATCTATAGATAAAATATTTTCTGGACTGGTAGTACCAATACCTACTTCACCCGTATTAGTCACCGTCATCCGCTCAGAGCCAGCCGTATAGAAGCGCAGGTAATCTTCATCCGAGCTTTCCTCGGCGGTAATGTAGGTGTCCTGGTCGACATCAATGACACCGCCTAAGCCCTGCCACGCCCCGGCATAGAAACCTTCGAATTGACTGTTTTCGCTGTTGTAGCGAATGAATCCAGCCTCACCGCTTGGGCGCTCTGCTGAGGTACCAACCGGCAGCCGCACTGCATCGGTGGCATTTATATCCAACGATACAGCCGGTGTACGTGTTGCGATACCAATGTTACCGCTTTCAATAATAGACAAATCGGTATTACTATTACCGTTAGTAAAGAAGTAAAGATTATGAATATTACCATCCCCAGAGTGCATGTCACCAATCTCAAAATCATTTCCCAACCTTCTAAACATTGTCTGACCATCAAATGCTAGACCACCACCAAGATCAAGCACATTATCGCTATAGCTAGACGGGCTATTGATACCTATCCCGACAACGCCAGTTGATTCATCTACATACAGATTATCTGTATTAACCGTGAAATCACCGGTAACGGTCGTCGTTGCCAAGTCCGTCTGTCCAGTAGCGGTCAGGTTGGTAGTTGTTGCATCAGTTGCTACCAGGTTCGTGGTCGTTGCATTGTCCACCTCTAGGTTCGTAATCGTGGCGATGGTGGCCGTGAGGTTATCAAAGATTGCCGTTGTGAAGTTGGCGAGTGAGGCAAAGAAGTTGGTTGTAGTGGCGTTATCAGCCGTCAGGTCAACAAAGTCTGCGGAGGTAGCTGAGAAACTGTCGGTTGTAATGGTGGCGGTATCTACCGATGCGAACGTAACGTCATCTGTCATCTGAACATCCTGATCCATCGCGTACAGTTCGTTGTCTCCCTGCCCAGTATTAAGCGTGTCGGCATCAATACCACCGTCTACATCCAGAGTGTTGGCTGGTGACGTGGTGCCGATACCAACATCACCACTCACGGCATCGATAACAAATCGTGGTGTGTCTCCGGACGGAGCATCCCAGATCCAGAAGTCATCATTGCCAGACTGCTGCTTCATACCCAAGCCCCAGATGTTAGTTCCGGCCTGAGCAAAGTCAAGGGCCGACGTCTCACCACTGGCAGCATCCAATCGGAAAGCGGCGTAACCAGTGTCATCAGACACCAGGAATCGAGTACCACCACTGCCAGCCACCTCAAGCCGCTCGGCTGGGTTATCTGTTCCGATTCCAACATCACCCGCAGCAGTAATGGTCATCTGCTCAGATCCAGCCGTGTAGAAGCGCAGGTGATCATCGTCGGTACTTTCCTCGGCGGTGATGTAGGTGTCCTGGTCGACATCAATGACACCACCCAGGCCCTGCCACGCTCCAGCATAAAAACCTTCAAACTGAGCAGTATCGCTGTTATAGCGGATGTATCCTGACTCACCACTTGGTCGCTGAGCAGAGGTACCCACCGGCAGCCGCACTGCATCGGTGTGATTAATATCTAAAGAAACGATTGGAGTTGAGGTACCAATGCCAACTTGACCTGCAGCGTCAACAACCATCAACTGTCCGGTTCCAGAATCACCACCAATTCCGGCCGGTAGTCGAATAATCTCAAACCTATCTTGATCGATAGCAAGCTTGGTTCCCCAGGTTGGCTTTGTGTCATCGCTTGGTTCATCATCCAACGTCCAGTTAGCAAACAACTTTGGATTACCGATTCCTCCAGTGATAAATGAATTAGTAAATGACGCGCCAGTATTTTCTATCTCAAACCCAGCGCGTCCTGAATCGCTTATTCTCAAACTACCAGAATTCACATCCAGATTACCAGTCACACTTGTTGTGGCCAGATCGGTCTGTCCACTAGCCGTTAGGTTAGTTGTCGTAGCGTCTGTGGCAACTAGGTTGGTAGTCGTGGCGTTGTCGACCTCGAGGTTTGTAATACTCGCGATGGTGGCCGTGAGGTTATCAAAGAAGGCAGTGGTGAAGTTGGCGAGGCTTGCGAAGAAGTTCGTCGTAGTGGCGTTGGTAGCAGTAAAGTCAGTAGCTGAAGCCGAAATTAGATCAACAGACCCATCCGCCCCAACCGAGAAAAGTGTGTCGCCAGACGATGAAGCCAGCTGGAAAAGATCAGCCGTCTGCCCAATCACCCCTTCAGCCACCAAGGTCGGATTGGTTGTCGACGCTGATTCATTGTTTATATATAGAGACTGATTGAAATCAAAGCGATCTGCTACCGAATCCCATTGAATCACCGCATTCGGTGTTACCTGACCGCGGTAGAAAATTAGCTCTGAATCTTCACCATCCTGCGTACTATTATCAGTATTAAGCGTAAAGCTTTCTGCCTGCGTTCCAGAGATAGAGGTCGAGGCCGCAGATATGTTGTTGGCATTAATCGTATCCAGATACGCAATGTTCCAGTAGAAGGATGGAGAACCGAGATTCAGTGTAGCGTTAGAGTTTGGCACCAGGTCGGTCTCAACAGTGGCATTAACCGTCAACGTATCCAATGCTGTGTTGCCGAGTATGGTGTCGCCTGTAACGGTCAAGTTTGTGGTTGTCGACTGGTCAGCCAGAAGATTCTGAATATACGCGTCGGTTGTGGTGGACTGTACTGCCACCAAGTTCGTCGTTGTTGCATTGTCCACCTCTAGATTAGTAATGTCGGCGATGGTGGCCGTGAGGTTATCAAAGAAGGCGGTGGTGAAGTTGGCCAGGGTCGCAAAGAAGTTGGTGGTGGTGGCGTTTGTAATCGTTGCGTTCTCAGCGGTGAAGTCAGTGATGTCTCCACTGCCTGCAATGAGCGAAGATGAATAAAGATTCGACGAAGTCGAATTGTCAGCCAGCAGATTCGTGATGTAGGCATTGGTTGTGGTCGAATCTGTAGCTACGAGATTTGTGATGGTGCCGCTAGTTGCCGTCAGGTTATCCGCTACCAGAGAGGTAATAAAGGCGTTCGTAGTGGTTGAGTTATCAACCAAAAGTTTCTGGATGTAGGCGTTGGTTGTAGTGGAGTTCGTCGCGATTAAGTCCTCAATCTGGGCACTGGTGAGATCAGATGATGATGCCACTAGTGAGGTAACGTACGCATTCGTAGTCGTAGAATTATCGGCTAGTAATTGCTGGATGTAAGAATTAGTCGTTGTTGCATTAGTGACTGTGATGTCCTCCGCAATCAGGTTGGTGATGTAGGCGTTGGTTGTGGTGGTATTATCGTTCAAGAGATTCTGAATGTAAGAATTAGTCGTTGTCGAGTTGGTGGCAATCAGATCCTCGATCTGGGCACTGGTGAGGTTAGATGATGATGCTACCAAAGAAGTCACGTACGCATTCGTAGTCGTAGAATTATCAGCAAGTAGCTGCTGAATGTATGAATTAGTGGTCGTGGAATTAGTAATTACTACATCATCAGCAGTCAACGAATCTGTGTCGGTCGAAGAGGCCGACAAATCTGTAATGGTTGTCGTGGCTAGATCAGCCGAGCTGGTGGCGGTAAGATCACCAACAGTTAGAACAGTGATGGTAGCAGTGTCGGCTGTTAGAGTATTCGTGTCAGTCGAAGAGGCCGTAAAGTTAACCGCCGTAGTGGTGGAGTTAGAGATAAATGAATCAGCTCTAAAGGTGCCGTTCACATCCAACGTGTACTGCGGTGTATCAGTATTAATACCGACACGACCACTGGCTGTATCCACAAACAACGTATTAGAACTTGTGCTGTTTGGTGCAATTACCGAAAGCGGACCGTTTATGAGTGTCTGCGATAATGTTGTCTGTCCGGTAACCTCAAGAACCCCGGAAGTGGTCGTACCAATATCCGCCGTCGTCAACTCGATATCATTCGGGTGATCGTACTCAACAGCATCCATTAAGGAGTCTAGGTTGCCATGCATAATGTCCCGCAACTGATCAATACGGTCACGTACAAAATCACGTGAGGCGACACCACCAGTCGCTTCAGGATCCTCGATACGTTCGGCCAGCTGTGCCGTCACTCCAGTCAACTGCGTAAGAGCGGTAATGATTACCCGATCACTGAGACTTCGATTCTGGATACGAGTAATTGCCACCATCTGCTCATCAGCTCGCTGACGATCAATCTCAATATCACCGTCATCATTCAGCACAAACTCGGCTGAGTAATCACCAAAGTAGTCAGGGAGGAAGACTTCACCAAACCTCAGTATTCCGGCCAGTCCGGTGTAGATTGTATCGGAAAGAAGATTACGGACTGGACGGAAAACGTACGTGTTCAGTGATGTGCCGGCTGCGGCAGCTGCTAGCTTGACCGAGTAGGACATCGCGTCAACCGATGAGGTTAGAATGCTTTTCTCTTTAGCATCAGCTGAACGAACCGATGTATCGAGCAATCCAGCCTCGACTGATGCAGCTATTTGGTCAACCGACTGAGTATCGTCCGAGGTTCGATGCTGGCCAGCGTCAGATGCAGAGCCCGAACCAATCATGCCAAAGGACATAATCCCAATTGAAGCAACGAGCATCAGTGACATAGCAATCGCTGGCAAACGAGAAACCGAGGTCTTCGCAACCTCGCCACCACCCGAGCGGTGCTTATCACGCGTCAGTCGCCATCGTGATGACGCTCTATTTTGAGAGATCTCATCGGTAGAGACGGTCAGTCCAGAATTCTCATCGTCTAGCGTTTTCAGACTATCAGGCGCAGGAGTTTCCGGAACAGACTGATCAACGTTGTCCGCTTGCTCATCAGTCGCTATTGTTTCCTCCGGTGCAGAGCTTGACTCTGCCGATGACTCGACAGGTTCTGGTTCGTCAGATATAGGACGATGCTCTGCAGGCAATTGAGCAATTGAAAAACTTTTCTTATTCTCATCAGCATATGCAATCAGCTCATCGCGATCAACAAAACGTCGACCAGCAATTTTCTTCGAGGCAACACCACCATCACGAGCCAGCTGACCAATGTAGTCTGAGGAGTACCCGGTCAACTCTGCCGCCAGGTTCGTGGTGATAAGGGTTTGATTTTCAAAATTCAGTTGATCGTCCATGTGCCATTCATAGTACAATATTTGAGCCCGATCTTATCCACATGATTCTCGGACAAACGAGACACGATATGACTAGTAATAGACCTATTATTTGAATCAAAACTCACCACGTCATGCCGATATGAGGGGTATTTTACAGTGTTCTAGGATAGATGTTTCTCAGGCGATAGCTAGATACCTACCGTAATTAAAATATCCGAAAACAACTTAAATAAGGTACCTACCAATTATGAATGTAAGGGTTAATAGATTGACATTACCGAGTGATGAAATTTAGAGGAAATAACCTCATACTTGAATCCCGGTAAGCAGACAGCTGATGTCGATGGCCCAGATAAGGCTCATTGGTAGGTAAATATGATGTATTTGGTAGGTTAATTTACCATTTTATGGCAGTAAATATTTTAAAGAATTACGTAGAAAAATAATTATAATTTAGATATTTCACATTCATACTCATTTTTTATTTTTGGCAATTTTAAACATTTATTATACGAATAATGCTGATACCAGATTAAATTTTAGATTATTCTCCAGTGATTTTATTATTTTTCCAAAATTTAACTAATTTTTACTATCCTCCACTATCTAATCGCTATACAGAATTCATGAGTAGGATTTACTAACCTTTATTCTAGAGAGTAACTGAAAGATCGAACATTCTGAATTTACGAATATTCTTATCTTCCTAGAGGTTGTAATAATAAGCAAAATGACCCCCGCTTTAACGAGAAGTCATTTAGCTACCAGTTCATATAATATGCCTATCTAAAAGGGCTTTATTAGCTACCGCATTACCTACCGCTACTGCTTCAAGGTCTCTTCCAACAGCTGTTTCAGGACCTGCGGATTTGCTGATCCACCCGTCTTCTTCATCCCTTGTCCGATCATAAACTGAATGACAGACTCGTCTCCTGATCGATAATCTTCCGCCACTGATTTGTTTTCGGTGATAATCTCATCAACGACCGGCTGTAAATCCTCCTTACTGCTTTTTTGCAGGAGCCCTTGCTTCTTGGCAATCTCATCTGGATCACCGCCATCAGCAAACATGATTGCCAGCGTATCCTTTCCTCCACGTGAAGACAGATCGTCATCAGCAATCATCTCAATCAGGTGAGCAAAATTCTCTGACATTATCTCCTGCTGTCCGTTATGCTCTCGCTCCAGACCGATTAGATCTGACGTGATGTAGTTGACGGCCAGTCGAATCTTCTCGTCGTCATCGCCTGTCCTGTCAACAGTTGTATCAAAAAGCTCGCGCAGATCAGACCGTTGGAGCAGCGTATCAATATCATCATCTCCAACTCCTTTTTCGGCTAGACGTGCGCGAATTGTATCAGGAAGCTCAGGTAGCGAATCAGAAATTTTCTCCTCAGAGAATTCAGGAATATCACTGAGTACAAGCTTCGGCAGATCTGGATCTGGAAAGTAGCGATAGTCATCCGAGCTCTCCTTTACGCGCTGAGATACCGTCTTCCCTGTATTCTCGTCCCAGCCACGAGTCTCCTGTACCAGCTCCTCATCGCTATCTAAAGCCTCACTTTGGCGCTTTATTTCATACTCAATTGCGTCGTACACCACCTGGAATGAGTTGAGGTTCTTGACCTCTACCTTCGTACCCAGCTCGTCTGCTCCTTCTGGAGCAACCGATATATTTGCCTCAATCCGCATCTCCCCTTTCTCTAGATTAGCTTCACTCGCACCGAGTGTACGCAGCAGCAGTTGTAGCTCTTTTGCAAACTGCTTGGCATCCTCAGCCGTATGAATTACCGGTTCAGTCACCAGCTCCATCAGTGGAATTCCGGCGCGATTATAATTAACAACACTGTGACCATCCTTATGAATATTGGTTCCTGTATCCTCTTCGAGATGAATGCGTGTAAGTTCTACACCGGCCAGATCTCCACCAGATATCAACGGATACTCATACTGGCTAATCTGGTACCCTTTTGGTAAATCTGGGTAGTAGTAATTCTTACGATCAAACTCGGTGTAGTCGGCTACCTCTCCACCGACCGCCGTACCGACTCGGAGAACCTGTCGAACAGCTTCTTTATTAATCACCGGCAGCGTGCCCGGGTGCCCCATACACACCGGACAGACATTCATGTTTGGTCGCGACTCATCTGGATCATTAGCGGAGTCACAGAACATCTTTGTATTTGTATTTAGTTGAGCATGTACCTCAATTCCAATAGTCGGCTGATATTTCATGTACATCAGTATAAAGATAAAAGGCAAAAGATGAAAGGCCTTACGTAGGTAAAAGCGATTCCCCTCAGCGAGCAATAATATGAACAATGCTCTTACCTCATTGTACTTAATTCATTCATGCTTCATGATTCCAGATTCAATTCTTCCTACCTCCTGTCTCGTTACTCAGTCTGTAAGGATAACATCCTTACAGACAACATGCTCTTTCCTCAGTCTGTAAGGTTCAAACCCTTGCAGAATACATGTCTCACTCCTCCTGTCTCTTATCTCTTTGTAACGAGATATCGCTAATATAAAGGCTTTATATTTATTATAAAATACGTCTAGGAATTATCACAAATAAGTATTTACAACTACGTGTTGGTATTAATATCTATTCTTTTTTGCACCGGTAGGTAGAAAAACCAGCTACCGGTCAGGCTTTGATCAGTATCGAGCTAGGCCTGGCTGCGCAGATATGCCACTAATCCGTCTCTGAAGCGCTTGATTGACGCGTCATCGATGATAGAAGTTAAATATATATCAGCATCCGTCTCAGCCTGTATCTCCTCCTGTGCCGCTGCTGCAGCCGCCTCATCGACCGTATCCCGCTTGGTAAGGACCACGATTTCCGGCTTATCAGACAAATCCTCATCATAGGCCTCCAGCTCATCGCGAATAATCTTGTAGGCGGACGCGACGTCTTCATTTTCTAAAGATACGCAGTGCACCAGCATCTTCGTGCGAGATACGTGCCGTAGAAATGTGTGTCCCAACCCTTTGCCATCAGCAGCCCCTTCGATCAATCCAGGAATATCGGCCAGCACAAATCCGTAAAGATCACCAAGATGTGGTGACAGCGTTGTGAACTCATAGGAACCAACCTGTGAATCAGCATTGGTAAGCTCATTCACTAGACTCGACTTACCCGCATTCGGAAAACCTACGAATCCAGCATCAACCGGCAGCTTGAGCTCGATGTGAAATTTTCCGGCTCCACCACTGGTTCCGTCTGTTTGTTGTCGCGGTGTTCGATTGGTTGAGGACTTAAACTGCGTATTACCCAAGCCACCTTCCCCGCCGGCCAGAAGCTTGCGCTCCTCGCCATCCTCTATCAGCTCAAAAGAGGCTCCGGTGTCGAGATCCGTAATCACCGAGCCAACCGGTAGATCAATCACGAGATCCTCCCCGCCCTTGCCGGTTTTATTCTGAGCCGCACCATCCCGACCATCCTCGGCCTCAAAGGAATCCTTGTGAGCGTACTTGCTGAGAAGCGAGATGTCACGCACCGCCTTCACATAGACGTCTCCCCCATTACCCCCATCACCACCCGCCGGGCCGCCTTTCGGGACTCCGGCTTCACGACGCCAGCGTACGACTCCATTACCACCGTCGCCAGCCTTTATATAAATTGTGATTTGGTCTGTAAAAGCCATATTATTTGCATCGTTATCATAGTACAAATTGAGAGAAAAGCGAGCTTTTATTACTTCACCGGCAAGAGATAATAAATAAAACCCCGCCGGATGGATGTCCGACGAGGTCTGAGTAAGCAATGGTTTGTACTCTATGGTATCCAGAGTTTGATCTTACCTTTCACCTCCTTAAAAGATATGTAAGGCTGATCAGTTTTAGTTGACTCCGAAAAACCCTGCTGATCTTTACGATATTTCTTGAGTCTCTCCTTTCCTTTTTTTAGGGCTCCCAAAGTAAAGAACTCTACTTCTTTATGGCTAATGGTGACTGATTTATCACCAGTATAATCATAAGAATCCGCATCTGGAAGTTTATTTCCAGGAAGCATATTCTCGGGATACCAATATAGCTTCATTCCCTCTGGACTACATTCTATGATTGGCCCAGCGCCTTCTAGATCTGGATCTAGCATGGTCATATTATCAGACCATTTAGAGACTTTCTTAATGAATTCATCAAGAGATGAATTATATTGGTGGCGATAAAAATCTTCTGGCAGAGTTGCTCCGACAAGGGTTAGCCTATCGTATTCAGTATCTCTCCAATTCGGCAACATTTCCATATGTACTCCTTTATTTTGAGTTTTTATTTATCAATTGTGAAATGAATCTGCTGAAAAATATATCATTTTGATGTAGGTTGTCAAATAAAAAAGAGGCTGTGGAAACAGCCTCTTTAGTTAAGGTGAATTTATCTGTGCAGTACAGACAATCTTGGTGGAACTGAAAAAATTGTTACATTTTCAACTTCACCAAATTGCTTATCTAGACAAGTGCGCATAAAATCTAGTCCTATACCAACTTGATCTTCCTTTTTTCGAGGAGTTTTTACCATTTCAAGATTAAGAACGTTCATGTCAGAGGGTAAGACCACACCCTTAATCTTTCTGTCATTGCTCAGAAATTCTCGGATAAAGTATTTCCCTTTGTCATAATCGCAAATAAGATACGGATTCTCCATATCTTCAGCAATATTTAACATCTCTTTAAAAGTAAGAGGAAAATTTTTACCTTCACTGAGAAGACATATCTCTTCTTCTGCTGGTTTTCTCTTCAAAAGATTTTGGGCAATGGTATCTGCATCCTGAAAGCCAGGTATGTCTGATTCCTCTTTCTCTGCAACCGATACAGGTGCGGGTGAAGTACGTCCTGCCCCCACTTCTTTAGCTCCGTCGCCACCTGATCCCTCATCTAGTTTCAAAAGATGATCGGTTGTTTTTTGCTGTAATGATTCTGCTGAACTTTGTTCTGACATTTAAACCTCTGTGGTTTTGTTTGTATTATTGTGAAAGAACGCTCCAATGGATCAAAAGCGCTTGTATTATAGTAGCAATCTTTAAAATACCCGTCAACTAGTATTGAAATCCGGCGCTAACGATGAATCTCCTTTAGAGGTGGTTGTTTTTAAAAATAAAAGAGCCGATGTGGTATCGGCTCTTTTTGTGCTATTGAATTCATCCAATGATGTTAGATGGTTCAATTTCGATGAACGGAATGTCAAAGGTGATTACTGTTCTCTTAGGCGACAGACCAGGATAGGCAGTCTTTTGTTTTATGCGCAGATAATTGATTGATACTACCAGTCTTGATAGGGTATTTTTTAATGGCATCACGTTAAATCTATATGTGTCCATCAGACCTGAGTTAATAATTTTTGCCTCGCGGACAAATTCACTATCTTCATCACCTGTGATAATAATCCTGCGACCTTTATCGAGATCATAAAGAATGTACGGCTCCTCAAATTTATCCTCGCAGAATTCAAGTAATTCACCGAAATCAAACCTTTTAAATTTTATTTCATTGATATCAATATCAAGCTGATATTGATTATCCGGGATTGGTTTAAGATTTGGTTCAAGTCGTGAGAGTTGCGTCGTGACTGTATTTGGCATAAGGATATCTCTTTTTTGGGTTGAAATGAGCGTTACTGCGAATATTGTAGCAGTCAGCCTCCTCCTTATGCAAGTGATAGCTCGACCAGTCTGTCAATACCGGCCTTATCCTCAGCAACAATCATTGGGAGTGACTTATGGCAAAAAATTGCCGTATCAACACCAGTTACCTGCTGTAGCTCTGCATCATGCTTCCCACGCCAGGCTTCGGGTAGCTCGGCTCGACTTTCGAAATTCCCTTCCGCTGGTACTGCCCGTAGTCGCCAGCGTCCCGAATCCTTTGGATACACCACAAAAAGTGGTTCCTCCTTTTTTGCCAGCACACCCTGCCACGGTAAATCTTGGTCCATATAAATAACTCGCTTATCCGCAGCCTGCTCATACGCTTCCTCTACGAGCTTCTCTCCTTCCAGTCGATGAGCGGCTACCTCGATCTCTCGATGCAGCAGCGCTGTTGCCCACTCGACCATCTCGGCAAAGGCCTCATCCTCTCTTTCTGCTGGCTCCTTCCAGGTTCGGTTAAATACACTAACGGCCGACGCAAGATAGTATGGATATGCATCCTCAAACTCCCCTTCACCCGTCAGCGAGACGCCATTATCTGGAGCATCAATTGCCTGCACCAGCCGCTTGTCGATCATCTCAGCAATCTTTTCGTCCTCACACAGCTCGACACCAAACTCCTTCCATATCAGCCCGAAAGCTGCGTACGGAATACCATTCTCGCGCTGGCCGGCTCCCTCGGCCTGATGGTGATCAAACCGCCCCGCCGCCGGATCATACACGCCACCAACATCAATCGCGTAATCGCAGGACTCGATCTGCTCGGGATTGCGTGTCCGGACCACCTCGGCCGCTGTCTCTTCTGTATGCTGAAGATGCAGCTTCAACGCCGCCACGGCGAAGACATCGTCGGCATGAAATCCACCAGAATGTGTTGCGATAATACTCATAATTTAGCACGTAGCTGTTAGCTTTTAGCACCGTCATTTCTCATACCTCTTATCTCCTATCTCTCTACCCGGTTAAACATTTTTGCTTCGCAAAAATAAAATCTTCGATTTTGTTTATACCGGGTGAACCTTCTACTTTATCACTTTACAAACTTTCAACTCCTTTACTCCTCAAGACTGTCGACGAGCGCGGTAACAATTGAGATTAACAGCGCCGCCAGAAACGCCCACCAAAAACCAGCGATTGCAATCCCGGTAATAAGCGAGGCGGCAGCCCAAACCAAGAGCGCATTAATCACGAACGTAAACAGCCCCAACGTAACGATATTAATTGGGAAGGTCAGGAAAATCAGTATCGGCCGGACGAGCGCATTCAGAATTCCCAGTACCAAGGCGGCCAAAAAGGCTGGAAGTACCCCTTCAATGGTTACGCCAGTAAGAACGGAGGCGGCCAAAAGCAGTGTTCCAGCTGATGCAATTACCGTAAGAAAAAATTTCATCCTGTTAGAAAATTATTAGACAAATGAATAATAAGCAACAGTCTATTTAAGTATACAACGAGCCTAGCGCGAAATAAAGTGGGGTTCATACCTCTTGCCTCCTTCCTCTGTCTGCAAGGTTCAAACCCTTGCAGACTACTTTTCTCTCGCGCTGCCTTGAAGCGACCAGCCATCATTTTCAATCATTCGCTTGGCTTTTTTATACTTCATCTCCTTCGTCTCGCCACCTTTGGAAATTATCACCTGGTCGTTACGGCCAATCTCGGTGCCATCTGGATGCGTTGGTTGGTCTGAGGTGACCGGCTCGGGCTTCTTGTTACCACCACCGCTCTTTTCTGCCTGCTCGACCTTCTGTCGGCTGGCCTGCAGCTTAGCGCGCTCACGCTTGAACTCACCCTCACCAATATTCGGCACCAGCTTCTTTATCTGCAGATCAACATTATCCATCAGGTTTCCAAACAGCCGCTTCCCTTCCTGCTTGTACACAACCACCGGGTCTTCCTTTCCATAGGATCGCAGACGAGCGCTGTTCTTCGTCTCCTCCATCGTGTCGAGGTGCTCTACCCACAGCAGGTCCACCGCCTGTAGGCTGATCTTCTGGGCCGTCTGCAGGAACTGCTTCTCATCCAGCTCTTCTAGCTTGCCTTCCACAACCCCTTTGAAGACTTCATCATCGGCAGCCACCTCCATCAGGAACTCCTTCATCTCCTCCGTATCGGCGTGGAGAATTCGATCACGCTTGGTGTAGACGGCCTTTCGTTGGGTATCCAGCACATCATCGTACTGCAGCACCTGTCGACGAGCATCAAAGTTGAAGCCCTCGATCTTGCGCTGCGCCCGCTCGAGTGCGTTGGTAATCATCCGATTCTCAATCGGCTGATCTTCGGGAATCCCAAAGCTTCCCATCATCCGCTTGACCGCATCAGATGCAAAGATACGCATCAGCTCATCCTCCAGCGATACAAAAAACTGGCTGGCTCCCGGGTCACCCTGACGTCCGGCACGACCACGCAGCTGGTCATCAATTCGCCGAGCATTGTGCCGCTCGGTTCCTAGCACAAACAGACCACCCATATCCTTGACCTCCTGCTTGGCCTCTTTACTCGCCCCGGCACCGCCCAGCTTGATGTCAACACCACGTCCGGCCACGTTGGTCGCGATGGTTACCGCTCCTTTAGCTCCGGCCTCGGCCACAATCTCACCTTCGCGCTTGTCATTTTTAGCATTCAAAACCTCGTGGGCAACACCCTTCTGCCGCAGGTAATCACTTAAAAGCTCATTCTTCTCGATGGACACCGTACCGATCAGGGTCGGCTGCCCCTTCTCATTCAGCTCCTTCACCTTGCGTGCCACCGCCTCGAACTTCCCCAGCTCGGTCTGGTACACCTGATCCTCCATATCATCACGAGCGATTGGCTTGTTGGTAGGAACCGCAAACGTATCAATATCGTACACCTTGAAAAACTCCTCGCTGGAGGTCATGGCCGTACCGGTCATTCCGCTCAATTTATCGTACAGGCGAAAGTAGTTCTGGAAGGTGATGGATGCATACGTCTTGGACTCCTTCTGGACCTCCACTCCTTCCTTGGCCTCGATTGCCTGATGCAGCCCCTCGGAAAAGCGCCGACCCTCCAAAATCCGGCCGGTAAACTCATCCACAATCTGCACGTCGCCGTCGCGGACCACGTACTCCTGATCCTTCTCGTACAGCGACTGAGCCTTGATGGCCGTCTCCAGATGGTGCACATACTTCACACCGGCATCAGTATAAATATTATCGACACCCAGCGACTTCTCGGCTTTCTCGATTCCGGCGTCGGTCAGCATCACCGCCTTCTTCTCCTCATCAATTACGTAGTCGCCGGTATTAAGCCCCTCCTCTACCTCCTCGCCGGGCTTCAGACTTTTCGCGATATCAGCAAAGGTCGCATACAGCTTGCCAGACTCCTCGGCCGGAGCCGAGATAATCAGCGGCGTACGGGCCTCATCAATCAAGATAGAGTCAATCTCGTCGATGATGGCAAAGGTGTGCCCCCGCTGGCGCAGCGCCTCTTTGTCATAGGAAAGATGGTCACGCAGGTAGTCAAAGCCAAACTGGTTGTTGGTGCCGTAGGTGATGTCTGCCGCGTAGGCTTCCGGTCGCGGACACTCGCGCACCAGCTCCTCGACAATGTCGTAGTAGCCTTCCTCGTCGCGGCGCTCATCATCATCCTTGAGATTACGATCCTGCTCAGGGGCGTACATAAAGGACTTCTGGTTGTTGATGACCCCCACATTCATCCCGAGAAATTTATAAATCTGCCCCATCCAGACGGCGTCACGTCGTGCCAGGTAGTCGTTGACCGTCACGACGTGAACCGGATTTCCAGAAAGTGCATTCAGATAGATCGGCGCAGTCGAGGCCAGCGTCTTTCCCTCACCAGTCTTCATCTCGGCGATGGAGCCTTCATGCATCACCATGCCACCCATCAGCTGCACATCGTAATGCCGCTCACCGAGTAGTCGATCGGCCACCTCCCGCACCACCGCAAAGGCCTCATATAAAATATCGTCCAGCGTCTCGCCGGCTGCCAGTCGCTCCTTGAACTCATCCGTCTTGGAGGCCAGCTCATCATCGCTAAGCTCGGCAATCTCTGGACCGAGCACATTGATGTTCTCTACCCGCTCCTCGAGCTCCTTTATCTTGCGAGTGTTGTGGTCACCAAACACGTTCTTGAGTCCTTCTTTTAGGCTGTCTAGTACATTCATATTAAGAAATTGTTTTATCCATTTACTTGCCTTGGCCGAGATTGATCATTCATGCCTCGTTATCATAGTATAAATTGAGATAAAAGCGAACTTCGTCCAGGAATATTGTCATATAAATGACAATATTCGGACATAAATTCTGGCAATGGTACCCAGCCATCATTCAAAAACTCTGTTATATTCATGCGTTTTGTATGTTGTAGTTACTGATCAAGTGGATTGTTCTCCTGCAGCTGTTCTATTAGCTCATCAGCCCGGCCATCCAGCTCGGGAAATATTTCTGCTGCCTGCTCGGCCACCTGTCGGGCTTCATTCATCTGCCCGGCCTGAAGCAGCACCGCTACCAGATTCACGTACGCCTGGATATCGCCCTGGTTGTTCTGCAGTCGCTCTTCGAAGATTGGGATGAGCTTGTCGAACTGCTCGGTATTAATATACGCCTGTATCAGAAAATTACTAGAGACAGCCGCGGTTCCAAAGGTCTCTTCCAGCACGGCATCAGCCTCATCCGACTCCCCGGCCTGGATAAGTGCGGCCGCGTAGCGAAGCGCCGGCTCCTCAAAGGATGTGTCCAGCTGGTAAGCACGCTCGTAGGAATCGAGTGCCGCTTGGCTATCACCGGCCGCCGCCTGGGCACGGGCCAGCTGGAAGATAACCACCTGCTTCTGGCCGCCACCCATCTGGTCTGCCTGAGCAAACTGCTCGACCGCTGCCTCCGGCTGCCCAAAGCTGAGGAGAAGGTCACCATAAAAGGTCAGGTGTCGCAGATCTTCGGGCTCCGCTGCAATCTGCGCCTCCAGTTCCTCGCTCGCCAGCTGGAAGTAGGACTGCGCAATATCACTGGTAGTGCCGTGATCATCAGCCATCTTCATTGCCGCGTTCGTCAGCCGCTCCCGAGCCTCCTGGGTACCCATTGCATCATACGCAATTGCCTCTTCGTAATACACCAGCGCCTGCTCGGGCTGATTCCGCTCATGCGTAAGTGCCTCAATCAGCGTCGTTGCCTGGCTGTGGCCGGGATAATTAATTGTCCAGATCAAAATGGCCGCTCCAATAGCAACTCCTGTCCCGACCCAGGCGCGCGCCTCATCCGACAACCACTCATCACGAGACGTAAACCAACCCTTTACCGTCGCCAGCATGCCGGGACTTTCGTGATGAATGCTGCGCCCGTGCACCCAGGCCAGGATCATCGCCAGCATCCAGTAGCTGACCAGATGGTCAAATACAAACAGGTTCTGCACCAGATACGCCACCACCAATCCGGTCAGCAGCGATTTTTCCAGCACACCAAATTCCTCTTTATTCTTTTCTCCTTTCTCCTTTCTCCATATTAGATATATCGCCGTCACAAAAAGGGCTAGGTAGCTTAGGAAGCCTGCCGGCCCGGCGGCCACCAGCCACTCGATGGCCACATTATGAGCCCGGTCAAACCAGGTCTCCTGAGCAAAGAGCTCTGGGTGATAGTAGGTATTGAAAACATAGTTAAAGTTACCCGGCCCCCAGCCGATCAGCATTGTCTTTGGCGAGTGCATGTAACCATTTAGCGCCACGGACCAGACATCCAGTCGGGCGCCGGCCGTGCCTTCATCAAAAGAGATATTAGCAAAGCTGGCGAGCACGTCATTACTCTGTATAAAATCAGCGTCACGATTAGCAAGAAACAGTCCTCCACCCACCACGGCCAGGATAACGGCACCGATAGCAATCCGCCGCACCCAGATATGTCGACGCTCGAAAATAGCTACCAAAAGCAGTGCAATACCCAGCCCAGCCAGCATTCCCAGCATCGCTCCACGTCCACGAGTGTAATAAAGTACAGCCAGATTCAAAACAGCTATTATTCCAAAGATGTACGGATACCAGTCCAACCAGAAGCTCTTTCCGGCCGCCAAGCGCAGTCGCAGCCGACGCAGTTTAAAGAAACCGGCGATAAACGCGTGCACCACCGCATAGGCGGCCAGGTAAATCGGGTTTCCTAGCGTAGCATCAATACGTGGCTTTTTCGGATCCGGAATCTGTCCGAAACCAATCATCGCGATGATTACACTGACTCCCAGCGACAGGTAAAACAGCCAGCGCCAGTGCTTGGCCTGCAGCGTATGCGCCAGCGGAACAAAAAGCAGCGCCAGATGCAGCAGCGTTATCCAGCCCATCATGCGCTCGAAGTTGCTCCAGATAGAATCTCCAGGGTTGATACCTAGAAGCGATGCAACCAACCCTACACCCAGAAGCGCCGCCAGTGCCCAGGCAACCGGTGACCACTGCGGCCGCACCCGCCGGTCGTACAGCGCCAGAATCGCCCAGGCACCAAAGATGATCATCACGATCGTCCGAAAGTAAAACGCCTTCCCGGTAATAAAGGGAAAGTACATCGAACTCGCCACAATCAGTGGTGTTAGCGTCAGCAGGCCGGCGCCTACATAAATTATCCAGCGGAGTATGGCTTCTTTCTTCATTACATTAAATATATCATCTTTCCGCTCTTATATAAACATACCTCTTACCTCTTGTCTCATATCTCTTGTTTTTACCTTTTAACTTTTAACATTATACTTTCGACTAATTTTTTTACCTCACACTACTTTATAAAATCCATCTAGTCAGTAACTAAGCCAAAATTGTATTTGATTTATGGCCAAAAAGTATATATCATAAAGTTAATGCCTAAGACAAAGAACAATCGACTAGACAAACTAGAAAACGAGGTTAATAGCCTACGTCGAGAAGTTGATATGTTCATCCCCACTGAAACGCTGGATGAGTACGATAACGCCGAGGATATAGAAAGCGCTTATCAAGACGCTACAAGTGACCACTCGGTTGATGACTAAGATAATCCAGAAAGAATCTGCTAAGAAAAGTCTGGATGAATTACCAAACCGTATCCAGAAAAAATATCTAGTTCAAAAGAATCGATTAGAGAAAAATCGTCGAGACACACGACTGCATACTAAAAAGCTTAAAAATCTCTCTGGCGTATACTCATTCCGAATCACTCGCGCATACCGCGGGTTATTTTACTTTCATACTGAAGAAATTATCGTTATCTTTGCGATCGGCCACCGAAAAGATATTTACAGTAAGTAATCCTTATCTCCTACCTCCTATCTCTTATATCTTTTTCCTGCTTCTTTTCTCATGCCTCTTATTTACCCGGTTAAATAATTTTCTTAGAAAATTGCTTCGCATTTAATCGGGCCTCATGCCTCCTGCCTCTTTCTTGCTTCTTGATTCATGATTCTTTCCTCCTTCTTGATTCATGCCGCCTTCGGCGAGCCTCGCTTTGAGCGGGATTCTTCATTCATACTTATTCGCTCATACCTCCTATCTCTTACCTCATACCTCGCCCCACGAAGCATTTGGCGAAGTGGGGTCTCCTCGCATCAAAACGTCTTTACCTATACCATGCAGACATGAAAAGCGACACCAAAACATCCACCATTGGGATGGCGACGGATAAATCAGTTCTGTGGCGATTCTTCTACCGCCTGTATCATCGCCTGCGCTGGCTGCCGGCCCAACTGCGTGCCGTCTGGAGGAACCAGCCGACCGTAGAGATAACCAACCGAATGGGTCGCTTCACCGCCCTGCCGCTGACCGGCACCATCCGCGAAACCGACCCCACCTACCGCGCCCGGCTACAAAGCTGGGTCACCGACGCACCGGGCGGGATCTTTATCGACGTTGGCGCCGGCAGCGGTTTCTTCTCCCGCCTGGCGACAACCCGAGGCGCCGCCACCAGGAGCTTCGCCTTTGAAAGCAATCCGGCCGTGTACGCGCTACTTCTCAAGAACATTGCTGATAATGATCTTAACGCCGAGGGGTTTAACCTGGCGATTAGCCGCGAAGCCGGAAAGATGAACCTAGCACCCCACAGCGTCAACACCGGCCACACCAGCTCATGCAGCGGCCGCAGTGGTGTTATGGTCGCCTCCCGACCGCTGGATGAATTTATGCAGATTCGTGATATTGAGGCGAAGAACATTGGCTGCCTGCGAATAGAAAGCGAGGGGTACGAGCTCGGCGCACTGGCCGGGATGCGCCGCACCCTCGACGAGATGCGGCCGGGCGCTCGGCTGATCATTCGGCTCTACAACAACGCCGAGGCCAGCGAATCAACCCTGGTACTTTTAAAGTGGTCTGGCTTCCGGCAAATCGATAAAAGTGGCGAGCACCACCTGTTTGAAAAGACCCACGCCACCACCGGCGAGCTTTTGGAAAATTCCGCCAATTAATTTTAAATAACGGACGTTTAAAGTGGCTGATTTGCTTCTTACCTCCTATCTCCTGTCTCACTCTTTATTCCTGCTTCATGATTCTTCATTCTTTATTCATCTTTTTACTTTCTAAACTTTTATCTTTTTACTAACTTACCCTTGACAATTTATTTATTTGAATGTAATCTACTTACCAGATTCGGATAGCTCATAACTATCCAATCTACGCTCGATAGACCGTCTTGCCATCGGTCTCGAGCTGTTGGAATAGCCTAAAGCCAACCATCACGTATCCCGAAGTGCTTGAACCGCACTTCGGGATTTTCTATATCTAAATACCTCTTACCTCCCGTCTCCTACCTCCTACCTCATCTCTCATATCTCATATCTCCTGCCTCTAGTTGTCATCCCAATCCTCGATGATGAGCTTCTTTCCGTTCTGCTTTACGGTTACCTTCTGGCGCTCCTGCCACTGGAGATCCTTTACCATCTCTTTTGGTAGCGTCACCATGTAGCTGCCGCCGGCTCGGCCGGTGCGTTGGAGTTTACGAATATGTTCCTCGCCTATTTTCTTTCCTGCCATAGTGATTTTATTATACCGTAGATACTCCCCTCGCCTGATCAGCTGAAATTCAGGCAATTTTTTGCCCCGCTTTGTCTGTTATATAACGGATTATATAACAGACCTGTGGGTGTTTTTTTATTCTTGCTTCATGCTCCTTTATTCATCCCTTAAACTTTAGACTTTTGACTTTCAGCCTTAGACTCGTTTTCCTCGTATTTTGGGTTGATTTAGCCTAATTAAGAAGTTGTTTTATCACCCAACTTTTAAGCCTTACAAATATTGAGCGGAAGAGATAAGGTAAAAGCTTTAGCTTCATCTTTATCTTCTTTCCGAGCGGTACTTTATAATCCTCTCCCACTTTTCCAATTTTTGTTTTTATTTCTTGTAACCCCTTATCAGAAAAACAGATCTCTATATACTCCCATGATTCATGAGTATTGTCAGTAGAGTGAACAAGACTAACCTCATCATCATCAAATTTATTCCGAATTCTTTCTTTTAAAGTGCGCATCCTACTTCCCGTGTTTTCTTCTATATACTCGAAAGAAGCATGAGCACCATGGGGATCCAGCACAACAACCGCTGCGGCCGGAAGGAAATCATCTCCAGCTTTATGCTGAGTCCAGTTACCTCCCCTTAGATGCTTCGTGACATGCTCTTTTTCGTCTTCGTTAAACTTCTTTTGATCAAGAACTAGAAAATTCTCCTTTTCAATAGCCGCTACAATTTCATTATGCAGATCTTCTTTTAACGCTTTTTTCTTAATAATAAACACACCCAGACCAATTTCCTCAGACTTTTTATCAGAGAAAAATCTCTCCCAGACCCATTTATTCTTAAAACTAATTTTTGCTAACGTATCCAGCTTGGGGCGCCAACTAGCTTCCGCCAGATACTCATCCAAGTCCTCCATGGTTATATCTATGTCAACTCCTGATGTGCTAGCTAGTACAGAAAGTTTAGCAGCATAATCATTCTTAGGTTTTTTATTCACCTTGTCCGGAGAAATTTTGCTCCGAATACCGGCGTCAAAACCTTTGTGATACAACGCATGATATGCCAAACTTAAAAACGCTTCCTTTGGTGCCGGAATGCGAGACTTAGCTGGTCCATCCACTGAATTATCTAGAATTTCCTTTGCCAATGGTGGCGGGTAATACGTAATACCCCTATAGCTTGGATCAGAAACCGAGAAAATTTCGACCGGAATCTCACCCCGATTATCCACAAGAAACTTAGCAACCTTTTCTTTGTCTTCATCGGCAACGAGAAGATCCATGTCACCTCCATCACGGTGAAGATTCGGAAGGTCGTCATAAAATCTCAGCACGACGTAGTTAACCCTTTCCTCTCTTAGATATTCAAGCAGACCCTGCACACCAACTTCTTTTGATATAGAAAACCCACCAGTGGAATTTCCTTGTTTATTGCGTGGTTTAATAACCAGCCAGGACTGCGAGCCGTCTTTTGTATCCAAAATAAGCTTCCCTAGCACCGCCACTTTTCCTTTCATATATCGCCGCAACAGTCCCGGCAGGGCTACTAGTAAATCCACGTCTATACTCAATCGAAGCAAGACATACTCACAGCTATCGGGAAACTTAGCCAGTAAAACTCGTTTTGCTTTCCCGTCTAGAAAACATATATCAGCAGTACTGCGATAAATCTCTGATAAGTCAGAATAGGTTCTCAATAAATCTTTATTAACTTGGATAGATTCAGCCGCCTCTTTATTTACAAAAACGCTCACACCATGATTGTCAGTCACTATATCCGGTAGCGAGTCATCTTGATAGCTATAAAACTCAACAGTTCCTTTTGATAACTTTTCTATTAAATCTTGTTGTTTTTGCTTTTCCATCACTGCTTCAGTAAGTCTGTAACTTTTTGTACGATATCGTGAGCATTAGTCTCTACCGTTACTCTTCCATCAAGAGTAACGCAATGGTCATCTCGAGTGTAGCAGATCTTTTCCAAAATATTATCAATAACTTCATTGTACTTTTTTAGCTCAGAAAGTTTCTCCTCTCTATCTTTTAGATCCTGAACAAGCTTTGAATCCCTTCCTCTTTCCTTGTGCCGATCCATAATATCTGCCGGTGGCGTATTCATATAGATAAAAAGAGTTTTCTGAGGAATGAGGCCTAAAGCAATATTAACCGCCTCTTCTTCACGTATCACCGATTTGCACACAAGGGTTGCTAACCGTATCAAAATGCTGTGATCACTCAATACCACTCCTTCCTTAGACTTTGATTCTATAGAAGAAATGTGATGACGCATAGAAAGATACAGATAGATATCCTTCACATTCTTTTTGAAGCTTGTTTGGTATTTCGGCTTACTCGATTTCCTTATTGAAAAAATCCTCAACATCGAAAACTTGAAGAAGCGCAACAAATACAAAGCACGAAAAAACTTAGAGAGTAGACTCCTCCGAGAAAATAAAGACTCCATAAAAGCACAGTCAGTCCCTTCCTCGATAAGAATTTCTTTTACTCGCAAGGATACAGTGGTTTTTCCAGCGCCTTCAGCTCCGATTATTTCTACATACATACTAATTAAATAATGATTTTACACAACTCATACAGTACAATAAGTATAACTAAAATGAAGGATAAGATAAAAAAAATACTGGAGAAGTCACAAAAATACGCCAAGACAGATATGCTTTATGTGGCCAAAGGTGGCTTCTGGTTAACGATCGCTAAAGGAGCGTCTATCGCAACCTCCTTTCTACTAATGCTGGCCTTTGCCAACTGGCTACCTCAAGAAGAATTCGGAACGTATCAATTCATTTTATCTGTAGCCGGAATACTTTCTATCTTTACTCTACCGGGCGTCAACACCGCCCTTACCAAAAGTGTAGCAAAGAACATGGAAGGCTCTTTAGTTGAGGCCTTTAGAGCAAAACTCTCCTGGGGCTTGCTAGCATCGCTGGGAATGCTCATGGTATCCGGATGGTACTTTTTCAATGCTAACACTCTTCTCGGTTGGTCATTTCTGGTTGGTGGTATTTTTATTTCGCTCAAATATGCATCTACAGTTTTCTCTTCATACTGGAACGGCAATAAAAAATTTAATGTCTACTCAAAATACTCTATATACTCTTCCGTTCTAGCAACGATCATTCTTATTAGCACAATTTATCTAACCAACAACGTTATCTATATAGTTGGAGCTTTTTTTGGTAGTTACGCAGTATTTAATTATTTATTCTACGTACTAACAAAAAGACAGATCGAAAACAACGACAAGGATCCGGAAACAGTTCCATATGGAAAAAGTCTGACTATTATGCGGATTATCAGCATTGCCTCCAACGAGCTAGACAGAGTACTGATGTGGAAGTTCATGGGACCAGCACAAGTTGCCATCTACTCGTTCTCAATCCTGCCGATAAATAAACTCATTAGCCTTGTTCCTATCCCGACCCTCGCCCTGCCGAAGCTAAGTGACGGCAACATGAGCGATGAAAAGAAAGCCGGGCTTATGGATAAGTTTTGGCGATTGCTTATTATCATGATCCCCATCACTGCAGGGTTGATCTTGATAGCACCGTTCATTTACCGACTAGCTTTCCCACAGTACATTGAGTCAGTTGTATACTTTCAAATATTAAGCTTAATGCTTTTGGCCTTTCCTTTCTCTTTGTTAAATACAGCTCTTGTCGGAGAGGTAAAAAAGAAGGCTCTGTATATGATAAAGACTGTGCCGCCAATCTTAAAGATAGCGCTCCTGGCTTCCCTGATTCCTCTATACGGAATTCTCGGAGCAGTGATAGCAATGATTGCTGGTAAGGCTCTCCAAAGCATTATGGAGTTTTACTACTTTAGAAAGATATAACTAATAACTGCGTTAAAAGTCTAGCCTTGGTCGTTTATTAGTTTATAAAATCGATCTGCGACTTCGCAATTTTACTCGTATTTACCGCGAATTTAGCCTATTATGTAAGTATGAATCAATATAAACAACAATCGACAACTCGTAGAACGCTTCGTAGTTTATACAAGTTATCGCAATCTCTGTTGGGTTTAAATGCTCCGAAAACATATACGTATTATGAAGAATTAGGGGTTATATTTATTTCGGTATTTAAGAATGCCAACACAAGTATAAATCGAATGTTTTTTGATAAACTTGGACTTCCTTACGATCCAGATGACTACCAATCTATCCATAGATACAAAGATGAACATCTTAATTTAACTAAAAGAGAATTTTTAAGTATTAATACAGAAAATATCTTCGTTTTTGCTTTCTCACGAAATCCATTTACTCGTCTCGTTTCTTGCTATCAAAATAAAATACATGATGAATATTATTGGAATATGCACGAAAATTATTTTGGTATATTTTATCCCAAAATGCCTTTCGTAGAATTTGCTGAGAAAGTATGCATGATACCAAATTGGTATGCTGATGGTCATTTTACCCCTCAAACATATACAATATACCCAAATGGAAAAGATAAGGTAGATTATGTAGGAAAAGTAGAAAACTTCAAAGAAGATATAGAGCCAATCATAAATAAATTTAACCTCACACCCCCCCCCCAGAATGAACACTACAGAAAAAAAGCGGGATATCGGAAGCTACTACACTGACGACTTAACTGAAAAAATCATAAAACGTTACAGGGAAGATTTTATAAATTTTGATTATGACTGTAATCTTCTGTAAGGGAGATTCCATTTAATCTTTGGTTATAATATTATAAAATCGATCCGCGACTTCTCCTGCTTCATAATTTTCTCGAATATGATTAGCGGCATGCTTACCCATTTTATTCAGGTCCATTTTAGACATCCGCAAAATCTTTTCGGCTAACTCTTCGTGGTCACCAGTTTTAAATACAAAACCATTCTGACCTTCAACAACGTAGTCTTTGGCACCAACAGAATCAGACACGATTACCGGCGTGCCGCATGCCATTGCTTCCGGCACTACCATACCAACTGCTTCTTTTTTACTTGGTAAAACTAACACATCGTGTTCATTGTAAATTTCTCTTATTTTCTCATAAGGGACTCTGTCTAAAAATTTTACTTTATCACTTAAATCAAGTTTTTTGACTTTATTCTCAATCTCATCTCGCAATTGGCCACCGCCAAGAAAAGTCACTGTAATATCAATATTATTATTTTCAGATAGAATTTTAGTAAGTGCCTTTATTAATACTGCATGATTCTTAACGGGAATGAATCTTGCAACCATAAGTAACTGCATCGGTTCATTTAGACGAATTTCGTCACTCGATTTTGAATAAAACAAATTAGTATCAATTCCAGGCTGAAGATACTTAACCTTGCTTTTATCAGCTGTGATATCTTGCATAAACTTTTGGGAATCTTTACTCCAGGTCAAGACTCTTTTACTGTAATTAATAATTTTTTTACCAATAATAAAATTCCAAATAGAAAAGAGTATTTTTTTGACTTTTCTATCTGGATTCCTAAATTCAGATACTAATATAAGATCTTTGTTTTGCCTCTTTGCAAACAAATAAACCTGAATAGAATAAAGGCTGATATACAGATTTAATATTATTTTATCTGGATTTTCTTTATGTAAAACTTTTTTAATATTCTTAATATATCTAAGATTCTTTAATCCAAACGGCATTAGTACATTTGTTGGTATTGTTTTAAAACTACGTTTCATTGAGTCTTGTTTCTTTACATTCTCTGAAAGAATAACCTCTGTCAGGTCTAAATTAGATTGCTTACCTAAAGAATTTAAGATGAAAGTATAGATAGGATGCGGAAAAATAGTAACCCATGTAATTTTGATTTTTTTATTCATATTTTTTATCTAACTCAAGATATACCCTCTCATGCTTTTCAACCATGTTGTTTATAGAGAATTTTTCCTTTACGGCTTTTTGGGCTTGCTGACTAATGTGATTCTTTTCCTCTGCAGGCAGTGAAAGAACGTTATTGATCTTCTTGGTCAGTGATTTACTGTCCTTCGATGGAATCAGAAAACCAGTCTCAGCATCCTTAATTATCTCCCCGTTACCACCGACATCCGTAGCTATGATAATCTTTCCAGCCCACGCTGCCTCTAGTAAGGCAACAGAAAAGCCCTCCCAAAGCGACGGCATGACGAAGTAATCAGCAGCTTGTAGATACTCATTTACATTATCGACGTTACCTTTCAATATTACTATCCCCTGGAGACCATGCTCTTTTATTTGTATCTCTAGTTTTTCACGCTCAGCTCCTTCGCCCAGTATGATAAACAACGCCTGTGCTTCAATGGAATCCACAGCCTGAATCAAATATTGATACCCCTTCTGTTGTGTCAGGCTACCCACAGAGACAAATACCTCCATCTCTTGTGGAATATTAAGCCTTTCTCTCATCTCTTTTTTGTTTTTATCTGGGAATTTTTCTAAATCAATTCCATTATAAATTACCTGCACCTTGTCTTTACTAACTATTCCCTTTTTTACCGCATTATCAGCTACCATCTTCGATACGGCAATATTCTTATCAACTAGTGATCGAGTCCAACGAAGGAGCCGCTCACGTATTGAGCCACCAAACTCCATATTGTGAATTGTTGAAATATTAATGGGGATCCTAGTAAGTGAGCCAGCAATTCTTCCTAAAATATCAGCATGGAATAAATGCGTATGTAATATATCTGGTTTTTCTGTCTTTAAAATTCTACGTAATTTCCAAAAAGATAGCGGGTTAAATTTAGAGGCGACGTCTAGACTGATCACTCTCGTTCCTGCTCTCTTGATCTGATCTCCTATTTCTCCAATTGGTAGCACAGATACCACAATAATTTCAAATGTATCTTTATCGACTCGCTCACAAATATCCCGTATCAGCATTTCAGCTCCACCAGTATGTAACCCTGTTATTAAATAAAGTATTTTCATGTCTTTCTAAGCTTACTTAAAAATTGTGTGGTTTTATCTACATTATAGTCCAATTCTGATTTCATATTTAAATTTAAATATGGAGTATTTTTCAAATCACTCAAAAGAAATCTAATATTTTCATTGTACTTTGAGTATATCTTTCTAATTCTTTTGTCTGATTCTTGCTTTGTAAAATGTCTTTTTAACTTTCTATTCTTTGCCCTCTTAATAGCTTTTTCGATACTTATCTCTAAGACTATAAAACACAAATTTACAGGCAGTAATTTTGTGTAAATTTTTATTATTTTCTTCCAGTTCGTATTTTCACCTCCGATATAGAGAAGCATGTTGAAAATACCTTGATCATATATTGCATAATGGATATTTTTATTATTAATATTTCTAAACTGAGAAATAAATACCTTCAACAAGAGAAAAAACTTACTCGGTTTTTTTAAATACAAACTTAATAAAAATATCTTTGTAACTTTTAAGGGGTGGGAGCATACAAAATATATGCCGTATATAAATCGATCAATAATACTTGACTCGTTACCTGGTGACATAGATTCTCTTACAGAACACCGATATCCAGAATCCAAAAGTTTTGTATAAACTTTTGCTGCAGTAGTTGTTTTTCCTGCACCAGGTAATCCAATGAACTCCACTAGAAAGATATCTTTTATATCATTTTCCATAATATATTTTTTATTTTTAGAAGTAATGTTTCTAAATCCTTTGTTGAATCCACATTAACCACTTTAGAATTCCCGAAATCTGCACAATTTAAAATTTTATGTTTTTTGTTTAAGTCACTAATATTATGATTTGGCTTTCTCTTAATTGCTTCACTTGGTGAAATATTAAGCCTTATCACAACATCAGGATCGTATTTTTCTCTGATGGATCTATAGATCTTATTTTCCAATGTAAAAAAGGTACGCGTCAAAAAATTAGTAACATATTTTTCATCAATCATCGGTCCATCACTTGAACCAAATGAAGTTCTGTTCGTTGGATATCTATCTGCTAAAATTACATTTCCGCTGTTACGTAATCTGTAGGCATTTTTAAGTTTTCTGTATTTACTTAGAGCCAGAAAAATTGCGAAGCAGTAGAATAAAAACCCCTGTCTAAATGTTGATTCTGTATTTGATGTTTTTTGTTTTCCACTACCTTTAAATACATTTTTTTTAATTTTTTTTAGTCCAGAAACAAAACTATTATTCCAGCCAAAATAAATCTTTCTGACGTTTAAGTAAACAGATAGCCAGTTATACAGTCTGTCTGTAGCAGTTGATTTTCCAGAACCATCAATACCAACAAACGCTATCATTATTCCTGATGAATATAATCTTTTTTTTGTTTTGTGTTGAAAAAATGTCTTATTAATCAACTTGAAAAATCTTATCTTAAGAGCTCTATAGTAGTAGAGAAGATTAGTCTTGAGAAAATTAAATCTTTTATATTGAGCAATATTCTTCTGGATATTTTTTTTAAGATATAAAAAATCAGATAGAGAGATCCTTGTTTTAATATTTAAAATTATATTTGCCAGTTTCTCACCTTCCTTGTCTCCAAATAACTCTCTACATAAGGAGAGAACTTTCTTTCTCTTAGATCTTTCTCTAAGATAATTAATCTCTTTTATTATATTTTCTGGAAATTTACTACGTACTTTAGTAAATCTTGCCTTTATTCCTATTCGCAAAACTAAAGTAATTAACTCAAAATTAGGGTTAATAACATATACACCAAAATTATCATCAAAAATCCGAGTTTTTAAAATTTTATCAGTCCAAGGTAATAATTGTTCCTTTACTAATTTTTTTCCTGTTGGAAGTTCGTAATGCAGGTGAACATGAATCAGCTTTCCTGTTTCCTGATCCAGGCCAATCCAGTCTTCTACGAGAGGGTAATGCATCCAAGAAGGAGAAACAAGTTGCTTAAAATTATTCCTATACAAAATTTCCTTACACAACTCTTTGTCTCTCTCGGATACCAAAATGTCTAAATCAGACTCACCATTCAACCCGTGCTCTAAATGTTCATTGCTTTTCCAACTGCAGTAAGTCAACTTCTTTTTGTTGAAGGTATCAAATAAAACTCTTGTTGTTTGCAGTTGAGTTCTCATTATGTCTAAAATTTACCGAAGCCTCTTTCTTGCATCGAATAAAAAACAAAAAAAATTTTGACTCAGTAAGGCCAGGATAAGCTTAGCAACATTCTTTATTCTAGCATTATTCTTGATTGATTTGATTAAATTTTTCTTAGCTTTTTTAAGATTGCCACTCAATACCTGTGCTGTTGCTAAACTTTCTAACCTAACACTGTAAGCCTTAGGATATTTTTTGAATAGATTCCTGTATTTACCCATAAATATCTTGTAATCTTGAGCCACTCGATTAAAATCTTTTGATAAATTAGAATCACCTAAATTATATTTAATTAAAGGTTCAGAAATAAAATCGATTTTGTAACCTTCCTCTAAAATTCTTAAGACAATATCTAAATCCTCTAACACGCTTAAATTTTCATCCCTGTCACCCACATCTTCCACAACATGTCTTGGAATTAACATGCTACTATTACTAAAAAAATAACTTAATGAATCTACTAATAGTCCTTGAAGCGAATTATCCTTTTTTGATAACCGATGAATCCTTGTCATTTTTTTGCCTTCATAAATATAAGCACTGCAGCTTATTAAACCCAGATTTGACTGTGTATCATTAAATAAAGCCAATTGTTTCTCTAATTTATTGGGCAACCACTCGTCATCATGATCTAAATAAGCAATATACTCACCTGTAGATTGTTTAAATCCTGTATTTTTCGGACTAGCGGGACCTCCTGAATTTTGCTGGAAAAAATATTTTACACGCTTATCTTTTTTTTGAATTCCTTCTACAACATATCGAGTTCTATCTGTAGATCCATCATCCACTACAATAATTTCGATATTATCGTAAGATTGTGATAAAACACTATTTATGGTTGCTTCTATAAATCTCGCACTATTATAAGCAGGTATTATTACTGATACTTTTGAACTCATAATAAAATTATATTTTAATTAAACCAATACCATAACCTCCTTGTAGTGGATCTTCTATAAACTCTTCATATTTATGTTCATTTTTCACCTCTTGCCAAAATCTAGGAACTCCACCTACATTCTCTTTTGGACCATCAACAATATCATGAAAAGCTATGAGACCACCTTCTTTTACGAGTGAAGAATACATCTCAAAATCTTTTTTAACACCATCATAGGTATGATCACCATCTATAAAAAGAAAATCGAGCTTCTGGTCAGATAGTATTTCCTTCACTTCATCAAGAGTAATTCCCTTATGAGAATCTTTTCTGATTAAATAAATTTTCTTATCTTTAGAAGCAAAAGATTTAAATAAAGGAATCTTAAGAAAAGAGTAACCGTCTCCAAAATCACCTTTTGGTAAATCTATACTTATTAATTTTGATTCACCGGAAGAAACTTTGGAAAACGAAAACAACGTACCGCCGCGCGCAGTTCCTATTTCTAAAATATTTTTTATATCTTCATTTTCCAATCTATTTAGTAAAGAAGTTATTTCACTAGAAATTTGCATTTGTCTTATAAATCCACCCGAACGATTTTGTGTAAAATCAACTAAGTCTTCAACGGATTTAAATTTATACAAATTTATCTTTAAAAAATAAAAAGGAGCTTTAATAAATTGGAGAATTTTTTTAATTAACTTCATGTTATATTTTTTACTTAATAACCTAAAAAGGCTTTATTTTAGGCCATTTTCAATACGTCAATCAGTGTCTGTCGGATTGATTTTATACCGCACAAAGCGCCCTAAGGAACCTTTTTGCCGTACGCGACCCTCCTCTTCAAGTTCATTCAGATATCTAAGCGCAGTTCGGTTGGATACCTCTAACCGGTCGGCGATGTCGCCGCTACTGAGGCTGCCGGCCGCTTCCAGAAAATCCAGAATCTCGTCTTTACGCTCCTCCTTCATCTGCTGCAAGCGAGCGTTGTAATCATCCAGCCCGCTGGCGGCGACGGCACACTCGACCTCGGCTGCTGCCTCCTTCCGACCACGCTCAATCTCGATCTTTAGATTCCGGTTCTGTAGATACAGAAATACGACCAGACCGGTCAGAATCAGAATTGTAATCAGGTCAATCATAGCTGGTTACTACGTACAGCGTAGCATTTTATGAGCTGGACGTGATGTCTTCATATAAATCTAGATATTTACTGATACTTCGATCCAGTACCAACTCCTGCGCTCGGCGGTGGACAGCCTTCGAAAGCTCGTCGCGGTCATCTGCATCCAGCAAGCCCTCGAGCTTGTCGAGAAACTCGACTGCATCGCCTGGCTGGAAGACCATGCGCTCATCACCCACTACCCCGCCGCTGCAGCCGACATCAGATACGAGGAGCGGGACGCCGGCATGCATCGCCTCGGTCAGCGTCATGGACAGCCCCTCGTAATGGCTGGGTAGCACAAACACATCAAAGCCAGCCAGGTACTGGGCGGCGTCTTCCTCCGCACCAACCAGGAAGACCGAGTCGGTAAGGCCCAGCCGGTGGATACAGCCGGCCAGATGATCGTACTCGGGCCCGTCACCGATAATGATGGCCGCAACATCCTGGCGGTGTTTCTTTAGCTTCCTGAGCTGGCGAATCAGAAAGGCGTAGTTTTTCGCGTACGCCAGTCGACCAATGGACCCAACCAACAACTTGTCGGCGATGTCGCCATCTACCATCGACGCCAGCTTTTCACGAGCTGTAGCCGGGTCGAGGAAGTCGACCGCATCTGGATCGATACCGTCGCTGATGACGACCTCGGTCGTTGTCTGGATACCCAGATCGCGCGCGACCTTTTGGTTGGCTGCGCACTGAAAGACACCGACATCCACAAACGGCAGAAAGGCCTTGAAGCTGTACTCATAAAAGCGTTTCTTGAGGCTGTTCGTCTTGTACCCTGGCGCCAAAACCGACAGCCCCCGAAAGGTAAAAACCGTCTTTGGTGAGCCGGCCTGCGGAGCGCGTGCAGCCAGTGCCCCGGCCAGTGCCGAGGAGCTGTTGAGATGAACGACATCAAACGGCTCATCCTGCCGGCGTAGGTAATTCCAGAGCTCGACGATGTAGGCAAGAATCTTCAGCGGATTCGCCCGCGAGAGGTACGCCAGAAAGTGATGCTTGATATCACGTGCGGCCAGCTTGCGCGGCAGGTACGAGCCCGGACCACTGGCGACCGTCACCTGATGGCCGGCGTCCCGGTAGCGTGTAGCCATATCAATAATCCGCTTCTGGGCCCCACCCATATCGGCCTTTGTGACGACCAGGAGTATTTTTAACCCGCCAGTTTTCACCGGCAGCTGTGAGTCACCATCATCAGTATTCATTCCGTTAGAGACAGCTGACGACTGCGCGATTGAGTCCTCTTGATTCATATACCAGTATTATAACGCAAACAGAGCCCACAATCGCCTATTTACATACATCCGATGTATGTTGACATCTGAAGCCAGTAAACTGTTAGACTTCCGAAACTTAACATGTTAGAGGTCGGACCTCTAACATCTCGGTAGTTTTAAACGTCGGACGTTTAAAAGTTGCTATTTCTCAAGCTTTTTTATAACTTCGAGGATTTCTTGCCCACAAATACCGTTTTCATTAATTTCAGTGAAATCTATCACAGTCTTCCACTTCCCATCGTCAGAATCATTTTTTTCTATGTTATTAGACATATTTAGCATATTACCAAATAAACTTCTACATACGGAGGTTAGACCTATGTTTTATCTGTATCCTCGCCGATCTGGTTGATGTTGAACTTGCTGGCCTGGACGAGTGGGCTGTCGGCCGGCCGGGAGACGCGGCGCATGAGGATGGCGGTGCCGACCGTGATGAGAAGTAGCAAGAAAAGCACCCCGGCCCACTGCCACAGCGTATCTGTGTTGCCACCGTTGCGCGTGGCCATCATAGCAGCGGCGGCCTGATCGCCCGTAGCAAAGGCGTCATCCAGCGAGATGCTCGTGTCGGTTGTGGTGGTGCTGGAGCCCTGAACCTGGCCGGATTCATTTTCACCACCAGTTGCTTTATCTACCGACTGCTCGGATTCGGTGGTATTAGCAGGTGGTGCATACGTCCGCTGGGTGGTCGGTGTGTGCGTGATGCCCGTCTGCTCATCGCCCTCCTCTTCTACATAGGAGTGCGCCAGTCGCCCATCAGGGTACCTCAGATCGATATCACTGGTGGACAATCCAGAGACATCCGCGGTAATCGTCAGCTGCTCGCCGTCAAGATGAATCGTATGCACTGGAAAGGTAAAGACATCGTCTCCGTCGGATAGCGACCAGCCGGCCAGATCCACCGGCCGGCCGGTGTCATTTTCCAGCTGGATGTAGGCGTCGTCTCCGGTGCCTACTGCAGAGATCGTTACCGCCGGCTCCAGCACCTCGACAACGGTGGCGTCTGTGTAGACCTCGCCCTCATCGGTAGTAACCCGAAAGGTGGCGACATACGTTCCAGGATACTCGTATACATAGCGCGTCTGCCGGGTGGTCGCCGTATCGCCATTGCCGAGCGACCAGTGGAAGTCCAGCGTGTCCATAACATGGTCGCTAACGCCATCGACCTCACCACGGATGTCGACAGCTAGTCCAGCCAGTGCCGGGATATCATCGCCGGCATCAATCTCTATATCATCGACCGAATCGCTCGGCTCTGAACGCGGATCCATAATATCAATGTCGTAATCGCCCTCGGAACCGCTGCTGTCGTCATCGTCTTCATCGGCGGCTTCGGTAGCATTAGCCTCGCCCGGAGTCGGGTCAGCCGCGATCCAGTTGCCACCGGTAAGCTGCAGCGAGTTACCGGTACCGCCGGCACCGATGTCTGGATCGTAGGTAACCTCGTTAATTACCGCTTCATCCGCATCGGTAATTGCCAACTCCTCGCCCGTGTTAGAAAGCCCAAAGGAGGAATCCAGCACCAACGCCGAAACATTTGCGTGATCAGCAAAGAAGGCGTCGGGGTCATCAGCAATTACCGCGTAGGCATCAGCCGACAGCACCGTGTCGCCGCCATCCTCGGCCGGGTTTAGTAGGTGGTTGACGTCATTTTCCTTAAAGTGCCAGTCGTTCAGGTCAATACTACTGCCTGAGGTGTTGTGTACCTCTATCCACTCGCGGTCGGCATCGGTGCCGTCCAGGTCGTACATTATCTCGGTAATCTGGATCGTCTGGCCAAAGGCAACGGGCGGCAGCAGAAGCACCGCCGTAAAGAGTATTGCTACATAGCGAGCAATTTGTCCGGTCATTATCTATAGTATATCGCGGATTTCCTCACCACAGCCTGTAAGGTTAGACCTTGCGAGCTTGGCAACAAGCTACGTAATATGTAAAGCCATCAACCTTCTGTAAGGATAACATCCTTGCAGACGTGCAAGTACTAGTCCCCGCTATCGTCGCTATCGTCGCTCTGCTCCCCGCTAGAGCGGGATTTATCAACCTCAGACGGGACTTCGTCATCTTCCGATGACTCAGCTTCTGAAATATCTTGATCTACTGACAGCATCTGGCGCAGCTCCTCCTCAGAGAAGTCTGCCGGCAAGCCATCGTCAGCCTCGCTGATGCGGGATTTTGTTTTGCTTTCGTTCGGCTCAGCCTTATCTTCTGACTCATTTTCCTTGTCCTCTGATGCACTACTTCCCAGGGATGACTTTACCTTGGCCAAGGCCTGCTGGAGTTTGGACTTGTTGGCGGTGGATGGACTCTTGTCCCCGCTAGAGCGGGATTTCGTTTCGCTATTGCTCAACTCAACATCATTTTCTTTTGGATCTTTACTTTCTTCCTTGTTCTGTGTAGCCTTACGCAAAGCGGGATTGTCGTCAGTAGTTTTCGGATTATCTTTCTTTGCACTGGTTTTTTTCTTTATGAGCTTTGGCTCCTTGGTAGTATCGATCTCGGCGGCTTTTTTCTCGTCCTTCTCTTCATCTCCTTCATCAGTAGTACTCTCTCTACTAGGGCGGGATTTTGATTCACTATCGCTCGACCCAACTTCGGGCTCTTTCTCGGGTTTTGGTGGTTCTGGCGCCGGCGTATCTTTTGGCTCAGCATCAACATCATCCTCCCCGCTGTCGTCGCTCTGCTCCCCGCTAGAGCGGGACTTCGTTTCGCTATCACTCAACTCAGCTTCATTAAGGGCTTTTATGGAAAGTGAGACGCGCTCGGCATCAATATCAATAATCTTCGCGGACACCTCCTGGCCTTCTTCAAAAAATTCGTGCACATCATCGACATGACCCTCATCCATCTCAGAGACATGCACCAGCCCCTCGAGACCATTTTCAATGGTGACAAAAACACCGAAATCAGCAATGCCCGCAATCGGCCCTTCAATAACCTGTCCGACCTCGTACTTTTTAACAAGCTCAGCCTTAGGTGCTGGCGGTTCCTCGAAGGGTTCCTTGCCCTCGGCCTTGCGTTTTTCCGCCTGCTGCTTTGCCATCTGCTCGGCTAGCTCATCATCAATGATGCCGTAAGTGGAGTCATGCCATTTATCAACCTCGGCCTCGACCTCGTCGCGTGGGCGGCCGAAGTGCTGGCGTGACCACTCGCGTACTTCCTCGCGGTATGATTTGCCGCGGAAATCAATCGGCGGCAGCGTCCGGGCTGAAAATGGCTTGGAGGATACGCCGTTGACCATCAACTTAAGATAAATCTGAGCAAAGCCAAGGTTTACGAGATCCTCGGCCTCAAACTCAGGAGCGAACTCCTTCTCTAGAACCTCGGCGTCAAAGGCACCGACCCGAAATGAAATCATGGTTCCGACGTTACCAAAGACAGCATTGCGTACATCCTCGGTCATCTGTTCGATGTACTGGTGAGCGATGGTGAGATTCAGCTTGTATTTACGAGCCTCGGAAAGAATGCCGGCAAAAGACTCGTTGGCAAATGATTGGAACTCATCAACATAAAAATAGAACTGTGGCAGACTGGCCAGACCACCATCTGATCCGCCGGTATCGGCACGGCTCATGGCGGCCAGATACATCTTGGTAATCAGCATAGAACCGATCAGCCGGGCATTGTCCTCACCAACCTGCCCCTTTGAGAGGTTAATAAGCATAATCTTCTTTTCATCCATCAGCTGACGAACATCAAAGGAGGACTTGACCTGCCCGACGATGTTGCGCACCTGCGGGTTAGAGACAAACTGCCCGACCTTGTTCTGGATGGCCGATGCAGCCTGGGCGGCGAACTGCTGGTCATAGCCGGCAAACTCATTCTCCCAGAAGGCCTTGACCGAGACGTCAGAGACATTGGCGACCACGCGCTTGCGATACTCCTCATCGGCAAACATACGGTTGACCCCCAGAATGGTGGCATCCGGATACTCCAGCAGGGCCAACAGCGCGTTGTTAAGGAGGTACTCCATTCGTCCCGACCACATGTCTACCCAGATTTTTTTAAAGGCGCTAAGTAGGCCGTCGGCGACGAGGTGTCGTTTGTCCGGGCCAACATCCTCCATGACGTTAAAGGATATCGGGTGCTCGAGATCAAACGGCGCAAAGTACATTACATCCTTAACACGATCCTTGGGGACGTAGTCAAGCAGGCTGTCAGCCACCTCGCCGTGGGGGTCGATGAAGGCCAGACCATTACCATTGCGAATATCCTGAATCGCCATGTTCTGTAGCAGAGTTGTTTTTCCCATACCGGTCTTTCCGATCACGTACATATGGCGGGTACGATCCTCGCGACGGATACCGAACTTGGTGTTGCGGTTGCGGTAATCAGACTCGGCAAAGTAGTTAATATCGCCGGGTTTTGGAGGTACGTTGGAGTTCTTTTTTGACGGGTTCATAGCTATACATCATTATATCATTGCTTGGAGGAAGACACCCCTGCTACGCAGTGGGTTTCTTCCTTCCAACGTCCCGCTTTAGCGGGACTGCCTCCATCTTCCGACGTACTATCTTAAAGCACTCGCAAGTCAAGCACTTTAAGATAGTGCTTTTCATAAAATAAACGCATCAGTTCGCTACGTTTACATGTTTAAGGTTTTCCTTATATAAAGGGCTTGCCAAGTCATGCCGGATTCGTATAATAAGGGCAGAATTCTTTATTACAGAATTTATATTTTCTTACAGCACTGCTGTAAGACCGGAAACTATCACGATAAACTCGTGACGGAAACTTAGGTAGGCATAGACCTACTTATCCAGATCTATAGTTTGAGTATCCCGTTGAATGGCTGATAGACAAACGGGGATAGCAAGATCTGGTCGCAAAGCGGCCTCATAAACGAGGAGTATTTCTGTAAAATTGTTCTTTAAAAAATCAAAGTTCACATTTATACAAATAGAAATACTGTACGGGCGTAAGGTAATTAGCCTAGGGCCCGCGCGGAGAAGTAATAATTTACCAAATCATGTTTACTGCCATGAAAGCAGTTTCGTCTAAAGACGAAATCAATTTCCTGGATTCAGGTAAACATGAGTTCCGCCAAGCGCGGAATTCGACCCGGAGCTAGGGTCTACAGAGAAAAGCCTCAATAAGCTTTTCACAACCAATAACACAACACATTCATCTTTCTCTATCAGAAAGGTGTTTTTTTATTTTCGTAGCTGCTGGGAGCGGCTTTTGTAGGTATTGACGGCAACGAAGCGATCGCTGTTGGGGTCGGTTACGTTGATCGGTTTGTCGGAGCTTTGATTTTTCGTATCTTTTCCTGAATTTTCAATTTTCGACGCTGACTTCTCGTTTTTTGGTGACGTGTTAAAAAACTGTCGTTTCAGGTCTTCCTCGGTCAGCTCTTTTGGTTCCGTCGGTTCCGCCTCTGGCTCCTTTTCCGATTGGTTTGGAGTGATGCCAGTCTCAGTTTCTGGCTGCGGTGAATCCGGGCTTTTGGGCTTGTCTCTCTCGGGTAGGCGTGGAGCAGTCGAGGTATTTTTCGGCTGCCGACGCAGAGAGTACGCGATACCCGCCATCACGATCGCTGCTGCCACCACAACGGCGCGGATAACCGCGGTTGGAATCGCCAGCACCGGCACGATGGCCGTAAAAACTGCAATCCACATAAGTATCGAAAGTCGTGTCATGAACTTATTATATCACTACTTTTCTTGGAGTAAGACACCTTTGCTACGCAGTGGGTTTCTTCCTTCCAACGGTCCGACTATTAGTCGGACCTGCCTCCATCTTCCGTGGAATTCACTGCAAACACTTACTAGTTAAGCGCTTGCAGTTCATCCTTCTTCTATATTCTTTACACATTCGCTCGCTACCTCTCTTTTCCAAAGACTATGACGCCTGAGATATAACAATCGCAAATTCGCCGCGGATTTTGTCCTCGTTCTCGATAAAGTAGTCGGCAACAAAACGAGCCGAACCACGAATAACGCTTTCAAACTGCTTGGTCAGCTCGCGGCAGACCACGACCGTTCGGTCATCAGACAGAACATCCGCCAGCGCATGTATGGTTTTTTCGAACCGATGCGGCGACTCGTAAAAAACGATTGTTCGCGGACTTTCCTTTACAGTATTAAAAAATGATTCTCTTCCCTTTTTGCGCGGCACGAAACCGTAAAACGAGAATTCATCAGCGCGTAACCCGGCAATAGACAGAGCGGCGATGACCGCTGATGGCCCCGGGACAGACACGACAGTGATGCCGGCCTGGTGCGCCGCCTCGACCAGGCGCATACCCGGGTCAGATATGGCGGGTGTGCCGGCATCACTGACGAGCGCCACGTCGTCACCATCCATTAGGCGGGCAATGATCTTATCCTGCTTGTTTCCCGAGGAATGCTCGTGGTAACTATCCGTCGGTGTGTGAATATCAAAATGACTCAGGAGCTTGCGAGTGACCCGCGTATCCTCACAGGCGATCAGATCGACATCATCAAGCACCTCCTTGGCGCGGTCAGAGAGGTCGCCGAGGTTTCCGATGGGAGTGGCTGTTATGTGTAGGATTCCTTTCATGATTTAATTAAATTATCAGCGACTTTATAAATATCACCGGCGCCCTGCGTTAGTATCAGTGTACCGTCATCGGCCAGATCAGTCAGTTTTTCCGTCGCCTGGTCAAAATCAGCCGCTAGCTGAACGGAGACGTCTCTATCAGCTAGCATCTTGGCCAAAATGTCCGAGGAAACCGCCGGGTCTGAAAGCTCACGGGCCGCATAAATCGGCAGCAGAATTACCACATCTGCCAGCGACAGACTATCGGCAAACTCATCCATAAACTCCTTTGTGCGGCTGTAGAGATGCGGCTGGAAGGCCACGACCAGCCGACGATCCGGGAAACGCTGGCGAAATCCTTCCAGTGTAGATCGAACTTCTGTTGGGTGGTGGCCGTAGTCATCATAGACAAATGCGCCATTACACTCGCCTTTCTTCTGGGCTCGGCGCCAGGTGCCGGCGAATTTTCGAACCGTTTCAACAGCTTCTTCGTGTGAGACCGACAGCTCCTCAGCCGCGGCAATAGCAGCGCGCCCGTTTTGACGGTTATGCTCGCCAGGTACCTCCAGCTCGCCATCAAGAGTAATACCAGTGAAATCAATCACATTCGGGGCGGCTGCGATCACCGGCGCTAAATTATCGGCCTGCGGGTCACACACCACTACCCCATCATCAGCCAGCTGTGCAACCAGCGTGGTAAAAGCCTGCTGAATATCGGCCAGATCATCGAAGTAGTCGAGATGGTCAGTGTCGACATTCGTGATAACCAGAATGTCTGGATGTAGGTGCAGAAAGCTACGGCGGTACTCGCAGGCCTCGACCACGAGAATATTGCTTTGCCCGCCGATAAAGTTGCTCTTTTGTGCGTGCAGCAAACTGCCGACGATGACAGTCGGGTCTTTACCAGCCGCCAGCAGAATCTCTGCCAGCATGGCGGTAGTAGTGGTCTTACCGTGCGTACCGGAGACGGCAACGGTGTACATATTTTCTGAAAGCAGGCCGAGGGTTTCCGGATACGTCAGCACCGGGATGCCGCCTTTTTTAGCCGCGATTAGCTCGGGATTGTCGGCCGGAACGGCGATGGTGTGGACCACCAGATCTGCATCTGCCGGTAGGTTAGCCGTGTCATGGCCAATGGATACATCGATGTTAATCTCTCGAAGACCATCGGTGACGGGAGATTCGTTCATGTCGGAGCCGCTGACGCCAGCCCCACGTCCGTGAAAAAGCCTTGCCACCGCCGACAGACCAATGCCGCCAATGCCTACGCAGTGAACCTTTTTAATATTTTCTAAATCTATTTTAGTCGACATATTGTAAGTACCTCTCAATGATACTTGATTCATCAAGATCGGTTCGATCTAATTTCTCAGACTGATGCTTCATTTTTTCTATCAGATCTCGTGGTTCTAACCAGACGATTTCGCTAACACTTTCTGGGTCATTATCATCTCTTTTTGCTGGATCAAATTCTGCACAATCAACATGAAAATAAAGAGTGGTTTTTTCAATACTTACCTCATCTTTATTCGGAAAATGAGACTGAATAGCCCCAAGATAATGACTTATTTCCCCTTCTGCCCCAAACTCCTCCTGAAGCCCGCGCGCAACAGCAGCAGAGAATGATTCTCCATCCTCCATTGTCTCACGCATCAGGAGATGCAGCTCATTAATAGAAAGATCTTCAAGAAAAACGACATCTTTTGTAATAAAACGATGACAACAAATCTTGTCGTTTTTATTAGACAAGACGGCACCTACAGAAATATGAAATGGATTGTCTGTTGTACCGCTATACATAGCTTAGCGTTTTAGCTTATCAACAGCCTTCAGAAAAGCCTCCTCACGCTCGTACTCGTTGGAGAACTGATCAAAGGATGCAAAGGCAGGAGAAAAGATGATTGTATCACCCGGTGATGACATCTCCTCAAGAGCCAGCTGCAGCGCGTCGTGTATACTCTCCTTCTCGTCGATGTTCAGCTCGTCGTCATCGTAGAGCTTGAAGCGAACCTCGTCGGTGCCGGTGCCGGGAATCAGAACGACGTTGGAGACGTGTCGTTTTATCACTCGCTCTAGCTCGGTGGTATCCAGCCCCTTGTCAGAGCCACCCATGATCAGCGTAATCTTAGCGTTTTTCTCCAGCTCACTATGGAGGCTCTTGATGGCTGCCACGGTAGCGTCGGGAGTGGTGGCATTGTTGTCATTGTAGATAGAACGACCGAGAATTTTGCGTACGTACTGCAGACGACCATCCAGTGGCTTGAAGTTAGCAACAGCCCGCTTGGTAACCGACGAATCAATCCGCAGCAGATCAGCCAGCTGTACAGCCGCCGCTACATTCTGGCGGTTGTGCTCGCCAACCAGCTGCATCTTGTAGTCATTCAGCAAAATCTTTGGCTTGGCCATCGCCATGGTTCCTTTGATCTTTGTCGCCGCTCGCTCGCCGTAGTACTTCTGAATGGCCGCAAAGGAGTTTTCGGTTGTGATCAGATAATCTTCTGGCTGCTGATAAAGGAAAATGTTGGCCTTATCCTTAAAGTACTCCCGCATGTTCTTGTAGTAGTCCTGATGATCCTCCAGTAGATTCGTAAAAACAGCAAAATCAGGACTAATGCTCGACTCGCCGAATCCCTGCAACTGCCAGGAGTCAAGTTCGAGCACTACATAGTCACCTGACTTCACCGTCTTCAGTAGTGGTAGCGTCGCGCGACCCTTGACATTACCACCGAGATGAACACGTTCACCAGCCTCATCAAGAATATCATGAACCAGATGAGTAACCGTCGACTTGCCGCGCGTGCCGGTTACCCCAATAATCTTTGTATCAGCGGGTGCTAACCTGGCAAATAGGCTGGCATCCATCTCTACCGGTGTGTTTTCCTCGCGTGCCCGCTCGAGATATTTGGAATCCTTCGGTACGCTGGCGGCCTTGATGATCATGTCGCGACCCTCGAACTCCCCGAGCCGATGGCGACCGAGTACGTACTTGATGTTCTTATATTTCTTAAGCTTCTCAAGTGATTCGGCCAGCTCGTCCGTGTTCTTGAGATCAGTGATGATCAGCTCGGCGCCACACTCGGCCAGAAACTTGGCAACATTCACCCCACGCCCCAAAAGGCCTAAGCCCATCATCGTAATCTTCTTATCTTTAAAATTATCAATATAGTCTGACTTTTTCATATTTTATGTATTAACTAATCTTCTGGCTTAGGTATAAAAAAAGCCTAAAAAAGGCGGTAAATACGACCTTTATACAATTATAACACTTTCTACGCGTTTTTTCAGAATTTAGACCAGTATTCGCGGTAATCGAGCCGGAATCTGGGTGGTGATACGGTAGTGTACGGCATCAATGGTCTGCGTAATGGCGCGGGCAGAATTAGGTGCCTGCCGGTCAGCCGAGATTACCTCGACCAGGTCTCCACGCTTCGGGCGAGTCGTGCAGTCGGTAACATCGATGGTGGTGGCGTTCATACTGACCTTACCGACGATCGGACAGATATCCTCACCAATTCGCACCACTCCACAATTAGAAAGCCGACGGTCGACGCCTTCGTAGTAGCCCGCCGGAATTGTAGCAATCACCCGATCCTTATCCGGCGAGTAGGTACGGCTGTAACCTACGTACTCTCCGGCCGGTACCGTACGGATTGAGGCAATTGTACTCACAAGCGACAGCACCGGCTCGGTATGAAACTCATCAGTAAAGTTGGCGAGACCAAATAAGCCGATGCCGACGCGCTCGACATTCGCAAGGATATCATCGCGCAGCGAGTGGCTGGAGGTTGAGGCTAAATGGATGGTTTTGCAGGATGGAAACACAGAAGTTATCTGATTGGTAGCCTGATTAAAGAGATGAATTTGCTCTTTTGTGAAGCCGTTTATCTCGCTTGTGAAGGTATCACACAGATGTGAAAAAACACCGGTAATAACTGTATGGCGAGCATTCTGCAAGACCTCGATAGCGTCCTCAAGCTCGTTAGAAGTCACACCATAACGATGCATACCTGTGTCCAGCTTGAGATGAATTGGCTGTGTTTTGGTCAGTGCGGTCTCAATATCCTTAAGGTGATTGAGATCGACGACCGTGAAGGTAATATCAGGATGCTGGTTATCGGCAATCACTGCCGGAGAAACATACCCAATCACTAAAAGCGGCGTAGTAATCTCGGCTTCCCGAAGCTCAACAGCCTGCTCATACGTAGCTGTAATAAAAAAAGGCGCCTCGGTATACTCAGAAAATATCTGAGCGACCTGACAAGCGTCGTGACCGTAGGCATTGGCTTTAATTACGGGTGCGATAGCAACACCACCCGATACGAAACAGTGGTAGTTACGGAGAAGAACGTCTTTGTGTATACGTATAAAGGTTGGTGATTTGTGTATTTTTTCTAATTTCGGAGACATTATAATTCGACAATCAGCAGTGCGTTAGTTCCGACTCGTTCCTTTGTAGCGGTTACGCCGGCCGCTACTACTATTTTATCACCAGATTCGAATCCTAGCTGTGTGAGAAGTAATTCCTTGACGGCTTTGATGGCCGGCTCGGTCTCTCCAGCCTCTTTAAGAAAACGCGGCTGACAACCATAATTTATAGATAATTGACGACAGGTACGCTCGTAAGAGCTAAAGGCCAGAATGTCCTGCACCGGCCGGTAGCGGCTAATCATCCGCGCCGTGAAACCAGAATCCGTCAGCGCCACAATTGCCTTAGCCCCCACATCATCAGCCACACGAACCACACTAGCAGTCAGCGCATTTACCGGCTTGGACTGAGCTTTGTTGATCTCGATATGATTGATGGTGTCTCGTTGCGTCTCCATCTTGGCGGCAATCCGGGACATCACCTCTACTGTCTCGACTGGATACTCCCCCATGGCCGTTTCGCCACTAAGCATGATGGCATCGGATCCATCTAGAATTGCATTAGCAACATCAGAAGCCTCAGCGCGAGTTGGAGTTGAGGCGCTCGTCATGGACTCAAGCATTTGGGTGGCCGTAATCACCGGTACGCCGGCGGTATTGCACTTCTGAATGATCTGCTTCTGAATAATTGGAACATTCTCTAGACTGACCTCAACCGCCAGATCACCACGAGCCACCATGATGCAGTCGGTGGCTTCGATGATTTCATCAATGTTATCAACGGCGGCCTGCGTTTCGATTTTAGCGACAATCTTGGTGCCCTCAGCACCCTGGGAGGTAATCTCTTCTCGTAGCTGGTGGATATCATCAGCATTTTTCACAAAGGAAATAGCCACGAAATCGACCTGCTTTTTCAGGGAGAATTTCAGATCCTCCAGATCTTTGTCGGTAAGCGACGGCAGCGACAGTGCGATACCAGGAACATTAACGCCGCGACCGCCGCTGGTGATTGTGCCGGGTTGTGTCACCGTTGTGGCGACCGTGTCACCATCTGTACTGGTTACCTCAAGCACTACCTTGCCGTCATCGATCAGAATCGTTGTGCCATCGGATACATCCGTAGCAAGCTGCTCGTAGTTAATGTACAGCGTGTCCTTGTCTCCCACCTCTTCACCAGGAGTTAGATTCAGCGAGTCTCCAGCCGCAAAAGTGATGGCTTCAGAAATTTCACCAGTGCGAATTTCGGGACCGGCCAGGTCGGCCATGACCGCACCGGATGTCTCGGAATGAGAGATAATTTCGTTCCAGCGATCAATCTTGCCTTCATGCTCGCGGTAGTCACCATGCGAAAAATTGAGACGAATGATGTTCACCCCCGCGTCGTACAGCTTATCCAGCATCTCGGCTGATTCTGATGAAGGACCAATTGTAGCGATAATTTTTGTCTTGTTTTTCATAGAATAGATTTAATCAGTATGTAAATAAGAAGCTCGCTAGACGCGAGCGAGTTTTTCGTGAGCCCGAGGGGGGATTTAATAATACAGCATCCGTCCCCGGCCCCCGAACAAGCCAACTCTCGAACTCACGCTCATTTCACTCGCTGCTTTCCTCCACGGGGACGAATGGGTTCAATCCCGCTGTCTTTTTATCTACTTTAAAATGAGACACTCAATAAGCAAGCATCTCATTTTTCAGTGAGCCCAGGAGCGGGATTGAACCGCCGACCTTACGCTTACCATGCGTACGCTCTACCACTGAGCTACCCGGGCCAGTGAGGGACAAAACGAAAGCTTGCTTTCATTTTTCCCGAACGCCGCTCGGGCAAGACGCGAAGCGTCTTACAAGGGCGACTCAGCTTATATTAGCGTACATACTGCGTATTTTCCAGCTTTATGTATAGGTTCCAACTGAAATACTGTAGATAACCTGTTAGGCCTGTAACGAAAGCGAAAAAATGAAGTGAGCTGAAAATCTTCGACACGGTAGTGCGGAGATTTCAGCGAACCAAGGCTAATGTTGAATAAGTGTTCGAAAACTTTTTATAATACTTTTAGTAATATAAAAAGTACGATTACACGAATTTATGTCCGAATATTGTCATTGATATGACAATATTCCTGGACGGGAATGGATCCCATCCAAGTAGTAATCACGCCTTCTACTCAAGTAGTTGCTAGACCTTAGAGCAACAACAAAGCATTGTAGATATCCTAGATGTAGGAAAACTCATTGAAGACCTGGCGGTAATTATCTATGGCACGGTCAACCTCACCACGAGTAAGATTGTACGTTGAACCTTCGTGTGCAATGGTATTGCGAAGCTTGTGTGCTTCCCAAGCCTGATTAAGCGTACGGAAATCTGACTCCTCGGCATTTTTAAGCTTTTCACCGAGACTGTCCTGTTGATACCCCATCACCTTAAGCATCTCATTCAGCATCACATCAGCCTCGATAATTGCCAGCCGCCACAGCTCATGATCATCCGAGGCTGCATAGGAAAGTATATGCTGCCAACGATCATTATGCGTATCCTCCCCACTGATAGCCGCACGAGTTACCGCCTTGAGCTCCTTTCTTTCCGCCACCGCAATAGAGCTTTTCTGCAAACCAGCGTATATCGCCCCAGAGAGACAGGCAGCTGAAAAACCCACTGCTACCACATAGGTAGTTGTGTACAACCCACCCAGCGAACCAATGCGACCTTCGATAGCGGCGGAAATATCAGCCCACATGGTCGGTAGCTGCTCGATAAGCCCCCCGACTAGCATCAGGATAATAATTGCCGCTGCAATATTTAAAAACGGGTCATTGGTAAAGACACCGCCCGGACTCGTTGGTTTTTTATTGTCGTCTTCAGCCATAATATTTTAGCTTCTAGCTCTTAGCCCTCAGTTATGAGCTTAAGGGTACTTACGTCTGCGACTGCTCGAAGTCCTTCCCGATTGTGAAAAGAGTGTCTTCGTGGTTGTTGGCTGCCATCAGCTGCAGCCCCAGCGGAAGCTCACTCCCTTCGATCGTGCTGGTTCCAGACGGAATCGAGATGGCCGGCACCCCACCGATGTTGGCACCAACTGTAAAGACATCCTGCATGTACATCTCGAGCGGGTCATCCGACATATCACCAATCCTAAAGGCCGGTGCCGGCGTGGTTGGGGTGGCAATCGCGTCCACCTTGGAAAACACCTCGGTAAAGGCCTTTTCCAGTACCTGCCGAGCCCGAACCGCCGTGCGGTAATAGGCGTCGTAGTAACCAGCCGACAGTACGTATGTCCCTAAAAGCAGACGCCGCTTTACCTCTGGACCAAAGCCGTCACGACGCGTGTTAATGTACTGCGTAAAGAGATCGGCGTCTTGGGTGCGCAATCCGTAAGAAACACCGTCATATCGGGCGAGGTTACTCGATACCTCGGCCGGCATAATGATGTAGTACATCGCCAGTGCTTCCGCAAGTGCTGGCAGCTCGATGTCAACGATCTCGTATCCGGCCGACTTTAAGTTTTCGAGTGCAGCTGTAAAATTTTCTTTAACATCCGTACTAACACCGTCGGTATCCAGAAGCGCGCGCGGAACACCGATAGTTTTCGGTGCGTCTGTCGGCGTGCCGTAGATACCTTCCGCATACGTGGTGCTGTCACGCTTGTCTGGACCGGCGATGGTGTTGTGAATTATCTCAGCATCGGCCACGGAATGGGTCAGCGGACCAATCTGGTCCAGCGAAGACCCCATAGCAATCAAGCCGTAGCGAGAAACAGCCCCGTACGTAGGCTTAAAGCCCACTACTCCACAAAAGCTGGCCGGCTGTCGTACCGAACCACCGGTGTCGCTACCGAGCGCGGCGGGTACCAATCCACCAGCCACAGCGGCAGCTGAACCACCGGATGAACCACCAGGAACACGGCCCGTGTCATGGGGGTTCTTGGTGGTCTGGTAGGCAGAGTGTTCGGTCGAGGAGCCCATCGCAAACTCATCCATGTTGGTCCGACCCACCAGCACTGCCCCGGCGGACTGCAGCTTGTCTATCACCGTCGCGCTGTACGGAGCTACATAATCCTCGAGAATTTTCGAGCCGGCACTGACCGGCTTGCCGTCTATTAGGATGTTGTCCTTGACCGCCAGCGGAATGCCCAAGAGTGGCGACTCCTCTCCATCCGCCCGCCGCTGATCGGCGGCCTGGGCCTGCTCGCGCACATCATCGTACGTACCCAGGAAAGCGTCAGTTTCATCGCCGCTAATGGCATCCAGATACATCTCGGCGAGTGACACCGCCGTTTCCTCACCATCGGATAGTGCTGATTGCAGATCTGTGATTGTGGCTGTTTTAATATGGATACTCATATGGACAGATTGTTAGAGAATCGGGGGCACAACAATGAAGCCATCCTCATCCACAGCCGGGGCTTCACGCAGCAACGCCTCTCGATACGCGCCCGGTTCATGCGGATCTGTATCTTCACGCAGTACATTCCGAACCGCTCCCACCTCTGGAGCGCCGGCTTCACCAGCCACCTTCTCGACCGAGCTAACGTAGGACAGAATGTCGCGAATATTAGCGGCTAACTCATCCGTATCGGCATCACCGAGATCAACTCGGGCCAGTTTAGAGATTTTTTCAATGTCTATATCATCACTCATATATAAGGCTATTGTAGCACGCAGCCGGGGTGAAATTAACCCACCAGCAGCGTATTGACAGAATATTTAACTCGGGTAGAGTTGTTCTGGGCTCGTAAAAATTGCGAGTTCTTTCACAAATCAAAAAAACAAAGGACAATGATTAAACTTATATCATTTGCAGCAGCACTATTTCTATTTGCCGGATGCTCAGTCATAGATGCTGCTCCTGAAGCAGAAACACCTGAAAACAACGAAGTAAAAATAGAAGCAAAAACACATCAAGGCATCAGTGTAGAAAATTCCAGTACGATTGACTGGGTTTCCAAAGGCGCCGTCCTGTAAACCTCATAGAGCCCTCTTTTTTTCTAAAGGAGGGCTTTTTAGATAACCGCTCGAAGGCATGTATTCTATGATATTATTAGCTCAGCGCGCCCTTTCTAACTAAAAAACCGGGGAGGTGAGAACCATGTTGCTCTGCTGCCTACTACTATGCCTAAACCTATGAAGACACAGAAACCGCAACTCATAAAAGGAGGTGAATAATCTGTGTAGTCAGCACACCTACTGACTAATATCTGACTTAGCGCCACAGAAATCGCAACTAATCACAGAAAAATGATTGAACTAGAAAAGAAACCACCACCAGCACCAATTCACCGTCCGGATGAAGATGAGAAACCCAATGATAATATCATTGGTAACTAAAACCCTCTACTCTAACCAAACGCCTCCGCAGCTTCGGCTGCGGAGGCGTTAATCTTTTGTGGTAATTCCACTTTTTTTAGTAGTATAGCTATAAAATAATGCAACGAATTTTAGTATTTGACAAATTATATGAGTCGTGTATGCTCCTCTACTGGAACCTCAATCTTTAACAAAAAAGGATACATATATGAAGAACCTCGTAAAAGGAACACTCTTTATAGCGGTAGCAATTATTACCGTCATTTTCATCAACGCGGCAACCACAACCTCACCGTCAGGATTACTTCACAGCGAGAAAATTCAGAAACAGGATATGCTTGAGGCCAAGGCCGAAAGAGTATTTCATGAGTTAATACAGGATGACTCTCTAACTGAAGTAAATACGGCAATGAACGATGTCGTGGGATTATCATGGAAGATATCTGCGGTCGAAGGAGATGAGGTAGTGAAGATAACTATCATCCTCGAAGACACCTTGGAGCAATCAAAAATCAAACTAATGGGTATGAATATGGATAAGAATATCCATGGAAAAACAACCCGGTTTTCTTACTTTTATTAAAAAGAAAGTAAGGATACAACCCCCGTATGCAACGCATGCGGGGTTTTTTATATCTCCCTCGCTCATATTTGCTATACAGTCTGACCTAAATAAGTTGTAGAAGGTATGATTTAGAGAAAATACTTGACTTCACAAGTTACCTATAATGTTCTATAGTAAATATAGCCATCACATTTAAAGAAAAAGACCCACAAGGAGGTGATTAAGATGGGAAAGAAAAATAAGAGTAGTTCTCGCAAGCACTCGAAAGAGTATAAAGGCAATAAGCCTAAAGGTCGAGGACGGAACGCTCAACAGAAAAGCCGGAAGTAAGCGGCTTTAAATATTAATCCAAATACCACAGTGTGATAATAATTATCACACTGTGCTTTTTTTATGGAAAAAATGATACAGTAAGTATATATGAAAAAAATAAGAACAACTCCTTCAGGAGTTAAATTTTTACATAACAAAGAAGATTGTGAAATCTCCTGCGTCTCTGTGTGGTCTCAGGCAGGAGCTCGGTATGACTTCTCTTCCAAGCCTGGTACAGCTCATGTCTGCGAACATCTTATTGGAACTCCACGTAAAAATAATTCAGCGTTGAAGGGTTCAGAGTGGCTATCACAGAAAGGTATTTTATCTGAATCTTGGATGGATTACTCACTCGTACGGCAAACGCACCTGCAGAAATCAATTCACACCGAAGCTTCTATCCGATTTCTTTGTGACCAAATATTCAAATTTAAATTCAGAGAAGACTTGTTTGAGCAAGAGAAAGCAGCAGTTAAGAATGAGTCTCGTGAGTATGTCGGAATTTACGACCGCATATGGGAACTAGCCCATGAAGGTCTATGGCCAAAATCTTCTTTTGACCGATCCTTGACTGACAAAGAATCTGATATAGATAACATCACAAAAGAAGATGTTGAAGTTTTTCATAAGCAACACTATTTTTCAACCAGTAGTACCTTAATTATAATCAGTCCACACGACACAGGTGACATTGAGGGTTGGATTGAAAAAAGTGTGCCAGAAAAAATAAATCAACAACCCCAACAGATTGAACAGTTTACGCAGCCTCCAAAAAGGCTGGTTGTAGAAGATTGGAATACCGAGGATACGACGATCGGCATCAGTGTTAAGACGGTTCCAGTTGAGACATATAAGGAAACTGCTTGTATTGATATTATTATAGAAATACTTGGCGGTAGTGATATTTCTCGACTACTTACAAAACTTCGGCACGATAAAGGATTAACCTACTCAATATACACAAAAACAGATTCATACAGAGATACGGGATATTTTACTATCTACTTTTCTGTACCAAATGATGAGCATCAAAAAGCATTATCTATTGCCTTTGAAGAGTTAAGCAAGGTAATAAAAGGACGGATCAAGAAAAATGAATTAGATATGCACAGAAATAATTACATCACTCGATATCTGGCTGATAAAGAATCTGTGAAAAACAGAACTACTTGGTATGGAAAGCAAACCGTTTCTGAAAACAATAACATTCTACCCATTGACGAATACATACATATGCTAGAAAAAATAACAGTGAGTGATGTAGTGGAGACGGCACAGGAATACCTCAAAGAAGATAGGATTTCAGTTGGTATAGTTGGCCCAGTAAATGAGTCGAATATTGATATTCCCTCGCTGGACTAAGTTATATCACTTTACCATCCTGCATGTAGATCCTTATGAAAGTAAGTCTTGAAATTCTGCTTCGGAGAGTATCTCTACCCCTAACTTCTTGGCCTCGTTACGTTTGGAGCCGGGATTTTCACCAACCACGACGTAGTCAGTATTGGTTGATACCGACGACGTTACCTTCCCGCCCCGAGCATGCACTGCCTCCTCCGCCTCGCTGCGAGAGAAACCATCCAGCGATCCGGTGAATACGAATTTCTTTCCAGCAAGTTTATTGGAGACATCGGATGTCTCCGGCTGGGTGATTTGTACTTCTTCCAGAAGTCGGTCAACCAGCTGTTGGTTGTCCTCGGCAGCAAAGAAATCCTGGACAGCTGCCGCCACCTTCTCACCCACGCCGTCGATGGCAATAAGTTCCTGATGATCCGCAGCGCGAATCTGATCAATATTACTAAAATGATTAGCAATCAGCCGAGCCGTCTCGGAGCCAACAAAACTTATGGATAAAGCGTGCAGGAAACGATCCAGCGTTATCTCGCGCGAGGCCGCAATTGCCGCCAGAAGATTGTCGGCAGACTTCTCGGCTAGCCGTGGCAGCTTGATAAGATCCTCTTTTTCGAGGGTGAATATATCGGAAAAGTCCTCGATGAGATCATTGTCTAAAAGCGCGTCGATTATTTTGGGACCGAGGCCGTCAATATCAAAGCATCCCTTGGATACAAAGTGATAAAACTCCTCGCGCCGTTGGCTGTCACCGACCACCCGACAGCGATGCTTCGCCTCACCCTCGGGGCGAATTATCTGGCCGTCGCCGCCACAGGCATCTAATCGATCTGGAAATTGGAACGACTCCTCACTACCGTCGCGCAGGTCCGATAGCACCTCAACCACCTGCGGAATAATATCACCAGCTTTTTTTATTACCACCGTGTCACCAACGCGTACATCCAGCCGCTTTATCTCATCCTCGTTATGCAGCGTAGCCCGCGAAACCTGTGAGCCATCAAGACGAACAGGTGTGAAATGAGCCACCGGCGTGATGGCACCGGTACGGCCAACCTGCAAGTCAATATCCTCGATCTGGGTGGTGGTGGTTTCGGCCGGGAACTTGTAGGCTACAGCAAAACGTGGGGCGCTGGCGGTGTAGCCGAGAGCCTCCTGCAGGCGCTTTTCATCCAGCTTGATTACTACCCCATCAACACCGTAATCAACCTGGTTTTTTCGCTCGGTCCAGGAATCGTAAAACTTCTGAATGCAGTCAGTATCGCTACAGTGGACATAGTCGGGATTGACACGAAAATGAAGTGTCGTCAGTAGCTGTAGCTCGGCCTGCTGTGAAGTAGGATCGGTGATGTCTGCATCACTACCATCCAACCTTTCAATATCGTAGGCAAAAAAGTCAAGATGACGACTCGCAGCAACGGCTGGATCCAGCTGACGGATCGAGCCGGCTGCGGCGTTTCTCGGGTTGGCAAATTCGGGCTCATCGGCTGCGCGACGCTCTTTGTTGATGCGCTCGAACTCCTTTCGAGACAGCCAGACCTCCCCACCGACCGTAACATCGACCGACTGCGGAAGCTCAAGTGGGATGGCGGAGATTGTCTTGATATTGCTCGTAACGTCCTCACCCACCCGACCATCACCACGGGTGGCTGCCTGCTGGAACCGACCGGACTCATACGTTAGCACGACCTTAAGACCATCAATCTTGAGCTCGGCTGTGTAGGAGATGTCATCTGTCGCCATATCAGTTTTGGCAACGAAGCGACGAATCTTGTCGTGCCAATCAACGAGCTCATCTGCACCGAAGATATTATCAAAGGAGTACTGACGCACTGTATGCTCGACCCGCACGAAGCTCTCCAGTGGCTCACCACCAACCCGATGCGTGGGGCTGGTGGGGCTGTCGAATTCGGGATACTCCGACTCTAGCGTAGCGAGCTCATCCTTGAGCGAGTCGTAGGCCGCGTCGTCAAGCTCTGGTTGATCCTGAACATGATACTTAAAACGATGCTCCTCTATCAGACGGCGGAGCTTGTCAATGCGATCTTTAGCAGCGGGCTTTTTCATAGCTCCATTGTAGCAAAAATACAGCTCATCTAGAGGTCTGTAACAATCGGATTGTTACAGACTGGTGATACTGGCGGTTTTGCAAGGTTCAAACCCTTGCAAACTGATAGTGGAAATTGGATACAGTTTAGAATCGTTAGATTATTTGACATGTGTTTGTATCCATCGTATGGATTGACATTTAGTGAAAAAGCGCTATGATGCAGGCAGACAATCCCTTTAAAATTCAAACCAAAAGACGAGGATGATATGGAAGATACAAAGAATGAAGAACGACTCGAAGTAAACTGGCTTCGCTGGCCATTAGCAATTTTTTTTCTGCTGCTTGCGATAGTCATAGGAAATATAGGCTGTCAGGAAACCCCGGTCGATCCGGATCCACCGAAAACCGAAACCGTGATCAAAACACTGACCGCTGTAGATAGCGATAACGAAGCTGTTACTACTGGTGTTGCCTACTACAACAATGATACCAACCAGCAGCTGGAGAATCCCGTTGAGCGGGAGAAAGGTAGCGAGCTAGATGTTCGCGCTGAAAAAGACGGCTACAACCCGCAAGTACAGACGGTAACGTTTGATAGCGATGGTGAGGTTGTCTTTACGCTGACGGAAGATAATCCAGATAACGTGACAAAAACCATCATCCCAACCGATGGTGAGAACATCCTACCCGATGCTAGGCTGTATGATGACGACACCAACAATCAGCATGATGACGACACCAACAATCAGCTGGGTACCGGCGAGACCGAACTTACCCGTAAGAAAGGCACAGAGCTGGCAGTACGAGCCGAGGCTGATGGATATCAACCAAAGGTACAGACGGTAACGTTTGATACTGATGGTGAGGTCGAAATCGCTCTCAGCGAAGATACGTCGGAACCCGAGACCGTCAGTATCAGTATTACCCCGGATATTGTGGGATACACCGACCGGCTAGCAAATACGAACTCGTTTCCACGAGCTGCGTTGGATAACACGGTCTATACCCTGACCATTGGTGACAGCACCTGGACGGATAGCATTGATATGCATGACAATCTGGCGGATTACGTATCCTCGCCGTTTATACGTGAAGGCTCAGAAACTGTTATCAAGTACCCGACCGGGTCAGAAGCAGTCAATGCCTCGCTGCACATTGTCTACGTGCCCAAGGAAGGCCACGAGTACAGCGACAATCACTACCTGAATGTTGCCGAAGGCACGATGGAGATACCGCTGGATGGCGACAGTGATGTCACCTTTCCGGCCGAGCATATCCCGGCCTGTAGTGACGGGGTGGACAACACCTTTTCCGGCACGATGGACGAGAATGCACCCGGCTGTCAGGACACCTGGACCTCAACCAGTACTGAGCCCGGTACCGATGGCTTCGTGTACGAGCCGGAGGATGATGTCGAGTTGCTGCATGGTCTAATGGAAACCTACGGTATCTACACCGAAGAGAAGGATTACTTTGTTTCCGGAAAAGATGGTGAGCGTGAGATTGAGTTATTAGACTCAAGAACTATCGGCTCACATTATAAGATTGCTGTTTCTATGGAGACGAATTTTACCAAACTGGTCGAAGGAAACCAAACCGGTGAGGAGTTTGCCATCCAGATACACAACGGCCCGGAAGGAAACCTGCATACCGTCAGCACGACGGAGATCATCCCGGATGAGGGTAATGACGGCTGGACGGAGGTGACCGTTCCGCTGTCGCGCGAGTACTTCAACAATGGTGACAGTTACGAAGTACACGCCGTCCACGCGACGAAGGTGCGCGGCGAGCCATCCACCGACGGCGATGACGATGTTGTCATCTGGCAGAAGGAGCGCGATGATTACTTTACCATCCGTGCCATCTACGAGCCGGAGGAGCTGCCGGAGGAAGGCGCTCAGAAACAGCTGAATGAAAGTGATATAGAGATCACTGATACCGAGGTTGATTGGAGATAAATATTAACTAAAAATCCCCGAGCGCATATCAGCGTTTCGGGGATTTATTATTATATACGTTTCTTTAGCTGGTTGTAAATTTACCCAGTTAAATACGACTTGAGCCGATTGCCTAGAAACTGCCGACCATGGTGGGTTTTAAGATATGTTTCTCGATGCGTAGCATCATCTTTATTTAAACAAGCTTCGTAATATATAAGCTATAGTGGTCGGCGATGTCTGGTTGACTCGACTTTTCCTGCCTTGTGATGCTTAAGTCGTAATTCCAAATCTGTTGTATATCCCGTATAACGCTGGCCATCTTTTTGACTCTCAAGAATATACACGTAGTACACAGTACAAGGATTTGGAATTATTTAACCGGGTTAAAACTCTTCTATAGTCCTTGGTGCGAAGCCGTCGGCGTTGATCTTGAAGATTCCGGTCTTCTTGTCATCAGGAGGAACCGTTGTGCCGCTCTGGTCTTCTACGAGTACCTCTACTTCATAGGTTTCATCAGTAAGGATTGCTTGCAGTGTTTCCATACTGATAGTGATGGTTGAGCTAGCACCCTCAGTCAAGGTAACAGTATTTGGGAAGCCCCAGAAGCGGATAAGGTACCCGCCGTCGACTCGCATATCTGGGTCAACATCATCGGGGTCGATGGTAATCCGTACGTCGCCTTTATACCCCTCTTCGGAAGTTATCTTAAAATCAATACCCGTTATTGAGCCCGGTTCACCATCAAGATCGACTTCATCGCCGTCTGGGAAGGAAAGGTCAAAGCGTGGTGGCTCGATAATCGTCACCTTTACCTCATCAGAAGCTACCTGATTACCATCGCCATCAAATCCAAGTAAACCGTAGGTGTAGGTACCGGGCGATGACTCGGAAATTGGTAGGCTCGTTCCACTGGTAGGCAAACTGCCGCTAACACCCCAGTAGTCCAGACTGCTGTCGGCCTGAACATCCACAACACTACCCGAGTCCCAGGAGAGTGTGAAGCTCTGAGCGGTCGTGAACTCATCATCTCCATCGCTCCAGATATTCACATAAATTGGCGGTAATGTTGTCTCGCCGAACATTTCAAAAGAGGCTTCTTCGTTTTGTTCGACAAGCGTTTCGGCTGAAGTCTCGGTTGCAAAGTCTGACGTACCAACCAGACCGGAGACACCAACCATCACCGCCAGCACTGCCACCATGAAGATACCGCTGATGAGGGTGATTAGCTGCTTTGGGTTGTCGGTGTATTTGGTCATGATTGTTGAGTAAATATTATAATGGGAAATTTAACGTCGTACTGAACCAGGACTAACCACCGCAACCACTACAGCTAAAGCCGACGGAAACGGTTTCTGTATCTGACTCCCCACTCACAGAGTCTGTCACCGTTAACAGAAAGTTAAAGGTGACGTAATCATACGGTGGCTTATTCTCAGCAAAGACGTCAGTTACTTCGCTATTTGGACTCACAATACTGGCAAAGTATCCGCTTGGGTCGCTGCCGGTATACTCCCATTCATAGGTAAGGTTGCTGCCAGTGGAGCCACTGGCATCAAACTCGTACGTCGCCTGACCACTGCCAGAAATAGCATCACGCGTGAGCTCGGTTGTGGCTTTTGCCTCTACGCCAGTCTCCAAACCACCATCGCAGATCTTTAACTGAATATTACCGACACTGGCGCTGGCCCTTCCACCATGAACATGGGTGGATGGAGATGATGCACTCACATCCACAGAAAAGTCTTCGCTGGTAGTAGTATCGGTTTCGCTGTACGTATTTGTGAACGTCTGAGTTTCAGAATCAGTGTTACCCGGTGGAGTTTGTGCCGACACACCAGAGGCTGACGCAAAGGCGCTACAACCAGGGTCTCCACCGAAACAATCACCAGTAAGCTCTGCTAAGACGCTTGATGTATACGTAAGCTCGCTAACATAATCACCACCACTAGTATAATCACTGAACGTCACCGTGCTACTGTCAGAATCGGAGGGACTGCTTCCGTTAGATGCAATAACTGAAACATCTATTTCAGCAGACGTGACATCAACTGTATCAACTACACTGCAGCTGCTTGGTCCACTGTCTTCTGTATACGTCAGCCCCAGCAGAGCGGACCAGTCATTGCCGGTGAAGTCTTGTACAGGGACAGTTTTTTTAATCCAATCAGGTTGCTTCAGCTCATGTTCGTATCCGCAACAGATCTGCACTTCATCCTCTATGATCTCAAAGAGACGAGCGGTTTTATCTAACTCTACGGTAAAGATGTGATTGCCAGTAACCTGGTTAAGGTAATCACCATCCCACTTTGGCTGGTAGGTCGCGCCTTCAAGGGCGTCTACCGTTATCTCAACAGGAGCAGTCTTGTTGACTATGCGGATGTATGCCGTGGCGGTGTCGGTATCCGCACCGTCGGAGATCTGATAGTTGATCTGATCATATTCTCCGTAGGTAAGACTGCCGGGATCATAAAGTAGTTGACCATCATTTATCAGTACGGATGAGCCAACCCGATCGGTGGTTGGGGTGCCAGTGAGATAAATTGGCGATACCGGACCGTCATCCGGGTCGTAGTCGTTATCCATTACATCGAGGTTTTTTGGTTCTCCGATATTTATTGGGGTTCGTTCAGAGTGGTCAGGGGTACCGTCATCAACGGCGACTGGGGCATCATTTCCCGGTCCTGTGTCGCAAACCTCGAGCTCAATATCCTTAACTTCGGCAAGTACGGATACAGAGCCATGTTCACCCTCTTTAAGAGTTAAATCATAAGACCAACTTAGATCAAAACTAGCCTCAGTGACACCACTTCCAATATCGCGAGAAAAATCTGCGACATCGGAATCAGAATCGCTGCTATCCATCATAGTTGTACCACCAGTCACCCCAACACTGGCCCCAAGGCCACTTGCATCAGCAGAGAAGTAGCAGCCAGGATCAGGATGACTACAAGCAATGGTTCCTTCAGTACGGAGACGAAAATTAATACTCTTTACGTATTCATCAGTATCTATGTAGTCACTAAAGTTGATAGTATGGGTCACACTCTCACTATCAGATTTACCATATGCAGAAAGTACAGCTTCCACTGATTCGTAATAAGAAATTTCCTCCCCTGGTACAGAGTTATTCCAGCTACAGCTTCCTCCACTACCACCACCGCCACCACCGGCAGGAGAAACAGTGATCGTGCGTACATCGCGGTCGGCGTACGAGTAAGTATAAGTACCGACGTCTGCATCGTAGTTCACGCGAGCCTCGACCTGCTTGTCACCGACACTGCTGAAGGTCCAGTCGGTAGTCGCCGAAAAATCTATGCCATCAGTGTTCACCCACTGTGTAGTTGGACCAATCAACCATTCGTCATCCGTTACATTCCATAACCCGTACGAAATATAGTTAGGGGCATCACAGGTACCTTCAATATGGTACGGACCAGCTTCTTCATCTACTATAGCGCTCGGATGCTGCACGAAATCAATAAAACATGGGCTCTGCGCCTGGGCTGGCTCGGGATCAGTAATTGTCATAGCACCGACGGCAATCAGAGCAACAACTGCCAGTGCGCTAGCGGTGAGAGTGAGGATGTGTCGGGCAGAGATGTTTTTGTGAAGGTTGGTCATCATAAAAGAATTTAGGTATTAAAATTAGCCTTCGATGTAATGAATTATTACATGCACTTGCGGTGTGGTGTCGGTCGGATTCAGTACCGAAATGGTCAGCTGCTGTCCGGCTGAACCGGTAGCGGCCAACTTGAAGCCCTCGGCTTCTTCGAGCTCTTGATAAACTTCATAGTCGTTATCCGCCAACCAGCCCGTATACTCAGCATAGAGATCCGCCGAGGAACGAGCAGTGGTAAAGCCAACCGCCTGGTAGTTGCCAGCTTCACCGATTAACTGATTACGAGTAATATTGGCCTCATCAACAAAAAGCGTGGTTGGAATCAGCGCTAGAGATGTGGTGTCGATCGCCACCGCCGCCTCCTGCGGAACAGAGCTGCCATGCGTTTGTCGTGCACGGAGAGCTTTTTCTAGCTCCGCTTCGGTTTCGTAATCAGCGACATTTATACGGTCATCCGGAACGTCATCGCTGAAATCAGGAAACTCGAACCCCGTAGAGCTGGTAAGGGCGATAAAGGAAACCACTAAAACCACGATGGTTAAGAATACGAGCGCGGTGGTGTGCGTTTCGTACTCTGGCTCATCGGTGGCCGAGGTATCTTCTGCTGATTCCTCGACTACGTCATCCTGCATCGTGTGGATTTCGTTTTCTTCGTTGTGATTGGTTTCGGAATTCTCCATAATTACGTAAATCTAGTATTATTATAACGTACAACTACAGGCAAAGGGTCGAGAGATGGTGTGGATAACCAGCTGGGCAAATTACTGCTGGAGGCTGGCTTTATCGTAGTTGATAATCTCGACGAAGCGGGTGTCGGTATTGGTAAAGTGAGATATCACGACCACAAGCGCCTTTTCCCCATTAATAGCCATCAGCGAGGCCGCCAGGTTACCAACCCGCTCGCGCTCGAGACGGTAGTCATGCTGATTCATCCAGTCTTGGTAGGCGGCGACAATCTCGGAAGCTGGCAGTGAGGTTTCGAAAGAGATAACCTGCTGCATGGCATCCGAGGAACCACGGCTAATCATACGGTTTTCTACCACCGCATTCTCATCCACCGGAATTCCGGCCGGCATAAAAGGGTTTTCGGCTGTAGATGAATTGTCAGCTGTTTGGTCTGCCGACTGAGCTGCAGTAGTAGCCGCTCGGTCCGTGAAGTTTTGTGTTTCTTCTCCGCTGTTGGTCACCGTCACGAGCAAAAACACCGTAAAAAGTACTAAAAGTGCCAGAGCAAAGAAGTTGGTTTCACCTGATTGTGAAGTAGATTGGCTCATATCGTGATGTTAACTAGCTGGATTCATTATATACCATGATTTCGACATTCTGGACCAGACTGTGGACAATTCACAAAATAAGTGTAATCAGGAAGATGCCTGCCTCATCTCACAACTCGATAAAGTTAATCTTTAAGGGTCTAACCCTTAAAGTATCCCTAGGATTATAAGGTCTGTAAGGTTCAAATCCTTGCAGACTCTTAGGCTTTAGTTTTCGTAGGCGGTGCGGAGAGCGCGTTCAGCTCGGTTCAGCGCATCACTATCGCAGGTATTACGCCCACGGGCCCACACAAAAGTACGTTCTTCTGTGTCGACAAGACGTTTCTCCATCCTGACACCGGCACAGATTCCTTCACCATCAAGCAGAAAACTGCGTTCGTACGGATCACCATAATCATCTCCTTCTGCTTTCGCATTGCTTCCCAGAACCCCGATACAAGAAAGGTTATTGTCGATATCATCTTCAATGTCTGATATTGGTGTTGACGTAGCAAACATGTCGTGTGCCTGATCGTAGTACATCACACATTCCAGCGCAGTATCAGCGGCATAGAAAGCCTGGGTCGAGGCCTGAGACGAGACTGAAATCAAGGCTTCGCGCTGGAGGATACCGGCAATGGTGATACCTAAGAGGATTACCACCGAGGTAATAATCACCGCCAGAAGTAGGGTGAACCCGCGCTCACCCTGTGAGCTAACACTCGAAGCTTCGAGTGTGCGGGTAAAACCAGCTTCTTTATTTGCGGTAGCTGGTTTTGCCCCGACAGCGTTCGGGAAAAATGAAAGCAAGCTTTCGTTTTGTCCCTCACTTGTCGTGGTAGACCCGGCTTCTTTATTTTTTTGAGTTGTATATAACATAGGCATACTTAGTTGCTATCTCGGTAATCAAATATCGACTGCTGGATAGTAATTTCAGCAGTAGAGCCGAGAGTGTGTTGCCAGCTAACAGTAACGGTGATTTCGGCCTCATCATCGCCAGTCGGGCCGCCGTTGTCGATGGCATTGATCTCGACCGTCCGCGTAAAGCGGCTTTCCGAGCCGTTACCATAACCGTATAATTTTGTGCTGTCATTGTAATCAAGCGGATCACAACCATCATTACATTCAGTAATGGACTCTTCGCCAATCCGCGTATCAATAGCACAAGCGCTGGTACATTCGGTAATTGGGGCGGCGTTTACCCATTCATCAAATCTGTGGGTACGAGGTTTTTCGAGCCAGTAGGTATCACGATCGGCACGGACATACTCGATAGCATCGGCCGCCAGGTATGTAGCAGTGATCTGGTCGGTCTGGAAGCGGCTGGCAACCGAACCTTGGTACACAAGATTCATAATTCCGGATATCGCGACGGTCATGATACCGATGGCAACAATGGTTTCCATTAAAGAGAATCCAGAATTCTTTCCAGCGGTTGTGTACTTAGATTGTATAAGAAGGTTTTGCATCGTATCTCTATGATTTAATCGCTCGGTGGAAACAGGAGCCGCTGGGCAATGGTGGTCTGAATGCTGAATGATTGCGGATTTTCGCTTATATCATCAATTTCTCCGGTGATGGTAAGTAAAACACGTGCCTGCTTTAAATCACCGGAACCAGAACCATCGACCGTAAAGGAAAGATCAGTGATCTCAAGCGGTGGTCCGGTCAGCTGTTGACTACCGCGATACAGTTGACCACCTGATTCTTCATACGTTATCCGCGGGTTTGTGCTGGCGTTGGCATCAAACTCCGAGGCAGTAAAGGAAAACGTATCGCACTCATCACCATCACTGGTGCCGCTACCGCTACCACATTTGAAATTATACCCCGTACGAATCCGGCGCATCATGTCATCGACGATAAAGTTCAGGGTATCGACAGCCTCACCACGGGCCTGCTGTTGGCGACTGGAATCAACCACCGCCAATAGGCTGGTAAGAATGGCGGTCGCCACCATGGTGAAGATGGCGACCGCCACCACTATCTCAACCAGCGAGAACCCGTTTATCTGACTGTGAGTTGTGTTCGTTGTTTCCATACGTATTACTCGACCGTTATAAAACCAGAGCGGCGGACGATCACCTTGCGACGAGCGCCTGACTCCTCCTCTTCTAGTAAGATCACAGCTGTATCGCCAATAATATTTTTACCGTTAGTGCGTGCTATGAATTCGGCGTTGGGATGTGGGCGCGAAAACATAATCACAGCGTCACCAGGGGTATCACCCGGAGCACAGTCGGTACTAGAAAACCCGGTATTAACACAGACACCAGCAATTTCTACCCCGGCAGGAAGTGTGTACGTCTCTACCTCTACATCGCCTGGCTGATACCCCTTGTTACCTACCGAATCTCTGTAAATAGAAAATTCATCCGGCGTACCTGAATCAAAATAAATACCGTAGGAAAAATCATAGATCGGATCGGTAAGCTCGCTGCCACGTGAGCTAACCCCGTAAATTTGCGTCTGCCGGACTGCTAGCGCAACCTCGTGAGCTACGTTGTTGAGCCCCACCGAGCGCGAGAAAGCATCTCGCTGCGTGAAAACCATACTGGAGACAATGGCGATGACGGCTATTGCCACCATAATCTCCATTAGGGTAAATCCCCCACATATCTTATGTGGAGGATTTGCTCCGACGGCACTCCACAAGGATGAGAAGAAGCTCTCGTCCTCTGTCTCGTTTGTCGTAGTGAAGCCAGCCGCCTGTTTGAAGAAGGGTTCTTTACCTGGGTCCAATTGTGTCGTAAAGAGGTTCAAAATAACGTGATACTAGAGAAAAACGCGATAAGCCAGCCAAGAATCAGAAACGGCCCAAACGGCACGGCTGACTTCATGGTTAGCCGCGTCGAGCTATCGGCTGCCTCTATTGTATGTTGCTCCCCCGCTTTTAGCGAGGAGCTTTTCCACAAACGCTGAAAAGCCAGAAGCCCGAGGCTGACGATTGCCCCGATCCAGAAGGCGTAAGTCAAGGCTGATAAGCCACCAGTGATACCGAGCGACCAGCCGATACCCAGCGCCAGCTTTACATCGCCAAAGCCCATAGCGCGCCCACGCGAAAAGAACCAAATTGCAAAAAGTGGGGCGGCCACCAGCGGACCAGCCGCCAGTGCCCAGCCACCTGGAAGTACGAAAAACTCACCGCCAGAGACGAGCGCATAATCAAGATTTATAAAGAGCACCGCCAGCGCCAGTAGGTTGAACGCCCAGACGGCCGGGTTCGGTATCACTAAGGTGTTACCGTCGTAGATATAGATAAACAGGAGAAGCAGCCCCACAAGCGCTGCAAAAATACTGCCGATAGAAAAACCGAAGGTTGTGTATGACAGAAGTAGTAATCCCCCTGCCGCCAGTTCGACCAGCGGATACTGCCAGCTGATCGGCTGCTGGCACTGATGGCAGCGGCGACGCAGCAGAAAGAAGCTAAGGAGCGGCAGTAGCTCCCACCAGGCAAGTGTGTGGCGGCAGTGGGGGCAACGTGAGCGACCACGGATCCAGGTTTGCTCGGTTTCGACTCGCCAAGCCAGCGCATTCAGCCCGCTACCGAGAATGGTACCGAGGATAAAGATCGCTACGAGGATCAGTGTTTCCATACAGGCTTATTGTACCACCCCGAACCAGAGTCGCTTTGCGACACGGTTTGGGGTGGCTATGAACCGTGACAAAGTCTCTGGTTCATAGCACTCACAGGCTAAGAGCCTGCAGTGAATGCCTGCTTATATAAGGGTTAGACCCTTAAATGTTGAAATATACCACCACGATTATAGGGTCTGCAAAGATGTTATCCTTACAGACTGCTGAGACTGGAGATGTTGCAAGGGTTGCAACCTTACAGACAGTTAAGCGCTTACGGTAAATACCTGTTATGAGTAAGGTAAAGTATGTAGTGATACAGCAAAACCCCCACAAATTTTGTGGGGGTTTTGATTACAGTTATGTAACTGCTAAGTCAGGCTTAGCTGGTTCCTGGACCAATTGAGTATGTACCCACAGCACCACAACCGGCGTCGTTATTCGGGATTTCACCTTCCCATTCATTATTTTCTATACAGTATCCGTTGAGACTGGTAGTAATGGTGTAAGGATCAGTGGTTTGCGTTGATGGATCTACTGGTTCGTCCTGAATGTAGTCTCCTAGTCCAGGTGAAGCAGCTGGGTCACCACAGTTTGTGTAATTCCCTGTTGCGTTGGCACACAGCTCAACAGCGGTACGCAGCTGGGTCATAGCCTGCTGACGCTGTGAGTCACGAGCGTCGGCACGGGCCGTGTTCAAGGACGCGAGCACCACACTGGAAAGAATTCCGATGATGGCAATCACCACCAAAAGCTCAATCAGTGTGAAACCGCGATTTTCTTTGATCTTTTTAAAGTAAGACACAATAATCATTTACTTAAATTAGTAATAATGTGGTACTTCTCTTGCTCGAGCAAAAGTACTACAGCCTTTATTATAGCGTGTTTGACAGACGTGCAAGTAACGCATGTGGATAACTGGCGCTCACTACCTTTATTTTGCTGCACTACAAATAAATCCCCTGCGAGGATTTTTATCCGCTCAGGCGCTCAGTCTACTTTAGGTAGACACCATGCTGAGCGCCTTGCGCGAGACTAGCAAAATAAAGTAGTTCGCTTTAAGGTTTACCCAGCCCTTGCGCGCAAGGGCTGGGTTTTGATATCACGTAATACGTGCACCTCCTTCCGAAATCTATTTACATTACAAAAGATTGGAAATGTACTACTAAGTGAGCACCCCTGTTTTGTTCGGGCTTCGCAGGGCGAGCGGGCACGGTCTCCGACGCATGTCGGAGGAGCGATCCCGAGACGGAGAGAGTGTCGCCGCTGGCGACACTACTCGTCCCGAAGCAAAACGGCGGGTGCGAACGCCCTAGAAGCCAGCCGAAAGGTTGTAGATCGGCATCAGCACAGATGCAAGCAGCCCACCAACACCAACACCAAGCATTAAAATCATAATCGGCTCAATCAGCGAAACAAGACCATCAACAGCGTTCTTAACTTCGCGGCGGTAAAAGTTCGAAAGCGTCTTCAGGATATTACCAAGCTCACCGGTTTCCTCACCAATCTGCATCATCTGAACCATAATACCCGGAATCTGATCGTTACCGGACAGTGAATCAGCAATCGATCTACCACCCTTGATATCATCAACAGCAGTCATTAACATTTCGTGATAAATACGATTGTCAATTACACTGGCAGTAATCTCGATAGCCCGAGTCATCGGGATACCACTGCGAAGCATGGTGTGCATATTGTCACAGAGGCGTGATAGATACAGCTTCTGGTACAGATTACCCAGATACGGTAACTGCAACTTAATATCAGCCAGAATTTCCTCGCCCTCGTCCGTCTCAGTGACGTACCAGTAGATTCCGTAGCCACCGATCAAAAGCCCAAACAGCAAATAGATTCCGTAGGCAAGGAGAAAATCAGACATGCCGATCACAATTTTGGTATAGATTGGTGGTTCCTGACCAGAATCAACAATGATTTCGGTAATATTCGGAATAACGGTGGTAAGCATCAGTATCATTACGGCCACAAAAGTCGTGATTACAAAGGCTGGGTACACCAGCGCACTTTTGACACTGGAGGTTAGCTCATAATTGCGGTCCATGTAGTCGGCCAGGTAGGCGAAGGTATCGGCAAGATTTCCGGACTCCTCACCAGCAGCCACCATGTTTACGTAAAAGTCTGAGAAAATATCGGTGTGCTTAGAGAAAGCCTTGGAGATAGAGTTACCCTCCTTGAGCTGGTCAACCATATCAAACAAGGCATCTTTTAACATTTGATTCTCGGCGGCATTACCCAGAAGCGTAAACACCTTCAATGCCGATACATCGGCCTGAAACAAGGTAGCAAACTGCCGAGAGATTATCACGACCTCTTTGTTGGAAACCCGCTCGAAAAACTTAATACGACGCTCCCAGATCGGGACGTTTTCGCCCTCTTCACCAATCTCAAGAATGGTTAGACCCCGCTGCTGGAGCTGACTAATAGCTGCATCCTTGCCGTAGGTTTCGATGTGGCCCTTCTGCTCTTCACCACTCTCATCAATTGCTGTGTATACAAATCGCATATCGGTATATTAAATAAGCTGGTCCAGCTGGGCTGGATTACGCGAAAAGCGCATCGCATCCGCCACCTCCACCTCGCCAGAACGAACAAGGCCGGCCAGGGATTGGTTAAGTGTGACCATGCCAGCCTCGGCGGATGTCTGCAGTACGTTATCAATTTCGTGGGTACGACCTTCGCGGATCAGGTTGGCGATGGCTTTGTTATTAATCAGAAGTTCGTAGGCCGGAATCACGCCACCAGAGATTCGTGGCAGCAGCCGCTGCGAAAAGATTCCGGAAAGTGAAGAAGCCAGCTGCGAACGTACCTGCTTCTGCTGCTCGGCCGGGAAGGTGTCAATGATACGGTTAACGGTCTGAGAGGCGCTGTTGGTGTGTAGCGTCGAGTAGACCAGGTGCCCGGTCTCACCGGCCGTTACGGCCGTCTCAATGGTCTCTCGTCCGCGCATCTCCCCGACTAGTACCACATCAACGTCCTGACGAAAGACAGCGCGCAGAGCGGTGCGGAAATCAGGCGTATCAATCCGTACCTCACGCTGGTCAATGATGGACTTCTTCTGCTTGTAGACGTACTCAAGCGGGTCCTCAATCGTGATGATGTGACGAGAGTGCTTGACGTTAATGTTCTCAATCATGGTCGCCAACGTCGTTGACTTCCCCTGCCCAACCGGTCCCACCACCAGAAAGAAGCCTTGCTCGGTCTCAGTAAAACGCGCGAGTTGCGCAGGTAGGTTAAGCTCTTCAAAGGTGCGAATTCGAGACGGAATCAATCGCATCGCAATTACCGGCAACCCTTGGGCGTAAAAAGCATTACAGCGGAAACGAGCCTCGTCACCATGAGTAAAGGAAAAGTCCAGGCTGCGCTGCTGATGAAAACGGTTCAGCTCGCCTTCAGTCAGGAGCTCGGTCATGAGATTCTTTACATCATCAGCCGATAGTTCCTCATGATCGCTTAGTACTAAAAGTTTATCCGCCACACGCAGAATCGGCTTGCGACCGGTAGACAGATGAATATCAGAGGCCTGGTGATTAACCGCAGTTTCAGCAAGTCGTGAAATTGTTTCTTTTCTGGTTGCCATAGATACGTATTATTATACCACTAGAGTTTACCAACTTCCTCAAACGGAATCTCTCCGTTAAAGGCCTTGACCAAAGCATCCTGTCGCATACTAATCATACCATTCGCCAAAGCGGCCGCTTTAATATCAGTTTCGTCGGCACCATCCAGAATTACCTCCTCGATTCTTTCGTTGATATCCAGTACCTCAAAGACCGCGGTTCGACCGGATAGTCCAGTTGGGCAGTCATCGGTTGGTTTTGGTTCGTAGACATTTTCTGGAATCTCAAACTTGGCCCGCGTTTCTTCCGGAAGATCCTCGAGCTCTTTTTCGATAAGCTTCTGGATACTGCCCTTAACCGGAATTGGTGAGCCGGCACCCTTGCAGAGTGTTCGTGCCAGCCGCTGAGAAATTGCCAGAATAAGGGTTGGTGCAATCAGGTATGGATCAATTCCCATGTCAATCAGACGTGGAATCACCCCAATGGCGTTGTTGGTGTGAATGGTAGAGAAGACGAGGTGCCCCGTCAGCGCCGCACGGACCGCCAGGCGGGCCGTTTCCTCATCACGAATCTCACCAACCATAATGATGTCCGGGTCCTGACGCAGGGCGGTACGTAGTCCATCAGCAAAGGTGTAACCAATCTCAGGCCGAACCTGTGACTGATTGATTCCTTCCAGGTTATACTCGACCGGATCCTCCAGCGAGAGCACATTTTTGGTATCAGTATCCAACTTACTAAGCATGGAGTACAGCGTTGTTGTTTTTCCGGAACCGGTCGGACCAGAAATCAGCACCATTCCGTACGGCCGGTTGATGGCATGCTCGATGAGCTCACGATCGGATTCAGTAAGACCAATCTCTTTAAGGCCAATAATCCCTTTATCCGGGTCCAGAATACGCATCACGACCTTCTCGCCGTAGTAGGTTGGTAGTGTCGAGACACGAAAGTCGATTTTGCGCTCGTTAATATGAGCCGAGAAACGACCATCCTGTGGCTTGCGCTTTTCATCAAGCTTCATACGACACAGAATCTTGATACGAGCCACTACGGCGCTGAGTACTTCCTTGGGCAGCATTAGACTGGTGTGGAGGTCACCATCAACCCGGAAGCGCACACGAATCTGATTCTCAATCGGCTCGATGTGGACGTCGGAAGCCTGGCCCTCGGTGGCATAGCGAAGAATCGTGGCGACAATCTTGGTAACCGGTGCATCCTCGACGATACCACCAGAAGAGTCGTCTTTAGACATCTTTCTCATCTCTTTGGAAATAGCCTCCTCTTCCTTGGTCAACTCCGACTCCAAGGCTGAAATCGCTTGCTTTACCTCGCCAGTTAGATTGCCACCAGACTTTTTCATCTCCTCAAACTGCGACTCTAGAATCACCTTCATCCGAAACGGAATATCATGCTTGGAGGCAATAAATTGGACAGCATCACGGGCAGTGATATCCCCAGGGTCAACAAAACCGACCTCGAGGGTACCGTCCTCATCAAGTCGAAGCGGAAGAATTTTGTAATGCTCAATCGCGTCCTGCGGAATCATGTTTACCGCATCTGAATCCAGCGATTCGCCTTCCAAATTCAGTGCAGGCACCTCAAACTCAGCACTTTTGGCTTTCAGTATCTGCTCCGGTGTAATACCACGTTCGGTAAGTATTTCGTACACTGGATTACCAGATTCCTGTGACTGATTTCGAATCTTTTCGATATCAGCCTCTTCGAGAACCTTGTTATTTACAAGAATTTGTAGTAAATCCATAAAGAGCAAATGGTTACATTACATACCGATGACATTATTCATCGGTATCCTCCTCAATCTCAACAGTAGTTTCTGAGCTAGTACTACCTTCACTTCCAGTCAATTCCTGCTGATCACCCTCTCCTTCCTCGGTGCTTGTGGCTACCTCTTCATCTTCTTCATTACTGCTCACCGACTGCTGAGTGGGCTGTGTTGGACTCGGGAAAATGATACCTCCCTGTATATTTGAGGCAGGAGATATAAACGGATTCTCTCGACCAATCGGTTGCTCGGTGATACTTATCCCAAAATCTTCTAAACTAAGATAAATATCAGACTGATAAATATTAGTATTTATATTTATATTCTGTAATCGATTTAACTGCGCAAGAACTTCACTTGTACCTATGGCATCTACTGTTTCCGTTGCATTAGACTGGTTATTATTTGTTTGTAGTGACATTGAGCCAGCATCTCCGGTGCCTAGCCAAAAGTACACACCGACTCCGATAGCAGCGGCGACAACAAGTCCAATTATTAACTTTGTAGGGATATTTTCAGGCATAATTATTATAAATCTTCATTAGAAAACCAGTATGTCATACCGGTAATGGTGTATATATTTTCTTGACCACTGAGTGACGTGAGGCCAGCTAGATCCTCGGCTGTAATGTCAGCACCATCCTCACCATCAGCTTCTGGCCCCGTAACGGTGAGCCGTGTAATATCGATCAGACGTGTTGAACGCTCTATGTCACGAACAAAGTCCAGGACATTTTCATATGGACCTGAGACAGAGAAGCTCGTTTGTGCAGATTCGTATGATTTACGTGGCGCAGCATCTTCGCTATTTCGATTCCTGTTATCCTCACTATCACTGCGATTGGTAAATGAGATACCCTGAACAGATAGGTTGTGCGGGAGAGCCATTTGATTAAGCTCTACTAGCAATCGTACTGTATCTAGCGAATCAGGAAGAATACGATTCATGATATATATACTTGTTTGTGGCAGTTGATTATACTGACGTAGTAAGTCGTCACGGATTTTCTGAATTTCACCGACCTGAGATAGCGCTGTCTCGTACTCCTCAATTTCGGATCGAATAGCCGCAGTGTCTTGGTAAACTGGCTTGATGTACAGAAAAAATGCAATTATTCCAAGAACAATTAATGTGATTGGGAGAATGAGTTTCTGCATAATTAAATGGTAGTTTCGTAAGACATATAATCAACTGGCAGAGAGAACTGAATACTGAAAGCCACGTCCCCTTGCTCGGTAAGGCTGAATTGAGAAACAACAGCATTGATGAGTTGTTCATTATCCGCAATAGCTTGCGCCTGCAGAGCTGTGGCGGCAAAACTAGGCGCTAGGCCAGTAAGGGAAACGACTACATCACCATCGGGTGTTCCGATCTGCGCTTCGTCACTCCTTCCTCTGCCTAGATTATCTGCAACACCTCGTGACGTCGATTGAACTGAGGCATTTATCAACTGAACACTTGATAGTGTAATGGACTCAATAAGATCAAAAACCGGAGTAACGGCTGTGTGATTATTAAGAATCTCGGTCATCGAGGAAATCTGTGTGTCAATGGCATCAAGTTCATTTATTACTTCTGGCTCAAAGGTATCCTGCGCCTGAGAAAACTGTTGCTTCACATCAACCAAGTTTGATTCCAGATACAGCGTATAGAAAAATACAGCAGCTGCCAGCAAGCCAATAAAGCCAGCGAAGCCAAGCCCTACTTTGAAGAATGCCCCACTGCTGGCACCAATACCACCAGTACCGCCGCTACCAGAAGTTTTGGGCTTTTGGTAGTGTGCCACCCCTTTCGGTATAAATGATGAGGATTCAAACTTTTCTTCAGGCATATATCGTAAAAATTACATCGTTACCCTGTTTAATTGTAGCATCCAAATAGGACTATAACGATAACTCAGTGTGTGGATTACTCCTGTAGTCGACGAAGGGCGGCGCCGATGGCCACGGCAAATTCAGGACCGATCTGCTTGAGTGTTTTAGAGAGGAAATGCGGTGTCTCTAGTTTAGAGAATGGATCAGCTCGACGAGCACTAATATTAAGCATCTTCTCGGCAATTTTATCAATTCCGACAAAGATAGATCCCCCACCAGTCAGTACCACCTCCTCGACAACGGCGGCGTTTTTCTTTTGATAATCAACAACAATGTCATTTGTCTTAGAAAAAATGTAGTTGAGTATGGTGCGAGCACTCTCGCGAACTGCATCAGCATCCTCACCTTCTCCGGTAAGACCTTCAGTTCGCTTAATTTTTTCGGCTTCATCGAAGCTCACCCCGAGACGTGAGGAGAGGGCGCGGGTTATGTCCTGCCCACCCTGATTAATTGTATGAGCACCGCGAACCACGCCGTGCTCAACAATGTAGATTTTGCTAGAAGAAATTCCAAGATCAATCAGCAACACCGGCTCGATTCCGCGATCAAGTGTAGCGCGAATAGAGGAGAATATTTCTATCTCGAAAAACCCAACGTCAAGATCAGTTTCTTCGAGTGCTTGACGGTAACGGTTAATTGCTTCTTTATGAATAGCAACCACAAGTGCCTGTTCAGGATCATCAGAGTGCCTATTTCTGTTAGGAAGAATGTCCCAGTCCATCAAAACTTCGGACGGCTGTACTGGAATGTACTTTCGCGCCTCCATCGGAATTATCTGGGCAAGCTTTTCCGGATCAGACACTGGTGGAAGATCAATAATATTTACCAAACTGGCAGAAATCGGAATGGCAACACCGGCATGCTTGGTGGTAACACTGGCCTCATCAATGATTTCATTAAGTGCTTTTCCAAGAGTTTTTGATTCTGATTTCACCGCCGCACCAATTGGTTTTTCGTCGTAGGGACCAAGTGCAAGCTCGCCGTACGTTTCCAAAACTGGCGCACCATTTTTTTCTTTTAGCTGAATTACCTTGACTGAGCCGGCAGAAAACTCAATACCTACCACCCCATTTGGGTGACCACCGCTTCCTGATGAGCCGGTTAGTGAACCTATTATTTTAGAGAAAATATTCGCCATAGCTTTTCTGTAATGTAGTATAACACTAGATGCGCAATTCGTCTTTTCATACTACCATCCAGAAGTTTTTGGATCTGCTTTTTCCACCATCAGATCGAGAGCGGCGGTTACGGCGGTTATTGATAACTGATCTAGAGACTCTTGGAACAAATCGACAGCCAGAAAAAAGCTCTGTGAAAGCAGTCTGCGACTACCGTAATGAAATAATACGTGAAGTTGTGTATGCGCTTAAGTTCGCCGGTTCACAAACGGCCGCAGATCTTATTGGCGAGCGGATGCGAGAAGAGATTTTGAGTATTTGCCAGGAGGAGCGGATCTTTGACGACAGAATTATCATCACGCCCATTCCCCTATCGGGCAAGCGGCGACGCGAGCGTGGCTTCAACCAGAGCGCCCGCATTTGCAAACGTATCGCTGATGTCGAAGAGGAGAATGTATTTGTATACAAACAGCTGCTAGAAAAGACACGGACCACAGCTGATCAAACCGAACTCTCCCGAAGCAGGCGGCGTAAAAATGTCCGCGGAGTTTTTCAGGCTGAAGTCGACATTGATGATGAAGCAGTTATTTTCGTGATTGATGATGTGACTACCACGGGCGCAACACTGACCGAAGCACGGCGAGCATTGCGAGAAAATTCTAACGCAAAAATCATCGGAATCGCTTTTGCACATTAAAGAGCATGATATTATGGAGGCATGGCAAAGTCTTCCATTAAAAACCGGTTAAAGTTCTCTCCTGGTAAGCAAAGAGCTTTTATTCTAAGAGCGAAGAAAGCTACCGGCACAACCTGGAAAGAAATGGCTGAGATCATTGGCGTACACGACCGAACGCTGCGAGATTGGGCACGTGAAAAACACCGCATATCTGTCACTGCAGCTAAAAAGTTAGCAAAGGTGGCTAAACTTAAGATTGCTAATAATGTAGATGTATTGATATGGAAAGATCACCTTAAATCAGCGGCGAAAAAAGGAGGTCAAGCCCGTTACAAAAAATATGGATCAATTGGTGACCCAGAAAAGCGCAGAAAAAACTGGCGAAAGTGGTGGGAAGAAACTGGTAAGCATCAAGACAATCCCATACTGGCCCCGCAAGCAATCAAACAACCTAGCCATGACGATAAGCTAGCAGAATTCGTTGGTATTATGCTAGGTGATGGAGGTCTTACAAAGTACCAAGCGACAATCACCTTAAATTCGATTGCAGATGCTGGCTATGTTCCTTTCGTGTCGAATCTCATTAAAAATCTCTTTGAGATAACACCAAAGCAGTATAGTAATTCAAATTCCAAAGCAATTGACCTAGTAGTTCACCGCGTAAAACTTGTCAAATTTTGCCAAGTGATTGGATTAACTTTAGAAGATAAACTGGCACAAGGTTTACATATCCCTCAATGGATACAGAAAAAAGAAAAGTTTCAAATTGCTTGCGTACGTGGTCTTATTGATACTGATGGATCAATCTATAAACATACTTACCAAGTTGCAGGGAAAGAATATTCTTATCCAAAAATTGATTTCACTACACTCAGTCAGCAGCTACGAGATCAGGTTATGGATATTCTGAAAAACCTTCACGTGGAAGCAAAAATAAACTACAATGGCAAAAGTGTACGAATAGAAAACCAAGCAGGGGTAGATAAATACATGAAAGTTGTAGGAACCAATAACCCCAAACATGCCACTCAGTATGGTAAGCTGAGAACAAGTAGCGAAGGTTGACAAATTCAATTATATATGGAGAGGTGACAGAGTCTGGTCGATTGTGCGTCCCATTAAGGTCCGTGTGCTTTACAACCACCGAGGGCTGAAATCAACTCTACAAAGCAAACTGCTTTGCTTTGTAGTGAGATTTCAGAATCGGAGCGTTATCTGAGTTTCAGCTGTGCTGAAGGCGAAGATCGCGAGATGTGGCGACACAAAATTTTCGTCAGAAAATTTATGTGTGGCAGAATCCTGATCTTTTTTACAATCCAATTACGGTTAGAGCGGAGGGGTGACAGAGTCTGGTCGATTGTGCGTCCCTGCTAAGGACGTGTGCCTTTACGGGTACCGAGGGTTCGAATCCCTCCCCCTCCGCTCTGTTCGTAATATTCGTGACCGAATCCCTCCCCCTCCGCAACAAGCGAAATGAGTGAGAAAGAGAAGGGTTATAATACAACTAATGAAACCAGCCGAATTTCAACAGCTTGTCTGGGATTTTTACGATAGCAATGGTCGGCATGATCTCCCGTGGAGACGGACCGAGGACCCGTATGCGATTTATATTTCCGAGATGATGCTGCAGCAGACACAGGCACCACGGGTAGTGCCAAAATACAATGCGTGGCTGAAAAAGTTTCCTGACTTTGAAAGCCTCGCCCGAGCACCGAAAAATGAGGTGCTTTTAGGGTGGCAGGGTTTGGGCTACAACCGCCGGGCTCTGTATGTAAAGGGGGCCTGCGAAATGGTGGCAGGTAAATATAACGGCCAGCTTCCAGACACCGAGGAAGACCTGCTAAGCCTACCAGGTGTCGGTCCCTACACCGCCGGTGCCCTGCAGGCATTTGTCTACCAGCAGCCGGTGGTGTTTGTGGAGACAAATATTCGTACCGTCTTTATCCATCACTTCCTGCCTAACGCGGAGAATGTTAGTGATGATGATATTAAAGAGCTTGTGGCGGAGACACTGCCGAACAAAAATATCAAGGAGTGGTACTGGGCGTTAATGGATTACGGAGCTCACCTAAAAAGCACTGTTGGTAATATAAATAACCAAAGCCAAAGCTACCAGAAGCAGTCGAAGTTTGTCGGGTCCAACCGGCAGCTGCGCGCCGAGCTAACCCGCTTCGTCCTGAAACACGAGCCGGTTAAGGAGGCGGATATCCAGCAGGAGTTTTCCGAGCTGATTGCGGAGAACGAGCGCATGCAGTCGGTTGAGCGTAATTTGAAACAGCTCGAAAAGGAGGGATTTTTGACCCACAGTAACGGGCAGTATAAAACCAGCGACTAACATCATGAACCTCGATACCTTACTTACAGATGCCTTTCGGCTACAGGCGAAACAGAGAAACGGGCTGGAAACCCTTGGGATACAGACGGTGAACCAGCTGCTGCGTCACTTCCCAAGCCGGTACATCAACCGCGAGCAGACGGTGCTGATCAAGGATCTGGAAGACGATATGAAGGTTACCGTTTTTGGTCGTCTAAAAAACCTGCAGACAAAGAAGAGTCGCCGACAAGGAATTCCGATGACGACCGGCACGTTGGAGGACGGAACCGGTAGTGTGGCGGCCGTCTGGTTTCACCAGGCCTACATATCCAAGATGGTCGAGGACGAGCAGCCGGTGAAACTAACCGGCACCTTCAAGAAAAAAGGTGGCAAGCTGGAGGTCGCCAACCCAGAGTTCAAGAAGATCTCGGTTGATGAGATTGATATCACCGGTGGCCGCTTTGTGCTGCCCGTCTACCCCAGCACGCGCGACATCTCCAGCCAGTGGATCTATCATAAAATTCAGCAGATTCTTTCAGAGGGCGATGTACTGGACGAGCTGCGTGATCCGATTCCCAGCCCAGTCCGCGAGGAGCTTAACCTACCAGATATAAAGGCAGCCATGGTCTGGATCCACGCCCCCAAACGCATCCAGCACGCCGAGGTCGCCCAGAAACGCTTTGCCTTTGAGGAAGTGTTTTCTGTACAGGTAGCCAAAAAACAGCTGCGACGCCAGCTGGACGATCAGGAAAGCTACCAGATTCAGATGAGCTACGACGATTTGGCTGACTTTTTCGATCGCTTCGAGTTCGACCCTACCGACGCACAGCAACGCAGTATAGAGGAAGTACTCCATGACCTCTCCAGCGATAATGCCATGAGCCGGCTACTGGAAGGTGATGTTGGAAGTGGTAAGACCTTTGTGGCCGCCGCTACCGCCTACGGTGTTGTGAATACGCCACCGAAGGGTCGGGATTTTGGAAATCTACAGGTTGCCTACATGGCACCGACCGAGATTCTAGCCCGCCAGCAGTTTGCCAGCTTTGTTGAAATGTTTGCCCACCTTCCCATCGAGATGGCGCTGATTACCGGATCCGGCTGCCGAAAGTTTCCGTCGAAAATTGATGACACAAAAGCAACCGATATCTCTCGCAACCAGCTACTGAAATGGATTAAAGAAGGCGTCATCTCGATGCTGGTTGGTACGCACTCATTGATTCAAAAGGAAGTTCAGTTCAAGGACCTCGCCTACGTGATAATCGACGAGCAGCATCGGTTTGGTATCAACCAGCGGGCCGAGCTAGTCAAAAAAGACGGTCCGCTCCCCCACCTACTTTCCATGACAGCCACCCCGATTCCGCGCACGCTGGCACTAACCGCCTACGGCGACCTAGACCTGTCCATCCTGGATGAACGCCCCCTGAACCGCCAAAGCGCCGAGACCACCGTCGTGTCAGACGATGATCGACCGGATGTGTACCAAAAGGTACGCGAGAAACTATCGGCCGGTCGGCAGGCGTACGTGATCTGCTCGCAGATTGATAAGGCAGATGAAAATGATCGGTATGCGCGAGATGCCATGTCGGTCGAGGAGATGACAAAGCGGATGAAAAAAGAGTTCCCTGACTTCTCTGTCGGTACTCTCCACGGGAGGATAAACAACAAAGAGAAGGAGGAGATCATGAACACCTTCGACGCTGGCGAAATTGATATTCTTGTCTCCACCTCGGTGGTCGAGGTCGGGGTGAATGTTCCCAACGCCACCACCATTATTATTGAAAATGCTGAGAACTTCGGCCTGGCCCAGCTGCACCAGCTGCGTGGGCGCGTGGAGCGTAGCGAGATGGCAGCCCACTGCTTTCTCTTTGCTGATATTAAAGCTGAGCGCACCAAGAAGCGGCTGGAGGCGCTGGAGAAATCAAACGATGGCTTCGAGCTAGCACAGGCTGATCTGAAGATTCGCGGCCCTGGTGCGCTGATCGGCGCTCGCCAGTCCGGGCTGGCCGACATCGCCATGGCGGCGCTGGAGAATCTACCACTGGTTGAACGAGCCGGTAGTGCGGCCGCTGCCCTGCTGGATGAAGATCCGCAGCTGGCAAAGCACCCAGACACCGAGGCACGTGTAGCCCCGTTGCGCAACATGGCACATTTCGAGTAAATAACGAACAACCCAGCTCTTTCCCGGTAAAAGGCTGGGTTCCTGAACGGAGTGATTATCAGATAAGGTAGAGTAAAAATTACTCAAAAAAATTTTTTGAAATCTCTTAATTTTAATTGTAATTACCTCTATCCTTTGTGCGGATTGATTCCTGGCTCATTTTCTTCATCAGCCATGTAGCAACCAGACTCATTATCTGTGGCGATTATGTCTCCAGAACGATCAAGAGCATCAACTCGCACGAAGAAATAGTAACAGTACCCATCATCTTCACCAGCGTTGGGGTTAAGCCTTGACATTGAGTTACCCTCCGTAAATTCAACTGTCGTAGCCTTACCATTAATATCCTCCCGTAGAGTTGTTACCTTATACTTATCAACCTCCGATTCTTCCTCACTGGCAACATCCCAGGTAGCGTAGTAGCCAACCCAATCCCCACTGCCACGTCGTGATTCTAGACTTAGCTCAATGTCCGGTTTTGAGACACCCTGTAAAAGCCCTTTGGTGCCTTTCTTCCGCACAGCAACCGCATCGTTCGCACGACCAATTTCTTTCCCTGAAGCATTATCAGTAACTACAAGAATTGCTTCAATCTCCTGCGTGGAGTTACTCAGGTTGTCTATTTTTATGGCGTGACGCTTTGTTTCTTTTGATCCATTTGATTTGTATTTCAGAGATTCATTACAACCTATGTCTCCGGTTGCTTTTTGGAATATGTCGACATCTTCACATTTAAATTCGAGGGTATAGTTGTACGCCCAATCTGGAGTTTGTTTATACGCTACCCCAATACTGTGCTGGTAATACACCTGATCTCCCGAATCAGCATAATCTTTTTCGAACCTAAACATTGTCTCTGCTTCATCGCTTGAATCGTCACCTGGATTAACTGTGTTTCCATCCAGTGCTTCCCGAATGCTCTCCTGGAGCTGAGTTACTACCTCTTCAGTTTTTTCCAGATTATCCTTGAATACTGAGGAACTGTTCTTTTCGGCAACTTCAGAGAGAACTCTGGTTAAGGACAGAAACTGGCTTGCTTCATTCTTTGCTATTCTTGCATCAGTTGAAGAGAGGTGATTTTGAGCCTTCAGAGCTACATCTTTAAGATGAGCAACATCACCACGCAAGGAAGATAAATCGATTGATCGATTACTAATTTGAGCCACTAAACCCTGAAGAATGTATTTAAGCTGTATTATCTGAACTCGCATCTCTGTCTTGTCTAAAGCACTCAGTGTCAACTGAAGATTCTGCTGATCCTGTACTCCTTTAACCTCACCATCACCGTTACGGACTGAATTCTGCATATCCAATACAATAGAGGTAGCTGTTTGTAATATTTCTGAAAATATCTCTTTATCAGTATCATCGGCTGCAGAAACAAAAATCGGACTGCTCATAATTCCAACAATTGCAATAATGATAAATGTTCTTTGCGTAAATTTTATATTCATACAGACCTATACTAGCATATAAGAATTACACATCTGAAAAACGCAGCTTCTTAGAAATTGAATTAATCCCCTATCTGACGTACTATTTAGATGCTCAGCATCAATCAGCACTCGTTAAATAAGTGCGCCTATAGCTCAGTCTGGTAGAGCGCGGTTCTTATACAGCCGTGGTCCCTGGTTCAAATCCAGGTGGGCGCACTTATTTTATGTAGTTAAAGGACTGACATCGCATTGACAATACAACTTAAAAATGACATTATCAATAGTATATGAAAGCCATAATCACAGTTACACGACTGCTTTTTGGTCTCTTGCTTGTAATTGGTATTGCTGCCGCCTTTTTTATATCTGACACCACTCACGCACAATCCCCCGCACCAAAAATAATCGCCTACGGTGATAGTTTGATCGAGGGCTTAAGTGTTACCAATTCCCTAACACTTCCTGGTCAACTAGGGCGGCTGATGGGCAGCGAATACACCGTTATTAACAGAGGGCAAAACGGAGCTGAGACAGAAATACTTTTGAATAATTTACAGGACCGGGTATTGAGTGAAGATCCGGATATCGTGATTCTGTATGGAGGCGGAGCTGACTTAATTCCTGATTTTGATAATGATGGCCGCGTACCAGCAGAGGAAACCTTTGCCAATCTAAGGGAAATAATCGATCGACTACAAGAGGCTGAAATTACCGTGGTGCTTCTCGGTCATGGCTCCTATGATATTCCTGGTTATACATTTGTTGACTATACGAGCGAATTTAGAAATTTAGCCAATGATACGAATGTGTACTTCATGCCAGACGCTATTAATGAAATTGTGTTTCGATCTGAGTACACTTTAAGCGACCGAATCCATCCAAATGCTCGTGGTTACAGTGTTGTAACTCTTAGAACCTTCCCGGTGCTACAAAAGGCCATTTATGAAAAATTTCCCCATGCACCATTATCTGGATCCTGCCAAGTTTCTACTTCTCATCAAGATCGACCAGAGCTTGTATTTGAAGCCCAGGAAACGGTCATGACCAATCAACAGATTAAATGGAAGGCCTTTGCGGTTGGAGGCTTCGGAAACTATCGGTACGACTGGGAAATTGATGGAATCTCTCGACGAGGACGGGAAATCTCGACTACCTATGATACAGAAGGTCAGAAAACAGCTCGTTTTGACGTAAGTTCTAGAATCAATGATGAGGAAACTCGCGAAGAAACAATTCAGTGCCAACAAGTAATCAATATTATTACCCCACCGCTAAAAGGTTCCTGTAGTGTCCAAATGCGCATTTTCGACGACGAGGTTCAGATCCATTGGAATTCAAATATCAATGGCGGTGAAACAAACCGACCATATGAATATAGATGGGAAATCGATGGTGAGGTTGTTAGTTCGTCCTCTCAATTTAAGCAGACCTATGACCGCGATGACGCTGGAGAAAAATCAGCTACTGTACTAGTAGAATCCGGGCCACATGATGCAGAGCTTTCTTGCAATATCGAAATTCCCGAAGAGGACTCCACTAGCGCCACCAGTACACTGCAGAGATTTAGCTGCAACGTAAATGGATATGACTTTGAGATTGGTGACCGTGTTCACTGGAGTGTCGATGTGCATCCGTCTTCCCGACACAATGCTGATAATAAAGTCGTAGCGACTACCTCTGTATTCTGGAAAGGAAGTGGCGGGCTCTCTACAAGCTCACCTACTGCCTCGGTTGCCTACACGTCTTCGGGTGTAAAGACAGCCAGCGCAGATATCGAAGCAGTGACCGGAGAGGAAACGGCTGTATCCTGCCAAGCAAAGATTGTTCCTGACACCGACGGAAGAACTCGAGGAGGCTCTGGCGGTGGTGGCTGCTTTATCGCAACAGCTGCCTTTGGTACAGCTCTTGCAAGCGAAATTGATGTACTTCGAGACTTTCGTGATACCGTACTTCTCGAATCCAGATTCGGACGCGGGCTCGTAGCCGCCTACTACACTGTCAGCCCGCCGATAGCTGACTATATCAGCAAGCACGAATCCCTGCGGGCAGTAACGCGCTGGATGCTACGACCGGTCATAGACTCAATACGACTCGCTGAGGCGTTTTAGATATAAAAAAGCTGCCCGGGATAGCCAGGGCAGCTTTGTGAATTATGGTTACTTATTCAGAAAAATTCGCAGCCGATTAATCTGCTTTTCAGTGAGAGCCGGAAAATCATCTGATTTTCTCTCCTCTTCTGCGACACGGCTGTGATAAAGCCATTTGTAGTAATCTACTACCAGCAGATGAGCCTCCTTACCTGACCTTTCTGGAGAAAGTTGATTAGAGACATCGTATGCTTTTTTTGTATCTCCCAAAAAAGACGACAGTAGAGCCTCGCAATCAACCTCCAAGGGTGATTTACCTAGTTGATATTCCTTACAACACATATCGGCAATCACCTCACCGCTACCAAATAAATGAAGAATCTGAATAAATGACTCCTTCTCTTTCGTGACAACCAATCTTCCATAAATGAAACCTTCTCGTATTAACGGAAAATGATACTGCCTGAGTATATCTTCATTTTCATTCAGCGCCTCATGCCTGCTTGGTAGCTTAAGAAAATTGAAAGTTTCATCAATTTCCTGAAGATACTTTGGTGTATTATTGTCTGATTCAGGATGCGGATTTTTCGTAAAATTACCTCTACCTAATACTTTCATCGTAACCTCATTGTTAAATTACTGTTCTTGTTTCTGATTAATATAATAGCTTATTATATTAATATGTCAAGTGAATAGATGGCTAGAGAAAGAAAAAACCTCGCCGAATAATAGGCGAGGTCTAAAGCATAAAAAATCAATAGTAAGCACGATTACTAGGTGTCTTTTTTGTCGCGTTTTGGGGTGACACCATGGGCACGGAGAATTGTCTCGAAGTCATCGCGCTCAATGGTCTCATTCTCCATCAGCTCATCAGCAATCTTGTCTAAAAGCTCGCGGTGTTCAGTCAAGACTTTTTCTGCGGTTTTTTTAGCGTCAGCGATAAGCTGTGAGACCTCGTGGTCGATCTTGGCTGCCACCTCCTGGGAGTAGTCCTTATCCTCGCCAGAGATACGACCATACAGCGGGTTACCGCTATCATCCTCAAAGGCAATCGGACCAAGACTGTCGCTCATGCCGTACTTGGTCACCATATCCCGAGCACGCTTGGTGATACGTTTAATATCATTGGAAGGACCCGTTGTTACATCATCAAAAATCATCTGCTCGGTAACGTAGCCACCAAGCGCGTATGCTAGCTCATCGACAAACTCCTTCTTGCTCTTGAGGCGTTTCTCCTCAGTCGGGAGATTCATGGTGTACCCGGCCGCCTGGCCACGGGAGACAATTGTAATTTTGTGGACCGGATCAGCATTTTCAAGCACCGATGAGACCACCGCATGACCAGCCTCGTGGTACGCCACCAGTTTCTTTTCGTGGGCGGTAAGCAGGTGGCTCGAGCGTTCTGGCCCCAGCATCACCTTCTCGATCGACTGAATAAAGTCGTACTGGCTAACCTTTTTGCGGTCATCGCGTGCCGCCGCAATCGCCGACTCATTCACCAACGACTCCAGATCCGCACCGGTAAAGCCCGGGGTGCGCTCGGCAATCACTCGCAGATGGACATCCTCGGTCAGCGGCTTCGTCTTCGCATGAATCTTTAGAATCTCTTCACGGTCATTGATGTCTGGTGAGTCAACCCGCACGCGGCGATCGAAACGACCCGGACGCAGCAGAGCTGGATCCAGCACATCTGGTCGGTTGGTCGCCGCCATCACGATGACCTTTTCGTTGGGCTCGAAGCCATCCATCTCGGTCAGAATCTGGTTCAGCGTCTGCTCGCGCTCGTCATTGCCGCCACCAACACCCGTACCACGTGTCCGACCCACCGCATCAATCTCATCGACAAAAATGATTGCCGGTGCGGCCTTTTTTGCATTCTCAAACATATCGCGAACACGGCTGGCTCCGACACCAACAAACATCTCCACGAACTCACTTCCCGAAATCGAGAAGAACGGCACGCCAGCCTCGCCAGCCACGGCGCGAGCCAAGAGCGTCTTACCCGTCCCTGGCTCTCCCATCAGGATGACGCCTTTGGGAATCTTGGCACCGATATCCAGAAACTTCTTGGGCTGGGACAGAAACTCAACAATCTCCATCAGCTCCTGCTTGGCCTCCTTTACCCCAGCGACATCATCAAAGGTCACCTTGGTGCCGGACTCGGGATCCGTCAACTTGGCCCGACTCTTTCCAAAGGTAAACGGCTGCATTCCACCACCGCCTCCCCCGCCCATCTGCCGGGACAGAAACCAGATGAATCCAACGATCAGGAGAAGTGGCAGCAGAAACGGTGCCAGCGCCCCCAACCAGTAGCCGAACCCGGACGGCTGCTTTACATCAATGCTTAGACTCGCCAGCGTTGTGGTGCCCACGCCGTAATTAGACAGCGTCTGGGTCAAGGGGGTGGCGGTTTCCTTCTGGGTTACTCGCTTCTTTTCTTCATCTTGGACGGTGGCCGTCACCTGCTCACCTTCGACTACGACCTCAGTAATGGATCCGTCCTGGATTTGGGTAGCCAGCTGACTGAGGGTTATCTCCTCGGTCTCCTCGCTGAACTCCTCGAAGGCCGTATAACCAGCCCCAATGATAAAGAGAATCAGCATGGCCGTCAGAATATTAGACAGCAGGCTCGGGCCACTACCACCGCTTTTTTTCGGCGTCTTTGGAGATTTTTTTGTTGGCTTGGGCTTGGACATGTGAAAGTCATTATACGCACAAAGATGGCTGAGCACAAAAGATTAACCTGTTATAATCACGGTAATGACATTGCTACGAAACAAAACCGCCCGTCGCGACGTGGCGATACAACAGACGTATGAAGCCGGCATCGAGCTCTTTGGCTTTGAGGTGAAAAGCCTTCGCAAGAAAGAGGGTTCGCTAAAAGGGTCGCACGTCGTCGTTCGCGGTGGCGAGGCTTGGCTGACTAATGCCCACATCCCGCCTTTTCAGCCCGCCAATGCACCAGAGGATTTTGATACCTACCGCACGCGCCGGCTGCTGCTACATGCAGATGAGATCGCTGAACTGGCCGGATATGAGAAGCAAAACGGGGTTGCGCTGGTACCCATTCGCTTGTATAATTCAGGTGGACGAATCAAGCTAGAGATCGGTGTCGGACGCGGGAAAAAGAGCTATGATAAGCGCGAAGACATCAAGCGGCGCGACATGAAACGAGAGGTCGATCGCACCTTAAAAAATGAATATTGATGCGAGCTACGAGCATTTAGCTGTTAGTAATTAGCCGTAGCTCGCATTGTCGGTCGTTCACGCTGTGTGGCTAATACTAAATACCTGAGCACATGTAAGCAGTTCCGTAGCACATATTACGACCATTCTCTTCTATGACTTCACCCGTACATGCATAACAACTCCACATTATTGGACCTTCAGACTTACCCATGTCAGTCGGATTGTCTACCGTTCCACACTTTGGCAAAAAACTTCCAGGAATAATCTCTTGTCTGGTTATTGTTTTCCAATGTCTTTCCAAAACTTCCTCGGCTACAATTTTTTGTCCTTCCTTATCACATGAAGCGAAGTAATCGTGTGGCATCAACCAATAGAAATAAATTACTGGTAACGCTAAAATACAGATTGAAATACCAAGACCAATAAGAAATCCACGTAAATTTATTTTCATATGTGCTCATTATTACATAATCTTTAGCCCTGCAGCGGGGATGACCGGCTTCGACACGCACTACAGAGGTGTGAGTGCATGCTCGTGGTCTCGATCCACGTAAATCCTCGGGAACCTATATGTGTAGCTTCTAACGAAACTACCGGTGTACAGTCTCGCTACTTTAGCGCTAATGACTTTGCACTCGCTTACGCGTAAATACACGCCTAAGCCACTATGTACCGGACACCCGATAGGGTACCGCTAGTGATATATCATCGGGAGTAGAAATCCGCTGTGTCTCCAGCCGGATTTTGAATTCAAAGAGGCTCGCGGCGAGTTACGTTCGCCCGCGTTTTACCCCTCGCCGTTAAATTTCAAACGCGAGCTATAGCATGTAGAGTCTCCTCTTCTGCGTGCGCGGACTCGGGTTCGACTCCCGACATCTCCACCACGTAAAATAAAAGACACCACCTGCTAAAGGTGGTGTTTTTTATCACGTGGCTCCGCCGCGGGAGTCGAACGCAGTGAGGCTCCTTTACGTGGTAGTCCCGTGATGAGCGCAGCGAATTTTACGGGACACTTGTTATTCATTTCGAGACCTAACGGCGACTCCCGACAAACTGCTTTGCTTTCGTGGGGGAATTGAAGGCCGCAGGCATATCGTGAGGAGCTTGGCGACGCAACGATGCCGAGGGGCGGCCTGCGAGCCCGCAAAACAAGGAGTGAGATTCTCACGACTATGTTTTGCGAGGACTTGTAGGCGATTCCCGACATACATATTTTATCTGCACCACGAGCTTCGAACGTCAGTGAGAAGACTTGTGACCAATTCCCCCAACGATAAATTACTGAGAAATGACGGCAATCCCCTGCCTGCGACATCTTAAAATCTATTCCTTGATTTGAATTTGTTCAGGTTTTATATCTCTGAAATACACGATTAGGTATGAAACGATAACCCATAGAGGTATCACAAGATTAGGAAACGGATCGTTGATAAGGTGCATTCGGAGATTATTCTGCATTAAAACTAGGACGACGATTGCAAATATTGCCACAACCTCCAAAATCGGACGAATTTTTGAATCCTGGACAATACCAAGTTTTCTTTTCTTTAGAGATTTATAAGCAATTGCACCAAGCACTATATAAATACCTGCCAACAATGTGCTAGAGGGATTTGCTAAACCTGCAATGATTGCAAGTATACCAATTACTAAAGAAATATTTGAACCGATAAATTTCTTGTTGAACATACATAAATTATATCACTGATTATCTACACGTCCCGACTGCAGAAGTTGCTATATGTGTTCCAAGTAATGAGATTTGTTTAGTATATGTAGATATCCCCGTGTTTTTATAAATCGTGTGAACGGTTAAGTATGAATCACCGGCACCTTCCAAGAACATGAACTTATCTTCATCATCAACAAGCTTTATAACTTTGCTTTCAGAAATTGTCTGCGTTGCATCAATGAACTTAACAGTCGGTTCTTCTGTCTGAATGTTGCTATAAGTAATAATAATAGGGTTTGTTTCGGGCTCAGGAATCTCGTGTGATATTTGTTCATTTTGGTAGTTAGCACTCAAGGTCTGAGGATACTCACAAGTAATATCTTCGGAAGAAGTAATGCTGGAAGGAGTATGAGATCTAGTAACCGCGAGCTCGCCACCTGAAGGCTCTCCTTTTGGCCATAGCAGCACTGTTATAAAAGCGATGAACAGGACGATTATTACAATATTTTTCTTCATAAGCTTGGTTTTATAAATTTATTGTAGCATCAAATTCACAAGCTGTGACCATCCAATCACAAAACCCGCCAATTGGCGGGTTTTGTTTCAGTTCAGATAGTCAGAGTTATTAACCGTACGGTGATTGATTCGTTGGCTTAAGTGAGACCTTTTTTTCATGCGCTCTATTTCGAACAGAATCTTCTGTTCGACCGAGTTTTAAGCCAATAATCCTTGTCGGAGTATTACCTTTGGCTAATTTCTTGAGTTTAGAATCATCTTTCTTAGTCCATTTTTTGACGTGGTTTTTTGGTTGTGCCATAATGAGTTATCAACATGACTTACCCGACTCCTGCGCGTTACTATAGTAGTAAGGTCAGAAGACAGGGCCGAGATAAGATCGACAGCTCTTCTCTCTGGCTTTAATAAAATATTTTGAAAGCAAGCTCGGCACCAGCCGAGTTTGCTTATTTACATTATAAACTCTAATCTTGGCCCTTTTTTACAATTTAATATTTTTTACCGACGAGAAAACTACCTTGCATGCTTGTAAAATACATCGTCAAAGCATGGCGCAATCAACCGACGGAGTCGAGGTTGCTGGGGACACATCCAGCCGATCACCAACATTCAGACCAAGCTCTTCAGCCACACTGGCGGAGACTTCGATGACTCTTCTGGCAGAATTGTCACGAACATACATTTTTTGACAAATTCATCACATGTGCTAGATTATATTTGTGTGGACATTGCACAGGTTCACACATTACCCAATATTTATTGGGGCTTCATAAAACAACGGCCCGCCAGACAGATCATCTGGTGGGCTTTTTTTTACCACCCTTCCCTAACTCACTCACTCTCGACCTGATTTATATAATTGATTATATAATCCGTTATATAACAACTTTTTCTTGCTACTCACCAACCCACTTCCGTAAATCCATTTACATCTTTTCTGGTAGATTTTTCCGGATAGTAAATCTCCAGGTACGACTCGGATGATGCTAAGACCCAAAAATCTAAATAACTCAACCGGTTGAGTTATTTAGATTCTGACATAAAAAACTACTTTTGCTTGTCACCAATCTGTACATAGCCAGAGTTGACAAACAACAAAAATACTTTACTATCAGATCAGACAATAGTTCTTACTAAACCCAAACCAAAGGCAGGAGCAAAAGTGAAACATAAGATTTCAACAACAAACAAAGGAAAGAAAGAGTCGCAGGGCGTAAAGGCTCGCACTATAATTTATGCAGGTCTTCGAATAAACGTAAAGGAAAGTGTAAAACTGGAAGACATAACAAAAGCACTCGAAAGTGATGAAAACGATTTACGATGGGGTGAGCCAATGTACTCACAGCTAAGTGGTAAGATCCCAATCGTATTAGTCCCCTTACAGTTTACGGACGAAGAGCTGGAACAAACAGAAAGTAAGTCAGTTTCCGAGCACCTGAAGAGACTGAAGGACATCAAAACTGATTGGATGGAACAACAGTTGACAAAAACAGCCGTACGACTGATGGCAAGAAGGGTTCCCGGAGTTGGACTTATTTTTCCAATAACTGATTCCCACACCACCTCACCGGCAAACTAAACCACGATTAAACGCACCTTGGATTACTCCTTGGTGCGTTTTTTAATATCTAAATCTTTTTTATTTACTCTCTTTCTTTTAAAATCCCATCGGCCTCTTTGACGTGATCCGGGTTCGCGACCGGGAACCAGAAGCTGGCCTCTTCGGTATAAATCGGATAGTCCTGGGCCATCTTCTGCACCATTGAGGGTACTGCTAATTCGCCACTTTTATGCATCTCTGGCTTGTAATTAAAAATTTCCTTTGTTAAGACCATAGGACCGACCGAAACTAAATTAGACGGAGGGTCATCAGGCTTCTCCAGCATATCAGTCACCTCTCCGGCCTCATTAACCACAATCACCCCGAAACGCTCAGGTTCATCATGCTTCATCACCAACAGGGCGTTGTCGTGAGTGAGCAAACGTTCCAGCCCCTCCCCACCAAACAAATCATCGGCGTACAAAAGTAAGAAGCGTCCATTGATAGCCTCCTGACACCGGAGTAAGGCATCAGCCGTACCGAGCTTTTCGGGTTGATGTACGTAGGTTACCGACCGACCTAAAAACTCCTCACCACAGTAGTCTTTTATCTGATCGCCGAGGTAGCCTTCCACAATGATAAACTCAGTAATCTCATCCGGTACCGCCTGCGCCACATGCCAAAGAAGCGGTTTACCAGCCACCTGAACCAGCGGTTTTGGTGTTTCTTTGGTCAGCGGTCGCATCCGCTTCCCTTCACCAGCTGCTAGAATCACGCATTGCATACCACCATTGTATCATCCAGATACGTGTTGCATTCTTTGATAAGTTCTCTATACTTTGGGGCAGCAGTTAATTAAAAATCACATAAAAAGGAGCAAGAAATGACAGTAAGAAGAGTAGCGATCAATGGACTGAAAGATACCGAAGAAAAGCAAATTGTTCAAACCATAGAAGTAGGGCTTTTGTTCATACTCGAATGTGCTGATCAGGTAATTCCTGATACAAAACTAATGGAGGCAGGACTGGAAGATCTCTATCCTCACCTAGAGTGGAGAACAGCAAGAATCCTACCTAAAGATAACACTCCGGAATGTACGCGATCAGTCTTTTTTCCAGTTAAGAATGGTAGTAAGTCTGAAAATCTAGACACCGTTACTGAGTGCCAAGATCGGCTTAATGGAGTAAAGGTTAAAACTACCCGCCTTAAAATGGATGAGGTTGCAAAAAGTATTCCTGAATTTAAGGAGAAGAAAAAGTATTTCCGGCTCGTAAAATCAGTTAGAGTAATAACTCTAGAGAGAAAAAACATACCTGGAGAAACATATCCTGTGAAATAAAATAATAATTCATACCCCCGCCGACAGCAGACCCCGTAAGCTAACATTAGTTTGCGGGGTTTTTATTTACAATACCTACTTGAATCCACTACATGATACAATTTATCCACTGACACCACCCTGTCTTATGAAGAAAACCAACCTAACCTACGACCCCTTTTACATATCATTTGTCGTCATACTACTCGTTACCACTGCGGTTGGTATCGGCTTTGCTAGTGGTGTATTTACCCAGGAGGATCAAGTCGAGGAACTGACCCAGCAGGAGCCAGGAAATGCATTCTGGAGCGAAATCGCCGAGCGCGGCAGCGTTGCCGGTGTTGATCGCGCCATCGGACCATCACCCGAGCTAGAGGCACAGGCAGACCGCTACGGTCAGTTTATCGGCATTGACCTAAATGCCATGGAGCTGTACTGGTACGAAAATGGCCGCATCGCCCATACCTATCCAATACTTCTCGACAGGGGCGAGCTTACTGAAGACGAGCTTCCGGCCGGACAGCACCGAATACATTACCGAAATGAGCGGCATCTCTCTGCAAAAAATGGTACACGCAACCCATACACACAGCAGTTCTACCGCAACATCTCAGTGTACGGACAACCCCAAGGAGCCGGTGAGATCGGTGGTGGAATTCCGCTACGTCACGATGATGCCCAGCGATTGTACGACCTAGCCAGTCAGGACACACCAGTCATCGTCTCGTACGGCAACGAGATTGGGGAGACTCTCTCTTCTTCACCACCGCCAGTATCAGCACAGGCGTACATCATTGCTGATATCGACACTGGTGAAGTCATTGCTCATAAGAGGTCCCGTCGCTCTTTAGCGATTGCTTCAATCACCAAGCTTATGACGGCTGTGGTGGCTCGCGAGAACAACAGATCAAGTGACCCGGTATACATCAGCCCTAACGCCGCGGCTACATATGGAAACTCTGGTGGCCTATCAGCAGGAGAAGCCTTCGGGCTCAGTACGCTGTACCTACCGCTGCTCTTGGACTCATCCAATGATGCTGCTACGGCCATCGCCGAGCATTACGGATACGACAGATTTATGGAGCTAATGAATCAGAAGGCCCGCACGCTAGGAATGCGTACTACAATATTTGATGACCCTAGCGGTCTCTCAGATCTAAATACCTCTACAGGACACGACCTATTGCGGCTAGCTCGCTACATCTGGTCTTACCACCGATCGATACTTGATACCACCACAGAGATCATGAGCACAACACCGGACCCATATTCGGACGGACTGCGTAACTTTACCAACAACAACCCGGTAGTTGGTATGGACAATTATCATGGTGGGAAAAATGGCTACACAGATCGCGCGCGACATACGCTGCTTTCAATCTATACTGTCGATGCGGAAAACAGCAGTCGAAACATTGTTGTTATTGTGTTGGGGGCTGAAAATCGCGGCGACGACACCAAGACACTGCTGCGCTGGATTAAGGGGGTAATATAATTGCGAATCAGACCCCTATATGGTATAAAAGACACCGTTGTCGAGGGATAAACCCTCGACAGAAAGCGTGCTCTCGCGCGTTTCTCTGCAACAAAGATGCAGAAGCTGGTGTCTTTTGTTGTCGTCGCTCGCTCGGAAAAGAAAGCTAGCTTTCTTTTCTCTCGCTTCGCTAGACAATAAATACATCTGCTTTAAATTTAAACAACTTTAACAAGTGGCAAGAAATAACACTCGCACAAACGCAGACATTAGAGCAAAGGAGCTACGTATCATTGATGCGGACGGTGAGAATGTGGGGGTAAAGTCCCGAGATGAAGCCCTGAAAATGGCCGAGGAGGCCGAGCTGGATCTGGTAGAGATTGCTCCACAAAGCAATCCACCGGTCGCCAAGATAATGGACTTTGGAAAGTATAAGTACGAACAGAAGAAGAAGCAGGACAACTCCAAGTCCAAACAGGTCGAAACCAAAACCGTCCAGGTAAAGATTGGTACCTCGGAAAATGACCTGGAGATGAAGGCGAACCGAGCCACCAAATGGCTCAAGGATGGAAATCGCGTTAAGCTTGAGCTGTATCTGCGAGGACGGGCCAAGGGCCTTGGCCGAAGCTTCCATCAGGAGCGCCTGGATCGTTTTCTCAAGTTTATTAGTACTGACTACAAAATCACCCAAGGCGCACGTAAAGGACCGAAAGGACTGAACATGATGATCGAACCAGAGTAGCGTTCGCACCCGGCTTTTGTGGAGGCACAGATAAGTTGCCAAAGGTTGCGAAAATAAATTTTCGCTCAATACGAACCAGTAAAGAATTCAACCACTATATCAAAAAAGACCTACCCTTCTTCGCACAAGGCTACGAAGGGTGAAACGTAAAGAAATCACCTACCATGTCTAAAAAGACTAACAAATCATTTAAGAAGCGACTGAAGATCACCAAAAATAAAAAGGTGAAGTCTCGTCGTGCTGGAAAAAACCACTTCAATGCGAAGGAACCTGGTGAGAAAAAGCACAAACGACGTCGACAGCTAGACTTCAAGTTGAAGCAGAGTGATAAGTCTCGCTTCCTACCACACGAATCCTAATCATTTTACGTATTATTACAAGTAAGTAATTAATCTATATGGCACGAGTTAAACGAGGTAAAAATAAAACCCAGAAGCGAAAAAATGTCTTGAAAAAGACGAAGGGATATCGTGGACGGCAGAAATCACACAAGCGTAGTGCCAAGGAGGCGCTGACACATGCTGGACGAAACGCCTACAAGCACCGCAAGCGAAAGAAGGGTGATATGCGCCGACAGTGGCAGATTGTCATCAGCGCTGGTCTCAAAGGGCACGACATCTCTTACTCTCGTTTCATCAAACTACTCAAGGAAGGTGAGGTTGAGCTTGATCGCAAAACACTGGCCGGACTAGCAAAGGAGCAGCCAGAGGCCTTTACTGCTGTTGTAAAGTCGGTTGTATAAGGAAAACGTTAGTTCCCTCTTCCTCCCTCGCCCCTTTGGTGGGGGATTTTTTTATCCGCATCCAAATCTCTATCTGCTGGGAGAAGCTGAATAAATTGCCAGGCAATAAAAGATCCTACTACCCCAAAGATAATGTCGGACAGTGTCTCCTGGCTGAGTCCAGCATCATTGGTTAAATAAAATAATAGTTCTAGGAGTTCCCAAATAATACTTACTAATAGAGTACCGAAGACAATGACGTAGAGATCCCAGAATTGTGATGAGTTAACGTAGTTGCCATGGTTGGATGTGATTCCTTTCACCATAATGGCATACGTAAGCAGGCCAATAGAGAAGCCGCCAATAATATGAATAGGGATATCTATATCTGGATACAGAAAGTACCAGCTTTGACTAAGAGCCAAATTATGCACAATGACCAGCAAAACTGCTGCTAGTAATGAGGTTATTATTGTAATTTTAGTACGCATATAAAATAAAAAAATGCCTCCTGTATGCGGAGACACTCTTTTGTGAGACCATCGGGGAAACCAGACCACGAATTTTCCAAGTGGGTGCCCGCAGTGACAAAGAGTGGAATCTTTGCGGCCGTATTTTTGGCAGTAAACGTCTGAACGAATCAGCACGTCTACCCGATGTAAGGCTCCCTTGTGTCATAAATGAGGACTCGTTTCGTTGAATGGCCTCAGTAGTTATTGTACGCCAGAAATAGCCTCGTACGCAAGCGGAGAAGCCGATAGATATACATCTTGACACCTCGTCAAAAAGGCGGATTCGATCAACCCTGCAACTGGCGACATTTTAAGACGCGTCATTACTCGAGAATTCCGTCGAGGTTTATGTCGTAAAGAATCTTCTCCTGCACCAGTTGGTAATCAACAATGTCGTCCTCTGATAGCCAGAGCTCGATCTCCTGCTTGGCTTCCTCTACCGAGCCAGAGGCGTGAATCAGATTACGTACAGAACGGCCGTCAGTGTCAGACATCTTGTAGGAATCAAGCACGAAATCACCGCGAATGGTACCAACATCTGATGATAGTGGCTCGGTGCCACCCACCAGTTTACGCACCAGCTTTACAGCGTGCGCCCCCTTCCAGCACATCACCACTACCGGACCAGAGCTCATGTACTTCTTCAGTCCGGTCAAGACCTTCTCACCAAGCTCTTCGGGGTCATCAGACGGCGGTGTCTCGCCATTTTTCTCGTACGACTCGATCGCCTTCTCGCCGACAATCCGCTTCCAGTTGGGGTCAAGCAGGTAATGCTTTTCAACCAGGTCTGGCTCAGGGACTGTGAAGTTCAGTGCAGCCAGCTTGAGACCAACACGCTCGAAGCGCTTGATAATCTCACCAATCAGTGAGCGCTGCACACCGTCAGGCTTGATGATTACCAGTGTTCGTTCTTCCTTAAAATGCGTCATATATATCGTATTAATTATTCTTTATTAAGCGGGTACATCGTATCAAAAATACTTCTTCCGGCGTAGTGGTTTAGAGGTTTTTATACTTCTCCATAATTTCTTTCTCGACCTTCTTGCGGTCACGGCCGTACTTGAGATAAGAGATCTTTTTCAGTTTCTCGACCTGCCCCGTGTTCCCTTCTGTTGGCGGCAGCGCGCTGACGGAAAATGGCTTGACTGGCTGACCATCCGCCAGAATCTTGGCAAAGTAGTTGTAATTGTCGACATTCATAATATCCCGCTGAGAGAAAACGGGCGCGTACATTTCTGATAGCACCTCGGCGTCTTTGGAGCTAACACGGTAGGCTGCCATAGAACCAACGTTTCCAAACACCGCATCGCGAATGCTGTCCTGCAGCTGGTCGATGTACTGATGCACGACATTCAGGGATAGCTGGTATTTTCGAGCCTCGGAAAGAATGGTAGCGATTGAGTCGGTGGCAATGTTCTGAAACTCATCCATATAGAGATAGAACGGCTTGCGCTTCGAAGCTGGAATATCCACCCGACTGAGGGCTGACATCAGAATCTTGCCTACCAGAATCAAGCCAAGTAGATTAGCATTCAGATCTCCCAGCCGCCCCTTTGAGAGGTTTACCAGCAGGATCTTTTCCTCGTCCATCACCTGGCGGAAGTTGAAGCTGGACTCCTGTTGAGCAATAATTGGCCGCATAATCTCATTTGAAAGAAAGTTATCAAACTTTGAGGTGATGTACGGCACAATATTTTCCAAACTGGCCTCCCCACCAGCCTTACCGGCCACCTCGCGCCAAAACTGATTTACGATCGGGTTATTGGAGTTTGACAGCTTACGGTCGCGAAAGTCCTTGTCAGCCAGCACGCGTGAAATCTCCAGTAGCGTTGAGCCCGTGGAAGGATCCTCAAGTACCAGCATGGTAGCGTTGCGAAAGTACTGCTCGAACATCGGACCACCAGTGGCCTGCATATCAAAAAGTTTGCTGAAAATCGACAGCATCTCGTTGACCACAAATGTCTTCTGCTCGGGGTAATCAGTATTGTACTCGAGCATGTTTAGCCCCATTGGTCGCGCCGTATGCGCCGGGTCAAAGTAGATAACATCCTTAAATCGCTCTGGAGGAACTACGGCAAGCAGATCATTGATAACATCACCGTGTGGGTCGATGAAGCAGCAGCCACGGCCCTCCTGAATATCCTGCGCGATCATGTTCTGCAACAGTGTCGTTTTACCGGTACCGGTCTGGCCGATAGCGTAAAAATGACGCATGCGATCTTTTTCCGTTAGGTAGATATCCGTGTCATTTCCACGATACTTATTTACGCCTAGTAGTAGGCCTGATTCTGGGATGTCCAGAGGTGGCGGAGCCGAGGCAGATTTGCCCTGCTTGAGCTCTCGGGAATCATCGAGATCTCGCACCGGGAAGTGCACCAATGAGGTTAGCTCCTTTATGTTTAGCGGCAGCAAGTAGGATTTATCAAACAGGCGAAAAACGTACTGATGAAAGAAGCTGCCGTAATACTTCTCCTTTACTCGCTTGAAGGAGAGACTGTTGCCATGCGGCTCAGAAAACTGGCTAAAGGCTGACTCGAGATCAAACAAAATCTTTTCAGCTCGGGAACGAGAGTTGGCCGAGCTAACCAGACGAATATTAGTGCGATGGATTGGTGAGTCGGTTTTCTCCTGAATTCGCTCGATCGCATCCTGCTCACGCTGGCCGAGACCAGAAAACTCTTCCTCTTCATCTTTTTTCTTTTTCGTACCAAAAAAATCCTTGGCGGTACCCCAGGCCTGATCAAGAAAGGTCGGGCTGACATTTATTGCTTCGGAAAGATTCTCGCCATCCTCTATGGCCTCGATGGCTTTGGTGTACTTTTTGTAGTACGTATCACCGGCCGGCTGAAGAATAATCTGTGCAGCTGCCCCCTCCCCTTCACGCTCTAGCTTTGAGAACGCATTCAACAATACATTTAGCGAATCATGATTGAAGTCATCATATGTTTTTAGCGGAAATATACTGCGATTGTCTGCCTGGGCTCGAGAGCCAACAGATACGCCGTCGTGATTGAAGATGTTGTAGTCATCTTCGGTTTCCCGAACGACCGCATTTGGGAACAATGACAGAAGCTGTTTCTCGAACATATCAGCTCGGACATCCGGAAGCGACAGATAGAAGCTAACCTGCTCACTGGAGTGCTCAACCGCCACCTCGATTGAGATCGTGAAATCACCTGGTTTTCCCTGATTACTAAGCGAAAGAATTCCGGCATAAAACTGCTCTGTAGCCGAGATGAGCTCGCGGATGTCGCGCTCCTTCTCGTCTTCATCCTCGGCGGTGAGCACTACCTCGAACAGTCGTCGATGCAGCGCCTTGAAACGGGGTGTGCCTTCCTTGACGCCGTCGAGCGGATACCCCTCCTTTACGTACTGAATAAGAATGCGATGAAAGTCATCTTCAAGATGTGGATCATCGAGATCCCGCACAATACGCAAAGTGTTTTTAAGCCCCTCCTCGGCCATGATTCCAAGAAGTTCGTCCATTTGCTTGTCATGGGCTTCTGGCTTCAGATCCAGCACAATCTCCTCGGCCTGCTGGTCACCCATCCGATACTCCGGAGACAGGGTTTGCTTGTCTTCACCGTCAGCGTACTCGCGCACTACCTCTCGCTCCATCTGGGCAGCAGACTCAGCAGAATGCTCAGCCGCTGCCTCTGGTGAGGCATGACCAGCCTCGGCGTGACGAGCGTGAATCTCCTGGCGAAGATGTGAAATCTCCTCCTCGGGTGAAGCAAGATTATGAGCTAGTTTTTCTCTTGTAGTCTGCTGCATATAAAGATAAAAGAACTATATGACTCTTAGGCCTGGGTTGCAGATCGGCTGGCCTCAAGGCTTTCACGTGCATACTCCGGAATACCGCCTGGGAAATTTTCTTCGGTTAGGTTGCTGATCAGCTTTTGAGTCATCTTATACACCGGTCGCAATGACTTACGATCAACAATGTCACCACTGTCATCCAGATTCATCACTCGTTCAAAAGCTGTAATTGTTTCTGGAGATTCTTCGCTCATTTTCTGAATCATTCCTGAAGTAGAACGCGTCGCATTTTCTTCAAGGTAATTTTCCAGTGCCTCTAGTCGTTCGGATGGAACGTTGATGAACTCTGGCTCAACGTAGGCTTGCGCTGACATGTGTGTTGCCATTGCCTGCAGCTTATCTGACGGAATCTGATCAACTTCAGTTTTCAGTGCCTCTAGCCCATCACTAACTGCCGCGGCTGACGTTCTTACCTCAATTTCGGGCTCTTCATCAATTGGTGTTCCGGCCTCCTCCATCTCCTTACGGACCGCATCAATATCCCCTCCTTCATCTGGAGTTTGTACGGATTCAGGTGCTGCATCAGCTTCGATGGTCATGTCACCAATACCGGTTGAGATGTAGCGGTCGACTTTTTCCAGCACACTTCCGGGCTCATTGGCCTTGGACTCGATAAGTAAATCAAGCGTTCGCAGCATGCGCCGATCACCTTCGCGCATGGCGTCAATCGAAACTATGAGATTCTGGTCGGGATTTGCCTGCATATAATCACGGAGGGCAGCCAGATCAGAAACACGCATACCTTCAGACAAGGCTTGTGGATTCATCCGAGCGGCATTTACCCGCTGGTCGAGATCGGCATAAATTTGGTCTCGCACATCAGATTCAGCTACGGCCGCCTTTAGTTTATCAATACCGATATCAACTCGTTCCGGAGCCGGAGCACGCCCCATATCTGCGTCTTCACGTGCCCCTTCAGGAAGATCGTCGCCCCTAATGACACCAGACTCATCCATCTGCTTATCCCAGGCCTGTTGGTTGGCTTCATTGATAGTGACTGAATCAATATCCTTGGTGTCGATCGGGTTTTTCTCTCCATAATAAGGGTTATCTGAGCTGTCAGAAGCGCCTGCGGCAGCTGATTCCTGCTTTGGTAAATCAAACTCCTTGAGGTCGGAATCAACGCTTTCATTGCTAAAATTGATGCGCTCGGCCAGGTCTTCGACCGACTCACCCTCGAGGTCTTCGGCCGTCAGGTCACCAAAATCAAGCGAGAAGCTGGCGTCTCGACCAATCAGGTTGTACATTCTTTCGACAGAATCTTCACCTGCCTGCTCGCCCTTGATGTACATCTCATTTCCAATCCGCATCGCCTTGTCACGCGGAAGATCAAAGTCATCCTCGAGCTTATCAGCGATAGCGTGGATCATGCCCTCGCCCTGTTCATCGATTACGACCTCTCGGACACCGATGACTTCGGGATTGACATCTGTCTCGGCTGCTGCTGACGCGGCTACTGACTCAGATGCTTCTGTTGTATCAACATTTGTTGAATCTGCGGCGGCAGTTTCCAGGTTACTCTCGAGTGGATTTTCTTCTTGCGCGGTCGCTTCTGTACTGACACTGTCGGCAGTAGTTGAGTCTACCGCAGTAGAATCTGCATCAGGGAAGTTAATCTCTTCGAGACTAGACGTATCAGTAGATGTACTTTCAGCTGGAGCGGTTTCTAGATCTGGCACAAATGGGTTTGCGCCAGTCGTATCCGCATCTGCTGAATCAGCCGCAGCTGGACTAAGAGGACTAGCTTCGACAGTTGAGTCCGGTACCTGCCCCCCAGGTGGGCCTTCAGATATTTCTGGGCTGTCAGCTAGAATCTCTACTGAATCTCCCCCCCACCATCCTAACGTCTCACCTGCCCACCGTAATCCGTAACCTGTACCAAAGAAGGCTGCACTAACCCCGGCAGCCTTGGCCATCTCTTTTCGAGTAAATGCTTTTCGAGCCTGTTCAATTTCTTCTTGATTTTTAAGATCAACACGTTCCACCCACTCATCAAATACTTTCGCCCCCCATTCATCACCATATGTTTCGGTAGTTACCTCGGCCTGAGACAGAAGCTTCATTAAGTTCATCTTGGCAGAAGCGATATCAGCTGAATTTGCACCAAAGTTCACAATCCCCTGATCCAGTTTATTAACCACATACTGTACACGAGCATCCAGAGATCCCAGACGATTTTCTCGCTGGTTTGATTCTGGATCAGAATCCTCAACCAAACTAATATCACGCTCAAGTTTCTCAATCAGATCACCGGCGTTAACAATCGCGCCAGCTTCGTACAACTTCTGCCTGATATCTTTTCTCTGTACAAGCTCGTCGCGTTTTTCTAGCAATTCTCTACGTCTCTCTTTAAGCACTGCTACCTGCTTATCATCATCAGTAGCAGCGATTTCTTCTTCAGTGGCAGTAATTTGATCACGAACCGTGGTCAGATCTTCAATTCCGGGAATATTGTCAATACCGCCGTAACGAGCATCTTTTTCTTTTTGGCGTATTTTTCGCCCGGCTTCAAGCTTCCCGCGCAAGGATCCGACAGCAGCACCAGAAGCAACAGCTCCTATACCAAAGGTTGCGCTAGCAGTTGCCCAGCGAGTAGCAGCACCACCAACACCAATCAAGGCATTTACGGCATTCTTTTGGTTGAATCCGCCTTTAATTGTTTGCCACCACACCGACTGATTGCTAATATCTTCAATCTCTTCACCCAGCTCTGGATTGGTATTAAGCAGCTGATTCATCTCTACTCCAAAGTCTTTTTCATTGAGGTACTGAGCTACTGCTAGATCGTCACCTTTTAATTCGCCATGATCAAGCTTTAACGTGGCTAGCTCTTTGCGAGCCTCATCGTAATCAGCTTTGGCCCCCTCATACTGCTTTCGTTGTGATTTAGTAGCGGAGTCATACTGCCATTCTCGCGGCGTATTAGCCATCTTGGTAGCAACTTCATTGTAATTTTGAATTACTTCCGCTTGGGCTTCAGTAGCAGCTTCTGGCATCGAAACAAAATCATACTCGAGCTCATCTGTTTCTTCATTAATTTTTACACCAAAGTCAGACTCGTTCAGACTATTTATGAGCTCTTTTATAGTGGAGCCATGTTCTTTAATTCCACCATTTTCTATCTCTTCTAAAATTTGCTGCTTAAATGAGACAGTGTGATTTTTCGTTTCCACTCCTTCTTGAAGTTTTGTAAATCCTATTTTTACTTTATTGAAAAAGTTTTTTAACCGACCACCAGCATCCGATTTCCACTCATCCGGAATACTGGCATCAAGCGCTTTCTCACGACGTTTTTCTCCCTCAGACTCAATCATTCCCATTGTCAGCTGCGTAAGATTTTCTAGGATCCACCGCTGCTCTGCTTTACCCTGAGGAAAGCCATCAATACTTTCAAGTGCCTCAGTAGAGATACCAAAGCGAGATTCGAACTTACTAAGTACTTCATTACTTTCTACTTCCTCCTGAGTAGCATTTTCTGCATCCGGCACGATATCTGATTCTTCAGTCTTCTCATTATCGACTGGATAAACTTCACTGATTGGATACCCACGACTGTCGTCTTCGAAGAAGACCATGGCATCCTCACCCGATCCCTTGATTTCGGCCACAATTTTTTCACCACTCCTCTCACCGAGATGATTCTTCCAATGAACCTTATCACCTGCCTTAATTCCCTCCGCAGATTTTCGATCTTCAGTTGAATTTTCAGCCTCTTCTTCATTTGATTCCGAATAGATTTTATTTAGTCCACTGTTTGGATCATCGGCATACTCGGCAAACTGATAATATTTTTTCCCGCCATCAAACGAAATGAAGGTTTTACCATCTTCGACTTTTGTGTCTGTAACTCGTACAGCTTCCTTCACTTTGCTTCCGCCATCGTCTAAATATCGAACAAGATCTCCCTCCTTAATTCCCTCGGTTGATTCTTGATTTTCAGGAGTTTCTGCTGCTGAGTCCTCGGGGCGTTTCACATCCTCTCTCTCCTGATCCTTAGGTACACCTGATTTTTCTGGGCTCATGTTATCTTTTTTAATGTTATCTTTTTTATCTGATAAATTCTCATCATTTGTATTAATATTTTCAGCCATCTGATCATCGGGTGTACCCAAAGCTGACGCTACCAGCTCGCGAATATCTTTATTATCTTTCTTGATATCCTCCCATGATGCTGAAATCTGCCCCATTTTATTCAGTAAGTCTGTCTTATTTTGGGGTATCTCATTAACATATAATGCATTAGCAGCAACAAACGCATCCTCGTAGCTACCGAACCAGTCTTCCATCTGGCGGTACTTGTCAAGTTCATTTAGTACTTTTTCTTTAGCTTCTTCTTCCTCTTCTATATTAGTGTGCGTATTTCCTTCTGCACTACGATGTCGCCACTTATCGTTATCACCTAAGTAATAGCTGGAGCCATCGAATTTAAAGAAGAAGCCGTGCTCCTTGGAAGCCTGCCAGATTTCCTCGTCTGACGCACCGTCACGGAGCATCTCGGCCACTTTAAGGCGATCAAAGTCTCCATACTCCTTTTTTGGATTGGCTTCCACTTCATTTCTTAGCGTCACTGGCTTTTTCGGCTGCTCTGGTTGGGATTCTTTCTCTGTATCTCCTAACTCGGCTTCTGTTTTTTCTGAATCTGGTGAAGCCACTACCTCCACTTCCTCTTCCTCTGGGTGATTTTCATATACTTGCTCTTCTTTCTGGCCTTCGGATGACTCAGCATCAACGGTTTCCTGATTATCTTTCGACTTCCCCTGATCACGTTCCTCCTTAGGCTCAGGTGTAGCTTCTGGTGAATCTTTATCTACCACCTCTTTATCAATCTCGAACTTCCACTCCGTATTATCGGCCTTCCGGATTGATGGTATACCTTCTTTGATGATAATTTTATCAGCTTCATTAACCTCATCTGCAAGCCGCTTGATTTCTTCAGAAAGCTCTCCTATATCTTCCAGACCTTCACGCACCCTTTCTCTTCTTTCAATGTTATTCCTCATATTATTCATACCTCTCTCTCGCTCGTCAATAGGAGGGTTCATAACTTCTGGGGGTTGATTCTGTATTTTTGATTTATCTGGATTCATAATATATAAAATTAAGCAGCGGTTTTATCAAGTTGATCTTGATCAGATTCTGAATGAGCCCCATATTCCTCTTTAGCCTTTCTTAGAATTTCAATAGCAAAATAATTTACCTGCTTTAAGAGATGGGCAAGATGCTCTTGGTAGTCAGTGTTTTTTTCCGCTACTGCCTTTTCATATATGTCACGAATCTTCTGCAATGCCTGCGTATACTCTTCAGCACTTTCATATATCGGTGTAATTTCCGACCAAGATACTTCTCGCTTCTCGCCCTCACTACCATCGGGATATTTATATATTATCTCCACCTTGCTCTTTTGCTGTGAGCCTTCCTTAACCATTATTGATTCACCGGTATAGAACCAGGCGCCTGGTGTATCAAAATCCTTGATTCCATAGAGAAGTACCGGGTCACCAGCCGAAATAATCTTTTCTAGCTTTGGTTTTCTTTGGGATTCAATTGTAATTTCTGAGCTACCTTCTTCACTATTAGTATCTGATGAATCATTCTTTTCCTCACTGAAATCAACTTTCTTCTCCGTTTCATTTTCGGAGTATGGTGCCGGCGGAGCTTTCTCAGTAGGTTGCTCTGAACTGGCCGCTGGTTTTGATTCCGACTTCTCTACGGTATTTGATGACTGACCATTTTTGGTTGGTCGTTTTGGAAGTCTTTCATCTCCTTCATTCTTTTCTTCTTGCTTTTTATCTAGTTTATTAGTTTTCTTACCAGACTTGTTTAATTCACCAACTTCATCGATATCTACATGATCACCAAGTGACCCATTACCATTGCTTTCTTTTTGCGCTTCTATCATTTGCTCCTTAATAGTTAAAGCCGCATCATTTACGTCTGCATTATTATTTAAAGTCTGTGGTTGCTCTTTTTTTTGTGTAAAGTTTCCAGGCATAATCGTACGTTATTAGACCCATTATAACGCACAAATTGGTAGGTAAAGAAGCTACTGGTTGTGGGTAAGTATCCGGCCGCCGGTAGGTGTTACGGCAACGGTATGCTCAAAATGAGCCGAAAGACTAGCGTCATTTGTTCGGTAGGTATAGCCGTCGCTGTCGGCCAGCACGCTGTCGCTGCCGAGACCAATCATCGGCTCGATAGCAATAACTGTCCCGACCGGTAGCTTCGGGCCCGTACCGGCACGGCCAAAATTTGGCACAGCCGGGTCCTCATGCACGCTGTAGCCAACCCCGTGACCTACCAGTTCACGAAAGATGCTGTAGTCATTACCAATCCGTTTCTGGATGGCAGCCGAGATATCACCGACGTGACCGTCCGGTGTAATGGCATCGATACCGGCCATCAGCGCCGCGTGGCAGGTTTTCAGAAGACGGTCTTTTTCATCAGTAGATTCCCCAACCACGATCGTCCGGGCCGAGTCGGTAATTAGTCCCTCATGAAGTAGACCCATATCCACCGTCACCACATCGCCGTCCTCCAGAACGTGATCACTTTCCGAGGCAATGCCGTGCACAATCTCGTCATTGACCGAGACACAGACATGAGACGGATACGGTCGCGGTGCGCCAACCGGCTGGTAATTATAAAAGGCTGCGCTGTCTTCGGGGGCAATCATCTCCTGAACCTGGACATCCAAATCCTTAACCGCCACACCTGGCTGACAGGCATCAGCAAGACGAGAAAGAATCTCGGCCAGGCGGTGGCCACCTTCAGCCAGCTTCTCAATTTCTTCGGTTGTCTTTGGTTTAATCATGTAAGGAAATTGTATCGCGGATGGACTGCTGAATTTCATCAATGGTCCCTTCCCCATCAATCTGGATGTAAGTGTAGTTATCTGAATCTTTATAGAAATCTATTACCGGTAGCGTCTTGGCCTGGTACTCGGCCAGGCGTCGCTTGATGGCGCTGCGATGGTCATCATCACGGGCGCGCTCGGCCAGGCGTTCGTACGTCACCGATTCCGGTAGCGTCAGATGGATGACCTTTACCGGCGTTCGGTCGTAGAACACAAAGGCCTCGTCCAGCATCCGTGCCTCAAGCAGTGTCCGTGGAGATCCATCCACCACCAGATGCATGTCCTGATTGAGATCCGTCGCAAAACCCTCTGCCCAGAGACGAACCGCCAAGAAAGAGGGCTGTATATCGCCCGCAATTAGCGATTTACGGACGTGATGACTGGTTTCGCTGCTACCCTCGGCAAGCTGTCGAAACGCGGCACCAGTCTCAAAATACAGCGTCTCTCTTTCTGATTCTGCCCGCAGATACGCAACAACCTGATCGGCCTGCGTACCCTTCCCGCTGCCTTGTGGACCAAGAAATACGAATGTTTGTTTTTGCATGGCTACACCATATCACAAAGGGAAAAAGTTACATCCACCGGATCATATGATAAAGTAGCTGCAATGAGCAAACCCATCATAACCATCGGTGGTCTTCCCGGAAGTGGTAAATCAACCATCGCTGACCGAGTTGCTGCAGAGCTGGGCTGGAGCCGCTTCTCCTCTGGTGATTTCATGCGCGAAATCGCCCATGAACGCGGCATCACACTTTCTAAGCTGCTCCAGGAAGCCGAGAAGAACCCGGAAATTGACCGGACAATTGATGCCCGCAATAAGAGCCTGGCTGATGCTGAAAATGTCATTATCGACTCACGACTGGCCTGGCACTTTATTCCCAAAAGCTTTGCAGTCTACCTGGCGGTTGACCTGGCGGAAGGCGCCCGTCGTATCCACGCCGATAATAAAGAAACACGCATAAAATCCGGAGAGAACCATGACGTAATTGAAAAAACTGCCCGAGAGATGCAGGAGCGCATTGACGGAGAAAAACGGCGATACAAAAAACTCTATGATATTGATCACACTGATCCGGATAACTACGACCTCGTTATTGATACAACAAATAAAGGTATCGAGAAAATAACCAAAGAAGTCATCGACGCCTACCAACAATGGCGTGATTAATATTAGAACTAAAAATATGATTTCTTAAACCACCACTGCAGAGGTAATTTTTTACTACTTAAATTACAGGCAATAGAATACTAAGCTATTACAGTAAAAGCTCAGCGTCCCGACTTGCGGGATGCTGAGCGGCTTTCACGACTCGAATATATATCTCGCAACAAATTAGCTAGCGCCTTACACTCACGTGAGTAAAAATGTTCACAAATTAAAAGACGCAATAGATATTCCTAGTACTGGCGCATAGCTATTTGGCCGTCTAATCGCTTAATAAGATCAACCAGCACCGCCACCACAATAAGCAGCGCGGTACCACCGATTGCCAGTGATGGGGTGTTTGTAACCTGCTGCATGATAATTGGAAGCACTGCGATAAGACCCAGGAAGATGGCACCAATGAAGGTAACGCGGGTGAGGATGTGAGTGATGTGCTGGCGTGTTGATTCGCCCGGGCGAATTCCCGGAATAAAGGCACCGGATTTCTGCAGATTGTCGGCCACGGAGTCTGGTTCGAAGGTAATGGCTGTGTAGAAGAATGTAAAGAGAAAAACCAAAATAAAGTACAGTCCAGCATAGATAAAGTCACTTTCATAAATACTCTGCAGGAAGCCCACGAAACCACCGGCATCCGGAGCAGCACCAAGGAAGTTCACCACCATCTGTGGAAACAGCATGATAGACAGCGCGAAAATTATCGGCATCACACCGGCCTGGTTCACCTTCAGCGGGAGATACGTAGACACCTCACCGCTGCCCTGTCCTCGCTGCTTGGCATACGTAATTGGCACCGGTCGGGCCGCCTCGGTCACCACCACGATACCCCAGACGATAATGGCTGATATGGCCACAAATCCAAGGTACGTCGGCAGCATCTGCGGCGTATACTGAAGAATAAGCTGATCGATCGTACTTGGAAGTTGGGCAACAATACCAGCAAAAATAAGTAGCGAAATACCGTTCCCTACCCCAAACTCGGTAATCAGCTCACCAATCCACATCAAGAGCACCGCACCGGCTGTAATGACAATAATGTTAGTCATTAGCGGGAACCACTCAAGTGAGCCAATGACGTCTGACTGCTGGAGCAGTGTCAGGAAACCGAATGACTGCAGAGCCGCCAGTGGCACAGTGAGAAGCCGAGAGTACTGGGTGAACTTTCGCTTTCCGGCCTGCCCCTCATCATGGTAAAGCGACTTCAGCCGTGGGCTCATTACCGTCAAAAGCTGCATGGTAATAGCCGCAGTAATGTATGGTCCAATTCCAAGCATCACAATGGAAATACTAGAAAGCCCTCCACCGGTAAAAATATTTAAAAGTCCGAGAAACTGATTGTCAGCAAAGAATGGCGCCAGGTTGGCCTGACCAATTCCCGGTGCCGGCACCGTTGCCAGAATACGAAACAGAAAAAGACCGCCCAACGTATAAAGAATCCGCTTGCGAATAACCGGATCGGTAAAGGCGATCTTTACTTTTTTAATAAATGTATCAAACATATTTTAGAAATTATCTGCTATCTCACGCCGTGCTATAAACGGTCTTATTTCGAGCGAAAAACGAGCTGGAGAGTGAAATGAATCAAAGTTCATTGAACTCGAAGCGATGTTATGCAGCCGAAATAAGATTGTTTTAGCCGGCGAAGAATAATTAATGATGCGGGATAGTGTGTTCATAATAGCAATATATGGTGAGATGCAGACAATTTCTAGCTTCGTACCTCACCGCCTGCCTGCTCAATTTTCTCTTTAGCCACGTCAGAAACCTGACAACGAACCACGGTAACAGCGGTGGAAATATCACCCTGACCAAGAATCTTTATCTTTGGTGTCTGGGCGCCAGACTTGCGTACCAGGCCGTGTTCCACCACGTACTGTGGTGATACAACATCACCCTTGGTTGCAACCCGCTGGAGCTGGGCAACATTTACTGCTACTGCCTTCTTCTTTACCGGGTTGTGTCGGTATCCCCGAAGCTTAGGAATCTTTTTAATGCGATCGCGTAGCTGTGGACGTGGTGTTCCACCGGCTCGAGCCAGTTGACCCTTGTGTCCACGACCGGACTGCTTGCCGTGTGGCCCACCGCGTCCGATGCGCTTTTTGCTAGCTCTGCTTTTTGGTTTTAGGTCGTGTAACTGCATAATTATTCTTCCTTAGCTTCGATCTTCTTTAGGGCCGCAATAGCAGCACGGGCGTTGTTCAGCTTGTTTTTAGAGCGGCTGATGAGCTTGGTACTGACATCCTTAATACCTGCCAATCGTACCACATCACGCACCGAAGAACCCGACACAAGTCCACGTCCTGGGGCTGGATGCATATCTACGACCGATGCATTGAACTTGGCCGAGATTGGATACGGAATTGTGTTGTCGTCAGTAAGATCTATCTTGATCGAGTTCTTTTTGGCGTTGTTGATAGCCTTGCCAATTGCATCAGATATATCATTTGCTTTTCCGAGACCAACGCCAACCTTACCTTTGTGGTCTCCAGCAACTGCTGCGACACGGAAAGAGAAGCGACGTCCACCAGCAACCACACGCGTTACGCGACGAACATCAATGATCTCTGCCTCAAAATCATCACGACGACCACCGCCACTGCGACGTTGGCGCTTTTTCTGCTTCTTACCGCTGCGACTGGCACCCTTCTTCTCTGAAGGCTTGCTATCAGTCTTGGGCTTATCGTCAGCTTTATCTTTTGTTTTTGTATCTTCTGGCATATTTAAAATGTTAGTCCATTAGCACGAGCAGCTTCAGCAAGGGTCTCAATACGACCGGTGTAGTTGTAGCCACCACGGTCAAAGACAACCTCCTCAATTCCAGCCTTGCTGCCACGTTCAGCAATCGTCTTTCCAACTAATTCGGCTGCCTCCATCAGCGACTCGTCCAGCTTTAGCTCCAAGGATGAAGCAGACACAAGTGTCTCACCAGCAACGTCATCGATCAACTGTGCATACATGTGCTTGTTTGAGCGATACACGCTCAAACGTGGCTTATCGGCCGTGCCAACCACCTGCGCTCGGATGCGGCGGTGTCGTTTCTGTCGTCGAGCTGTTTTTGGATTAAGATTACCCATATTAAAATTTATACGGCCTTTTTACCTTCCTTGCGACGAATAATCTCGTCGGCGTACTTAATGCCGGATCCCTTGTACGGCTCCGGTGTTCGTACTGCACGAATATCAGCAGCAAAAGAGCCAACTAACTCCTTGTCTGGACCACTCACGGTAATGGTGTTTTTCTCGACTGATACCTCCAACGTATCCGGAATATCAAGTTCAATATTATGTGAGTACCCCATTTCAAGTGTCAGTGTATCTCCCCCTACATTTGCACGGTAACCAATTCCTGAAAAGATGAGCTGCTTTTTAAAGCCTTCGGTCACGCCAGTGATCATATTCTTAATGTGTGCCGCGGCTGTTCCCCACATTGAGCGAGCAAAAACATTTTTTTCTTTTGGTGTGACAGTAATTTCCCCAGCATCAATCTCAATAGACACAATATCATGCAGCTTACGCTCCAGCGTGCCGTTTGGTCCCTCCGCCGTGAAGACACCGTCCTTCATTGAGGCGGTAACGTTTTCGGGAACTTCGATAGGTTTTTTGCCGATTCTACTCATAGTGAATGTTACTGACTATTTTTTGAGACGAAGTCGAATAAAAATATCATTCGTAACTTCGCTACCCGGTTAAACATTTTTGCTACGCAAAAATAAAATCTTTGATTTTGCGCGCGGGTTAGGTTTCGCAACCTCAGAATGAATACACGTTCATGACCTGTATTCATTCAACGGGCAAAAACTTACCAGATCTCAAACAGCACCTCACCACCTACATGCTGCTGACGCGCCTTGTCACCGGTTAAGATTCCTTCCGGCGTAGACAGAATGACATCACCAGCACCACCGCGTACCTGCGGAATCTCCTTGAGCCCTACGTAGCTACGACGAGACGGTCCAGACACTCGCCGAACGTGCTCAATATGAGACGTTCCATCATCCTCGTAAGCCAAATCAATCACTAACTGCTTCTTGCCGTCCTCTTCTTCTACAGAAACCCTCTCAACGAAGGATTCCTCTACAAGAACCTTCGCAATACTCTCAAGAAGTTTGCTATGTGGCAGAGAGATCGATAGTTTCTGCGCAGCTGCGGCATTACGCAGTCGCGTTAACATGTCAGCGATAGGGTCTACCATGATGATTTACGAATTCCTGGAATCTTGCCTTCATTAGCAAGCTCTCGAAACTCGATACGGTTAATTCCAAAATCACGCATAAATCCTTTGGCATGACCACTTAAAAAGCTGCGGTTATTAACCCGCGTTGGAGAAGAATTGCGTGGAAGCTTCTGTAGCTCCTCCCACTTTCCTTCCTGCTTGAGACGCTCGCGCTTCTCTCGGTATTTTTCAACCATGCGACGTCGCTTTTTATTCCGTTCTATTACTGATGTTTTTGCCATAGTATTTTACGTATTTTTGATACAAAAAAGGCCATCTGAGGCCCCTGCATACCGACTGCTAGAGTAACAGTTGGCGGGTGCAATGTCAACGAAATAGACGCTACATAGAGGGTCTATTCAACTGATTCCTCACGCTTCTGAAACGGGATACCAATATGTTCCAGATATCCTTCAGCAACCTGCTTATCATTGGTTGTCGTAACAATCGTTACTCCTAAACCAAAGACATTCTTAAGCTCCTCATCCGAGGTTTCCGGAAAAGCAGTGTGCTCGGAAACACCAATAGTGATATTACCCATCTCATCAATCGTATCTCGGGAAATACCACGAAAGTCCTTAGTACGCGGCAGTGTAAGATGAATAAGCTTATCAATAAAGTTGCGCATCTGTTCCCCGCGCAGTGTTACTTTGTAGCCAATTACATCGCCCTCGCGTGTACTAAAGGCCGCAATCGAGTGCTTGGCCTTGGTTGCTACTGGCTTTTGGCCGGTGATCTTAGCCAGTCGATCGCGAATCAGCTCAATCTTTTCTGGATCTGAGACCGAACCAATTCCGGTCGTGATAATAACCTTCTTCAGTTGCGGTACCTCCATCTTGTTCTCATATCCTTGGGTTTCAGATAGTGCATCGAAGGCAGTTTTTTGTTTTTCTTGTAGTGTTTGAGTCATGTTGAAATTACTTAGTGAGCGAAAGTGACAACTTGAGTAAACTTAGAAATTCCAGCACCCAGCTCTTTCAAAATCGTGTACACAATACAGCATCTTTTGCCACACAGAAAGGGCTGGGTACGGAAGATTCATAGTCGAAATATACATTTACTCCTTGATCTTCCGCACGTTAGAAGCATGGATAGGCATCGCTTTCTCGATGATGCCACCACCATCAGAAGTTATCTTGGTGTGCTTCTTGCGGATATTAATTCCTTCAACTACCACGCGATTCTCCTTCGGAATCACGCGGTCAACGGTACCCGTTTTGCCACGGTCGTTGCCAGCAATTATTTCTACTGTATCACCTTTTTTGACGTTCATAATAATATTACTTTACTTCCTTTTTCGTTGATCTTCCTGTGGCTAGCTTTGCTATGGTACTCGGGTTGTTCGACCCACTCACCGCTTAAGACTCCTTAAGTCCTAAGCGGTTTGCACGTCTATACAACCTCATTAGCCAATGAGGCAATCTGTCCATGCCCAGCATCATTCAGCTCACGTGGAACCGGACCGAAGACACGGTTACCGAGCGGCAAGCCGGTTTCTTTGTCGATCAACACAACTGCATTTTCATCAAAACGAATGTATGATCCATCGGCTCGACGCTTCGCCTTGCGCTGACGAACAACAACAGCGTGCTTCACATCCTTTTTCTTCACATCCTTTCGTGGCTCGGCTACCTGTACCGACAGTACCACTACCTCACCAATCTCGGCGGTGCGCTTTTTGGAAGAACCAATTACCTTGAAAACGCGGCCGATTTTTCCTCCGGCGTTATCACAAATTTTTACTAATGTTTGTGGCTGAATCATGGTTGATTAATTACGAATCTCCTTAAGCTTGAAACGCTTCTTCTTTGAGACCGGTCGAGTTTCTTCGATGATGACCTTATCGCCAACACTTGCTTGCTCCTCAGGGTCATGCACCAACTGCTTACTCTTTCTCTTTATATATTTTAGGTACTTTGGGTGCTTTTCAAAGCGCTCGATCATCACCACAGCCGTCTTTTCCATATCCGTAGATACGACGGTTCCTTGTAGTTTCTTTGGATTTGGTTTTGTTTTCTTTTCAGACATAGTATGGAAATAAATTAAGCTAGATCTCGTGAGCGCAGCTCGGTAAGAATGCGGGCAATATCTTTTTTGCTCTCCCTCATATCACGAACATCCTCACCACTGGCGCTTGTCAGAGAAAATCGCTGCTCACGAAGCGCTTCACGCTTTTCTTCGAGTAATTTCTCTAACTCCTTATCGGTTTTTTTCGTAAAATCTGCCATAGTATTAAGAATGATCTCGAGAGACAAACTTGGTCTTTACAGGCAGCTTGGTAGCAGCCTTGCGAAAAGCCTCTCGAGCTACATCTTCGGTAACACCGTCAATTTCAAAAAGCATCCGTCCTGGAAGCACCTCTACCTCGTAGCCCTTTAGCTCTCCTTTTCCGGATCCCATGGGTACCTCTGGTGCCTTGGCAGTATATGGACGATCTGGAAAGATTCGTACCCACATCTTTGAAGCCTTTCCAGCGTGACGCTTTCCGGCACGACGGGCAGCCTCGATCTGATTTGAGGTAATGCGTCCGTACGAAAGTGTTTTGATACCATACGATCCGAAGGAAATTTTTGTTCCACGGCTCGCTACCCCGATCTTGTCAGGGTGCCGGCGCATCTTGTGCCACTTGCGGTGTTTTACTTTCTTCGGAAACAACATAATTAGTTTTTGGTTTCGTTATCAAATACCTCTCCACGGTAGATCCATACCTGAACTCCAATCGCTCCGTACGAAAGTACAGCAGTATCACGAGCAAAATCAACATCAGCTCGGAAGGTCTGTAGTGGAATTGGGCCCTTCTTCACCTCCTCCTGACGGGACATATCAGCACCGCCGAGTCGACCAGCAATCGAGATACGGACACCCTTTACATCACGGTTAGCCATCACTTTGTCAACCGTTTGTTTTAGGGTTCGACGATACGGGAAGCGACGTTCAAGACTACTGCGTACCATCTGCGCGACAATCGCCGCGTCTGATTCTGGTGAGCGGACCTCCTGTACATCAATCGCAATGTGCTCTGGCTTTTCTAGGTCCTGCTTGCGGATCAGCTTATCAATTCCATCCTTTAGCACCTGCGCATTCTCACCGTTTCGTCCGATAACAAGACCGGGACGGCTGGTCTTGATGATGACACTAAGCTTTCCTTCACTACGCTCCATCTCAATAGAGCTCACGTGGTGGGTTCGTGTCTGCTGCTCAACGTAATTACGAATGAGCGTATCCGCCTTGAAGTATTTGCGGTACTGATCATTCTCAGAAAACCAGTGCGACTTCCAGCCGCGGAGGATTCCAATTCGATGTGCATATGGATGTACGGTATGAGTCATAAATTTCTAATTTCTAATTTCTAATGCCCAAAATTTTAGACATTAGATATTAAACCTTATGATTTGTCAGCCTCGCTAAGTGTAATAGCGATGTGACTGGTTCGCTTGTTAATTCGTGTAGCACGTCCACGGGCTCGGGGTCGGAAACGCTTAAGCGTTGGACCGTTATCGACGGTGACGGTAGAGATAATCAGGTCATCACGACGCTTACCGTCATTCTCTTCCGCGTTCGCTACTGCTGACTCAATCAGTTTTGCCATCGGCTTAGCTGCACGCTTAGTCAGAAAGCGAAGCTTGCGCAGCGCCTCGTCTATGGTCTTTCCACGAATCTCATCCGCAACAAGGCGAACTTTACGTGGAGACTGGCGATACTGTGTCAGTTTAGCTTTCATGATTAAATTATGAAGCCTTCTTGGCCTGCTCCTTAGCCGCCTGCGCCTGAGAACGCTCAGCATCCTGCTTCTGCTCCTCGAGTTTCTTCTGCATTCGACCACCATGCCGATGAAACGTGCGTGTTGGAGAAAACTCCCCAAGACGGTGACCAACCATGTCCTCAGAGACAGTTACTTTAATATGCTCACGACCATTGTGAACACCAAACGTGAATCCCGCCATGTCCGGTGAGATCTGCGAGTTACGTGCCCATGTCTTAATCACTCCAGCTTCCTGCGGAGTTGTGTTAGCAATCTTCTCCTGAAGATTAATATCAACATATGGTCCTTTTTTCAGTGATCGTGTCATAGGTAAGTTAGGTTGGCAGTGTAAAAGCCTGCCGTCAGGCAGGCTTAACCCCGAAAAAATGAGGCTTACTGCTCCCGCATGGTAGCAAAATCGGGCAGAATGTCAATCCCGTTAGAGAGTACAGGAACCGCCTTTTGTCACTACAGGATGTATATTTACTCTCTAACGGGATCAACACATATAGTTGCCAAAAGATGTTTAATACGCTATTATTTTAATCGGGAAGCATCTTCACACAAGAGATGTGTAGAGGATGTGTTTTTTATAAAACCAAAACCAAACAAAAGGAGTAAGTAATGCTAGACAAAAAAGCAAGTGCAGTTGTTAATGGAAGCGGATCTGCTGAATTCCAACCAGAGGACCTTAATCACGGTCTTAAGGTTCATTATGTAACTGGTGACTTTGAAAAGTTGAAAGTAACAAGCCAATTGCCGAGAGGAAGATTTGGCGGCAACGAGGTATTGTCACTTATAAAATGTGAACAAAGTAATGGTAATATTGGAATTGCAATATTGATCCAAAGACCCAATAATCCCAGTCTTCTGATTGAAGACTGGAAAGAACCAGTATTGTCCGAGGACTGGAAAGTAGTCGGAGGTAAATTAATTGACCTCAATTGGTGTCTGGCGACATACCAATGTAACTGCATTAACTCACTACTGCAAGCACACTTTCGTAACTTTGGCCCAGATGATCTTAGTTGGGAAAAAACAGATGAAAACGGTCAGGGTCTGCGTATCTTCAAATCAGAAAGACACAGATAAATAATAACTAACAACAAAACTCGTATGCTTAGCGGCATACGAGTTTCTTTTTTTATACGTACTAAAAAATCGCCAGCTCGGCGATTTACAATATTCGAGCGAATCTATCTTATTTCGAAGGTATCTTTATTTTAAGACCAGCTCTTTCTAGAAAGAGCTGGTCGCTATTGGTGCGAATACTCTGTTTTGTAAGTCTTGCGGAGGGTGATTTGCATGGTTCTGCGCTAGCAGAAAATCATCCGAGCAGATAAAAACCACGCGCTGGCGTGGTTTATTTGTAACGCAACAAAACAGGGTATGAGCTACTTCTTTTTCTTCTTACTCTTACGCCGCGATACGATTAGCTTATTCGAGTACTTCTTGCGATTACGTGTCTTCTGCCCTTTACCAGCCGGACGACCAGTGTAGGTTTTTGCTCGCTTGGTTCCACGAGTGTGATGCGCCTCACCACCACCGTACGGATGATCAACTGGGTTCATCGCCTGTCCACGTACCGTTGGGCGCTTGCCAAGCCAGCGGTTACGACCAGCTTTACCAATCACCCGCTGTCGGTGTTCTGGGTTGGAAACAGTACCTACAGATGCAAAACATTCACGCGATACTTTGCGTACCTCGCTAGACGGCATCTTCAGCGTTACATGCTTCTTGCCTTTGGCTGATACTTCGGCACTGTTGCCCGCAGAACGGGCAATCTTTCCGCCTCCTTCTGGCTTTAGTTCAATATTAAAAACACTTGTACCAACAGGAATATTCTTAAGCGCCAATCGGTTACCTGGCTTTACCTCTGCATCCTCGGCAATCGCCACCGGCTCACCAACTGAAAGCTCTTGCGGAGCCAGCATGTAGCGCCGCTCACCGTCAGCAAACAGAAGCAAGACAATGTAGCCGGATCGGTTTGGATCATACTCAACGGACTCAACAACTGACGGAATTCCCTGCTTATCACGAAGAGAGAAATCAATGCCACGCATGCGGCGCTTGTGCCCGCCACCCTTGTGACGAGTCGTGATCTTCCCGGTGTTTCCACGACCACCAGTACCTCGACGCGCGCTGGTCAGGCGCTTGTATGGCTTGGAGCGAGTTACCGACTTCTTGTGATCAGAAAGTCGTGTGTGTCGCTGTGATGGTGTTGTTGGTCGTGGGTCTTTCATATTATTTACATTAGTTCGATTGAGTCGCCGTCTTTCAGATGAACGTAAGCTTTCTTGAGACCGCCTTTGGTACCTGGCTTCGCTCGACGTGATCGGGCCGGTACCTGCTTGGCTGGTAGCGTGACGGTACGAACCTTCACCACATCAACGCCATACACATCCTTTACCGCCTGCTTAATCTGGGGCTTGTTGGCCGAAGACCGTACAACAAATGCATAGATACCGTCATCAGTCATATACGTCGCCTTCTCAGTAATGAGCGGCTTAACCAAAACATCGTGATTGCTGTTGTCGACTCGCTTGGCAGTGGCTACTGAGACGTTCGTTGACGTGTCATCGGCTGAAGACTCTTTCGTCTTCTTTTCGGTATCCTTTTCTTTTTTGTCTTTTCCAAATAAAGCCATAATTAAGCAGTTTTAGCCGTAACGCGAGAGACGAGGGTGTCCAGAACCTTCTCTGGGTCAGCAATGATTGTATATTTATACGTCAATAAATCAAGTGTGCTGATGTCCTTTGCCTCTCGTACAGCAATGTTTCCAAAGTTACGGAAGGACAACGCTACATTTTCATCATACTCGGGCAGGATAATGAGCGCTGCGTTCTTGCGACGGTCTTCAAGTGGGGCAAATCCCTTTACACCGGAAAGATTGGTGATCATCTCGCGAGCGGCAGCAGCAGACGGCTCCTTGAAAGAGAGTTCATCAACAAACAGTACTTCACCGTCGCGATGCTTTCCGGACAAAGCCGATACCACTGCCTGACGTCGTTCTGTTTTGCTCACCTTACCTTTATGGCTTCGCTCTTTATCTGGACCAAAGGTAACACCACCACCACGCCAGATAGGGCTGCGAACCGAACCATGGCGAGCCCGACCCGTACCCTTCTGACGCCACGGCTTACGACCACCACCAGCACGATCACGACGGTCTTTAGTGCTGGCAATCGGCTGGCGAAGATTATTTCGCGTCACTGTTACCACTCGATGCAGCAGATCAACTCGCGGCTTCTGCCCGAAAAGCACGTCGGGAAGTTCGATTGAGTCGGCTGATTCACCGGCTGTGTTGTATACAGATGATTTCATGATTAAGCGGCTGTTTTACTGGTGTGCATCTCTCCATTTATCTCGATTGTAGCACCTGTTGGGCCCGGAAGCCCACCGCGAATGTAGATGAGATTTTCTGACGGATCAACGTGCACAATCTCAAGATTCTGAACAGTCGACTTCTCTCCTCCCATGCGCCCTCCCATGCGGGTACCTTTAAATACGTGGCTTGGGCCGGTCGCACCGATGGATCCTGGTCCGCGCTCTGCTGACTTCTGTCCACCGTGAGAGCGGCGACCGCCACCAAATCCATGACGCTTTACCACACCCTGGAATCCCTTTCCTTTCGTAACACCGGACACATTAACCTTGTCGCCGACAGCAAAAGCATCAACGTCCAGCGTATCACCGACCTCAAGCGTGATGTCGTCATCACCCTGGAGTCGGAACTCACGTAAGAAACGAAAGTACGTTCCGTCCTCGCGCTTGGCTGCTTCAATCTGCTGTGGCTTTGGTGTGTTCTTTTCAGAACGACTCCCGTAACCAAGCTGGTAAGCAGCGTATCCGTCTGTATCATTCGTTTTGATACGAACAACCTTCAGGGGCTCAACCGCTACCGGGGTGGCCGGATGTGCCTTGCCCATCTCGTCAAAGATCTGGGTCATTCTTTTCTTTTTTCCAAGTGTGTATTTCATGATTTATATCTTCAATTTGTCAGAAGATGTAATGAGATCTCCTAACCATTTAGCAACACTTTCGCGCTCAAACTGTACCAATCTCAAGAGGTAAATGCAACTTACCCTCTACTACTACCCTGTCTGCCAGCAGGCAGACAGGCACGTACATCTCTCGGGAGAGATGTACGACCTTAAAGTGAGCACCCTCTTTTACTCAGACCTCGCACAGGTCCGACTCAAGTCGGACCGAGCGGATAAAAAATCTACAAGGATTTTATTTATGTCTGTGTAAAGAGAAGGGTGCGAACGTTAAACCATTTGCACATCAATCGAGACACCAGCCGGAAGATTCAGGTTCGTCAGTGCATCCATTACGTCAGCAGCTGGATCCTGAATATCAATAAGACGCTTGTGTACACGCATTTCATACTGTTCTCGCGCATCGTTGTGTACAAAGGTCGATCGATTCACCGTATACTTCTTGGTCTCGGTTGGTAGCGGTACAGGACCGGCTACCTCAGCCTCATACCGAATAGCGGTATCAAGGATTTGCTGAATTGATGAGTCAAGGATTTTGTGGTCGTAGGCTCGCACACGAATGCGGAGCTTCTGGCCTGTGTCAGTGTCGGTAGCTTGCGCCATACTATTCTGTGATCTTGGTTACAACACCAGCACCAACCGTCTTACCACCCTCTCGGATAGCAAATCGAGTTCCGTCCTCAAGCGCAACTGGGTTAATCAGCTGAATCTTGAAGGTAGCGGTATCACCCGGCATTACCATCTCTGTTCCTTCTTCTAGCGTTACTTCACCAGTTACGTCCGTTGTGCGGATGTAGAACTGCGGCTTGTAGCCAGAGAAGAATGGAGTGTGTCGTCCACCTTCCTCTTTGGAGAGGACGTACACCTCAGCTTCAAAACTTGTGTGTGGTGTTACTGAGCCTGGAGCTGCAATAACCTGTCCACGGGTGATGTCGTCTTTCTTCAGACCACGTAGCAGAATTCCGGCGTTATCACCAGCCTGACCTTCCTGCAACTGCTTATTGAACATCTCGATTCCGGTGATTGTGGTTTTCTGTGTGTCCTTGATACCAACAATCTCGGCCTCGTCACCAACGTTCATCACTCCACGCTCGATACGTCCTGTCGCAACCGTTCCACGACCTTCGATTGAGAAGATATCCTCGATCGGCATCAGGAATGGTACGTCAGTCTCACGAGCCGGCTCCTCGATCCACTCATCGACAGCGTCGATAAGCTCGATGACAGCCTTGGCCTCTTCACTTTCAGCATCCTCAGACTCAAGTGCCTTCAGGGCTGAGCCGCGAAGTACTGGAGTGTTGTCTCCATCGTACTCGTACTGTGTTAGTAGTTCACGAATCTCCTCCTCAACCAGATCAATCAACTCTGGGTCATCAACCATGTCGGTTTTGTTAAGGAATACAACGAGGCGTGGAACACCAACCTGGCGAGCCAGGAGGATGTGCTCACGAGTCTGTGGCATCGCACCATCAGTCGCAGCTACCACAAGGATAGCTCCGTCCATCTGGGCGGCACCGGTGATCATGTTCTTAATGTAATCGGCGTGTCCTGGGGCGTCAACGTGAGCGTAGTGACGGTTTGGTGTCATGTACTCAGTATGTGCCAACGCAATTGTAATACCACGATCCTTTTCCTCAGGAGCGTTGTCGATCTGGTCGATCGCCTTCTCCTGTGCATCGTACCCGTCAGTGTTGTACAGGGTGTGCAGGATTGCGGCAGTAAGTGTTGTCTTACCGTGGTCAACGTGGCCAATTGTACCGATGTTGACGTGGGGTTTGTCTCGATTAAAGTCTGCCATAATAAAATAAAAACTAAATTCTAGTAATGTTTGTAATCTCTCTAAGCCGTCCCGGTATTCACGGACGCGAACGCGCGAGAACAAATCTTGGCTCGCGACCATGCACCGAGAAGCTGTACTGAAATCAACATGCCTCACTACGCGCGCAAAACAAGCCCACGCGGCCGTGAGGCTGAGTGCCATAGTAAAGAAAATCACCTTCAGAGTCAAGGGGTCGTTCGCCTTCTTTATGTTGCTGCACTACAAATAATTCTCCAGCGGAGAATTTTATCTGCTCGGGCAATTTTTCTGCAACGCAGAAACCATGCAAATTGCCCTGCGCAAGGCTTACAACATAAGAAGGCTCACTTAAATAGCAACCACAGCCTACGGCTGTGGTTTTAATAATGCGCGAGGCTTATGAAATAAAGATACTCACTTTAAGGTTTACCCGCTTACTTGAAGCTTCAAGTAAGCGGGTAACGCCAGCAATTAAAATTGCAGGCTTAAAAGAAAATACCGAACTGCTTATTGCAAATTCGGTATCTATATTTCTTATTCACGAAGAAAGTGTATTTATCACCTTGAGAGCCTTTTGCTGAAGATCTTTAAAGACAAAAAGGTGACTTATTTCATCCTCTGATGACAAGTCAAGTTCCTCAATAAGTTTCTGCATGCTTTCGTCATGTATATTTTTAACCTGCTGTGGATCATGGTACGGAAGTGACATTTCTGTTGCAATTACCTTGAAAGGTTGGTTCTCAGCATGGTGCAAAAAAAGAATCCATTTTTCATTTTCTGTCAATTGGTTAAGTGCGTCATCAAACTTATCAAGTGCACTACCTGGCTTGGTGACAGTTCTGGCATAGAATCTGTGCTGTTCGTCTTTCAATTCACTCAAATCTTCAGCGGTAATCTTCAGATCTTTTTTGGTTTCTTCCATTATCTTCGCCCTCCGGGGCGGGTTTGTTCGTATTAATTAATGTAAATCTGAACTTATTAAAGCATCTTATAAGGTCTTTGTCAAAAAGATAACGAGGGGTTCTCTGGAAAGCTCTCAGCTTTCCTACTTTCAAGCATGCTTGAAAGCAGGTTATTTTTTTGTCTCCCGGCGCTCCGTTCGGACATAGATACAAGTGTCCATGTCACTCACTACGCTTGGAGAGTTGATTCAAGAATCAACCTTCCTGCACGTCGCTCGAATATACAAGCAAGCTTGTGTATTGCTCGCTTTGTTTGGTAGTCAATTACCTTTACTTGTTACGTAGCATGCTACGTAACACGTGCTGTTTATCTTAAAAAATGCGCTAAATGTTTTACCACGTTCGACGTGGCTAAGAGCTAATTGCTAGAGGCTAGTAACTCGCAAGCTAATCCAGCTGCGTAGTAACATTCTTTTCGTCAATCAGGACGTGGTGCGGGTAGTCGAGTACATCGCGGATCAGTCGGTCGTAGGCATTACGTCGATAATCAAACTCTTCTTTAGAAAGGTGCGTATAACGTAGCTCGGTTCCAAAAGATTTTTCAATTCGTGATAGCGACCGGGCAAGCTTTGCGGTATCGATACCGCTGCCTGCAATCAGTACATCAATGGGTCGATCATCGGTGCCGGAAAAGATTCCGCTAAGAACTAGAAGCGAGATGTCCCCCAGTCGCTCGAGACGCTTCTTAATATCATCCGGGGTGATGTCCTGATGCTTGAGCACGATTTCATGCAGCGGGCGTCGCAGACTTGAGTTACGATTCAGCTTCCAGGCTGTCACTGATTGACCGTTGGTGTAATCTTTTGCCTCGACCTCATGCAGTAGCTTAATGGCCGCCAGATCCTGCGCGTGAGCCCGTGCAGTCGTTGAGGCTACGTCAGTCCGCTCGGCAATGTCGCTGGCAGAGAATGTCTTGCGCGGCTGAAATAAAAACGTCCGGAGAATTCGTACCCGGGCGGCACTGGAAAATAGTGTTTCGAGAATATCCATACAAAAACGATTTTAACACAAAACATTCTGGAAAAATATTTTCTGTGTGTTTTAAAAAGCCCCTCCCCAGAATTAACTGGGCAGGAGCGGGTTGTGATTATTTTTCATTTGAGATGTCTTCTTCCTCTTTGACTTCGTCGTCTTCTGTTAACTCCATCTTCTGGATTCTCGTTAGAGACTTAGTCGACATGCGAGTAACAGAGTCATCATCTCGCTTCTTCCATTTTTCATGGTGAATGTTTCTACAGATTCTCAAGGCTGTACTGAACATCTCATGAAGCGTTTTCACAGAAGTGATGATTTCTTCTTCGATTTCACTCTTTTTCTCCTGTGGTTGTACGAGAAGATTCTCGATATTACCTGACTCTTCAGAAACAAGCTCGGAAATAGACCTCTCTATCCTAACCATCTCTTTCTTGTGACTGGGGAAAGTCTTTGCCGATAGCTTTTTGGCTTGAGTCAGTATCTCTTCTTCCTTTCGTTCAAGCTTCTGAAAAATGCTTTCTACGGCATCAAAGCGGTCCTTGAACATATCAAGAACTTCTTGGCTGTGGATAGAATCTTTCTGTGTGTTTTTCTCTAGCCAGTCCCGATACTTCACAGCCTCCTCTCTGTACTTGTTGTAATGGTACATATCACTGAAGGCTCCCGACAACTCAGTAATCGAACTTTTATTGAATAAATAGATCAAATGCTCAATCGCCTCAATAGAGTTGATCGGCTCGCGCTCTTCTTTGCGTACCTTCCACCAATAAAGCCAAGCTGCGCGCGGGTAGAGATCAATATACGTTCTGTAAAGAGTATACAAGAAAGAAGCAACCGAAGTGATGAAGAGAAGGCTTAAAAAACCCCTCCAGTACCAAATCTCGAATATCTTCTCCACTATTTTTCCAGCCGCTAAGCTAGCAATAGTGGATGAGACCAGCAATGAGATCAGCAATGACCAAAACTTAGATCGAACTTGCTTTAAACCACCATCTCTACCAAAAATCCCCTCCAACAACTCTCGCTTCTCTACCTTTTCGAACAGTTCTCCCTGCAGATCCCGGATACCTCGACTGGCTTTTTGTACCTTCCAGTGCTGTGACCAATTGACTGCGTGTCGAGTTTTAAATATCGCTGAGTCTTCTTCTTGTGGACTAAGGGCGTCAAATACTCTGTCTTTTCGTGAACGTGCCATAGGCACCTCCTATTTAGTTGTTAAGATTACATTTAATATTAAAGTACAGATTTAAAGAAGAATTGTCAATTTATTTTCTCTTATCGAGCCAACAAAAAAGACTGCCCACTGGGCAGTCTTTTTTACCTTAACCTCCCTCGAGGCGGTGTGAAGTGTTATCTGCTTACAAGCCTTGCGCAAGCATCGCAGCATGATGTCCCGTATGCACGGGACTGCGATGCTGAGCAGATAGAAATTCCCGCTGGGAATTTACTTGTAGTGCAGTAAGTAGATAAACTTCAAGCTACTTCAATTCCACACTTCCACCCGCCTCTTCAATCGCCTCCTTCATCGCCTCAGCATCCTCAGTTGCAACCTTTTCTTTCAGTACAACTGGTGCGTCCTCAACGAGTCCCTTGGCCTCTTTTAGACCCAGACCAAGCGCGCTCTTTACTGCCTTGATAACACCAATCTTGGAGTCACCGAAGTCAGTTAGCTCTACATCGTAGGCATCCTTTTCCTCTTCCTCTTCTCCACCGCCACCACCGGCAGCAGCTACTGCCTGTGCAGATACGCCCCACTTCTTTTCCAGAAGCTTTACCAGCTCGTTCAGCTCGATAACAGGCATACCTTCGATCTCTTCGACAATGTCAGCAAACTTCTCTGGAACCTCTACATCCTCACCTTCTTCCTCTGTGTCCTCAGATTCATCTGCGTCATCAGCATCGTCGGCTTCGTCATCTGCTGACTCTTCTTCTTCGGTTGCTTCCTCTTCCTTTTCTTCTTCTGCTTCTTCGGTCTCCTCCTCTTCACTTTCCTCTTCCTCCTTCTTCTCCTCTTCGTTGTTTTTTTCTTCAGCCATAATTAATTAGAAATTAGATATTATTAATTAGATCACGTCAGACGTGATAAAAATTTTCCGTTTATGCTTCCTGCTTTTGTGCGTATTGATCAAGTGCTACTGCAAAGCCACTGACCGGTGAGCTGATAAGGTTAACAAACATACCTCGCAACTCTTCGGTGGATGGAATCTGAGCGATCTCCATCATTGACTCTTGGCCTCGGTACTCCCCATTGAAGATACCGCCGACAATCTCGAGCTCTTCACCAGCATCTGCATCAACCTTGAAGTTGTGCAAACCGCGGGCAGAAGCTGTTTTGCCAGGACCATACGTGAGGGCAATCTGACCCGGAAATTCTGGCTTATCACCAGGAATCTCGGCATCATCAAGCGCCACACCAAGTAGCGTCTTTTTAACAACCTGTAGGCGTACATCATCCTCGCGAAGCTGACTTCGCAACTCATCGATACGGCCAACAGACAGACGATCAAAACGAACAAAGGTGACAGTCTGATCCTGATCCAGGATCTCTCTCAGGTCTGCAAGCACTTCTGTCTTTTGTGTTCGTGTTAGTGCCATAATTATTTCGATCTAGTGAATAAAGTGATCATTACCCGTGTTGAACAAAATCTACGATTTTATCCCGCTTTAGCGGGATGTTTAACCTGGTATTTCGCTAACCGCTCAATAAAAAAAGCGGTGGCGCCAAGCCACCGCAACGTATCCAAATACAAAAAATCTGGAGTCTGTGCGGCCTCGACAGGACTTACTCGCTACGCTCGAATTTCTAAATCGGAATATCTAATCTCTAAAAGTAACTAGAAATTAGGAATTGGTCATTAGAAATTGCGCAAGCTTTGCCTGTGGTCTTTGGCGCTGCATGGATAAATGTAGCAAAAATTTATCTGCATGTAAACCCACAAACCAGAGATTTTGGGGTAAAAAAGTAAAAAACGCACTGATTAAATCAGTGCGTTCCAATAAATTAATGTTTTAATTACTACCCTGTTATGAGTTCAGTAGTAGAGTGATTCTGACCCCATCGAGCCAAAACCGCTAGGGCGCATACTAATAGGTATAACCCCCAGTACGAGTAAAGTATCCCTAAGGATGTATCAGCCCCTGTCATGATTCCTGCATAGTAACCGACGGTCCCAGCTGACAGAAATGTAGCAAAGAAGCCGAACAAAGAAAGATAGACGGCTCCAATGATAACTCCACCAACGGCTCCAACAAGTAAGCCGACTGTTGGTCCAATATACGCACCGGCCAAAAGACTGACGAGAACAATTGATCCAGAAGATAAGGCGAACTTCTTGAAGTCCTTTTCATGCTTTTTGTTATTTGGTCTAGAAAGCGCAAAAAAGAAAATACTGGCGAATGGAATTACTAACCACGCTATTGAAGTCAGTAGTCCTCTTGAGGAGCTTTCGGTTATCATGGACTCTTTTCGAGTTCCAGGCACCTCGGTTACAATCCCGGAATTATCTGCAGAGAAATTAGCTATAATACTTTTTTGTCTCCGCTCAACCACGGGAAAAAGTTTAGCCGGGAAGGCGGGTTGAAGAAATTCTTTCTCAATCACTTCTCCACGAGCAAGATTTCGTTTATCGACTGAACTAAAGTTATTTTCAGCAATTCCTTGGAAGACAAGGCGGTCGGTTGGATTGGTTACGTCAGACTGAACAGCTGCAGCAATGGTCGGTACAGAGACAGTGAGTATCAGTAGTGATAGGAATGCAGTCAGTTTTTTCATAAGAATCCTGTTTTGATTGTGAATTTATGTGAAGGTGAATCTATCTAAGTAGAGAGTAGAACAAAATTTAATATAGGTCAAGCAATCTGTTGATATAATCAGCACAAAACCTCACATTTGTGCGGTTTTTTATCTTGAAAGAGAACGTTTTCTTTTGTGGCGCCTCGCGCAGCGTAATTTGCACGGTTTTCACGTAGTGGAAAAATCACGCGAGCGGATAAAATTCTTCGCTGGAGAATTATTTGTGCACACACAAAAGAAGAATGTGAACACTACCTGATTTTATAAATCACTTGAACACGAGACTCTACTCGATTCTCACCAGTCGGGAGTTGTGGAGATACACCGCCACCCATACCAGCATCATCTGCAAAAGCAGCCTGCTCCATACGATACATTGGTGAGACGCCACCAAGCTCGTTGTAACCAACAACTCCATCAAGACGTACGCCAAGATCCTCGGCAAGTTGCTCGGCATTTATACGGGCATCAGCGATGGCATTTCCACGTGCCTCTCGCAGCACCCCTTCCTCGTCATCAACAACAAACTGTAATCCAGAAACACGGTCAGCACCACGACTACCAACGCCGCTGAGTAGCTCGCCTGCACGATCAAGATCATCAGTCGTAACCTCAATGGTCTGACTTACCTCATACCCCACTAGCTGACGCTGACCACCCGGTCGGCTAATCTGGGCTTCGTAGTATTCATACCGAGGAGAGACATTGTAATTGATCGTCTTGATATCTTCTTCAGCAATTCCTGCATCTGCAAGATAATTAATTATTTCATTCATCGCCTCACTCGACTGCGTCTGTGCCTCCTCTGCCGTATCAGCTTCATGTGTTACACCAACCGTAAACTTGGCCGTGTCCGGAATGGCGGTGGCTTCGCCCTTACCATTTACCGAAATTGTGTTCTGCACATCAGATGACTGACCGATGTAGGCACCTTCACGAATCTCGTTTACTGACATCACCACAAAGAAAAAAGTAACGATCAGTAGTAGGGCCAGTACAACTTTTGTAAGTGGTGTTGAATAGCGTTCGTCTATGTAAGTCATATAAGCGAGCCTTTAGCGGTTAGCTATTAGCAAATTAGCTCTTAATTATTAGTTAGCGGTAGAGTGTGTTACCAGATCGAAGGTAATGGAAACCTCGTCGGCAATCGCGTTGTCACCAAGGTCGTTAAAGAATGACGGGGATCGGAAGCGTACATCCCACTCGGTACGGTCAATCACGGTGCTGCCGGAAACGACCAGTTGGGAATCATCCATCCCAATCTCAGCCGGGAAGGTAATTTCGTTTGTCTCGCCTTTGATAGTAAGATCACCGGTTACGTTGTAAGTGGTTTCACTTCCCTCTACTGCTTCAATATTGGTAACGGTAAAGCTTGCTTCAGGAAACTCCTCGGTGGCAAAGAAATCATCGCTGCGCAGATGACTGGTAAGCCGATCCACGCCAACGTTGATATTTGAGGTCTCAGTAGCTGTTATTTCCGCCACGTTTAGTGTAATGCTACTTGTAGCAACAACCCCCTCAGCAACAGTGATTGTCCCGGTTGATACGGGAATAAATCCGCTGTCAGCGTATCCGTCCACGAAGCTCTTTTCGGCCTTCCAGGTTACTATTGAATTCTCCGTATCGACGGTGTACTCACCGTCTGACACATTAGCTTCAAGCTCTGCTTCTGTGCTGGTTGCCACCTCGTCAGTCGAAGTAGCCGTGTTTGTCGGCGCATCGGCCGTGTTGCCACCAATCACAAAGAAAATGATTACGGCTAAAATTGCGAGTCCTATAATTGTAAGTATTGTTTTCATATGTTGCTTATTGTAAGGCTTACAAAACAAATTGCAACGAAAAATCTCTTGACGAAGTCTTTTTTACATGACAAGCTAAGAGCAGCTTAAACTAAAATTCTTTAATAAATACAACCAGGAGGTTGTTATGGATAAAGCCATGAAAGTTGAAAGAACCGTGAAAGAACTCTTGGACGAACTAAGAAAAGAAGCAAGGGCACAGAAACCCATCATGATGCAGTTTATCAATAAACTCTACGAAAACGCACCGGAAGCATTAAGGGAGCTTCGCTGTGAAAAGTACACAGAAAGCATTATCCGAAATTCCTGGGCGCAGGCTGGGCTTATGAATCCTTTATTAAATGACGAAATGAAAGAAAGGAGGCTGACCGAGATTGTGAAGAATGCGATCATTCATTTGAAAAAGGTTCGTTATCAGTAATTCAAACCAACACCCCGAGCGCAGATCAGCGCCTCGGGGTTTATTTTATCTATCCAAACTTTAAGTAAGTGGGTCTATTTCCACGGAATGGGAAATTGTTGATACTCTTCCAGAAGCTGCTTGTTGTACGCCAGTCGTGAAATAGCCTCGGCAGTGAGCTTGGCGTCCTCCAACGCATTATGCTCGCCACGCTCCTGGCTAATACCAACATAGTTGAATATAAAATCAGAATCGATGCTAGACCAATCACCTTTGCGTGGAATCTCCTCTCCCGACTGCACCATATGCATCCAGGCCAATGAATATGTATCAACAACACGATGCGAAAAAGGATACGTGAGATTGTCACGATCCGCCTGGGCTAGTAAGAAACCAGTGTCAAAAGTAACATTATGACCAGCAACATCTCTTTCTGCGCAACTCTTCGACCAGGCGAAGAAAGAACTCAGCAACTCACCCGGTGATGGCTTTTCTGGATCAACGGCTTCAGCTTCAGAGAACCCATTAACTTCCAGTGCTTTATCATGCACAACTGCTCCATCAAAAATTCTACATTCGCCATAAAACTGGTTCTTGGGATTCTCAAACTCAAGAGCGCCAATCGAAAGTAACGAACATTTTTGCGGGTCAATACCAGTTGTCTCCGTATCAAGTACGATCATTGTAATCACATAATAGCAAAATCCAGGTACAGCGGCGCGTGGTCAGATACTTCGTCTGGCAGTACCTTGAAGTCATTTACCTGCACACCATCCGAAACGAGAATGTAGTCGGCAAAGCGCTCCTCCTTTTCATAAAACCCTGTCCGCGTATCAGTGACGCCATACTCTTTCACCAGATTTCGTAATCCAGCCTCTTCAATGATCTTCATGCTCTGGGTGTCTGGTCGAGAATTAAAATCACCCGCAATTATTTGTGGTAATTTTTGATCCTTAAGATGATTCGCAATATTTTTTGCCTGCTGAATTCGCTTTGGAGTATCAATCTTTCCTTCTTTCGTCCACATACCGTGGAAGTTATGAATCAAAAAATTCGCACCAGCTTCTTCTATCTCAAGAAACTGCACATTACGAGCATGATCCTTGTCTGTTTCCAGGTCATACGCCTGACCATGTTCTCCACTCACAAATTCATCCCCTTCATCTACCACTTTAATTCCCTTGCGTACAAAAGAGGCTAATCCGTAGTGATCCTCGATACTCGGATAAAAGTAGTAATCGTACCCTTCTAATATAGCGGCAGTATCGGCAAGAAAAGTGTGGTTATCATCAGGAAAATCAGAATTCTTTCCTTCTGCATCGTGATTTACCTCCTGTAAGCAGAAAATATCAACCTCACCCTTCTTCTGCTGAAAGAAATCCACCAGTTCTTGCTCTTTTAAACCACCCCAAACATTTAATGTAATTAATTTCATGGCTACCACTATAGCAAAAATAAACTTGAAGAGATTGCATCTATGGTCTACTCTAGCAGGTAGTTCTGTAACAACCCCAAACTAAATCCCAAGATCATGAACACTATTTTTCTAGTTACTCTTACTACTCCGTATATCGGTATGCATAAATGGACCTCTTTTTTCACTACAACTTATCTAGTAAAAGCTGATACTGAAAAAGAGGTTGCAACGACCCTCAAAGCAGCACTGCCGCCGAAAGATCCTGAAGTAAAAAAAGCTCTTCAAAATCAAGATGATTATGAAGAAGATGAGTACTTTACAGCCAGACTTTATCGAATGCCAGAAAATAAGAAATGTATACTCATACCAGATGGTCCCGATCCCAGTAAAGCAGATATGGAAATCAAATTCTGATCTGAAAAATAACAACAACTTAAATGCCTTCTGCTAATTTAATTCAGGAGGCATTTTTTAATACTATTCCAAAACCAGCCCAAGTAGGCTGATTAAAACAAACAAAAAAAATGTAGGCGGTATACCACGAACGTAAATCGTGCTCAGGTGAGCAGAGTTCGCGAAAGCGCCGAGGAGCGAAGCGAGCCTTATGATAACAATAAGGTGAGTGAGAACCGCAGGCGCTGACAAAGAAATCTGCCGGCTGACACGATTGGCTCTCTATTTAAAGCTACGGGAGTAGCTTTAACACATCAAACCACGCGTCGATGTAAGACCCCCGCTCATTCTGATACTGAAGATAGTAGGCGTGCTCCCAGACATCCAGACCAATGATTGGTGTATCGCCGGTCAGTAGTGGTGAGTCCTGATTAGCCGTAGAGTAGATGGAGAGCTCGCCGCCTTCGTCACGGACTAGCCAGGCCCAACCGCTTCCGAAGCGGCCGCTGGCAATCTCGGCAAACTCATCCTTGAAGCCGTCCACTGACCCCCAGGCATCCTCGATCTCGGAGACAAGCTCCTCATCTACCTCCTTTTCTGGGCCCATTATCTCCCAGAAAAGTGAGTGATTGGCATGCCCACCACCGTTCTGGCGGATGGCGGTACGGTCGGCGTCGGAAACATCCAGGGCCTGCAGATTTTTTAGTAATTTCTCAACAGACATATCAACCAGGTCTGGATATGAAGCCAACGCCACATTGAGCTTTTTGACATAACCAGCGTGATGCTTGTCGTGATGAATCTTCATCGTTCGCTCATCAATTCCCGGCTGCAGTGCATCGTATAGGTATGGCAGTTCTGGTAGTTCGTGAGACATATATACGTAATGGTTAGTAAGTAGTATCTCCATTATACGCAGTTTGGCCAAATACAAAAACACGACATCCAGGTGTCGTGTTTAGCAGCTGATGAGTAGCAAGACTACTAGCCTTGATCTGAATCCTTTTGAGAGTCACCGTTCGTGTGTTCTGCTTCATTTTTCTTGTTATCTTCATTGTTGTTGCTTTCATCATCTTCAGACTCTCCTTCACCTTCATCAGTACCACTATCAAAATCAGAAAAAGCCTCAGCACTGTCCTTCTCCTCTTCTTCGTCCGCCTTATCTGTCGACGCTTCTTGTTTATCACCACAGGTGCAGCCTTCGCCAGAACATGTACAGTCCGAATCAGAAAGACCTACGTACCGCGCATCTCCAAATCCAAGCAGAGGCCAGAAGACGAACGGCAGAAAAATCAGACCAAAAGTAAAGCTAAGCCTCTTTTTAAAAGACCGAGCCATCTCATAGGTCACGACGGTCTGAATAATCATGATGGCAAGCACAAGCAACAACACCAGAATCCCTATGGTCGAGAGAAAGGCATCCGGGTTTTCAGTAGTAGAGTTTGGGATCTCTCCACCGTAAATAATCCTCACCAAAATAAGCAGCAGTACCGGAGCAATAAATACCGCGATCCACCAACCTGAATGCTTGGTCAGGCGCAGCATGACGTAGCAATTGTAGACAGGAATGATCCCCTTCCAGCCCTTCTCACCTGCCTTTTCAAAGGTCTTCCACAACCCAGCAAGTGCAATTACGGCAAGGATAATAATGATTATGTCAAGAATTATATTTGCTTCCATATACGTTAGATTATCTGCTAATTGGGTATCTTCACCTACCTAAAGAATATCATGTTTTGATACCGCGATACACAACCTGGCCTGCTGACGGTATTTCATCTATACTGCGCAGGAAACAGCACAAATATTATGAAGATTAATGGAAAAATTAAGGCAGAGGAGATTATAGCACGACTTAACCAGCAACCAACGCCAGAAAAATTATTGGTGGTTTTTCTGGATGACAATCAGCAGTCCTTTGGGTTTGTACAGCAGAAGAAGCAAGTCGCTGAAAGGCTTGGTGTTTCTTTTGTGATCAAGAGAATAACAAGCAATCACGATCAGGCGGCGGTTAAGGAGCTAGTTCAGCAGGCGGCTGCGGATAAAGGTACGGGTGGAATTGTTATTCAACTCCCGCTCGACAGCCGGTTTCAGATCAATCAACTGATTAATCAAATACCACCTGAAAAAGATCTTGACGTACTCAGCCGGTTGGCAGTGAGCCGTCTGTACCAAGAGGAGCCGCACGTGCTTCCACCAGCGGTTGGAGTAGTGCAGGCCATTCTGAAAGAGATGAGTTTCGATATCCACGATAAGCATGTCGCCGTTGTTGGTGCTGGTGCCCTGGTTGGGAAACCGGTAGCAACATGGTTTTTCGGGAAAGCGCCGGAAGTATCCGTGCTCGATAAAGGTTCTGATCTGGGTCTGCTGAAAGAGGCCGACCTGGTCGTATCCGGCACCGGCCAGGCCGGACTGGTCAAGCCAGAGATGCTAAAGAATGGTGCGGGGTTTATTGATTTTGGATACGGTCAAAAGAACGGACGCATCAGCGGTGATTTAGATACAGCTCATAAAGCAGAATTGGAGAAGCTGCAGTTTTACACCCCTACCCCGGAAGGTACTGGCCCGATCCTAATTGCAAAACTATTTGAAAACTTCTATCAACTGAACGTAGATAATTAATTTTGTCACTGTGTGACTCTAGTGCGGGGTGCCTACCCGGAACGCTCACTGCTCGAAGCAAAGCTTCTGCGCTTTAAGAACCCACGGTTCTCAACGGTCCAACCAGTGGTCGGACCTGCTCTCCTCCACGGAAAACTATCGTTTTCCGACCCTTTCAACTGTTCGAATCCGGGTAGTGTAGCACGCTGTTAAAGAAAATGACCCAGGTCAAGCCTGGATCATTTCTCTTAATGGGTGCCTACCCGGATTCGAACCGGGACTAAAGCCTCCACAAGGCCTCGTGCTAACCATTACACCATAGGCACCATGTTCTGATCGACAGTCATTGTATCGGAAAAGTCGCCTAGATGTAAGGGTGTAGATTCCCGCACTTCGTACATACAGCTTGATACGAGAAAGAGAATCAAATAATAATCAGGGCTTGGAACAAAGTGGTTTGTCTCCTTCTGTCTTATTCTACATATTCTTGCTGGATGTACGCCGTAATTGCAAATGCTAGCGCAAGCATTGCGAGCATCACGGCAACAACTGAACCCATGTGTTCAAGATAGTCGCCTGGTGTAATTCCCGAAATCGCAGCTATCGAGGAGAAGAGTAAGACTGCAATTACTGATAGCCCAAGCCAGTGGCGTGACAGATGAATACCCCACTTAAGAGCATAAGTAATGATCAGAATTCCGAGAACGAACGGAACATATCGAGTAAAGCCAAGCAGGAGTAGTAAGACTAGATAGCCAATGCCCAGCTGAGAAGCCTGTTTTGTTTTCCAGTTAATGATAAGCATTATACCGACAGCAGTCTGAACCACAGCGAAAACAAGAGCCCAGGCTCCGGCATACGGAATGAATACTGTATCCACGATACTGGCAATGAAAGACCAGTGGTTGGTGGCAATAATTGTCAGTACCTCAGTCAACTCCTGCCCACTAGACCAACCAGGCAATCCATTGAGTGCAGCCGGAAAACGTATCCAGATCTCGTGCAAAAACTTATAACCAACAAACATACTCAACAAGCGTGTGATTAGTGGAATTGTGTCGACCTTTTTCACTAGAGCAAATCCGGCCGCTACTAGACCTGACATGACTGCTAAATCTAGACCGGCCATCCGGAAGGTGACTGCTTCAGCAGCAGCTGCCTGAAGCAGGAAATAAACTGCAAATACTGTCGCAAACGGAATTCCAACATGTGTCCGCAACCAATCAGGGCACGGTTTGTCGATAAGCGACAATATAAAGGATCCGATTATAGATCGGGTTTTGTAAAACTTGTCAGCAATCCAGCGATCTAGACCATAATGCATTCCCGCCTTGGTTGCCAAAACAAAGAGAAAACCAACAACGAAAAACGGCGGAATGCGAGAATGACCCATTAGGAACATTATGAACATATGGGCCAGACCAACCGATGCAGTCGGACGCACAAACAAACCAGTTATGAAGCTGATCGCTATTGCCACCTGAAGCACCAACACAACGTAGCTCCATATCTCAACATGAGGCACTACCGCTATTTCCAGCAACCACTCAGCCCATGACCATGTTCCTTTCGCTATAGCACTTGTAATATCCTCTGCGAGCCATGCTCCGGCACCTTCCCCAACCCACTCAGGATTTCCCCATTTCCAGTTATGACCCAAAACCACTTCATACAACCACCACAAGCCAAAAAAAATGCGACCAAATGCTAGCCCAGGATTTTGTTTATCTGAATTAATATTAAACATAGATAAGGATGAGCTTTTAGTGATAAAAAGTGCCGTTTTTATGTTTTTAATACCTGAAAATAATGTAACACGACCATAAATGATTCGATAGTAAAGTTTTCAACATCAATGCTGCCCTTACTTTGCAAAACAAAAAACACCCAGGCCTTTCGCTATTCTCAAACTCAGATATACCTCCGGCTTTCGACTCCCAACTTAAATACATAATGTAAAAGCATTGAATTAAGGCGCTTAACTTGTAAGTGTCTTAATTCAATTCCGTGGAAAAGAGAGGCAGTGAGCGAAGCGAGCGTCGGAAGAGAAAAAACCTGTGCGTCTGCAGGGGTTTTTCTCTCCGAGTAATTTGTGCCCAGGGCGGGAGTCGAACCCGCACGTCCGTAAGAACACACGGCCCTCAACCGTGCCAGTCTACCAGTTCCTGCACCTGGGCATTTTATGACAACTGCTTGCCCATTATGCCTAACGCTTTCTCTATTTTCAAACGCTTCCTACTCAGACACACTATGTCCTCTGTGTAATATATCTTTTTCAAGATCTTAAAGGATTCTTCTTTCGCAAATTTCAGCTGAAATATTCTTCTTTCACTGGGTTTATTTAAATGACCAGAAACATTTAGATTCTCCCTTAAGATTTCTCGTATCCATTTAATATGTAATTCGCTGTAAGCTGCAAATACAAGATAGAACATAAAACTTGATTTCCACCGTTTATCCCAGTAACTATAAAAACAACCGTCTCCGTCTAGATGTCCACGTAAGAAATCAAAATAATACTCATCTGGAACATCAATAGTTCCAAGTGTTTTTGTCTTTGCTGGTGTCATTCCAATACTCACGAAGAAACGATACAAACCAACATCACTAAACTGAAGTCGAGGGCACTTCTTATTTGTATAACCCGAAGTCTTGTAGGAAATTTTTGTATTTAAATCAAAGCACTTCTTAAAATTTTTAAGTTGTTCAACATCTTTGGAAGTAAAATCTAGGTGCCTTCCATCCTTAGATAAACAACCGTCAGTTACAAACAAACCAACACCGTACGCAACCTCAGGAGACCACACAACCTCTTCTCTTTTTGGTTTTGGACCAGGCTTTGCCATCATCTATATTATACCTCAGTATAATAACGTCTACCAATTAGATGTAAAAGAAAAGCACCGGGATGAGATGCTTTTTCTAAACCTGTATGAAAATTAACTTTTCTACTCCTCTTTTTCCTTACCTTCACTTGCCTCGTCATCAGCAGCATCATCACCGCCTTCAGCGTCAGCCGTCTCTTCTTCTGTAGATTCCTCAGCTTCTGCAGCAGCTTCCTGCGCCTTTTTCTCTTCTTCCTCAGCCGCCTTGGCTTCTGCTTCGGCTGCTTCCTTTGCCTCGGCCTCCTCCTTAGCCTTACGCTCCTCCTCAACCGCTGAACCAGTGGAGATATCAACCTGAATCATGCGACGCATCTGACGACGAATCTGTCGAGCAGCCTTGTCACGAATGTGATACAGCTTGGAGCTTCGAGTCTTAGCTCGACGCACAATGATGATTTCGTCAATCATTGGTGAGTAAAGCGGGAAGATCTTCTCGACACCTACACCATCGATTACGCGACGTACCGTAAAGGTAGCACCGGCTTCATGGCCGTGCTTGCAGGCCAGTACAATACCCTCAAACGGCTGAAGACGGAATTTACCGTCGCCTTCAGCAATCTTTACCATGACACGAACGGTGTCACCGCTCTGGATATTGATGCTCTGGCGCTTCTCTACGTTTACCGGCGAGATTATGTTGTGGGAATTTGCTGTAGTTGACATAGTATAACAGTCATTAAACTATCACGAATCGGCGCTCGTATCAATACCTAAACCGACTTTTCGAGGTTTTCTATTGCCACTCGGAAGTCTGCTGGATACGCGGCCTCGGCCGTTATCTCGGTCTCATCCAACAGTCGAAACGTTACCGATCGAGCATGAAGCGCCTGCCGATCGAAGCCCAAGAGACAGTCTCGCCCGGTCGCGTACAGATCATCGCAGACAACCGGATGACGTACTGACTGCAGATGTACGCGGATCTGGTGCGTACGCCCCGTCTTTGGAAACGCCTTTATGAAGGTGGCGGCATCAGTTGCCGTCACCGTCGTGACATCGGTGTGAGCCGGCCGAGCCTTTCCCCGCACCTGCGAGCCAATAGTCCAGCGGCGAAAATCCTGCGCCGAGCGCCCAATCGGCTCGTCAATAGACAGCCGAAAGGTATCGATTCGCCCGTAAACAAAGGCATTGTACTCTTTCTTTACTGCCCGATCCTTGAACTGCGTCTTTAGATAGGCGTGAGCTTCATTCGTGCGGGCGATAATCAGCGCTCCGCTGGTATCCCGATCAAGCCGGTGGACAATCCCGGGCCGGGCGATGACGGTGCCGTCCCGTTGTTCGATTGGCTCGCCGACACCTTCCGTCTCTGGATAGGTCTGCAGTATCCAGTCGCAGAGGTTCGGCTCGTTAGTACGACCATCGGCATGCACCACCAAGCCAGCCGGCTTGTTTACCACCGCCAGGTCATCATTTTCAAAAATTATTTCAATATTTTCTATATCTGTCATGAGATAATCCTAAACTCGCTTAGTGCGTCCTGTGGATCATCGTGCCAGTCAATGAGGCAATTATCAACGTCAGCAAAGTACGGCCCCTTCTGGATGTGGCCGGCAAAAGTTTCTAAATCCCCCTCCTCGCCCTGAGCGATGCACTCGACGCTGCCGTCATCAAGATTCTTTACCCAGCCGACAAGGCCGAGCTTGTCGGCCTGCTTTTTGAGATACTGGCGAAGGCCCACCGCCTGAACATTACCGTAAATATGTGCCTCGATTTCTTTCATTGCTGATTTTTAGCTATTATCCAATTTATTTAAGTCACGCAAAATCTCTTTTCGAAGAATGAGCTTATTAGTTATGCAAACATTATCCAAAAAAGAACAACCTGTGACTTTTTGGATTAGCATCTTCACCATATCATTTTCTGAATAAATATAATTCCATCCCTCTTTAATGCTAGGAATACTGATCATCCAGTAAGGATTACTCTTTTGTCCCAAGCTATCTCTGATACTATCGATATTATTTTTCACAAAATCAGAACCATCCCATAACTCAATTTGACCAATCACCAGCGGCTTTTCAAGCTGTGGAATCTTCTCTATTTTCGTGTCATTGATTATAGCTTTTTTAGGATTACTGAAAATAAACTCTTCTAATTCAGAAAAATATTTTTTCTTCCAATCTGATGGAAAATTAATATATTTCTCAAGCTCATCCAGGGCAGCTCTATCTCGATCACTAGTAAGTGGTGAGTTGAGATTAAGTGTGTTCGAAACAATCGCCAAAGATAGTAAATTTGCTGAACTTGTAGATATATCTGAAGATCCTCTTTTTTTAAATTCTTCCCAAATCAGAGTTGCACAAGCACCAATCATTTCTATCTTGCTATTTTCGGGACTAATTTTAGATTCCCAAAAATCGATAAACCCATAGTGATGATCATATACTTCTTTTACTTTTTGCAGATCAACAAATGATGCAATATGCTCAGGATCGGACACATCAACTAAAACAAATCCTTCGATACTATTTTCTGGTAAGTCTTTTCGAGTATTATATTCCTGACTTTTTACAAGAGGGCTTATACTGTGATTAAGATCTCCTGAAAACACAACTATGGCAGCCTTTTCTTCTTGAGTAAGTAATTCTTGATAAACAACGGCGCATGCAAGTGCGTCAACATCAACATATTTCTCTCCTGAAGTGATAGCAATCATTGAAGGGATTATAGCAAAATCTCTTGAAAATTAGTTAGAAATCACGTATTGTTAGAAAGGTTCAAGGGCGGTTAGCTCAGCTGGTAGAGCATCTCGTTTACACCGAGGAGGCCGCAGGTTCAAGTCCTGCACCGCCCACAACAGTTAAGAAAATCCGCCGTTTGGCGGATTTTTAGGTTGTGGGAAGCGCAGTGATGTTTTTTTGTTTGAGCGAAGCGAAAGGCAAAAACCACGAGCCGGGGCAAAAACACAAACTGCTTTGTGTTTTTGGAGATTTCCCCGAGGGAAAATGGCGTATGTCGCGAAACGACCAGTCATAACGGACCGCGAGAAATCTACGTCAGTAGATTTACTTGTGACCCACCTTAAGATATTAAAGTTATAATATAAATACCATGAAAAACAGCTGGAAAATTGTCATCCTTGCAACCTTTCTTGTACTGATTGGTCAGATACTCGGCGTGCGCTTCGACCTATATACCGGTGATGTTGTCTGGCTTGATCTGGTGCTGCACGTTATCAGCGGTGCGGTTCTGGCGATGGTCTGGATCATCATCTCACGTTCACGAGTACAGACAACCAGCCTACTTGCCTTTACCTTCCTGGCCGGCAGCTTTGCGCTTTTTGGAAGCTTCGCCTGGGAGGTCTTCGAGCTAGCCGTAAATCAAAACATGCCGGAGCTAGCGGCCGAGTACTCGCTGCGTTCATCAACCGTCACCGACGCCATCACCGACATGCTTGGCGGATTTGTTGGTGGCCTCATCTGGGGATTTTTAAGTTTTAAAAACAACAACTAGTTGTGTATGAATTCCGGTGGTTCGGTGCGTCTCTCCATGCATTCCATAAAGGAGTGGCCGGCAATTGCCAGAATGATGACACCGATATAAATTCCGAAGTATTCAAGATATGAAAATGGGAGATTTTCAAATGAATCAACAAACGTAATTGTCACCCAGGATACGACCGAGACCGCCCCGGCAATGTTGGCCCACAGCTTCCAGCCGCCGCGTACCTCCTTCCCATCCGGCTCTACCGAGGAAAGCATTTGTCGTGCCAGCGGACCGGAGAGGAAGACACCGTTAATAATCAGGATACCGATTACCGTCTGCATAAAGATCAGTTTCGTTGTCGGCTCGAAGCCTTCGATAATTAACAGCGAGGAGAGCAGATCAAAGGCCAGGCCGTACCAAACAACGGCGCTGATGGTCGGGAAAAGTGCAAAGATATGCTGCTTGAGAATCTCGGCTCGTGTCGACATTATGTATAGATAATCCAGCACGATTACTGAACCAACCGTAAAGATAGAGTGAAAACCGTGGCCGGCATAAAAAAGCTGTCGAGCATCCAGCTCGCCGCGCCAGGCTGGAAATGACGTGATGGCGAAGCAGACGACAAACATGGCGCCGTAAAAGTACGTAATCCAGTTGGCGTACTTCTCACCACCCTTATTCGGGAGCGAAATTGCGATTAGTGTCGCCAGAATAAGTACGAAAAATAGCGGGGTCAGAATCGGAAAGGATGCGGCCACCTCTGGGGTTGATGGCAGGTAGGCAATGCCCTGATGGGCCGCCGCCTCTACCGTCATCAAGAGCCCGACGTACGAGACGGTCCCGATCCCCACCCCGATCAAGAAAAGTGGCATAATGCGCACCGCAATCCAGTCGTAGATGACACACTTCGTATCTTCGCCACAGTGAAAATCCTTCTGGCTGAAGATAAAGCCCCACAACGCGGCCGCGCCAGCCATGGCGATCCCGAGCTGACGCGCAAAAAGTAGAAATTCTGTAAGTTCGATGCCAAACATTATAATTGAGACGCTAAAATTACAATTCCGGTTAGGTACATCCCTTTGGCAACATACAGAATAGTGAATCCACCACCGGCTGCCAGCCAGACGGCGTTAGCAAAGAAGAGCAGCCCAGCCGCTATCAAGATTTTTTCAAAGAGTGTGAGGTCGAGCGCGTTGTTCATGTGGTTTTTATAATAGCACTGATATTCATCCAGCTGATGTGGAAAATTTGCCTGTGCTTTGCCTCTCTACGCGTGATATCACTGCAACTTTCGATATCACCCGAAAGCAGCAAACACTGCTTTCTGTGGTCGACACTCATTTTATTCTTGCCTCCCCACGAGGAATCGAACCTCGATTTGAGGGTTAGAAACCCCCTGTTCTATCCGTTGAACTATGGGGAGTAATGAAGCTCAAAACTCTTGATCAAATCTGCTCCCTGCCTGCCGGCAGGCAGGTATCCGGTTGAGCTACGGGAGCAAATAAGGGATAAAACGAAAGCTTGCTTCCATTTTTCCCGAATGCCGCTCCGGCAAAATTTCTTTACGGGAGCAACCTGTATCGCCAAAGAATAGTCTAGGAAACCTGACTGCCAGGAGCCACCTCATCAACCACGGTCGTTAAGGAGATGTCTTCGCCATCACGAGCGGCGATAATCATCCCCTGACTTTCATAACCAAAGATCTCCTTAGGCTCTAGATTGGCCAGAAATATAACCTGCGTGTCTACGAGCTCTGCTGGGTCATCGACGACGGATCTAATACCGGAGACGACCTGACGATCCTCATCACCAAGCGAGACAGTAAGAAGTAGGAGCTTGTCAGCATCCTTTATCACCAAAGCCTCGGTAATGGTTCCAACGCGCAAATCCATCTCTTTAAATTCTGAAAATGAAATCATAAATAAGAGTGATTAGCGTTTAGTTACTAGCATTCAGCTGATCTCTGTCATCATCAGCTGCTAATTTTGAAAGCTTCCCTTTACCTGCATGCTCAAGAATTCCTGATTCAAAGGTGTAGGAGGTATCCTGCTTGCGACTGTGGCGACGACGAGCTGTGCGGATGAGGCTACGTAGGAGTTCAGCAAAGGTGACACCGCTTTCCTCCCAGAGATGCTTGTACAACGTACCGGGCAAGGTATTGATCTCGTTGGCATACAACTTCTCTTCGGCTCGGTCATAAAGAAAGTCGACGCGAGCAATGCCGGACAGCTCGAACTGAGCAAAGATATTCACCGCCATCTGTTTAGCCTCATCCTGAACCGACTGATCAACATCGGCCGGGATAATAATTTTCTTATCAGCTCCGCCAATCTGAGCACCACCATCATTTATATACTTGTCATCATAAGAAAAGAAGTCACTATCAAAGTGCGACTCCTGCACCTCCGACGGCTCCGGTACCTCATCACCTAGAAGACAGACGGTCAGGTCGGCGACGTCCTCTACCCCCTCCTCGACAACAACCTTGGTGTCGTAAGACAGCGCCACCTCGATAGCAAAAGATAGCTCCTCAATATCGGTAACGCGGGTAATACCGATGGATGAACCAGCTCGGGCCGGCTTCACAAACAGTGGGAGTGAGAAGTTTTTCAGATCCTCTAAGATTGCCTCCTGATACTGAGACCATTCGCGGCGGGTAAAGTACAGAAAGTTAGTGGTCGGAATATCAAACTGTCGGTAGATGAGCTTGGTCAGTGCCTTGTCCATCGCAATTGAGCTTGCCTGCTGGCCGCAGCCAACCACCGGAATATTTGCCAGATCAAAGAGCCCGTGCAGCGCCCCATCCTCGCCATGCGGACCGTGAAAGGTCGGGAAGGCAATGTCGACATCCACAAACTTGGAAGCGAACATCATCTCCGTTACGAAACGTAGCCGTCCAACAGACTCGGCCAGTACCAGGTCATACTCATCCAACTTGGCCAGCTTCTTGTCGAGATCATCGCGGAAGTAATCAACTCGAGCCAGCGTCTCGTCGGTGGCGTCATCGGTGTCGGGACCAAGAAACATTCGACCATCCTTAGTGACGTAAATAGGTACAACAGAAAAGCCGATCTCGCGCAGACCCTTAATTGTCTGGCAAGCAGTGATGATAGAGACATCATGCTCGGGTGAGCGTGAGCCAAAGAAAACGCCAATCGTGCTTTTATTTTCTGTAGTCATGTTCTCAAGTGTAGCAAATTTACGAGAATAATAAAAAGTCGACCGTGTTTACACGGCCGACTATTAAAAATTTTGGTTTATTTTCAACTCCTCTCCTTGGCTTGTATTTCCACCATCACATCAACAAATTTTGAAAAGGAGGTATCTTTTTTTAGTTCTGTTTGAGCAGAACAAATTAGGCTAAATATTGATTCTTTCTCAAAAGGCTGAATGTGAGACAGGCCGTTTTCTTTCATGGTAAAGGAAACTATGTCAAATAAGGCAGAAAGAAGCTGTTTCACCTCAACACTGCTGAGGTTATTTCCCTTCTTCCTATTTTCCCTCCCCTCATCATGGAAGAAAGAGTTTTGATTGCGTTTTAGGCGTCCAGTCTGTTTTTCTATATTAGCAAGAAAGGGTTGCTCTTGGTCAAGGGATTCAATTAACTCTTTAATAGCTTGTTCGATTTTGTTCTCATACTCAGACCTAATAAATGAAGAAGCTATAGCGCTTCCTACAAGTCTTCGCAATGAAACTATGTATTTCTTGTAAGCCTTTTTGCGAATATGAGATTTATCAATACTACGAAAGACGCTCTTTGCGTCGTCCATATCAGAGATATGATTCCATGCATGAACGTGCAATGTCTGCCTTTGCAAATCGGCTATTTCTTTTTCTTTGTTAAACATCTGTACCTCTTTATTTTGATTCGAGTTGAGAATAACGTCTATGTAGAAAATACCTTCATTAAGGGTGAATGTCAACTTTATTAAATAAAACAAAAGACCCACCGGAGAGTGCCGGTGGGTCTTTCTGACGCCTATAAATAGCGCCTGTTGTAAAATTGTTCTCCGTCGGTCTTGGGTCAGAAACCTTGGAGGTCTTATTAGAGTACGCGAACCAGGTTATTTGTCAAATGGATAACAAAGAATTACTTCTAGAGAACCTAAAGGTTCTTTTCACTTTCAGTTTAAAACTGAAAGTGAATTTATCCATTTGTCTGCCGGCACTTCGCTCGAGAATAAATGCAAGCGTTCATTCTACTCGCTTCGTTTGGCAGTCAAAGGTTGCGAGATTCCACCACTAGTTTACCCATCTGCACTACGCGTCGATCGAATATACAAACAAGCTTGTGCATTACTCGCTTTGCTTGAAGAGTAGATTTGGCAATCTACCTACCGGCGCTTCGTTCGGACATGCAAATATATTTGCATGTCTCTCACTACACTTGGTAGTCAATACATGAGGTAACCCTATTTTCATGCGCCTCTCGTTTTATAAATTATCGGTTACCCTTTTTTCACAAGCCTTGCGCAGGGCAATTTGCATGGTTTCTGCGCAGCAGAAAAATTGCCCGAGCAGATAAAATTCTCCGTTGGAGAATTATTTGTAGTGCAGTGAAAAAGATGGTTACCGATAATTCTCTGGCCAGTCGTTCTGGAAAAGCAGCACATCCCGCGGCTTGAGAAGCTCAGAAATTCCGGCGTGCATTTCCTGTGGGCTAGCAAAAGTAACAAGCTCACCTCCAAAGCCACCCTGCCGCAGGCCTTCCTCGATGTAGTCGGTCACGCTCGTCTCTACCAGCACCACCACATCAACCACGGCAGCCAGATGCTTGCCGATCTCACGGTGTAGCTTCGGAGCTCGCTCCCCCATCTCCACTAACCCGGGCGTTACGTAAATTGTTCGACGAGAGATGAACTTCTCAAGCACACCAATGGCTGCATGAGCACCGGCCGGGTTACCGTTGTAGCTGTCATCGATCACCAGCACATTACTGGAGGTGCGTTGAATCGGCTGCAGTCGGTGCGATGTCGGCGTTATCTGATGAGCGGCTTTCAAAACCTTCTCTTCAGAGATCCCAAGCACCTGCCCCACACACAAACCAGCTATCACATTACCGATGATGTAGTCGGCAAAGTGATTTACCTTTGCGTACCCAAGCGCTTGGTCGTCACGCTTAACACGAAAGGAAATACCGGTGCCGTCCTCGTGAAACCGTTTGTCGTAGACCTCGAAATCACAGGCTTCGTGATTTTTTGCACTGTAGAATAGCGGCTCCCGATCACCAACAAACCGCTTATAATTTTTCATCACGGTCTCGTCATCAGCGTTCAGAATTACCGCGGCATCCGGGACGCTGGTAGCGATCTCGAACTTGGTATTGATGGTATTCTCAAGTGAGCCGAACCGCTCGAAGTGAGCTTCATTGATACCATTCAGAACACTGATGTCTGGCGGTGTGATCTCACACAGGGCCTTGATGTCTCCGGGGCCGTAGGCGCCCATCTCCACGATAAAGATGTCGGTTTGGTCGGTGACGTCATTCAGCAGAGACCGGGCCACGGCGATTGGTGTGTTGTGACTTTCATCCGTGGCTACCACATTTTTACCAGCAGACAGTAGAGTCTTCAGCGTTCGTTTCATCGTGGTCTTTCCGTAGCTGCCGGTGATCCCGATAATGGTGAGATTATCCAGCCGAGAAACTTTTCGACGAGCCTGAGCGCGGATAATCAAACGAATCACGCGATCCAGTGGCAGTGTAACTGCCGACCCGACAGCCAACGGCAGAAAAAAACCTATGTACATAAAAAGAAACACAGTAACCGCGACTCCCCACCCGACCACCGACGGGTCAGAAAAGAGAGGGCCGGCCGAAAGACCAGCACCAAGCGACAGCAGTAGAGCAAAAAGGACCGCCAGCGTCGTTACACCAATTAGTTTCGCGGTCCAGGTAATTGGATGGCGCGTTTTTTCTGGTGGTGAGAAACAATCTCGTGCCGCGGCCGTCACAAAACGACGGAGGTGGTAATTCTCTAGCTGCAGCAGGTAAATATGGTAAAGCGGATTGCGAAGCATATTAGGAAATACGTTTAACAAATGAAAAAAGTGTGTCAGCAAAGGCGGTCGGTTGGTCGAGAAAGATGTAGTGGCCGCCATCCAGCACTGTCAGAACCGAGTGCGGCAGCCGTCGAGCAATCTCCTCACCTTCGGCCAGCGGGGTTGACCGGTCACGGCTTCCCCAGATTACTTGGGTAGGAACCGCAATCTCGGAAAGTTTTGCGCGCTGATCATCACGCAGGATGCTGCGCATCGTCTCGCACATAACCGGATTCTCTGGTGGCAGGTCAGCACCAATCAGTCGATACAGAGCCGGTCGCAGCTTTCTCAGTATCGGCAGCCGAAAGACCGGCGCCAGCTTTCCGCCGAGTCGCGAAAGCAGCGGTGGATCGGTCTCGCGCAGACTAGCAGCACCCACAAGAACCAGCCCCTCTAGCCACTGCGGCTTCCGGGCTGCCAGTGCCGTCACTACCTGCCCACCAAACGAGTGCCCAACCAGGATCACCTTCGACAGCTCACACTTCTCGACCGCCTCCGTCACAACATCGGCTACATCAGCCACCGTAAGCGACCGGGTCGGAAGTGATGATTGACCAAAGCCAGGAAGATCAATCGACAGCGTCGCCGATCGTGAGGCTCGCACCACCTCGGAGAAGACGCGATGGTCGCTCCCCCAGCCATGCAGAAACACCAAGGTCGAGCCTTTGAGTGACTCCTTGGATGGTCGGTAGGATACAAACACCTCGCCGACGTCCGTTGTGATGTGTTTAGTTATCGTCTTCATGTGGCTGGTCATTAAGGTAGCTCTGCAGGATAATGGCTGCGGCCGAGCCATCAACCGTCCGCGCCGCTTCTGGCTGTCGACGTGCCTGCGCCGAGGTGTAGAACTCCGGAACAAATATCACCAGCCGACCGGAGCGATCTTCAAGCACCGCTTTAAAGGACCGAATCTGCTTCATGATCGGATTGTCGGCACCGGCGAAGTTCTTAGACTCACCCAGCACAATCTTCTCTACGTCGTGGTCTTCGCAGAGATCAAGCAGGTCGGCAACGACACCATCGCTGTTATCGATCGTGCTGTGGGGTGTGGCGATCTTTGTCTCCGGATCTGCAAAGGCGATACCAATTCGCTTTGCACCGTAGTCTATTCCCATTAGCTTATTCATGCCTTTAGGTTAGCATGAAGAGGTTAGGTTTGTACTTGCGATTACGGCTTTCGGCACGTATTATCTCTATGTACAAGGTGAGTTATATAAAGAGTGAATTTACTGAGAGTTTAAAAAGTGCATATTTGGTGGGATGGCAGAGTGGATGACAAAAGAATCAATTTTCTTTTTCATCCGGTCTAGAAGCTTAGCTTCTAGAATCACGCATGTCGCAAAGCGACCAGTGATAGGAGGACGTACCTGTTCGACCACTGGTTAAGCGTGAGGCAAAACGTATAATATTTTGCTATGTTTAAAAAGTGAATATTTGGTGGGATGGCAGAGTGGTCGAATGCACCGGTCTTGAAAACCGGAGTGCCGCAAGGCACCGGGGGTTCGAATCCCTCTCCCACCGCAGCGAACAAACAGCACCTTGTGGTGCTGATTTTTATTATCTTGTCGCTAAATAAACTGCCCCAGCCTTTGAAATATCAAACTTTCCATTCGACAAAAGAACGATGCCTCGACTTTTATCAAAGGTAAATCCAAAGAAAGCTTTAAAACCACCAGTCTCCCCTCCTTTTCCTACAAATAACTTCCCATCATCCTTTGGTGTTGCTATCAACCAGCCAAGCACCTGCTGAACTCCAACCTCGTCAGTAATTTCAAAATAATCAGCACACATATCATCGACTAGCTGCGTCAGCGGTGACTCAACTACCCCGCAACACATCCGTAGGAACTTGGCCATATCGGCTGTGGTAGACAAAATTGCCCCATCACCCATCATTACATCATTGTGCCAACGATCAGCTTCTCCACCCTCATCGTTATAACCTTGAGCAAAACGGCTTTCTTTCTTTTCATCCAGATAGCAGCTCGTATCCTCCATGCTAAGTGGTCGGAAAATGTGTGTTTGTAGGAGATTTTCAAACGTATCCTCAGCCGCTACTGCCAGCACATAGCCTAGTAGGGCAAAGCCTGTATTAGAATAAATTTCTTTCCCTTTTGAGTGCTCAGCAGGTAATTCGTAGGTTTCTAAAAATTCATACAGGTCTTCTTTGGTGTAATCGGCATAGGGGTCATATTCGTCAGCTGGAAAAAAATTAGTAGGAAGACGCGGCAGTCCGGAGGTATGTAATGCTAACTGCTCTAGGGTTATTTCACTAATCTTCGAATCAGTAAAATCAATGTCAAGATGATTCTTGACAGCATCAGTACGATCTACCACACCCTTATCTTCCAGAATTAGTAACAAAAGAGCCGTAAAGGCTTTTGTAACCGAGCCAATTTCAAAAATAGTATCTTTATTTATGTTAGAGCTACCGAAAAAATGAAACCCAGAGTTACCTCGATCCAAAACAACCGCAGCTACCCCGCCCGACTTTCCGTCTGTAAGATTTTTTAGTTGAGTACTAAGCGTTTCGAAGGACATGTGTATTAGTATAGCAATTAAGCAAAAATTTATTGCAAAAGATGCTAAAATGAAAAGCAGATATGGAAGATAAAGAAATCACCTGGCAGGCGCCGGACTTCATCAAGCAGGAAAAAAGTACCGATTGGTACTGGATTGTCGGTATTATTACCCTGACACTATCAGTGGCCGGATTTGTGTTTGGGAATGTCCTCTTTGGAATTCTGGTTATTATCGCCAGTGTTGCCCTGACGCTACAAAGCTCTCGCGACCCAGAAATCCGGACCTTCGTGGTCGACCGCCGTGGCGTCAAGGTTGATAGTATTCTTTATCCGTACAGTACGCTTCAATCCTTCTGGGTTGAAAACAATCCCCACGAGCAAAAAATCATGCTTATGTCAGAGCGAGTTCTGATGCCCTACATCGTGATCCCGATCGAGAATGTTGACCCAGAAGAAATCCGCGACTACATGATCGAGTTCATTCCCGAAGAAGAGCATCAGGAACCACTGATGCAGAAGATTATGGAATACCTAGGATTTTAGTCAGTCTACAACATATTTTAATTATCTAAAATAATCGCCCACTTGAGTGTATATACTGATTAATATTCCGCGAGATATAAATTGGAGTTAAGAAAGCCGCCTGATACCCCATCCTCTGGAGCATCAGGCTTTATACTTACGTGCCATTTAACACTTCACTGTGTCCCCGGCAGAATTCGAATCTGCAACCTCTTCCTCCGCAAGGAAACGCTCTATCCAGTTGAGCTACGGGGACATTCTTCTTTTCACTAACACCAAAAGTATACCCGAAAATGGCGGTAAATAAAAACGTACTCGCTAGCTAAATAACTCATCCGGTTGAGTTATTTAGGCTCAAGCATTAAAAAAACACCACGTTCGACGTGGTGTTTTTTTCTTTCTCTTTTTTTAAAACCCTAAGACGCCTGATCAGCTAGCTTGGCGAGGTTTGATTTCTTTCGAGCGGCGTTATTTTCGTGGATGATATTTCGCTTGGCGGCCTTATCGATCGCCTTGTAAGCAGCCGGCAACGCCTTGGTTGCGGACTTGATGTCGCCGTCCTTGACGAGCGACTTCACCTCCTTGATAGCCTTGCGCATAGCGCGGCGTCGGCGGTTGTTGTATGTGGTTCGTCCTTCGTCGCGACGAACTGCTTTTCGTGATGAGTCTCGTACAGGCATAAAATTAGTAGAAAGTTAAAAGATTAAAGTTTACCCGGTTAAATATCTCACCAAGTGAGATAAAATCAAAAATTTTATTTAACCGGGTGAAAAGTTTTTTAGTCTGCTTTCGCTTCAAAATAGTACCAAATATGTAGGAATTTGCAATACAGGTACGAAAAAAGCCCCAAGAATGCGGGACTTTTGTTTGAAATTTTAATTTAGATTTAGTTAAAGAACCAATCAATGACTGCAGAAACCTTGTCTTTATTGCCATCTCTTACATTTCTGTATTCTTCATTAGCTCGGTGCGCTTTCTTTTTTGTGTAGTTTTTAAGACACCCTTTCTCTTTAGGAGACATATCATCCCATACATTAATCGCTTCCTTGCCTGCAGCGCTAGATATGCCGAAAATCGCCCAAATCATGGTGACAAATAAGGTTATTGCCGTAGATGCATATGCAACCCTGGAGGCTACGAATAACGTAATGAGTTCTGGCTCTCCAGTATAGCTACTAAATTGGAGACCAAGAAAAATCCATGTTCCAAGTGTGAAGGCTCCGAGTATTCCAATCACTTCTTTCATATTTACCCCTTTTTTACGTTTAAGTTACCGTTTCTTAATCTAATTATATTATACACCATATAAATAGTATGTCAATATTTGTATCCAGGCTTTATATGGCTAGCGTAGGCAGGTATTTCCCAAACACCGCCAATACGGTACTATAAAGGCAATGATCGCCCAGCTAACCGGTACACCAGAAGTTCTTGGTGAAAACGAGCTTATTCTCGATGTGAATGGAGTGGGCTACGGAGTTTCCTGCCCACCACAGGTCATCGCGGCGGCTCATGGTGGCGACAGCATTAGCCTGCTTACGCACCTGGTGGTTCGTGAGGATCAGCTGACGCTGTATGGATTTACCTCCCACAGCCAGCTGAAACTTTTCCGGCACCTGATCGCTGTCTCCGGAGTTGGGCCGAAATCAGCGCTGGGAATTCTTTCGGTGGCTGATGCCCCGACCATCACCGCCGCTATTGCCGATCAGGACACGTCGTACCTGACCAAAGTTTCCGGCATCGGCCAGAAGACTGCGGATAAGGTAATTCTAGAGCTGAAGGATTCATTTGGTGACATCTCTACCGCTGCCTCCGCCCAGGGTCGGGCCGAGTCCAGCGAGGCGGTCGAGGCGCTGGAGGCGCTCGGCTACTCGGCTCGGGAGGCCCGTGATGCGGTGGCGGCTATCGAGGATGACGTCGACAGCACAGAAGAGAAGGTCAAGCAGGCGCTAAAGCAGCTTGGAAACAATCATGACTAAAATTTTATCGATACTAAAAAAGATTATTCCCGACTGGGTGGTGCGCGTATTTCGTCCGTTATACCATCTCTTTTTGGCCTGGGCTGGATCCGTCTACTACCGTCAGCCATCACGAGAGGTCACGGTGATTGCGGTCACCGGTACCAAAGGTAAGACCACCGTCACTGAGCTGATCGCTCACCTGCTGCGCAGTGCCGGAAAAGCTGTAGCCGTCTCTAACACCATCCATTTTCAGATAAAGGATGAGAACACCCGCAACCTTCGTAAGATGTCGATGCCGGGGCGATTCTTTCTGCAATCATTTTTTCGCCGTGCAGTAAATGCTGGGTGTGAGTACGCCGTGGTAGAGATGACCTCCGAGGGTGCAAAGCAGTTCCGACATCGCTTTATTCATATTGACACCCTGGTCTACACCAACCTCTCGCCCGAGCACATCGAGTCGCACGGATCCTTTGAAAAATACCGCGATGCAAAGCTGTCTATTGCTCGGCAGGTCTCTCGATCAAAGAAGGAACCAACGACACTCGTCGTGAATATCGATGATGAAAATGCCGAGCATTTCATGAATGTCCCGGTGGATCGATACGTCCCGTACCAGCTGATCCATGCCGAGCCGTACTCGGACACGCGCTCGGGGGCCAGTATAAATATCGGTGGCACCCGTATAAATACCAATCTATTTGGTGAGTTTAATATTTACAACATGCTAGCAGCCGCAGCGGCGGTACGAGCCCACGGAATAGAGAACGCCGAGATTGCGGTGGGTCTACAGTCATTTTCTGGCGTTCGTGGTCGGCTGGAGCTCATTGATACTGATTTTGATTTCAGCGTCTATGTTGATTACGCCCACACCCCCGACTCGCTCGAGCAGGTGTACAAAACCTTCTCCGGCCGAGAAAAAGTGTGTGTGATCGGTAATGCTGGCGGAGGCCGAGACACCTGGAAGCGCAAAGAGATGGCAAAGCTGGCTGAAAGTCACTGTCGACACATCATCCTTACAGACGAAGATCCGTATGATGAAAATCCTAAAAAGATTGTCGAGGAAATGGCACGGGCCATCTCGATTCCAAAGTATGAAATTATTATGGATCGTCGGCAGGCAATTCGCGCCGCCTTTCAGAAGGCTACCGCAGGCGATGTTGTGCTTCTGACTGGTAAAGGTACCGACCCGTACATCATGCGCGAGAATGGAAAAAAGGAGCCGTGGGATGAAGCTACGGTTGCGCGTGAAGAGTTGAAGAAATTAAAAAAATCTCGATAAGCTATCTGCTTACCGAGATTAGAGATGATTATGAATCTTATTTTAATTTATGATCAAAAACATCATCAAGTAAGAGGGTGAATTCATCGTTGGTTAGGTTTTCTCTTTTTAATCTACGATTAAAAATAAATAGTCTGTTAGAAAAATTATGATATTTTAGTCTATCACTAAATGATAAGTTTTCTGGCAGTAAGCCTTCATAATTTCCTGACTGACAGGTCAACTCACCCTTCTTGCAAGTACTTGGCATTATTTGTATTTTTTCCTCTCTTCTCTTCTCAAAGAAAACCAGTATATTCCTTATCGAAATAAGAATAATACCGATACCTCCAATAATCATAACCATTCTTATGCTGGACATAAAAGTCACAAGCATGAAAAAGAGTAGAGAAAGAAAAATCCAAACTTCCTCCTTTCTGTTAGTTAATTTTCCTTGAGTGCTTATATAATAATTCTTTTTCTGAATCATCATAGTGACCTCTTTTTTTAGATTTGAAAGATTATTATCTATGTATAGTATGCTTTTATTAAGATTACTTGTCAATAAGATTAGCCGAGATTATGCCGAAAGCAACGGATACATTAAGTGAACTTTTCTGGCCCTGCATTGGTATCTCTATTACCCTATCGCAGGCCGCTATTACATCATCTGGTAGGCCATCTGGCTCACTACCAAAGACAAGGCAAATGTTATCGTTAGAATCACATGTGCGGTAATCAATTGCCGCCTCCGTTGGTTCACAGGCCAGCACCTCTACCCCTTCATCCTGCAGCTCAGTGATTTTCCGAAATACATCATCAGTCTGCTGCCAGGTAACTGTCAATTCGGACCCAAGAGCTACTTTTTGAAATTTTTCCCGGTCGCGGCCAAAGCGATCCACTGGCGCCGGCGTAAACCCCGAAAGAATCAGCTGCTGGACACCCAGCCCGTCGGCCGTCCGAAATATCGAGGCGACATTATAAATACTACGAATGTTATGGAGAATTGCTTGCATTATTGTCCGCCCACTTGGATTCGAACCAAGGGCCGTCTCCTTAAAAGGGAGCTGCTCTACCGGGCTGAGCTATGGGCGGATCTTCTTTTCACAGACGAAATAGTACCATAATTACTGGATTTTTGAAGTTTGCGGCAATGGTACTACAGGACACAATCTGTGTAGCTTAAATCTCTAAAAGAAACTGCTCCATCGCATCGTGCAGATCATATCTGCCACGATGAGCGTTATGATACATCCACACCAGTTGCTGCATATTGTCAGCTAACTCAGCAGCCGAAAAATTGCGGCCGAAGTTTTTTGCCTTTTTAAATGGATAGGCTGAGACACCGGCCTCGTCGGCTGTCTTACACTCCTTAGCCAGCAGCATCAGGCGCGTTTGCCAGGCCAGTATCCCATGTACTGACTCGGCCCGCTGGTTGGCCTCGCGAGCCTTCTGTAGCTCAATCCAGGCACCGCGCTTATCCCGACGACCGTACGCATCGGACAGCGGAAAGGGCTTGTACTCCTCGCCCTCCCCTTTGCCAGCGAACTCCTGCGTAGCCTCGGCATGCTTTTCGAGCTTTTTTAGGTGCGTCTTTTTTACCTCATCCTCGATAAGGATAAAGATATGTTCGGCCGTCCCGAGCGCCTCAAGACGCTCCAGCAAGGCCTCTTGACCATGATCGGTGGAAAGAACATGAAATAGAAATACAATGTACTTTTCTTCGAACAGGCCACGGCCGACCGTTAGCTCCTCGATACGATCAACGCTGAAGGTGTCGGCATCGATCTCAAATACCTCGGCCTCCGGACGCTTCTGGAGCAGTCCTTCCCGCAGCTTCCCAAGCGCCTGCTGACGACGATGAATATTTTTTCCGTGATAAACGTAAAACATACTTAACGTGATTTTAGCTCATTCCAGCGCTCCCCGACCGACACATCAGCAATCAGTTCAATACCGGCTGTCTCCTCAGTTGGAAGCACCGACTCCATGATTCTTTTTATTTCGCCTGCCACTGCCTCTACTCGCTCATCCGGAATCTCGTAAATAAGCTCATCATGCACCTGCAGCAGCAGATGTACCTCCTCATCGAGACCTTCCTTCTCTAGATACGCATCAACAGCAATCATGGCTCGCTTTATGATGTCTGCCTGCGTTCCCTGCACCGGTGCATTTATCGCCATTCGTTCTGCCTGCGCCTGAATCCAGGATCGGCTGGAGTAGATCTCTGGAAAGTACCGACGGCGGCCAAAGTAGGTTGTCGTATACCCCTGCTCGCGTACCTCCTGCTTCTTCTCCTCCATAAAATCCGCGATGCCAACGTAGCTTTCGAAGTACTGATCCAGGTACGCCTGGGCTTCATCTCGAGATGTACCGTCACCCAGATTACGACGCAGTGCATCCACCCCCATACCGTACAGAATGCCAAAATTAATCACCTTAGCCTTGGAGCGCTGGTTCTTTGTAACCTCAGACTCATCAACCGAGAAAACATCGGCTGCCACGGCCCCGTGGATATCTCGACCATCCTTAAACACCTGAATCAGCCGCTCGTCGCCAGACAACCAGGCAGCAATCCGAAGCTCGATCTGTGAGTAATCAAGCGCCACCAGTTTGCTATCTTTTTCGGACACAAAAGCCCCCCGGATCTTTCTTCCATCTTTTGAGCGAATTGGAATGTTCTGCAGGTTAGGATTTTTTGAACTCATCCGACCGGTCGTGGTGCCGCTTTGAATAAAGTCGGCATGGAGGCGCCCATCCTCACCAATGCGTTCTGGCAGTACATTGATATAGGTCGAAAGCAGCTTCTGAACCTCCCGATACAGCAGCATCAGCTCGGCAATCTTATGTTCGTCGGCCAGCTTCTCCAACTCTGACTCGCGGGTGGATACCGCCCCGGTCGATGTCTTGGCTAAACCTTTGGTAGGAATCTCCATCTCCGTAAACATTACCTCAGCAAGCTGTTGGGGTGAGTTGATATTGAACGCCTGGTCGGCTTCTTTGTAGATCTTCTTCTCGATTTTATCTAGCTTCTTCTGGTACTCGGTCGACAATGTATCCAGATAATCCTCGTCTATCTTTATGCCCACCTCTTTCATCTTCTGAACGATTGGGATCAGTGGTTTTTCTATAGTATTAAAAACCTCCATCAGTTCCTTCTTTTCCAGCTCATCCATTAAAGGTTTTTTGGTGGTTGCGAGTGTCGCCTTGTCAGTGTAAGCCAGAATATCTTCTTCGTCCGGATCAGTTTTAGAAGAATCACACAGCCATAAGGCAATCTTTAGCTCCTCGATCTCCTCAACAGGCAGGCTTTTCTTCGCGTCATGACTGGACTCCTCTTCGTCATCGTCGGCGGTATCTGCAAACAACTCTTCTGCCACCCGGCTACGCAGTGAGCCAAACTCAAGCTCGGTAAATATATTATTAATCTTCTCCTGATCCAGTCGATCGCGCCAACCTTTATCCGGTAGAGAAAAATCAATCGGTGCATCTAGACGAATCGTTGCCAGATCCTTGGAAAACATCGCCTTGTCCTTGCCCTCACGCAGCAGATTAATAAACCGTGTTGTTAGCCCAGCATCAACAAAAGCAACATCATCCTGATTTTCCGCCAGCTCTCGGTAAATATCCTCTAGATGACCGAAGCTTTCGATTACCCGTGTTGCTGTCTTTTCACCGACTCCTTTTATGCCGGGAATATTGTCTGACGAGTCACCACTCATCCCCTTAAAGTCTGGTAAGTATTCGGGGGCAAAACCGTACTTCTTCTTTACCCCCTCCTCGTCGTAAAGAATCGTATCCTTAATGCCGCGTCGCTGGGTGTATACCAGGGTCTTTTCATCTTCAACCAACTGCAATGTGTCGTGGTCGCCGGATGCAATCACTACCTGTACCGACGCTTCCTCCTTCATGTCTTCAGCAATAGTCCCCAAAAGATCATCAGCCTCGAAACCCTCCAGCTCGTAGTACGGAATCGAGAAGGCCTCCAGCACCTCTCGCGCCTGCTTGATCTGGGATATAAGCGCGTCATCAGTTTTGGGCCGGTGCGCCTTGTAGTCGGCAAATTTTTCGTGCCGGTGGGTTGGAGCCGCCAGGTCAAAACACGCCACAATTTCATCCGGCTCGAGATCCTTAATTATTCCCAGAAGCATCAGACACAGCCCGTACAGCGCCCCGGTTGGTCGACCGTCCTGGGTAGAAAAGTCTGGCAGAGCGTGATACCCACGATGAAGGATCGCGTTGCCGTCCAGAAGCACAAGACGTTTTTTGTATGATTTACTCATAATAGGTTTTGATTATCCGCTCGTCCTCCGCCTCTCCAAAGAGCATATCAATGTAAAGTGTCTTTCCTGTAAGAATATCGCTGATCTTGTCTGCCCACTCTATTAGAATCAGGTTTTCTGGATTTTCCAGGCGACGCTCGAAATCAAGTGCCTCCAAATCATTAGAGCCATCCAGCCGGTACGTATCCAGATGATACGCATGCGAAAATGGACCATTCGGCAGCCAGTAGACTGTCTCGATTGTGTAGGTTGGGCTCGTCACCGGCCCCTCAACACCGTAGGCAGCCAGCAGCTCACCGGCAAGCGCCGTCTTCCCCACCCCAAGCGGCCCGACGAGTCCTACCACTGTAGCTTCATGTGGCTCAGGAGCGAGGTTGTCAGCCAGATTCGTTGCAAAATCACGCAGCTCACCAGGGCCCGAAATCGTGCGTGTGGCAGAAGCAATCATTACCTCCATAGTAGCACGTAGACATGAAAAAAGACCCCTTACATAAGCGTAAGCGGCCTTTTGATAACATAATTATTTTACAACGTAGAACATTGTATTGATACCAACCCGATTGAAATCATGTACTTTTCTTGCCATGATTTTCAACGAGTCAGTCTGAGCAAAGAAGTGACTCGTCTTAATCGAACGCAGGTAATCTTCAGGTTCATACTTAGATACAAGACCGTCTGCTGTCTCATCCCATCGAGACAGGATTCGGGCAGGTACATACTGGTACAGTTTTCCGGACGGATCCGGGAGCTCATTGGGATGGAAGACAAAGCGAGGTGTTCTGTCGTAAGAATCTGACTGTAGCTCGAGAAGAAAACGGCTCTTTAACGTATTGGCTCGATGAACCAGAATACTGTCAACATAGAACCTACCTTCTCGTAAGGATTTTTTTATTATGGTTGGTGTATCCCACACCACTTTTATATTTTCTCGATCCAGAATTTCTTCAATAGGAAGAATGCCAAGAGTCGAGACACTAACACCTCGTACGTCACGAGGCTCACTATCTTCATACTCACTTTCAACAATGGATGTACAGCCAGTGGATAGGATGAGCAGAAGTAAGATTGGAACTAATAAACGCGCCATAAACACCTTTTGGTTTTGTTTGAATTTTCAATGAAACTAACATGATTATACCAACTTTTTCCTGTTTGTAAATAAAAAAAACCACCACGTATAACGTGGTGGTTTTTGTGAATTTTAGTTTAAGGAACATTTTTTACTCAATATCGAATCTAATTTCATCTGGATTTGATATCTGAATTATTGCACAACCAACATCTCTTTTTCTAAAACTGACTTCTTCTTTGTGGGAGTTGACAGTTCGGTTGGTAGCTTTATCAACAACCATCGCTGAGAGATCGGTTCGCGCATAATTACTATTTTCCTTCACCGGAATGTAGAAAGTTTTCGATTCCTGGTACTCGATTTGTTTCATCGAGGATATTCCTGTACGAACGTGAAGTTCATACTCTGGACTGATGTAGTTAGGAACTCGTATACAGGCATCTCCTGCACTACTGGCTACAACAGCTCGAAAATCTACGCAGCTGGTATTGATAGCTGCTAAAAGGATCGTCAGGAGGGCTAAACGTAACAGAGATTGAATTTTCATAGCAGTACCTCGGAATTTGTTGGTTATTTGTTTTTTAAGTCTGAGTGTATATTACAACATATAAATTATTTGTCAAGTACTTATTTGCAGTAAATCGCTTATTCTGTAATTTTTAAATATATCCCTATTATTAGGGCTATATTTAATGCAAAAACATAGATTTAGCCAGAATAAGCGATTTTAAAATTTTAATTGCTTACTTTTGTTAGAAATTGGATTGAAACGGAGGATGCGGGTATCATGTAGATATAATGGTCCTTTTTAACGAAACCGATCAAAAGAAAAAGCTTGCTACCTTCCGGAAAAAGGAGGAGGAGTACCTTGCCCAGCAGAAGGCTGCTCAAAGTGACTATTCATATGTCGATCTCACCGGTATATCAATTGATACCGACGCACTCTTACTTGTTGATGAAGAAACAGCCCGAGCTGCCAACATGGCTGTTTTTGGACGCGTCGACAAAAGGCTTCAAATTGCCGCCCACGAGCCGGATGCTGATGGTGTTCAATCGATTGTGTACCAGCTACAGAAATCTGGGTATGAAACCCAGATTTTTGTGGCATCATCTACCAGCTTACAAAAAGCCTTCGGCTACTACGCCGATGTCTCCAAAGCCGAACGCAGCGATGCCGGTAAGGTGAGTTTCTCGGAAAATGCTGCCTCCGCCCTATTGGAATCAAATCCAAGCAGAAAAGAAGCGATTGATTTTATAACTGAAACCCTCGAGACATCTAAGGACACAACCGAGATGGTAGAGGCAGTCGTGGCAGCTGCAATTGCGATGAAGGCATCGGATATTCATATTGAAGCCGGAGAAAAAGAGCGGGCTATTCGTATGCGAATTGATGGTGTGCTGCAAAAAATACATTCAATACCAGAGCGAACCTATAATCTTCTCCTTTCACGAATAAAGCTGCTTTCTGGGATGAAATTAAATATTAAGGATGAGGCACAGGATGGGCGTTTTAGTATTCGTGTAGAAGGAAATGACACCGAAGTCAGAAGCTCAGTTGTTCCCAGCACCTACGGAGAAGCAATTGTAATGCGGGTACTAAGTAAGTCTGCACTTGATATCACTATGGAAAATCTGGGTATGCAGCCACACTTTCTGCGCCTGATTCGTCACGAGATCAACCGACCAAAAGGCTTAGTTTTAAATACTGGACCGACCGGATCAGGTAAAACAACCACGCTGTACTCATTTCTCAAAGAGGTAAATCAGCCGGGTGTAAAAACCATCACTATCGAAAATCCGGTCGAGTATCATCTGGACGGAATTGTACAGACGCAGGTTGACCCCGATGATGACTACACCTTCCATGACGGTCTCAAGGCCGCCATGCGTCAGGACCCGGACATTATCATGGTTGGTGAGATTCGTGATACTGACACAGCCAAGACTGCGGTACAGGCCAGCCTTACTGGACACCGCGTTCTCTCAACCCTTCACACTAACGACGCAGCCGGTACCTTCCCTCGCCTTGTCGAGCTTGGTATCAAAGAAAATCTACTCGGCCAATCAGTTAATGTTGTGATGGCGCAGCGATTGGTTCGCACCCTTTGCGATAACTGCAAACAAGAGATAAAGATAAACGAAGAGAATAAACCACTTATCAATGCACTAACGAAGGATATTCCTAACCCAGATGAGTATGAGGACGCTTTGTCTGCAACATCTATGTACAAGGCTGTTGGCTGCTCAGAGTGTAATGACACCGGGTATCGGGGTCGAATTGGAGTTTTTGAGGCCATTGTTGTCGATGATGTTATCTCGCAACTTGTTCAGGAGAATCCATCCGACCCAAAAATTCGCGAACATACCTCAAAAAAACAGCAGTTGCTCACGATGGCTCAGGATGGAATCATAAAAGTTCTCCGAGGAATCACCGACATCAGTGAGTTAAGACGAGTTGTTGATCTTGATGACAGTATTGATGATCTGGTTCTGTAAGCCATCAGAATGACTGTCCAGCCGGTCTCTATGTATAATGAAGGTATATGAAAACACCGGGTAAAAGCGTTGATAAGTCATTTCTCGATGCCACCCTGCGGCCGAATACGTGGGAGCACTACATTGGCCAGCAGAAGACCAAGGATAATCTGCAGATCCTGCTTCGAGCCGCCAAGGAGCGCGGACATGCGCCGGAGCACATTCTTTTTCATGGCCCACCCGGGCTGGGAAAAACCACCCTCGCCCACCTAATTGCCAATGAGGTCGGCGCACAGCTCCGGGTCACCAGTGGTCCAGCAATTGAGAAGGTTGGTGATCTCGCCTCCATCATCACGAATCTATCTGATCACGACATTCTCTTTATTGATGAAATCCACCGGCTAAATACCGCCATCGAAGAGATTCTTTACCCAGCCATGGAGAGCGGCCAGCTTGATATCGTAATCGGTAAGGGCCCGTCGGCGCGTACGATTCAGCTGGATCTGCCGCCATTTACCATGGTGGCTGCCACGACCCAGGCAGCCCAGGTCTCCTCTCCACTCCGCAGTCGCTTCTCGGGTGGTGTTTTTCGTCTGGACTTCTATACTCCTGAAGAGATCAAGCAGATCCTCACCCGCTCGGCCGATATTCTGGATCTGGAAGCTGATGAAGAAGCCCTGGAAGAGATTGCCCAGCGCAGTCGCTACACTCCACGAACCGCCAACTACTTCCTGAAGCGCTGTCGTGATTACGCCCAGGTTAATGGCACCGCGCTAACCAAGAAAAGCGCTCAGGAGGCGCTGAATCTTCTAGCAATAGATGAGAAAGGGCTCGGCGATGATGATCGCCGTGTCCTGGAGACAATCATTGATAAATTCTCTGGTGGCCCGGTTGGGGTCAAAACCCTGGCCGCAGCGATTGCCGAGGACCCCAGCACCATCGAGGAGGTGTATGAGCCGTATCTAATGCGTGAAGGGTTTCTGGAGCGCACCTCTCGCGGCCGCGTTGCCACTCCACGAGCGCACAAACACCTCGGGTACGATGTACCGGAGAATAAGGAGTTGGGGTTGTAGGAAATATGCATCGTGTAGCATATAACGAATAAAACGCCAATATTGACGTTTTTGTTGTTTTTATAGAAAAAGTAATCTTGTACTTGACAATATAATATAAAGAGTGTATAAATATAGTCAGATTCGTCGGAAAAGCCGACATATATTTCAAAATCCAATAGTTGATCGAAAACGCTTAGATCTAAAAGATCCAGCATAACTTTGACAACGCAAAAAAAGGAGAAACAATGGCTACATTACACATATATCTCGACTCCGAAAAACTCAAAGAAATGGAGTTAGCAACATCTGAGAACATCCCAGAAAACTCCACGGGCTCAGACTGGGCTAAGTATGAGATACCTGGTATCAATTTAAGGATTGATACAAATACGGGTGATCACTATCTTTTTAAAAGTGCAGCAAGTGTGCTTATGGAAGATATTCCTAATGTGATTTCTGATGTTGTGAAAATTATATCTTTCCGAGAAGAAGATATACCTTCATTACCATCTATTGAGCGAGGGGTATACCACCACCAATCAGCGAGAGCCGAGGTTAAAAAAAGGTATGTGCGGGAAGGAGGCAGCCTGAATAGGTACTATGTCTTATCTATGCTGGGAGGAAATATCGAAGATATGCGAAATATTTATTTTGCTATCAGAAACAGATCCATAAAACCATCCGTTAGTTATGAGGAAGAACATGAGGATGGTTTTGAAAAAGAAGAAACAGTCCCCAAAAAGATCCTCGAGATTGCAGGCAAGATTTTTGCTTCTAAATAATAATCTTAACTTTTAACATTAAATCGTACAGCACTAGTAAGTGTTGTGCGGTTTTTTTATATAAACACCGGTAGGTTTGTGATAGTATAAAAGTCACCACAGCTCCGCTTTTGTTACTTTACATTTATCTTACTTTTTACATAAACCAACAAAATTTACCATAACTGGTAAGTTCAAACTCACTACAAAAACCAAGCTGGGTAATTAAATGATGGTGATATTTTATTTCACCATCATTCATAAAATAATCAATCATTTAATCATGTCTGGACACAATAAATGGTCAAAAATAAAAAGAAAGAAGGAGAAAAAGGATAAGGAGCGAAGCAAGGTCTTCTCCAAGCTTGTTGATCAAATTCAAACTGAAGCAAAGCGCTGCAAAGGTGATATGAATGACCCGGGATTACAACAGGCAATCGCTGAAGCCAAGGATGCCAACATGCCCAAGGACAACATTCAGGATGCCATCGAACGCGCCACAACCGCCGCCGAAGGATCGCAAGAAATAACCTATGAATCCTACGGACCAGGTGGCAGTCAGATCATTATTGAATCCGAAACCAGCAACCGCAATAAATCAGCCGCCGAGATTCGTCATATTCTGTCCGAGCACGGGATTGAGCTGGCTAAGCCCGGTGCTGTGGTTTGGGCCTTTGAGAAGAGTCGTGATGGTGACGGCTACCGACGCTGGACACCACAAAACAAAATTGAGCTTGATGATGAGAGCAACGAAAAGCTCAACAAAATCTTAGACGAACTCGAAGATAATGAAGAAGTACGAACGGTCTTTACGAATGCTGCCTAATTTCTTACTTGCTTTATGAAAATAGTCTCAATCGATCCAGGATACGGTCGCTGCGGAATCGCTGTGCTTTCTGGAAACGCCGTAAAACAAACCTGTGAGTTCTCCGACTGTATAGAAACCCAAAGCGGTACTGATTTTACCGATCGACTGCTCCAGATCTGTAACTTCGTGGCCGATGTGATTGAGAAACACGATCCAGACGGATTAGCAATTGAGAAACTCTTCTTTAACCAGAATACCACTACTGCCATGAAGGTAGCCCAGGTGAAGGGAGGTATTATACTGACCGCCAAAGCAGCCGGAATAGCAGTTTATGAATACGCTCCACAGGAAATAAAGACCGCTGTGACTGGATATGGAAAAAGTCCTAAAGAGCAAATGATTCAGATGGTTACACAATTAGTTGATGTTCGGGGTGATGCAAAACACGATGATGAGTACGATGCCGTTGCGGTTGGTATCACCTGCCTGGCACATGAAGGATGAATACATCTATTGCGTTTTGTAATTTTATAAAAAAGTGCCGACTTGGTCCAGGAATTTTGACATGCAAAATTCGGACATAAATTCACACAACCGTTCTTTTTTTGTATACAAAAAAAGATGTCGGGTGTTCATTCAAGTGCTTGAACTTTCTGGTTTTTCGAGAGATAAGTATACAACCTAATGAAAGCCGCGAGCACTCCGCAAGTCGAAGCGCTCGCTTTATCTAGCGCTTTTTTAACTGTGCAACACTAAGTGTTGCACAGTTTCCTTAAAGTGAACATCTGCTTCTCGCGTGCCTCGCGCACCCAGCACTTTACTCGTAAAGTGCTGGGGAGCGGAGAGCTTGACTCATGCTAAGCGAGTAGCTGGATGTGAACGTCCTTTACACCACAACTTTTACAAAGCGGTGTTTACCAATCTTGAAGTTAGTTGTTTTGGTGACTTCCAGGTTTGGATCCACCACCTTCTCATCAGTGTCTAGGTTCGTGATTGCTCCCTGCTCCACCAGACGGCGGAACTGGGTTTTACTTGGCACTATCTCGGCTTCGTTCAAGAGATCAATTAACTGATCACCACTACCAGCCGCAATCTCTTGGATATCCTTAGGAATATCATTGTCAGAAAATGTCGATATAAAGCTATTTTTCGCCTCTTTTGCCGCATCTTTATCATGTAGAAGTGTCACAATCTCTTCAGCCAGAGCCAGCTTTACATCACGTGGATTCTCACCAGCCGACAGCTGCCTCTCCTTCTCAGAGATTACGTCAAGAGAAACATCTGTACAGTGGGTAAGAAACTGAACAATGCCACTATCGGGAATCCGCATCACCTGCGCAAACATTTCCGCCGGCTCATCATCTAGAAAAACACCACGACCTTCGGATTTACTCATCAGCATCTCACCGGTATTTGGATCCTCAAGCAATGGATGGGTAATCACAAACTTCTCTTTTCCCTCCATACGCTTTCGCAAGGTACGGCCGGCCAGCATGTTAAAGGTCTGATCAGTACCGCCAATCTCAACATCTGCTTCCAGCGCTACCGTGTCGTACCCCTGCATCAACGGATAGAAAAACTCATGAACATAAAGTGGTTTTTCATCATCTAGACGGCGACGAAAAACGTCCCGTTCAATCATTTGTTGTACCGTAAAATTACTTGCCAGATCAACCACGTCAGAAAAGGATAGTTCTGCCAGCCATTCACTATTAAAACGAAATTCTACAGGATTATCTGTATTTTTAAGATCTATAATCTTCCCAATCTGATCCTTGAATTCTTGAAAATTTTTTTGTACTTCCTTTTTAGTAAGTCGATTTCGAGCCGAGGTCTTGTCTGAAGGATCACCAATTGTAGCGGTAAAATCACCAATTAAAATTATTACCTTGTGTCCCAGCTGGTGAAATCGCTTCAGCATAAGGTAATTGATAGCGTGACCAAGATGGAGACGCGGTCCGGTAGCATCAACTCCAGCATAAATCCGTAACAGCTCCCCACTCATCATCCGCTCCTTTAGAGATTCCTTGTCTGGATAGATGGTATCCACCGATCGTTCCAGTATTTCGGCTATTTTTTTCTCATCAGTTATAATTGACATACTGTCAGCTTACACTATTGACGGTCTTTATGAAGACGCGTACGCTTAATTATCGAGAATAGCTTGATTATATGTCAAAATTTGCTAAAACTAAAGGTTTTTTGTGGGGAGCTGGAAAAATCTTCCTGATTGGTTCCATTATTCTGGCCGGGGTTGGTTTTATCTGGGTATCAACCTTTAACATTCCTGACTTTGACTCCTTTACCAATCGTCAGGTACAGCAGTCAACTAAAATATACGATCGAACTGGAGAGATTGTTCTGTACGATTTGAATAGAGATGTCCGACGAACCCGAGTTAAACTGGAAGATATATCACAAAACCTTATTGACGCTACCATCGCTATCGAGGACAGTAATTTTTATAATCACCATGGTATTCAACCAAGCGCTATTCTACGAGCAATGATAACTAATCTTCGCAGCCTTGAGTTTGCACAAGGAGGGTCCACCATTACCCAGCAGGTAGTAAAAAATACGCTTCTTACCCCAGAAAAAACCATTCCTCGTAAACTAAAAGAATGGATCCTCGCCATTCGAATTGACAGTCAAATTAATAAAGACACTATTCTGGAAATATATCTCAACGAAACTCCATATGGAGGTCGTGTGTACGGCGCTGAGGAAGCCGCTGATCGCTACTTTGGTAAAGCAGCTAGTGATCTATCCATCGTTGAGTCATCTTACTTAGCAGCTCTTCCACAAGCCCCTACCTACTACTGGAATAATCAGAACCAGTTAGAAATTCGTAAGAATAAAGTACTACGAGAGATGCGAAACAATGGCTTTATTACTGAGACTGAGTATCAAGAGGCATTGATTGATGAAATTACCTTTCTAAATGAGAGCGGTTCCTCTATCCGGGCTCCTCATTTTGTGTTCTTTATCCGTGAGTATCTCGAGCAGCAGTACGGTGTCAGTGGTATTGAGCGCCAAGGTCTTAAGGTTATTACAACCTTAGATTACGAGCTTCAGCAGCAGGCAGAGGAGATTTTGGCCGAGTATGGAGAGCAGAATAACCAACGTTTCAATGCCTCGAATGCCGCACTGGTAGCAATTGATCCAAAAACAGGTCAGATTATCACCATGGTTGGTTCCAGAGATTATGAGAATGAAGAAATTCAAGGAAACTTCAATGCCGCCACCGCCGCCCGGCAGCCAGGCTCATCCTTTAAGCCATTTATTTACGCTACTGCGTTTAATCGTGGATATACCCCAAGTACAGTTGTTTTTGACCTACCAACACAGTTTTCAGTTAATTGTGCAGCCTCGCAATTAAACAGTGAAGATGGCTGCTTCTCTCCTGAAAACTACGACGAGGCTTTTCGGGGTCCAATTTCTTTACGTAATGCACTAGCTCAATCAGTTAATGTTCCGGCTGTAAAGACCTTTTATTTAGCCGGAATGGAGCAGTCACTGGACACGGCTAGAAATATGGGAATCTCTACGCTTAATAATACTACTAATCAGTACGGATTATCACTTGTACTAGGATCCGGTGAAGTGACCTTGCTGGACCTCACAAGTGCGTATGGAGTATTTGGTAATAACGGTGTGCGCCATCCACACACCGGAATTATGCGCATAGAAAATATCGATGGAGATGTATTAGAAGAGTTTCAAGAAGATCCAGAACAAGTACTATCTAGTAATACAGCTCAGTTAATTAACGATATTCTATCAGATAATGTAGCTCGCACACCATCCTTTGGCCCCAACTCACCACTCCACTTTCCCAGCAGTGATGTAGCCGCAAAAACCGGTACCACTAATAACTTTCTTGACCTCTGGACGGTTGGTTACAGCCCAACTGTATCAGTTGGTATCTGGTCAGGTAATAACGACAATACACCGGTTAATGGCGAGGTGGCTGGGTTTGTGGTGGCGCCGATGTGGCAGGAGTTCATGCAGATCGCTCTTGAGAAAATGGGAGATGATGAATATTTTAGATCTCCAAATAGAGAAAATATAGAAAATCTAAAACCTATCTTGCAAGGACAATGGCAGGGAGGATACTTTAACGAAGAAGGAGGATTAATAGGTGGAGTCCATAATATTCTTCATTGGGTAGATAAAAGGAGTCCTCGTGGACCAATCCCCTCTAATCCAACGAGTGATGGGCAGTATAGAAACTGGGAGTACTCGGTGCGTCAGTGGATTGAAGGAGATGAATTTAAGGAAATTGATGCTGATATTGCCGATAGTAATGGTGTGTCAAATGATTCAGACAACTCAGAAGGAGAAGGTGATATTCTCATAATCACCACTGATCTACGTCCATCTTATACAGAAAACCAACGTGTACGTATCGAGGCAGAGGACAACGGACGTCTTGAAAAACTAGAGCTTTATGTAAACAATGAACTGATTGACACTGATAATAGTCAGCCATTTTCAGTTTCATTTATGCCACGTGATATAGATAATATTAGTGATAGTGATGGTAACGTACTAACTATTCAAGGAACAAATGAGGAAGGTGAGCAAGAAACCTTAAATCACAACTTCTCGGTACGATAATTTAACGAACGTCCTTGATTTTTTTACCCTCAAGCTTCTCTTTGAGAAGCTTGAGGATTTCTTCTTTATGAATATGTATCTGTGACCGCAAGAGTGGTGATGTATCCACGTGTATTCTTCCATTCTGATACATTACCGCCTCAAGTGGTACATCTACTCCAACTACTACTTTAATCGTCTCTATAACCTTCTTATGAACTGTACGATCTGGTGCAGACAGTGTGTACTTCTGCAGAATTTTATCAATTGGAATCTCCATAAGTTGATTAGTTACTCATCGGCATTACGAGATACTGAAAGGATTCATCTCCTTTAGGTTTTATTACCATTGGCGCATCCTGAGAAAGGTTCAGCTGTACTTCTGGTGTGGAAATAGATCCAAATACGTCAGTGATATAACGGTGGTTAAACTGAACTGATAAATCCACCCCTTTTACATCAACTGGAATACTTGTAGTATTTTCACCAATATCAGTATTACTACTGGTTAGTTGAAGAGTTTTATTATCTGGATTAACCGTAATTGTGAGTTGGTTAAACTTATCGGAAAAAATATCGGAAATTCGCAGTGAATTAGAAAGCTCATTTACCGACACATTGATAGAGACATCACTGCTGTCAGGGATTATTTTTTTATAATCTGGAAATGAACCATCAATAAGACGGCTTGAAATATACGTGTCGCCGGCCATGAGCGTTACCTGGTTTTCGCCAACCGTAATTGTGGCGTCTGTATCCAGATCACTAATTACTCGAATTATCTCGGCCACATTCTGGTGTGGAATCAAGACTGAAATATCACCAACACTGGTATCCTTAATTACTTTTTCTGCCAAGCGAAAGGAGTCGGTCGCCACAAAGAAGAGATCTCCATCTTCGCTAAACATATATACACTTGATAACTCCGGTTTCATACTAGATGGTGATGCAGCGTACCAGACCGACTTAAAACCAGTAGTAATTTTCTCGGTAGAGAGCTCGGTTTTGGTTCCGGACTCAACTTTTGGAATGGAGGGAAATTCATCATCTTCGCGGGTTTTAATCTCTGTATTTGAGGTACTTCCGGATACCCGAAGGGTTTTTCCATTATGCTTAAGCTCAACAGAACCATCAGATGGAAGATGAGAGAGATACTGAGAAAAAACAGAGGCAGGCACAGCAACCCGACCTGGTTCATCCATCTTAACTGGAATCTTTATCTCAACTCCAATATCAAGATTAGTAGCTCGCACATACAGCATATTATCGACCACCTCTAGTAAAAGACATTCAAGTACAGGAAGGCTAGCTTTCTTAGTGGTAATCCGTTCAGTCTTGGACACAGCCGCTTTTAACTTTTCTAATACACATTTGATTTTCATACATCTATTGTGACATAAGCACCTTTTTTTCTCTACTCCCGATCTATATACAACTGTATAAAATAAAGAAGTACTTATTATTTAAATAAACTATATTTATTATTAAGGTGGTGGATTATGTGTATGAATTAATACATACCTCTACACACAGCCTTTTAAAGTAATGAATTTATTCTTTTAATCAAATAGTAAAACCACACTAAAAGCTCGCACAACTTTTAATAGCCAATTTATATTGTGGAAAAACAACAAACATATAACAGATTATAAACACATAATAATAATGTTATACATAACTTATCCACGGATATATCAACACTTATATAATTAAATTACAGAAGTGAACGAATTTGATTAAGTTCCGAGACTAAATCACCATCAGTTTTCAACTCTTCTTTTATTTTCTTATAAGAATGAATAACGGTTGTGTGATCACGTCCCCCGATCTTCTCCCCTATGGCTGGGTACGCAAAACTAAAATCCTCTCGTAAGATGAACATTACCACTTGACGTGGTTTTACAATTTCTCGCTTACGTGTTTTTGAGTAAATTTTCTCCTCTTCAATATTATAAAAATTACTAACAGTCTGAATTATATCCTCAATATTAACTACCTTCTGTGAACTCACATTGTCCTTTATAAGGCGTTTAATATCCACCAAAGTAAGATTACCACCTGATAACTCTGACTGGATAGCAATCGCATTCAAAGCTCCTTCTAACTCACGAATATTTCTCTTAATTGAGTTAGCGACATAATCTAACACATCTTCTGAAAGTGAAATATCCTTCTCTTTAGCCTTCTTTTTTAATATAGCAACTCGTGACTCATGCTCTGGAGGAGAAATATCAACAATCATTCCGGCATTAAAACGTGACTTCAACCGGTCCTCCATATCTTTAAGATAATTAGGGTGCATATCTGAAGAAAAGATAATCTGCTTATTATTATCAAAAAGTGTATTAAAGAGGTGAAATAATTCTTCTTGAGTTTTTTCTTTCTTAGAGAGAAATTGAATATCATCCATGATTAAGCAATCATACTGCCGGTACTTCTCTTTAAATTGATTAACCTTATTATTTTTTACCGAGTTAATGTAATCAACAGCAAATTTTTCTGAAGTAAGGTAAAAGGCTTTTTTATCACTATTTTGAATAAAATGATTTCCAATTGCTTGAATAAGATGTGTTTTTCCAAATCCAGTTTTTCCGTATATAAACAGTGGGTTATAGGCCGATCCTGGCTGCTTAACCACCGCCTGACTGGCAGCATGAGCCAGTTCATTAAATGATCCAACCACAAAAGACTCAAAAGAGTAACGTGGGTTAAGATTATTATTTTTATCTACTGATTCAGTTAATAGTAACTGTCCTTCCTCACTACTACTATTTTTTTGTAACTTAACTACACTATCATTATTACTATCTACTGTTTTAGAATTTTTAGTGTTACCTACTTCATACTTTACACGCTGAACATCACTAGTAAGTTCTCGAATTAAACTTTTTATTTTTTTGTCATATTTTTCAATCAACCACGTACGTACAAACTCATTTGGAACACCAATATATATTGTTCCCTCCTCTCGGCGGAGGATAGTAGTATCAGCAAACCAGGTATTAAAATTTGCTTTGGATGTAGAGAGCTCAATCTCCACAAGTACCTGCTCCCATAGTTTATTTTTATCTAAAATAGTTTTTTCTGCCATAAAATCGTGTTTTCCACTTACATTCAGAAGCTGTGGACATCTTCAAAGGGCTGTGTATAACATCGTATCACCACTTTTTTTAATCCACAAAAAAATTCGTACTGCGCCCTACTAACCAATAGATTACAAATCATAAAAATACAAAATCTTTATTACTAGGGTTTTTTCCGTTACTATATAAGGTAATATGCTTGAGAAAAAACAGCGATTAACCAAAGAAGAGTTTGATTTGGTTTATAAAAACGGTAAAAATGTCAAATCAACGGTTGGATACTTCAAAATGCTGAAAAATAATGATGATAAGAGAGTTTCCTGTACGACTTCAAGAAGAGATACAAAGTATAGTGCTCATAGAAATCGTATTCGGCGGCGTGGATATGGCACCATTGAGAAATACTTCTCAGATATACCGGACGGATTTTGGATCATCTGGTTTCTTCCGGCTGAGGCCACTGACGCTGACTCCTCCCTTCTCGACAGCAGTGTTAAAAAGATGATTAACCGTCTCGATAGTGTATAGTAATAAAAGTGTGCAAGCGCAGAATGTCTAATCTCTAATATCTAATTTCTGAAACGTAAGAGATTGAGTATTAGACATTAGAAATTATTAATTAGAAATTATTTACTATGTGGAGTGCTATTAAAGGATTTTTCTCAACAATATTGTACGAACCGATCTATAACGGATTGGTGTTTTTTATTGATATTATTCCCGGCGGAAGTGTTGGTCTGGCGGTTATTTTGATTACACTAGCGGTTAAATTTATACTACTACCCCTGTCTATTAAGTCTGTACGAACTCAACAGACCATGAAGCAGGTAAAGCCGCACATTGATGAGATTAAGGAAAAATACGGCGATGATAAAGAGAAGCAGGCGCAGAAAATGATGGAGGCCTACGCCGAGCACAACGTAAATCCCTTTGCTGGAATTCTGATCATTCTGATTCAGTTTCCAATTATTATTGCCTTATATTATGTATTCTTTAACGGTGGACTACCGGAGGTGAACATGGATATTATTTACAGCTTTGTGCAGATTCCAGAGATGGTGAACATGACTTTTCTTGGTACAGATCTAGCAGAAAGAAGCATTATATTTGCAGCAATTGCCGGTGCTTCTCAGTACCTACAAAGCTGGATAAGTAATAAACTTTCCGACAAGAAGCCAGAAAGCGACGAAAAGCCTGAGGAGAAATCAGCTAAGGGTCAAGAAACATTTATAGATGAGTTCAAGGACACAATCGGTGGAAAGCTGACCTACATTCTTCCTGGGGTTGTGTTTGCAATCTCCTACTCTCTCCCGGCGGTAATCGCGGTCTACTGGGCTACCTCAAACCTCTTTCAGGCACTGCAGACGGTGTACGTAAACAAGGTCATTAATACAGAAAGTGCTACGGAAGAATCAAAGAAGGAGTCTGATTAGTTTTCTTGATCATTTTCTAGATCAATTGCCCAGAGATCATTATTTCGGTGGTTTGTAAATATTAAATGCTCAGTATTATTAGCTGGACTAATTTTAATTATATCGAAAGGCCCTTTGTTTAACTCTTCCTCGGTGAAGATGCGATCTTGATTACGAGTGGCTAGATGAAAAGAAACTAGTTGGTCAGAAAAATTTATTTTTCCTTGATACCAGTCTTTTAATGGTTTATTTGGAAGATTATTTGGAATTCCACAGAATAGTTCATCATCGCTCCAATTACACTTCTCAACCAGTGTAGCTGGTGACATTACATTACTTGTTAGATCATCCATTTCATACAATCGACTACGGTAACTACCACTTTCTTGTTTTCCAGTCAGAAGATACTGATTACTTGGGTGCAGGCTGGCGGTGAGAGCAGATCCATCAATTATCTTCGTTTTTTCACCTGAAGTAGTGTTTAACTGGTAGGCAACTCCAGTAACTCCCGCGGCAGGCTTGGTAAAAATCGTAATCAGATCACTATGATTCCATTCACTACGCCATTCCTGTAGTGGCGAATCAAAAAAAACCTCTCCTTCATCAGTGGTGATATTGTAAAGCACACCAATTACACCATCTGTTGTATTTTGAAAGCTGAAAATACGATTTCCATCTGGTGAGAGATTAACCTCGGTGAGGTTATCAGGAAGAAATGAACCGTCAATGCTGTACAGTGTCTCTCCATCAGGAGTTCTTTCGGTCGTCGCAAGAAAGGTTTTTATGTTACGGCTCTCGATATCGATGTAGCGATATATAACATGTTCCCCATTCGGGCTAATAATAGCCTCTTGTACACGCGGAATAGTGGTATTCGTTAGCCGAGTAGACGCACGATTCTCGATATCATGCTCGTAGACGTGACCATTCTCTTTGAGTACGTACCAGATAGCTTGGGAACCATCTTCTCGTGTCACCCACCCACTACCAGCTACTGGACGGTCGCTTACTCGCCAAAGCCGGTCTTTCTCTTCTGGATCATTTTCTTCATCATCATCTGATGGGTCACCACTGTCTCCGGAAAAGAAATCATCACCATCATCACCTACTGGTGGTTCAAATGGAAATACGGGGTTCTGAACGCCGTCTGGGTCGTCTGGGTTGGTGGTTGATGCTCCGTAAAAGTATAGGAACACTAAAATACCGATTAGTGCCAGGATAAGAAGAATAATTGTAATTTTCTGCCAGGTTTTCATGACTTATTTATTATAAAAACAGCGATAAAAATAACTATGTTTTTTATATTTCATCAACCTCTTCAGTACATACAATAGAACAATTATCAGTATCGAATCTTTCAATTCCACCAGAAAATGTCACACATTGTTCATAATTATATTCTTGCGTTGCTGCATCTTTACCAACGGCTATATTCTCTACTTCCTGCTCACAATCTTCAACTGCAGCAAATCCACTTTCTGTAGATACACCATTTATACCACTCTCTAACTCATTAAATTGTCCATACTCAGTAGAAAATAACGTACCTTCAGATCCATAATAATAAGTACACCCATGATCTATTGATCCAGGATAGCTTTGTTGAGCTTCACTGTAACCATCCTCACAATTTTCTTCGGTGTGGTAACAGTAGAATCGATCATGCGTCCAATCAGCCCACTCACCATCAACACGGTAGCAGTGCTGATTACCTCTCCTGTCCTCAGGACCATCGATGATGGATTCACTAACTACATTACTGCTTTCAAAGCCGCCAGTTTGTAAGTGATCATCAAAACTACTTCCACTCGTGGTGACGGTCTTAACGGCGTTAAGCTCAACCAGGTCAGGGTTAATAGTCTGGAGTATCAGTACGGCGGTTAGGGCTAGAATCAGCCCAAGAATGGCGTTACTCATCGTCTTCTTTGCCTGACTAACTCCACTTTGCGAGACGCTGGTCATGTAACGGAAACCGGCGGCGATAATCAGTACAATTGCGGCCATGATGGCAAATCCAATCATGATAGTTATCCCATTTTGAATGTAGTTGGTAAAGCTGGATGTGCTGGTAACATCGACGCTTTCCCCAAAGCCTCCAATCGGGGCAAGGAATTTGTAGTCAGTATCTTCTTGGGCTTCAGCTACTGGAAGTATTTCAATGTCTGCGCTGGATGTTCCGATACCAGCAATCATTGGCAGAATTAGAAAAAATACTAAAGTAGTAGTGAGTATGATGGTAAAAAGTTGTGAAAGAGGTTTCATGATTAAAATTGAAGATTAACCCCGGCTGATTTAGTGGAGAAGATGGATGATGTATCTTGGACTCTGACATCAATACGTGCTTCGCCACTGACTCCGCTCTGACGACGGAGTCGGATGATATTTTTATCCTCTGGTGGTGTTAATGATTCCCCATTCATCCGCCAATGATACTCGATAAAGTCAGCAACATCACTATCTGTAAGGTAAAAGTATGGATACGCAATTAGCTCAATCTCTTCATCAGTATTGAGCTCCTGAGTGTTGTCTAAGGCCAGATTTCCTTGCGGCCCAAACAGGATATTATACGGATATAGCACAATCTCCGGTTCGCTTATTGGTAATCCGACAGATCTTCGGGCTACCATATTTCCATCCAGGGTTTCAATCTCTACTGTTACCCTATTACCCCGACGTGGTACGGTGTTTATTAAAAACGAATCCTTACCGCGACCGGAATCATCTCCATGCACAAGTCCATTATACTCCCATTTGTAGATAAGATTCTGAGCATCGTACAATTGACCATCCTCTCGGTATACATGTGGAAGAGCGGTAATACGAATCTTTCCCCAGCCTGGATTAAGGGCTTTTCCTCCATAAAATGGTGGCGTATAAGACTCAATTGCCTCCCAGACAAGATTAACATCAACTGGTGAAAGGTTGGCAGTACGCTGCACGACCTCACCTTCAACAATTACGCGAAAATCAACCTGGGTTGTTTCCCCGCTACCACCAAGCTCGACATCGATTTCTAGCACCCCGGTTCCAGACGAAACTGTTTCACCATCTATCTGCCACACCGTCTGCTTATTATTTAGATTGATAACTCGACTGACCACTGATAGTGTAATGGTTTCATTTGGTTCCGGAAAGCGTGGTGACTGGGAAAGGCCGATTGTGTCAGTAGAGGGGCTAAATATTGATTGACCGGTAACTACCACTGGAGCTAGAATTAATACTAGTCCAAATATAGTAACGAATACTAATGTATTGAAAAATATTTTCATAATCTACTGATAGGCTGAGGTCTTTGCCCGACGTTTATGTGTATTTACTTCCTGGATACGTCGGTTGCTTTCCTGTGATTGCTTAACAAGCTTTTCCTGGACCTGCTTCATAGTAGCCTCCTGTTTTTCTACCTGTTCTTCCTTGTGTTCACTGACAGCAAAGTAGGTCCACATCATGATTCCGGGAAATATTCCCAGACCAATAAGTCCAAATAGCCACTCACTTATAAAAGAAGCCGCTTTCTTCGCCTTCTTTCGTCCTGAAAAAAGGCTGGGATTAATTCCGCCCATCTCAAACCAAAGCCAAAGAATTGCGTATCCTAAAAAGGAAAAGATCATTCCCACCCACGGAATCATCGAAAGCAGGTCGAAAACAAGGGCAACAAACAGGTGTCCACGGTAGCCTTCGGTCTTGGCCCACCAGCCCAACCCTGTCTTTACTGCTGATTTTAACTTGGCTGTATCCATAGGAGGTAACTGTATTATACCGTAAATGTGCTAGGCATCTCTATCCTCCAGTTCCTGGCGATTACGCTCTATGTCCATTAGTTGTGATGGGTCCGAGGTGATGATCTGATCCTCGGTATACGAAGCAATAACCTTTAATGCTACGTGCTTACGTCCAGCAAAGAAGATGCCCTCGCCTACATCCGACTCAAGTAGTAGGTACTTCTCTTCATCGGTAAGATTGAAGGTTTCCTGAATCTTGTCAATAACCGACGGTGACTGCTTCATCAGAAGCTGTATGGATGAGTTACTGACAATCGGCATACCGTACGGAGACTTGATAAAGTCGCCGACATCCTGGGTGATGGTAGCCAACCCAAGGTAGTACTTACGCCCTCGCTTTGCCAGCTTAAACAGGAAGCTGGCCGTATCATCAGACTGCATCATCCACCAGGCCTCATCAATTACTAACAATCGCTTACGCAGGTTCTTTCGGATAGCATTCCAGAGATGATGCATCACAATATGCATCGCGATTGGCTTCAGCTCATCTTCCATATCACGTACCGAGAAAACGATGAACTTACGTTCAATATCGATATTTGTGGGTTTGTTGAGGAAGCCGGCCCAGGTACCCTCGGTGTACTTCTGCAGCTTTTCGACAAGTGTTTCTGCCCCTTCCATCCCCCCTAGCACCATCTCGAAGTCTGAAAGTAGGGGTACCTGCATATCCTCACTCCACTCGCTTTCATATGTAATATCCTTTAGTGAATAGGTCTCGGCAATAGCTTTATCAACAATTGAGTCCTCACCTGGGCTAAGGCCATCAAACATCAAGCGAAACAATCCAACCAGCGAGATAATATTACTGCGTAGCACGTCACCAAAGTTTTCGTCTGGTCGAGGTTTCGGCAGATCAAATGGGTTGATGTGATGTTTGGAGGTCAGAGAGATATTAAAGTGACGCCCGCCGGTTGCCTCAGCCAGGTAACGGTACTCGTCCTCGGGGTCAATAACGATCACATTGGTATCAAACATCAAGCTACGAAGAATTTCCAGCTTCGTGGCGTAGGATTTACCAGCACCAGAGGTAGCAAATATCAATGAGTTGTAGTTCTCCATCTGAAAGCGATCAAACAGTACGAGTCCGGAGTTGTGACGATTAATTCCAAACAAAATTCCCGTATCAGAAGTTAGGTCAAAAGACACGAATGGAAAGAGGCTTGAGAGTGGTGATGAGTTAAGTTTAGAGTGAACCTGCAGCTCGTCCTTGCTGATTGGAAGCGTCGAGCGAAATCCTTCCTCCTGCTGGAACAGGGCTGGTTTTAGGTAAATCAACTGTGACTCGAGTACAGAGCGAATCTCGGACTCAGTCTTCTGTAGTTCGTTCTCATCCTTGCCGTAGATGGTAATGTACAGCCCGACATCAAAGATCTTCTCCTTGGCCTGCTGGAGGTCGTTACGCAGCTGCTCAAGGTTCTGGTGGGCACTATCAAGCTTTGGATCACGAACAAGCCCCTTTTCCTCACGGATATTGATCTGGCTCTGTACTTCGGCAACGCGTTTCTCAAACTGACGCAGGATTTTACGGGTATCAACCGGGTGAACAAATATTGATATATCAAAAAGTCGATCCAGATTAATCACTGGTGAAAACCAGTTATCAGGAAGCGTGCTTGGGTAGGAGATTACAAAAAAGGTCCGTGATATCTTTTCACCAAGGTTGAGTTGCCGTGGACTTATCTTTAAGGCAGCTGGGGCAATCACGTCCTTGAGATCAAGCGATCCTGTATCCTCAACCTGATGCGGCAAAAATGCACCACGCTCAGTCTCATTAGACATTTGTGAATCCTCATTGCTTTTATCAGTTTTAAAAATATCAAATAACGCCATAAATAATTATATATTACTATCGGTAATCTTCTGCTCGAGATTACCGGGATTAAAGAGTCGATAGAAGAGCTCAATATTCTCCTCGGTTCCGAGTTGAGTAACGCGTACTCCGGTCCGAACTAGTCCTTGACGGACGATCTGTATTCGCTGTCGTAACTGATTGTGTGCTTCTTGAAATGACTCTTCCTTGGCGGTTGCTTTATCTTCTTTACTTCTTCCCCCTAGCATACCTTGAATTGATTCCATGATGCCACCTGAGCTGGAAATGACAGATCGATTGTACGGGATTACCACAAAAAAAGTTTTCTGCATCACATTTGTATTCTCGGTAAAGGTGCGCACAAACTCTATGTACTCACTGATCTGTGTTTTCATTAGTTCGTTATCCTGCTTCTGATACTCCTTCTTAAGACTTTCTAGGTATGGTTTTATGTTAAGATTTCGTGACTCAATATGAAACTGGACGCTGAAATCAAGTGAATTGAGAAAGTTTTGAAACTGCATCAGCACTGCTTGCTGCTCCTCCTGTGATTTGAGGGCAAAGTTAATCGATGAAGCCATCAGGATTGCTCGTAGTGAGCCGTCATCAAGAATGGCTACACCGTCGCGAATTTCGTTGATGGGTACAAATTTCTGAGAGGCCTGTGAGTTTTTCTTGCCGGTTGCCATAATTAGCTTGGACTACGGTTAGGTGACGTGTGTTTTGGCTCTTTCTCCTCACTTGCCTGGTTATCTTCACCGACATCAACCGAGAAGGCCTTGTCTGCCAGCCTGCTGCCAGTTGATTGATCCGAAGACATATTGACCACTACCCGCTGAATTTCTTCTGCCTCCTTCTCGATTTGTTTTTTTGATTTATCCTTGTGCTCTGTTCGCTGCCAGAGGTAGAGGTGTGAATTAGTTATGTACGAAAAGGCGGCCTGGACGGTATAGATAAATGGTTTGCCATTAACCTCATAAAAAGATAATGCAAGTGAGAAACTAGCGACTATTGCAATAAATGGTAGTGAAATAACCCGGTACGGAATTAGAGCATACAGAATAACGCAGAAACCGGCACCACCGATGAGGTACACAAACTGCCTAAAGGACAGTGGCCCAAAGATTTTATCCTCAACATCAATAAATTGTGGAACGTGGAATTGCATCTAGTATTTATTTTAGCAAGCCTCCCATCTTCTACCTAATGCTCGCGTTACCGATCATCGGTCGGTTCGCGATACGGATCACTTGTCCCCCCGTAGCCGGCTGACGGGGCTGGTGGTGGCGGCGGCACGGGCATGCTAGTGGTAGAGTTTTCCTCATTGTCACCCTGAAACTTTTCTTGAAGTGGAATGATGATATCTCGTGTGACTGATTTGATTACTTTTAAAAGCACGTTATTTTCAAGTTCAGAAATATCTCCGAACCGGTCGGTAAAGGTTGGTGAGTCAGTAATTCCGAGTAGTAGATACACTACTTCTTGATCAAGAATATCAGTCTCAATATCACTTAACTGATATTGTTCGCTGATTTTATCAATTCTTTTTGGTAGTTCCAGATCAATAACAGCTTGGACGTACTCATCCGGAAGATTCTTTTTAGCTTTTTGTAGAACTTCTTCTTGTTGCATGATTAGGTGTTATATATGTTACGGAGCTTACTAGAGGCACGGTCTTTCGCTGTTCTGCCGGCACTGTCCTCGTCTTTACTCTTGATATCACCAATATTTTCCAGAGCAAAGTCGCGATTTGCCCGACTTTGCGTAGTGTCAAATTTATACCCGGCGAAGCCAGCTATCTTGTCCAGCGTACTCTGCTGTTCAAGCATGGTTTCTACGAACCCCTCACCACGCTTGTTTCCAACATTAATAACATTATCCATCTTCTTTTTGAATTTTTTAGTTGATTCCTTTGCGACTTCTCGTTTGGTCTTAAGTTCATCGCGCTCATCAGTGTAGACATTCCGTGCTTGCGATTTTCGGTCGTTGTAGGCGTTCTGGACAGTATTACGGCGTCTTTGCAGGGTTTCTTTGCGACTCTCGAGATCACTTTTTCGGTCTTGCAAATCGTTCTGCTTTGTATCTAGATCCTCAAGGTTCGAAACGCCATCAATATCATCTGTGAGTGCGTTAAGGCGAGCTGCTATGCGTTCTTCCAGACGTCTATCTCCAGAGCTACGAGCTGCCGCTAGTTTATCACCGAGTTCAGCACGTTTTTTGATGGCTGACGACACCTGTTTGAGGTTATTCGTGACATCAGTAAGTTCATTATTTGTCTGCTGCTGCGCCTCCTCGACAGTATTTTTAACTCTATCATACTGAGCCTGAGCGTTTTCTTTTGCATCCTCATACCTGGTTTTTGCTTCCTTTTCTAGCTTTTTTATTTCTTTCTCTGCCTTTTCCAGACTCTTGTCCGCCTGTTCTTGTTTTATCTTTGCCCGCTCAACTTTAGCCTTTTCTTCCGGTGACAGTCTCTCGATCATTCCCTTCTCTTCTTTGCGCTTCTCTGCCTTTTCTTCTACCACCTGACGGAAGCCGCTGCTGCGTTGCTTGCCATCATCAACCCCGGCTGCTTTTCCGGCTCGGGTATTACGCATATCAAAACTGCTATTAGCAGCTTTGTCAGATAATTTGAGTGCTGCGCGCGCCCCGAATCTAGTCACTGCATTTCTATTCTCATCACTTGCTGCATCTTTTAACCCTCTTGATTCTGAAGCTTTCTGCCCTCCACGTCCAGCGGTTGCTCGTACACCAGCAGCGGTAGCACCAACAACTTTAGCACCAGTCCAGTTACGGGCCTTTACCCCAACTTGCATACTTTTTTGAGTCACCCACCCACCCATCTGCTTGGCAACCACGAGCGTGTAAGCCATCAGGAAGGTCATCAGCGCAAATGTCAGGATAACACCGTAGTTGTCCCCGTCAGGATCCAAGATGGCGGCCATGAGATCACCATTGCCACCAAGACCATTAGCCAGCTCCGCTCCAAGTACCGCCACAACGTAGACCATGGCAAATAAAATCGGGGCAAAAAATGATTGGTTAAAGAGGTTGTGTAGCCACTTCTGTCCCATGTCGGAAGTTCCAGGCAGAACAAAAGCAATAAAAGCCAACGGCGAAGCGATCATAAGCAGTATCAAAAAACCAAAGCGTATAAGTAAAAGAAATGCCATTGCCGCCATCACGAACCCTACTACTGCCAGGAATACGATTCCCATAACCCGAGCAATTAAAATCTTGAAGTTGGCCCCTTCTTCGGAACCTTCGTTTTCAAGCGCCTCGAGGGCTTCGGGACTTTGTACTGAGGAGATATTGGTTACATCGGCAAAAAAGTGCGATATGTTACAGGCCGATTCACCACATTCCTCCACCTGAATACTGTTGTAAAACTGTAGTGCAACGACGTTTGATGTATCAATAACCACCTTGCTAGCAAACAGGCTGAAGTTAACAAATAAGGCGACAATAACTAGCCGAACCAGGATGCGTTTCGTATTAAAACTATTTCCAACATTCAAGATTGTACGAATGGCAATGTAGAGGAGCACCCCAATAAAAACAATGTTTCCCAGATCACGAAAGGTTGACCACAGTGCGTCAATTGCTGTGATGCCATTTACCAGTTCTGCCATCTCGAGCACCATCTTTTCAACAGTATAGTCCAGGAGATATCCAATCTGGGCAACAATCCAGGCAACCGCATTGAAAAATATCTGAGCGGTCTCAGCAAAAAACCAACCTACGGTTATATCAAGAAATCCCATATATTATCTATGTATAACAAGGTTACTGCAGACATTCACGCGTTTATTATACCCTCCATACAGCATTCATCACGAATGATTTTCTTACCAGATCGTTTTTACTAGAGAAACTACTGTAGCTGAGGATCTAGTGGATCTAATCGTCCACGTTCTTGCAGTGGAAATACTTCAACACTACTACTTACATCTGTCTCCCCCTCTCGTTCACAAGTTAGTGAGAGTATACTACCTCCAAAAATGTTCAGGGCAGTCTCTCCATCTGGACCTATTTCTCCCTGCCAGACAGCATTACTCGGGTTGGCCGAAGCAGTACAACTTTCAGCATTTGATTCCCAGCTAACTCTCACATACGTACTAGATTCGTATAATCGGTTAGCTTCAAAAGATTCAATTGATAGAGGGCCAGGTGCTCCTCCTCCATCATTTCCGCTTTCTGGATTGTCATTCAGGAAACCGGTCCCGAACTGTCGTAGGTCATCGCTGCCACCCTCACACTCATCAGTTTCAAGGAGGGCTTCATTGAGCAAACGAACGTTTTCAACAAAAGTACGGGCATTGTTGAGAAGATTATCTGCGGTATTACCGTTATTGAATTGATCTTCCAAGGCATAAAAATCTGCTTGTACCTTCTGGAAGTCGGAGGTGTCATCATTTCCGACCATTTCCTCAAGTTCTGCCTGTATCTCTTTGAGTCTCACAAGAAGATCTCGCTGATCTTCTAATGGTGTATCAGTATCTCGAGTCTCATACGCCGGTCGGTCGGTTTGTACGGTAGAGTCAGGGAAACCACTTTCCCACTCCACAGCAGATCCTTGTGGAGATTGGCGAGTGTTACACTGGCGCGTGCTCCAGACACCATCACCGCTGCGAACAAAGTAATGGGTACCAGCGTCGCTTCGTGATTGACATTGTGAGGCTTCTACCCCGCCGTCAACATTTCGTTGGTACATCTCTCCAGCGATTAGCCGTGGCGATCTGTAGGCAGGATAAATACAAAACTCAAGTTCACCGATCAGATCACACTGGGCGTTCTGGGCATCTCGTTGCCCGGCCGGAGTATCCGGAAAATCGAGGTCCATATTAGTTATTTGCGCGTGCCATTCACTATCTCTACATATCTGCTTTTCCCATACAGTATGAACACGTGGTGGTTTACTATGATTTACGGCTGCTGGAGTTTGTCCCGTAACTAGATCTTGCCAGTCAAAGAAAGAACCGCCGTCATCTGCATTGAATATTGGAGTTCGATGATTATTCTTTCCGACGAGACTCTCGTACGTACCGCTTCCTATCCACTGGCTTCCAAAATACAACACTCCTCCTTCACTATCTAAACCAGATTCATAATTACCCTCCTCCCAACGAATAGCATCATCTTGTTCGAGACTAAAGAAAGCTCCACTGAACGTCCTCTCTGGATCGGGGATGATTTCTTGCCGGATTACATACTGGGCATTTCCGTAGTCTCCATCAGTTTCACATAAATTTGAAAATCCTTGTCTCGCGTAGCTTTCAACACCGTCATCACGCCAGTTGTAATCGGTACCGTTCCAGCCGATCATTTTACGTGACTGTTCACGAATCACACCCTGCCAGAAGAGGTCCTCGCCACGCCAGTCGATCCGAACTCGTGTCCGGAGTACATTATTCTCAAAGCGCTCTTTGTTATTGATTACACTGCTTAGTACCTCAGTAATGTTCTGACTGGTGAAGTCGGCTGTTTCTAGACAACTACGCACGTCACTTATTAGTGGATCAATGCGATCATCCAGATATAACGGTAGTACATCCTCCATTGCTAGCTGGACATCCTCTTCGATGGCGACTTGCTCCTCAACTCGATTTAATAATGATTCAGCCAGGTAGCCAAATGGACTTGCCTGGTCTCCTCCAACGGTATTGCTTCCATCAAGCGTCGATAAACCAGTTCCGCTTTCTGGATCATTACCGCCTCCATCAGATAACCCAGTTACCTTTCCGATCAGTGAGCTAGCAAAGCTTCCAGCTACCTCATTCATTTCATCAATGAGTTCGAGTCGGTTAAAATCACTTTCGAAAAGTCTGTTACTGATACCGTTTACAACACTGGCCGGGGTAAATCCACCACTTTCATTAGCCAGAAATCCCTGTCCCCACTGCAGCTCTTCGCGCTCATTCTCCTCACGTTCTCGAATACGTTCATCCAAAGAATTACTTTGTTCAAGATACGCACCAATTGGGTTGGACCCGCTATTGGAAACACTTTGGGCTAGTGCACTCCAGCCACCTTCAGAGAAATCACCGCGGAGGAACGCATCGGAGGCCAGACAGTTACCATCGGCAACAATGGTACTTCTGACGGTACCTGGATCAACCCCGCTTTCTGGAGTACCCTGGAAGTAATTATTGATTACGGTACTGAATACTGACTGTCCAAAGGAGCCGCACGTATTTGCAAACCCACCTCCTTCATTTTCGGCTTCTTCAGTAAATTCCCTTAGCTCGTTGTCGGACACCTCAGCAACAAAGAGGCTTAGATCCTGAACAAAGGCCTGATTTCCCGTTTCTCCACCACGTTCGAACCCTGTATTAAGCCAGTCGACTGAGGCGTTGGTAAAGTCACGCAGAGCGGCCTGACCAGCCTCGCGAGCCAAGGAGTCAAGACAACGCTCCTTTTCAATAATTTTTGACTGATTAAACTGAGTGATTCGCTGCCCTTGCTGAATAATTTTACGCAAACCCTCCTCTACGACTTTATCTGGACCACCCCCACCAAAGAGACCACCTACGACACTCCCCAAGATTCCTCCAACAGGCCCTCCTAGTATTCCGGCCACACTACCAATCGCGTTTCCAATTCCGCTTCCCGCACTGCCAAAAGCATCTCCTAGAGTACTTCCAAGCGATCCAATAGCATCTCCAATAGCAGAGTCAGACAGCTGTCCACCAATACTTGAAAGGCCGTCAAGAATACTACCTCCCAGATCACTTGCAGGATCTTGTAATCTACTTCCAAGGTCAGAAAGACCAGCTCGGACTCCACCTTCTAAATCAATACCCAGCTGTGAAGCGATCGCCTGATAGCGTGACCCGGTGATACCCTCACATCCGTCCAGTACTTGCCCACCGCGAACTACAAAATCAACAATGCCCTGCGCCTGGGCCTGGCGCGGTGTCATCATACCGAATCCGGCAGAGGTCAGAATAAACATTACTGTCATAGTGACTGAAACGATTTTTTGAAGTATTGAAAATTGCATAATATATTATTCTGATTCGGCTAATAATCGCGCCTGGCGACCAATCTGCCTACCGAGCTCTTCACTGATGATTATTTGCTCATTGGCCAGCTGCTGGTAATTCTCGAGCCCCACCATCGAGCGAACGGGATCGGTCTGTAGTGTTGACATATTACGTGTAGCATTTCCGAGGCCAACGTAGTTGTTGACCATCTCGAGATGAATCAAGGCCAGAGAAGCCGGTACAGGTAGCTGGATCAGCTCACTGGCCAGTGCCTTGTATTGATCAGCAATTACTCTAAGCTCCTTGAGTTCATCCTCTGTAGCTTCATTGTCAGCTGAGGCCTGGGCAAATATTAAAAGCTCGTCTTCCATGCTGGTATTGGTGTAGTACTCAGCCGTGAACGTAACCATATCCTCAAAATAAGTATCAAGATCGTCAAAGCTAGCGTTAGAGATAATCTGTACATCAGACTCAGTGTAGAGCTCAACCTCCTCATCCTGAATTTTTTGTGCCACCTCTTCGGTGAGTCGGTCTAGCTCACCTTCGGCGATTTCCTTATCACCACTTACTGATACGTAAGACGCCATATACGGAAAGAGATCCTGCCAGGCCTCGGTAGTTTTATTGCTGGAAAATTCTGCTCGCTCAGTATCACGAGAGTCACTACCAAAGCCAAGAAAGCCGGAACCTTCAATATCATTTCCACTAATACGTGCGTTTATTTGAGAAACAATAGATGGATTATTTTCATCACCACGAAGTACGAAAAAACCAACGGTAATTACCAAAATAACGCTGAGAAGAATCCAGACCTTTTTTGATGGTAGATAGGACGAGTTCACTAAGTATATAATAGCAAAGCAAATCTGATGCTAGACATGGCTTGTGGATAACTCCTGCTTCAGGCGCTTCCAGTCATCGGTCGTTAGTCGCTCAGCCCGGATGTTGGCCTTTAACCCGCACTTTTCTAGGGCTTTTTTGGTCTGATCCTTCTCAAATCGCGGGTCGGTGTCCAGGTTATTGGCCAGCGTTTTGCGCTTCTGTCCGAAGCCGCGTTTTATCAGTGAAAAGAAGTCTTCTTCAGAGATATTGGTAAAAAAGTCCCGTGAAATAGCGCTGATTTCAAGGATCGCGGAGTCAACCTTTGGTGGTGGGTCAAAGCAATCTCGTGGCACAACTTGGACAATTCGGGGCGTACCAAATACCTTCACAGACAGCGACAGAATGCTTTCCTTGCCACCGGCGGCAATGATGCGTTCGGCCACCTCTTTTTGTACTAAAAGCACCACTTTTTCTGGCTGATGGGGGCTGGCGAGGGTCTCCTCGATCAGCTGGCCGGTTAGGTAGTACGGAATATTGGCAATTACTTTGTACGGCTGGTTGGCAAAAAGCTCTTCGGGATCCAGGTCGCGAATATCTGCCTGAATCACCTTCAGCTCTCCGCTCTCGATCTCTTCTGCGAAGGTTTCCTGCAGTTTCTCGACCAGCGCTGGGTCTTTTTCGACTGCTACTACCTTTGCGCCGGTCTCCAGCAATGGTGTCGTCAGCGCCCCCTCCCCCGGCCCGACCTCTAGAACGGTATCTGTAGGCGAAAGCTTTCCGGCGGCCACAATAGCCGCCAGCGCTGCTTCATCCTTTAAAAAATGCTGTCCGAGGTTTTCTCCCATAAATATTATCTATTACGTACGGTGATTATCGCATATTTGTGCCGACCTGAGTCATTTGATTTCGCTGACCCCTAAAACCTTATATTTATAGTTGTAATATTGACTAAAAAGACATCGTAGACTAATCCGTCTAGGAATATTGTCATATTAATGACAATATTCAGACATAAATTCGCACAACCGTTCTTTTATTCTGCTAAAGCAAAATAAAAGATGTCGGGTGCTCATTCAAAGAACACCACGTCCTCATCATCACCAAAATTTTTTTGATCCTCGTCCGGCTGGATGAGTTCGTTATTTATGTCCTCTAGAAATGGGCTCGGTGTCTTCCACTCACGATCACCAAAAAGTCGCCGTGACTGGGCGTAAGAAAGTACGATCTGCTTTTGAGCCCGCGTTAAGGCCACGTAAAAAAGTCGCCGCTCCTCCTCGGCCCGCTCACGATCGCCGTCTTTGTTGCGAGGAAACAGGTCCTCCTCCATCCCACAGATCCATACGTTGGGGAACTCCAGCCCCTTGGCGGCGTGCACCGTCATCAACTGCACGCCGGTTTCTGAGACGTTGTCCTGGTCGCTGGCGAGCGTGGCATTCTCCAAAAAATCTCGCATGGCTGATTCGCTACTCGTGTACTCGGCGTCATACTCGGCGGCTACAGAGACGAGCTCGTAGACGTTCTCCAGCCGCTCCTCGTCCTCTTTTTTCTTAGCAAGCTCACTCTGGAGACCGGTCTTTTTTAGTATGAGCTCAATCGCTTCGCTCGGCGGGTTGTTGGCGATGTCTGTCTGCAGGGTATCCATCAGCGAGAAGAAGTCATCCACCGCTTCGCGTCGGTTTGCGGATAGCTCCTCCAGCTGGCCGTTCAGGATTTTCTCAACGGTTTTTTTACCAATTCCTCGCCGTGGGGTGTTGATGATCCGCCGCATATCCGTGGTGGACTCACGATTCAGCGCAAAGGTCACATACGCCAGTACATCTCGCACCTCGGCTCGCTGGAAGAAGCCGGTACCTGTAATCTGATAGCTAATCCCGGCCCGATTCAGCGTTTCTTCGATAATACGCGACTGGAAGTTGGTTCGGTACAGTACGGCCCAGTCGGCCAGATCACCACCGCTGCGGGCATACTGGGCGAAGGTTTCGGCCATAGCTTCTGCCTCGGCTTTCTCGTTGTAGGCCGTTACGAGCCGCAGCTTCTCGCCGTCGCTGTTGCCTGTTACGAGCTCCTTGTCTTCGCGCTGCTGGTTCTTCTTGATAACGTCATTGGCCGCCTGCAGGATTCGTTTAGTCGAGCGGTAGTTTTCCGACAGGGTTACCGTCTCGGCGCCCACAAAGTCCTCCTCAAAGGACAGAATATTATCGAGCGTGGCTCCGCGCCAGGTGTAGATCGTCTGGTCGCCGTCGCCAACAACAAACACATCCGAGACGTCCCCGGCCAAGAGCTTGACTAGCTTGTACTGGAGGCGACTGGTGTCCTGATACTCGTCAACATGAATGTGCCGCCACTGCCGCTGGAGTCGCTCTCGCACCTCTGGATGATCCCGCAGCAGCTGATACGGACGCAGAATAAGATCATTAAAATCAAGTGCATTCTCGGCGCGTAGCTGGTCCTCATACCGGGGCCAGATCTCGGAAACGATCAGTTTGGTACCGGCCTGCGTTGGTCCAGGATCAAAGTCGCTGGCATCCATTCCCTCGCTTTTAAGGTTACCGATCGCCCGCCCGATGCTTTTGGGCTTCCACTGCTTGGGGTCGTAACCAGCCTCCTTGATAAGGTTTTTCAGCATGGTCTGGCTTTGCCCCTGGTCACGAATCGTAAAGCCGGCATCAATCCCGAGCTTCGGCCCGTACTGGCGCAGTAGTCGGGCACCGAGGGCGTGGAAGGTTGAGATAGTTGGGCTGTTGTCTGCGTCGGTTAATTTAGCAATGCGCTCCTTCATCTCGGCCGCTGCCTTGTTGGTAAAGGTGATGGCTAGAATTTGGCTTGGATCTACCCCCTTTTCATGAATCAGGTAGGCAATGCGTCGGGTGATGACGCGAGTCTTGCCGGTGCCAGCGCCAGCAATCACCTTCAAGGGTCCGCCGGTGTGGGTGACGGCGGCGTGCTGGGCTTCGTTTAGTTCATTGAGAAAGTCATGCATCACGGACTACTGTAACACTTATCATCTATGGAGTCTTTTAATGCACGAAAATAGTTACCGACTTGAGTCGTTGGAGTAATTAATGTTTCGCTAGATAAGAAATCTTTACTCCGGTAAGCCGACTGGCACCACTTCTAACGTGGCGCCAGTCTTATACCCCCACTTCAGTATTTTTTCGAAAATATCCGGCGGATATTGAATCCACAGATACTCCTTGACCCCGTTAGAGAATTACTGACGACGCTCTGATATATTAAAAAATGGTGTTTGTTGGGTTATCTATAGGTATAAACTTATACACAAAAAGTAATTTTCTAACGGGGTTGACAGCGAATATGAGCTAGCTATAATCACCCTTGTGTACGTAATAAGCTCATTACTGTCCCGACCCCCGAAAGCCCGAATGTGATTGACCGATTCCTGAAAATACCGCCAATCTGCTTACTTATTCTGACCTATTAAACCATCTATACAGAACGCTGAGGAACCACATCATTTGCCTCAGCAGACATACCGATCACTACTATCGATTATCGCCCTGGCGGCAATTGGCGCTTTTGCTGTTGGTCTCATGGCGTTGGGTGGCACCCCTTCCTCTGCTCATACCGTCGGCAGCAATCAGTCTGATGGCAATCTCCAGACGATGGCGCTGCAGCCGGTTGGCGAGATGTTTAGTCTTTCTGACGCAACCGGTGGTCCAGCCATCGAGGTGATTGGTGATGCAGCGGTGGTGGCACCGCAGAGTCCACAAAGTGACGAGCTGGCCGAGTCACATCATTATAATTCCAGCAAGCAGGCTAGCATCTATGTAGTGCGTGAAGGCGACACTCTCAGTGAGGTGGCCGAGATGTTCCGGGTGTCTGTCGATACCATTGTGTGGGCGAACAATATTTCCGGCGGCAGCATCAGCCCGGGTGACGTACTGGTAATTCTACCGGTATCTGGGGTTCGTCATGAAGCTGAGGAGGGCGATACTATCTCCTCTATTGCTGATCGGTACGATGTATCAGTGGATGATATTCGTGAGTACAATCAGCTTGATGAAGATGATGTGTTGTCGGTTGGTGCTATCATCGATGTACCAGGCGGTGAGATGCCGGAACAGACGCAGCCAACGCAGGCGCGAAGCAGCGTGCAGGTAGCCGGTGGTGGTGCAGTAACACCAACACAAACAACAGCTGTTTCCAGCGGATACTACATCCATCCTGTACCAGGTTCGGTGGTGACGCAGCGACTGCACGGCTACAACGCCGTTGACTTTGGGGCACCGAGTGGTACCTCTATTGTTGCTGCTGCTTCTGGGCGTGTGATTACTAGTGTAAATAGTGGTTGGAATGGTGGATATGGCAAGTTCATTGTTATCGAGCATCCAAATGGCACCCGAACGCTGTACTCTCATCTATCGAGTATTATTGTGTCTCGTGGTCAGAATGTAGTTGCCGGTCAGGTGATCGGCTACATTGGCTCATCTGGTCGCTCGACCGGTCCTCACCTTCACTTCGAGATTCGTGGTGCGCATAACCCGTTCGCGAGTTGTGGGTTGCGGACGCGGTGCGGTAGCTAGGATATCTACCACATTTTTTAATACTTATACATTTGAGCGCACTTGAGTGCTTCGGGAAAGCCACCGTCTCCGCGACGGCGGCTTTTGTTATTAAGCTATCTATAGCAGGCAGTGAAGTGCTAACATCTGTACCTCATTGATTCGTTGGGTTTATTAATATTTAGCCAGATAAGCAATTTAACCAAAGAAAGCCGCCCATCACCACGTCAGACGTGGCGATGGGTTTTATTAATATAAGGCTAGCAAAATTACAACCTTCGCCCCGTTAATATTTAATATATAAAATTACCTTAAGAAGAAAGTACTTGACTACCAATCGGAGTGAGCGACATGCGAATATATTTGCATGTCCGAACGAAGTGAAGGTAGGTAGATTCCCAATCTACTCTTCAAACGGAGTGAGCGATATGAACACTTGTATTTATATCCGAACGGAGTGCAGATAGACAAACAAATAAACATCCGCCGTGCGGATGTAAGAGTCTTTGACTCTCAAGGCCAGCCTCCTTATTTGTTTGACAAAATACTTTTATACCAGTACTATAATACCCAGAAGCACCCTAACAAAAATACGAACAAAAAACATAGGTGATCAAAATGCCAAATTTTGGAATGAACCGCCCAACTGCTGACTCAGAAATATACCCAATCTCACACAATTCACCAGCACCAGTTATATTTGCAATCCTTGTTATCGTGGTGTTATCTGGGATATTTTACATATTCTCTGGATCAACCACTGATACTGAACTAACCGAAAAGCAAATCTCTCACATAGATTCTGTGCAAAATCTCATTATCAACGCTCCGGAACGATCAATTATTGACCGGGACAAAGAAGAGATGGAAATCATTCTCTGGACTGATAGCCTACAATTTGTAGCTGAGAAAATTGGCAGAATATCCGTAAAGCGCTATTACACAAATGAAGATTTTCTTCTTGACGTAAAGATCGTTGCTTACACGGGAACAGAGGAACACGATAGCCTGTCTGTCGAATTCGTGATGGGAAACTAAATTAAAACAGAAACGAAAAGAAAGGAGAAGAATGAAAGAAGAAAAAAAGTACGAGCATCCAGAAATGAAACCACGCCATCCTAATTATCTGGCCTATACCGTGTTTTTTTCGGTATGTATTATTATAATTTGTTTTATATATCTTGTCTGGTTAATCTGATCAGCTTGATCAAAACACTAATCCATAAGACCGACTGGATTTCCCAGCTTGGTCTTTTTTTGCTGGATACTACAAATTAGTAATTTTCTACGCGCTCCAGCTCTTCGGTCGGTACTGCAGGGCCTCCAGCAGGTGCTCCTGGGTAATGTTGTTACTATCATCCAGGTCGGCGATGGTGCGGGCTAGCTTGACCGCCTTGTGATGCCCGCGGGCAGAGAGATCCAGCTTCTGGGCCGACTGGGTCAAGAGCTTCTTTGTCTTTTTATCTAAATCAATGTATTCGTCGATGTCAGCAGCGGTCATGTCGCTGTTGGTGCTGGCGCCAGCGTTGCTGAATCGGCTTGACTGCTGGTCGCGAGCAGCTTGCACACGTTGGCGAACAGCCTCGCTCGGTTCGCCGTCGGCTGCCTCGGCCAGCTTCTCGTGCTCGACCTCGGCAACCTCGATCCACATATCAATCCGGTCTAGAATCGGGCCGCTGATCTTGCGCTTATACTTCTCGCGGGCTTGTGGGCTGCAGGTGCACTCCTTGCCCTCCGAGCCGAAGTTACCGCACGGGCACGGGTTCATCGCCGCCAAGAGGATAAAGTTGGCCGGAAACTCAGCCTTGGCTCGTGAACGAGTAATTCGCACCAACTTGTCCTCCAGCGGCTGGCGTAGCGCCTCGATAACACGGCGAGAGAACTCTGGAAACTCATCCAGGAAAAGTACGCCGCGATGGGCCAGCGTTACCTCCCCAGGCTTGGGAACGGTGCCACCACCGGCCACTGCGACGTAGCTGGCCGTATGATGCGGCGCTCGGTATGGTGGATGCGTAATCAGTGTTTTATCTGTCTCACCAGCTGCCGAGTGGATCCCGGTCACTTCCAGCGCCGCCTCGGTCTCCAGCGGTGGCAGGATCGAGGAGAAGGCACGGGCCAGCATCGTCTTCCCTGTCCCGGGTGGTCCAAAAAGCAGGATGTTGTGCCCGCCGGCTGCTGCAATCTCCAACCCCCGCTTGGCCGTCTGGTTGCCGCGCACATCAGCAAAGTCGACCGCATGTTTCGGCGCCTCGTGCTCTATCTCGGTGGGAGGCTCTGGCTGTATTTTTGCCGCTTTCTCACTATCGACGTGGTCAATTACTTCTTTCAGCGTCTCGGCAGCCAGGACATCAATCCCGTCGATCAGTGCTGCCTCCTCGGCATTGGCTCGGGGAACCACAACACTGGTGAAACCTTCCTCTTTAGCGTGCTGGGTTAGTGGTAGCACACCATTGATCGGCCGCAGCTTGCCGTCCAGCGACAGCTCACCCAAGAGGAGTGTATCGGCTAGGTCAGCCTTGATCTGCCGGTCGGCCAGCAGGTAGCAGATGGCGATGGCGAGGTCAAAAACCGGCCCGCTTTTCTTGATATCGGCCGGTGCCAGGGCGATGACGACCTTCTGATTCTTCTTTTTCGGGGTCTCAAACCCAGCGTTCTTAATCGCAGCCGAGACACGGTCGCGAGACTCATCTACTGCTTTGCCGGCCAGGCCAACGACGGTAAAGGAGTGCAGTCCACGCAGGATATCAACCTCGATATCAATCGTCTGCGTCTGGAGCATGGAGGTCTGGGCGGCTTTGACCGTTGCAAAGCCCTTTATGTCCGGCGTCTCGTTGTCGCCACCCTTCGTCATTAGTATTTAGTGTAGCATGTAGCGCATATCGCAAAACGTGTAACGTGTAGCGTAAGATATACAACAAACGCGTAAAGCCCCTATCTTGCGCATGAATCAAGTTCTGCATGCTAAGCTAGATGTATATGAATAAAACAATCACAGTAACAATCTCGGTAATCATTCTCGTGGTAGTAGCTGGCGCCGGGTGGTACTTTTTCGGTAATTCTTCGCAGTCACAAATAGACGCAGCGGCTGCGGAGATACAGCAAATTATGCAGGAACGTTCAGAGGAAAATCAACGAGCTCTTCACTACGAGCTGAAGGAGCTTGATTTGTCTACTGTTCAGGATGAGTATCCGCGTACCGAAGCCGTGGGCATCTTCTTTGCAACGCCGTGGGGTGCTGGTGAGGTAACGGATGATCGTGAAACAGCTGCTATGCTAGAGTTTCCGAATGGTCAGGAAATGGTGATTATGAGTAGTTCTCGAGATGCTGATGATTACGAGACTTCGCAGGATTTTCTTATGGAGATGGACGAAGATCAGCTGCCAGGACAGGCCTCCTCACTGGAGCTTTTTACGGATAAGCTTGGAGAAGGTTTTAGTGAATACGAGATGATGAAGTACGTTTTCTCTGTAACACCGGATGATGTGGCGGCTGCCGCGACATCAGAAGAAGCCCAGCTGCGGGCTTACGCTATTATTCTGAAGGCTGGAAATATGCTTTCTTCTACCGCCCAGGTTTACCACTTCCAGACTGACTACGCTGAAGGTTTTTGGTCTAGTAGCCCACAAGGTGAGTCACTACTTCAGGTATGGACGCATAACAACTGGTACGGTCTTTCCATGCAGGATTTAGATTCAGGTAATGCGCAGGAGGTAGCGGAGGTGATTGCTGCCACACTGCGGCCGATTGATGGTGCTAAACTCCCGGAAGCTGAATCTGATAACTCGACAGATAATTACTTTGGTGAGTAATTCCTACTAGGTATTTGTTAGCAAAAAACACTATTGCCAAGAATGTCGGCGACTCCTTGCGCTTCTAGTAAGGAGTTGTCTGCGCAGGTGGGTTTATCCATAAGAAAGACCACATCCGCGTTTGCGAATGTGGTCCGTATACTTTGATTAATATTTTAATGAGTTTCAGCTAAAGCCTTTTCTCTTTCTTCCGGTGTAAATGCTATTACTGCTTCAGTAACAAGATAACCAGCGAAAAATAATAATCCCGCCAATACCAAGACTGCTAAGCTGAGTTTGCCTGGAACTGCCAGAATAACGAGTCCAAGAAAAGTAAATAATCCTAAACTCGTTACTACCAAGCCAGCGCCTCGTTTTAGCTTATCACTTGCAGATACGATAGGTAGAGATGAAACGAACATCATGCCAAGAAAGCCTAAGGTAATTCCAATTGACATCAACTGAGATGGAAATACTTCATACAGCCTTCCAAGGCCGGCAAGACCAGCTAATGACGTAATATGCGTCAGGCTTACAGATGCGTATATCCTTCTAATTTTATACCCACTCACTTCTTGTCTTGGTGGTATAAGAAGAAAAAATATCATCAATGCTCCAGATAAAAGACCAAGCCAGAAGGCGATGGTTCCCGGCTTGTTTACCTGATTTTTTGCAGTGATAACGTCTTCATTTCTTGTCTCAAGAAAACCATTAGTGATTTCCCAGTGAGTGAATACATCCATCTCATTTCCACGCAATACAGGCAATAGCTCTTTCTCAATGCGGTGTGTCCATGAACCTTTTTGGGTCACCTTACGGGTCTGAAAAAGTTCGATAATTTCAGAATTAGAAAGTTCTAAAAGTGATCTCTCTGTTGCTATGGCTGCCCAGTCTTCAACACCTGCCCTGGCGATTGTGTTGTTGTGGGCAACGATAAGAGTCGAATCATTAAGGTTGATTACTCGGTTTGGTTGAGCTTTAACCTGCTCAACAAAAAACGTTGCCAGCATTCCAATGAGTACCAGGGTTACGGTAGTTTTTAGTCGTTTCATTTCGTTCGGGTTTGGTTGGTATTCTATTTTAAAAACTGCTCGATTTCTAACTATTATAATACATTTATAAAAATATTCTGTCAAATAAATAATCAAAGATTACTCATGAAGAGTCTACAGCCTCTTTCGTACTTTGAGGCTATGCCTAAAGTACGATTATTTATTTGTCTATCTGCACTCCGCTCGGATATAAATACAAGTGTTCATATCGCTCACTCCGTTTGATGATAAAATAACATAAAAGCACTTAAGTTAGGCACTTTTTACAGTGATATAAGCTACACGTTACACGTTCTATTGCTTCTATTTAACCACCAAATCAAACGAATCAATGAGGCACGTATTTTCGCAGATCACTGTCTGTTTTAGATACAAAATTCACCGTTTTTATAAATAACCACCTCTGACCCGTCCTTTAGTGTGGCGGTGGCAACTCTCGGCTCGGTTGAGATGATATCGGTATGAACCGATGAGTTGTTAAAGCCCAGCTCCCCCCAGTCTTCATCACTCAACTCGCTTTCATCGCCGTCCAGACAGCTTTTGTAGGACTGGCCGAGGGCGATGTGGGTGTTGCCGTGTTCGGCACCGGTATTCTCATCGAAAAGTGTCTCGGCCATAAACTTACCTATCCGCGAGAAGCGACGATCTGTCAGCGAAAACTCACCGACCTTGTCCGCCCCGTCGGTGGCGATCATATCGCGCAAGACCTGTTCATTCTCCTCGGCGCTCGCCTCGACCACCTTCCCTTCCTCGAATGTAAGCTTGATACCTTTAATCAGGTTGCCGTAGCGATACAGTGGCTGGTTGAAGGCAATGGTTCCCTCGGTGCCGCGCCAGTCGGGTGAGGTAAAGATCTCATACGACGGAATGTTGGAGCCACCACCACCTTCCCACCGGCGCCTGTCGCCAATCTTGACATGCAGATCTATATTCTCTGACTCAATATGGATTGTCTGGATTTCTAAATTGTTCAGCTTGCCGATAATAGCCTGAATCTTCTCTTCGGTTTTCTTCCACTGCTCGATTGGGTCGTCCATGTCCAGGTAGCAGGCATGAATGATCTCCTGCCAGTACTCCTCCAGCGTTAGGTTGGCCTCGTCAGCGGCTGCCTGGGTGGCGTAGGCAGCAATTGTCCAGCTGAGGTTGCCCTTCCCCTCCTCTTCAAGTCGCCAGTCCAAGAAAGGACGCTTAGCCTTACCACGCTTCATGAGCTTTTTGGAATCAATTCCTTTTAGCGCCTGCTTATCAGTCTCGGCAATGATCTTTAGCATATGGTCGGCTTCGTCAATTATCCCGCGATAGTATCCCTCCGGAAAGTGATCGAGCTGCTCGTCGCTAGCATGCTCGTAGAAATCACGTTTGTGGTTATGTGTCTCATCGACGCAGGGTGTGTAGTGGCTGATGACATGACCGTCTGCCTTGGTAATTGCCTTATAAAGGGCGACAAAAAGCGGCTTGGCTGCTTCGGGAACCTGCAGGTATACGACATCTCCCGGTGCAATCCCCTGCCCATTACCAAGCGCAAAGTTCACCAGCACATCGGCATAACTCTCTAAAATTTTCTCGCTAGGTTCATACATATATTTTGTGGTTTATGTATGCGCAGTATAGCATTTGAGCAATAAAAAAATCCCGCCGGCGTTGTATACGCGGCGGGATGTAAAAATTAACAATGAATAATATCAATCACCTGATGTGTGCTGATTGATGAGAATAGCCGCATTTTGTGCTATTCCGAATATTTTAAATTCTATAACAGCGGCCGATTCTTCTGATTCCTTCCAGTATTTTTTGGATGCCTCCCAAGAATTCTTAAAAATGTTTTCTACAGTGCCATGAAAAGGTATTTTTTCAGGGTTTTTGGAAAATAACTTAAAATTATGAGCAAAAATGTTGTAGCTTTTTTGTGTCATTAACCATTTTTCTAAGAACTCATTAGATTCGCTCTTATAGTTTTTATGCTTCAGAGCTTCCTTTATTTCGGTGTTAATGTTTTCTATAGCATCTAGCAATGTTTCCATAGATAACCTCCTTAGGTCATTTATTTCGTGATTTTATTTTTGTAGGTACTCGTGTACTTCTGCGTATATAGTACATTTGAAATAAAATATGTCAAGCATAAATTAAAAAAGCCCCCAATTAGGAACTTTTTACTAACAAGCTAATGAAGCTAGCAACCTATAAGCTAGTTATCTTGATTCGGATACAACGGATGCAGCTTGTCGGCATCTTCTGCACCGGCACGAGCGGCCGGGTTTATCTCCAGCCTTTCTTTTGAAATAGGCTTGCCAGAGACTTCACAGATGCCGTACTCGCCGGCTTCCTCGTTCCCTTCAATCTTTCGCAGCGCGTGCCTGACTTCATTGAGACGGATTTCCAGCTCATTCAGAATTGCGGCGTCCTCTTCGAACTCTTCGAACTCATCCGCTAGCTCATTAAGATCAGAATCCATCACGTTCAGATCCTCCTTTACGACCTCCCAGTCACTTTCATTGTCTGGGTTGATCTGTCCCAAGGTTGCGAGGTCTTCCTCAAGCTCTTTTTGCTCCTGCTCTAGAAGTTTTTTGTAGTGATCGGTGTTGATATCGTTTTTCATAGTGGGTATATAGTAGCACGTGCCAGCCGCCAGACAACTGCTCTACAGCCGGCTGAATATCTCTCGCAGCACGGCTTGGTCGGTGGTGATAACCAGCGTATCTCCCCGTGGAAATGAGTAGAAAAAGGATCGGCCGGCGCCTCCGGTGGCGACGCGTACGTCCTGATTCTGTACAATAATGTCACTGAAATCGCGAACCGGTGGAAAACCGAGCGCTCGAAGCGCGTCAACAAGCGATTCTTCTGCCTGTAGCATGGTGCCGTAGGCGCGTTCGTAGTCGATAACCCGCAGCACCAGATACGGATGCTGCGCATCGTCTGTGGTGTAAAAGCCGTACATAAAATCATTCGCTAGATACGCAGCGATTGACCGGCCGTCGTCTCCGAGTCGGCGGATTAGCTCTCCGGCCCCGGCCAGTCGCTTCCCTGCTTCGGTGGTGTGGGTAAAGTAAATCTGGGTAAAGGTACCGGTCGGCTGGCCGAGGTCACTGGCCGCTTCGACTGCTTCGCTGATGTTGGTTGAGGGTAGTAGCTCAATCTCCGTCCGCTCAGAGATAGAAAAGAAGCGTTCTGGCGTGATTGAGACGGGCTCTGACGGCTCCTCGCCACTGCTGGAGAAAAACCAGATACCCAGCGCCACAATCCCAAGAATAACCAGTAGAATACTAGCAATTCCAATATACAGCTGGAAAAAGGTGTGACTGGAGGCTTCCTCTTCGTACACCAGCTCGCCGGTAACCTCCTTTCCCTGTCGTTCCAGCTGCTGACGGCTGGTTCCTAGCAGTTCTTCCGGCGTCGGTCGGTCTTCCGCCCCGTCGGTTTGGTTGTCGTTAGTATTTTCCATTGGTCTAATTTTACCGCAATTATAGCAGATAGCGAATTGTGCTATACTGCAGATAATATGGAATTTGGAAACTTTGAGTCACCAACTCCTGACAACAAAGAGGAGAAAAATAATAAAGAAAAAGGCCTCAGCAGAAATCCTGAGCGTTACAAAGATGCTGAAGGCACCGGCCACAGTACCTATCCGCTGAGCGAGGCTCTAAACGAGGAAACGTTGGAAAAGCTGCAGAAACTAAAGGAAAAGCAGCAGGCCGCTGAAGCTGAAGCCGAACAGGCATCCGACGATGATGAGCCAGATATGAAGAAGGCAGCCTAACGTTCGGGTTTCAGTATTGATATATAAAAAAACCGCCTCTATTGGCGGTTTTTTGCACATCTGTGTAGAATACTTATTTAATCAAGAAGGTGTCCTGAGCTTCATCAAAGTCCAGAAAATTGTCGGCTACCTCGATTAGCTGAGCCGAGGATGAACGGCGGAATGAAACCACCTCCACCTGACAACCCATGTTGATCTGAAGGTACTCGACCAGATCGGTGAAGTCTCCGTCACCGGTCGCAAGAATTACGGTGTCCAGACGTGGTGCCAATTTTATCGCGTCAACGGCCAGTCCGACATCCCAGTCAGCCTTCTTGGCTCCGCCAGAGAAGATCTGCAGGTCCTTTACACAGGTTTCGATACCGATCTTTTCCAATGCATCGAAGAATCCCTGCTCCTCCCCACTTTCAGTAGAGATTACATAGGCGATTGCGCGGACCAGCTGGCGATCACCAACTGATTCTTTAAGAACATTTTTGAAGTTTACCTTGGCGTTGTAGAGATGCTTTGCTGAATGATACAGATTCTGTGTATCAATAAATACGCCCACATGCTGGGCTGGGTGCTTAATTGAGGCCATAAAATAAAAAGTTAGTACTAAAAGTCTTGAACAGAAATGTAATAAAAAGGCACCGACAGACTACTCCTCCTCGGTCTCTTCCGGCTCGGGACGACGCTCTGCAAGCGTCTTTAAATCAAGCTCCTTTGCTACTTTGTTGTAGGCGTCAGGATTAGTATCAATAAGATAATTAATCTGCTTGCGTCGCTTCTCAACGAGTCCCAAAAGACCCTTTCGAGAATGCTTATCGCGCTGATTGCGCTTTAAGTGTGTAGAAAGCTCATTAATACGACGAGTTAAGATCGCAATCTGACTTTCAGGCGATCCAGTATCTTCGGCGTGCCGACGCGTCTTCTTAATCTCATTTAATTTTTTTCGTGTTGTAAGTGCCATATTACATATAGAAAGGTAGCACGAAATGACCGGAATTGCAAAGGATTCTACCACTTTCCTGCTAAATCAAGCAAGAGAGAGTGCGTATATATCAACATTAGACACCGTCAGCAGAATACTGTCTTTAATTTTGCCTAAAGTGTCTGAAGAATGTCGAGAACAAATCTTTTACGACAATTCTGTATTACAGATGTACACAAATACTAGAATAATAAGGGAAAGACATGTGAATGAGTAATAGATGACTCTAATCGATAGCTAATAATAGCTGTATTTTACACATAAAAGACACTTATACACTTATTAAGACACTTATCCACACATACGTCCTTTACATGTCTTTTAATACGCGTAGTATTTAAATCAGACCGAGACAGATTGTCTGTAAAAAAGATCAATCAGTCATACGGCATGTTCTTTGGGACATTTTAATGCGTGACATATCTCCTGTGGCTGGAGATTATGTCCGCGCGGCTGTGGCAACTACACTTCATTCTATTCTCATGAATGTTTATATTATTTTTCTCCCTCTTGACCAGCAAAACGCTCCGCTTCTGCGGAGCGTTTTGTGATATGTGTAACTATAAAAGGGTTATATGGGTAACATTTCATACGTACAGCCACTGAAACCACTAGCCAGACTCAACCCTTTAATTCATCGCTACCAGTGTTTTACGTGGAACAAAATAGATCTATTTTACGTGATATTTCGAACGTATGTCTTTTAACGCCTCTTTCTCGAGCCGCTCCTTTTCCTTTTGTCCTTTAGTGCCTTTTTCTTCTAACTCGCTGTCGGATAGCTTCGCAAGCTCGTTTGCAAAATCAATAAGCGTGTCTTTTTCATTCTTACTCGGATCATCCAGTACCTCTTCCAAAAGAGCATGCAGTATCCATCCAATACGAGGGCTCGGGCTTTCGTCTGTTTCACGAATAACATCATTGCCGTCAATGGCCAGCTGATCGACTGATACCGGGTCGCGCATTACCTCCTCTATCATTGATTGGTACTTACGTAGCCTGTACGGTTCTTCTTTGGGCCGGCCCATACCGAGTCGGTCGGCTCGACGCACCTTCATCAGATCCCAAACATTCTCTTTGCCAACATTCTGGATAAGGCGTCGCACAGCAGAGTGGGTAATTTCGTCGGTATCAGAAAAAAACATGTGCCAGCGCACGAGATTTGTTACTTGTCGCACGAGATCTTTGGGAAATTTAAGTCGATTGAGGATTTTTTCGGTGACACGTTCGCCAATTACCTCATGATTATGGAAACTCCAGTCATTACGCTCATCAGACCATTCCTTGGTCTGTACCTTGGCAATATCATGAAAAAGTGCCGCCAGCCGGATATGAAGCGGCCAATCCTTGTCAGCAGTGGTCTGACAGGCCCGGGTGAGATGCTCCCAGAGATCATACGAGTGCGCCTGATTTTGACCAACACCAATAGTATCGCTAAGCTCAGGGATAAAAATATCTAACGCCCCGATTTTCTGAGTAATCTCCAGCCCGAGCTTTGGTGTTTCACAGGAAACAATTTTCTCGAACTCATCGCGAATACGCTCTACTGCCACGTCATTAAGGCGGGCAACCTCGTCCTGCATAGCCTCTAGCGTATCTGGGTCTATTTCCAATGATAACTCAGCCGCGAAGCGGATACCGCGGATAATTCGCAGTGCATCCTCTTGGAATCGTTCTTTTGGGTCACCAACCGCCCGCAGACGGCGCTTTTGCAGGTCTACCAGACCTCCATGTTCGTCTATAAGTGTTTCAGATGAAACACTTACCATGTTGTCACGTGAAACATCTTGCAAATCCAGGGCTAAGGCATTGATGGTAAAGTCACGTCGCCGGAGATCCTCGCTAATTGAGTCGGAAAACTGCACTCGATCAGGATGTCTGTTATCCGTGTAACTGTCCTCGGTGCGATAGGTGGTGATCTCGATAACGTGCAGACGCTCATCCTCGGTGTCGTTTATGACGCGCACAGTTCCGAAGTCATTGTCGTAATGAGCGTGCTCAAAGACATCCAGCATTTCATCTGGCAGGGCATTTGTCGTTATGTCCCAGTCTTTTGGAGTTTCACCACGCAGGATGTCGCGCACACAGCCACCGACAATATACGCCTCGTACCCAGCCGTATACAGCTGGTCTGTTACACGAGTAACTTCAATAGGAATTTTGATGTCGCTTTTTGTCATAAATTTGCTAGTATGTATGGGGTTAGTCACGTTCGATCTGTGACAGAAGTATATCATGCACTCGTAGCTCAACTGGATAGAGCAGCTGACTTCGGATCAGCAGGTTGAGGGTTCGAATCCTTCCGAGTGCACAACGAACAACGTGAGTGAGCATCTCGTAGGATTCGAACCTCTCGTTCCCGTGTAGGAAAGCAGGCCGAAGGCCGTTGAAAACCGTGGGTTTTCAAAGTTGAGGGGTCGGGAACGAGGTTGTGTTCATGTGAGATTCCTTCCGAGTGCACAAAATGAGCGGAGCGAATTTTTGCACTCGGAGAAAGTGCATTTCTGCACTTTCGTAAGGATTCGAAAGACGGAGTTATGTCGAGTGAGCGCAGCGAGCCCGACGAACGAGTCCGGCCAGGAGCCTCACAATATTTCACGAGTGAAGCGAGAGGGAATATTGATGAGAGCTGACGCCGAATCTTTGTTACATGTGCAACTACCAAAGTGAGCGAGTGCCTGGAAAAGCTTACTTTCTGGTTTTTATATGAATTTGATAAGATTATACTGATAAAGTTTCATGTGTACCGTATACTAAAAAGGTGAGTGGAGTTATTCGTGTAACTTATATCTTATGAATCCCGTTAGAAAGTAATGTCTGACGGTTAGAAGGTCATCGAACTTTGTTTACGGCAATAACCTGGTTATAATTTATTAGTATCAATAATAACTTTCTAACGAGATGAAAAAGCTATCACAATCACAGGTTGAGGCGCGGCTAGAGCATCTAGAAGGCTGGGAGGCAGATGAGGCGGGGGGATTAATGCAGAAGGAGTTTCGTTTCGAGGACTTTGTCGAGGCAATGGAGTTTACCAACGCGATCGCCGAAGAGGCCGAAGAGCTCGCGCATCATCCAGATATCTGTATCTCTTACAACAGCGTTGTCTGTATGGTTACCACGCACGAAAAGGAGGGTCTGACAGAGGCTGACTTCAAGCTGGTAAAGTCGATCGAGTCTGTCTATAAGCAACTTTCTGGAGAGTAACCATTCCTGTTTAATTAAATGATTACCGCATAAACTGGGCTTCTCGTTGCCGTGCGTCTATCTCCATAGGATGATCTTCATAAACAAAGTCAGACTTGATATATCCAATACCGTAAGAGACGTAGAACATTAAAAAACCTTGAGATTCATACTGATCCCAATGTACAAGCTCGTGTGCCCGCGTCGATTCACTACCTTCTGCTTCAGAACACAGGTATATTCCAAATGGAGGGAGTGTTATTCCAATAAAACGAGTCTGTTCACAAAATATACTTGGAGCATTGCGAAAAGTAGCTTCAGCAGGCCCAGCCAAGCTGTCAATGAGTTGGAATAGTAGCAATACAACAACTAAAAAACTAGCTATAAAAAGACTAAATTTTTTCACTGTGTGTAACATTATCGTTTAAATTATTATAATTTCTATTCGATAAAAAGAGCATGCTACTGTATATTACCTGAACCAATCGAAGTAGTGCCGGCAGGCAGGGAGAATCGGTCACGAATATTTCGTAATCCAAACATGTCCCGTAAAACTCATCCCGCTGGAGCGGGATTCATCACTGAACTCACGTAATACAAAAACACCAGCTTTTGGGCTTGTTTTTGTCGTGGCCCACTTTCTGGCTCGCCACGTGGAGAATCTCAGAGAGATTCTCTTTATGTGGTGCGGGATGGGAGAATCGGTCACAGATATTTTCTCTGAGGAGAAAATTATGCGACCTCGACTCGCGATCTTCGCCTTCAGCTACGCTGAAACTCAGATAACGCTCCGTCTTTCGATATCTCCACGCAGGCAAAGAAATTTGCCTGCTCATCCTGCTCGCTCACGTTGCTCGCTGTGCGGGATGGGAGACGCTTCGCTATCTCACTCGTTCCGCTGAAGCGGAACTCTTTAAGAACCCACGGTTCTCAACGCTCGCTTTCGCTCACTGCTTTCCTCCACGAAAAACTATCGTTTTCCGACCCTTTCAATAGTTCGATTCTCCCAACTACCATTCCAAAAATAACAAAGCCACCGACATGCGCCGGTGGCTTTGTTATGTGGTGCGGGATGGGAGAATCGAACCCCCGTCTCATCCATGGCAAGGATGTGTTCTACCACTATACTAATCCCGCTTACTTATTTCAGCTTCCGGCGGATAATTCACTTCACCACCGTAACCGCTACTCATTGTACGCATATTTCTCTACTCTTCAACTTCGATCTCGTATACAGACCAATTTGGGCAGAGGTGTCGATAAAAGCCACCTGTCTGATAGATAGTAACGTTAGATCTCTCCATATAAACCTAATTATAGGGCTATATTCATAAAATAGACGTATTTCTCTAAAGACATTGTATGTGGATAACTAAGTGGGTATGTGTATAAACGACGTCGTTTGTGGCTGATATGGTGGCGTTTGCATGGCTTACAGAGAGAAAATAGCCCTAAAATAATTGATAAAATGACTAATCGTCATATACAGACAAAGTTGTTGATAAGTGGACAAAGGACACTAATCTCTTTAAGGAAGATAAAAATCTTTTTGCTACCATGACGGTATGCGTGAGACCACCACCACAACCGGTCGGCTGGGGGAGGCTGTGGCGGCTGATTTTCTTCGTCGGCACGGCTACAGGATCATCGGCACCAACTATCGACGACCGTACGGAGAGATTGATATTATTGCCCGCAAGGACTCGCTGGTATTTATCGAGGTCAAGGCGGTTAGTTGCCGTATTCCCGACGATATTCCGAAAGAGGGGAGCGATGCACACCGACCCGAGGAAAACGTCGGTACAGCGAAGAGAGAGCGCCTACGGCGCATTACCGAGACGTATCTCAGCAGTGAGGTTGATGGCGATCCAGCCTGGCGGTTTGATCTGCTGTGCGTATACTTGGATCAGGCCCGCGGCGAGGCACGGATAAAGTGGCTGGATAACATTATTATTTAATTTTCCGTGCGGTTGTGGTATTCTTTCTACGTTCCTGGGAAAGTATTTTTACAATTTATGAAGATCTCGTGAGGCTCTTCAGCCCTTAGTCGGGGCATGGTGTAATTGGCTAACATACTCCGTTTGGGACGGAGCGATTCCCGGTTCAAGTCCGGGTGCCCCGACTAATAGCTAAAGAACTTAAAAACTTTCACCTCTTGGATTTTGATAATTTTTGAGCCATATAAGGACTTGAACCCATCCATCCCCGTGGAGGAAAGCAACCCCTTGTTACGTGGCGTGCTGCGTAATAAGGGGTGTTGAAAACCGTGAGGTTTTCAAAGTTAGGGGGTCGGGGATGGATGTTGTGTTTATGTGAAAGTCCGGGTGCCCCGACTAAGAGCTCGAGAAATTTCACAATTTTTTGATTGGCCTATTTGAGTCATTTGCGGGTTTCACAAGGACTCGTCTCTCTTCCTTGTGGATCTTGTCGGTGGGTAGGTAAGCTCACTAATACTTATGTTATCGTCGCTGGCTAAATAACTCAACCGGGTGAGTTATTTAAATGATTTGTAATTTCTGATGAAATTACTATCTGACAGCTGATGTCGGTATCAGAAATCATGCGCACAGCAGGGAAATATGGAATTTAAAAAAGAAGAAAATCCAAATATAGCTTTATTTGTCAAGCTATAAAATTACTTGACATTACTAAAAATTCGTGACAACCTATTGACAAATCCGGTGTATTTTGTAAGATATGTGATGTACTTGGTTGCAAGTCGGTGACCAGGTTTTATTGTTCGAATAATAAACATATATACTATGTCTGACGAATTCAACAACGAAGAAGAAAAGAAAGAGGAAGAAGGAGAGGATGAAGGAGAGGAAGAAGATGATACTGACGAAGAAGCGTAAATCTTTTTTACCTTCGAACGAAGCAGCGGGCCCCTTGTGGGTCTGCTGTTTTGTTATTTGGGGCTAAATTTGCTAGAATAATTTCTACAGGGGCGGGCCGCCTTCGGCGAGCCCCGCAAAAATAAACTAATAAAACAGCTCAAATTATTGGTTTATTTTTGCGGGATTAGTTTAGTGGTAAAACGTCTGGTTTCCAACCAGAGGTCGGGAGTTCGATTCTCCCATCCCGCACCGCGAGTAACACGAGCGAGCAGGATGAGCAGGCAAATTTCTTTGCCTGCGTGGAGATATCGAAAGACGGAGTGATGTCGCACGCAGCATAGCGAGTACGACGCACGAGTCCGGGGAGGAGCCTCACAATATTTCTAGAGCGTAGCGAAGAGAAATATTGATGAGAGCTGACCCCGATTCTCCCATCTCTAAATTAGTTTTAGAAGATCTTCTGCGTTGCTGACGTGCTTTACTTTAGAGTGAAAGAGGAGTAATGGCTTTTCGCACTTATTAACAACAAATATTTTCTTACCTTCCGCCAGCGCGACGCCAAGTTCTACATACATTCCTGTGCCACCAGTATCTGGGTTTAATAGTATGAATACATCGCTTTTTTTATTGCTTCCGCTTGCTGGTTAGCTACTACTTGTGATTGGGTAATATTTTTTTCGTACGGCTTTAACTTCTTGCCGTCAGTCCATTTGTGAGTACAGAAATAGCCTTTATTCTCTAATTTCTTTGTTAATTCTTTTACCTGCGCGGTGTGTTTTAGCCTGGATCCAACGTAAAATTTCATATTTTACGCCGCTTTATTTTTAGAATCCGAAGTATCTTCAAAACGTGCAGCAGACTTCATCTTTTCAATATACTCTTTGATATTCTCTTGCTTCATCTCTGAAATTATCTGCAGGCTTGGTGCTCGGCCCCAGTTATTACTTGGATCACCACGGTGGGAGGGAAGTGATTGAACGATATATAAATAATCACTTTTGTTTTGACGATAAAGATGCGTATAGTCGTAACTATAGTACGCCATTGGCAAATCGTTATCTCTATGATCTTTTTCAGATCCGTCTACAATCCATTCTTCTGTTTCCCTGCCATTTCGGATTTTTGTAGCTGGCATTATTTGTTTTGGAGTAGCGTGAAAGCCGATGGTTGGTTTGTCCGCTCCAGCCTCCATAAAGGCATCAAGAATACTCTGTACTGTATTTCCTTCATTCTTTTTCTGTGTAAAGAAAATATCCATCTGACGATCACTGAGAAGTAAAATACTTACAGCATCTCGTTCAGGGATTTCCATCAATTCATTGACGACTTGCTCGACTTCTTCTTTTGCATAATCTATCTCAAAAAGCTTTTTTGTAAGTCGGTTGCAGAGATTTTTAACGATATAGTAATGAAAAGCTACAGCTTCCGCCATGTCTTCAGCATCTTCTTTCTGTGCCAAGGCCTCAGCAAGTCGCTGACTAGCCTTATCCAGAGCATCTTGCCGGAACATCTCTTCTTCGGACATCTTTTCTTTCTCCTCGAGGTTTTTATCTTTCGGTGTTGGTATTTTTTCCATACATTCATGGTACTACAAAAATACAAAAGCCCGGCGGGTGCCAGGCATTTGTATAAGTGGGCTAGGGAAGTAGAATCTACTCCTCTAGATCGAGTCGCTTGTCCTTGACCGCCTCCTTCAGCGCCTTGGCTGGGCGGAATTTTGGTACGCGCATCTTTGGTACCTGAATCTCTTCACCTGTCTGTGGGTTTCGAGCAGTACGAGCCTGTCGAATGCGTGACTTGAAGATTCCAAGACCGGCGATTGATACCTCCTCGGCGTTGGCAAGTGTGTCAGTGATGGTGTCGACAATTGATTCCATCACACGTTTGGCGTCGGCTTTGGTGCAATCATCAATTTCATCGTAGATCATCTCAACGAAATCTGACTTGTTAATTTTAGCCATGTTTTTATCTAAATTAGCGCTAGTAAAAAAGGTTTCTCATCGCAAACCTCTGTATTGATAGTAGCGAAAAAATTATATTTACGCAATGAGATTAGCGCTGGAATCAGAATACGGTATTTCCGGTATGTTTGGTGTAAATAGTCGGATAAAAGTTTTCTTGGAGGATTAGTAAAGCGAAATTATGTAAGAAGCTATTGCAGCGCGTGGCAGATAAATCCAGGTACTCCTTTGCGGTAAATCTGTGTCTTCTGTAGCCCTAGACGAATGGACGCTTCCGATAGCATCGTCATCACGTCCTTATTATTAGCCCTATCGTGCGTAATGAGTCAGCCGGGTTTCGCGGATGACATGCACTTTAACCTCGCCGGGATAGCTAACCCGGCTCTCGATCTGGGCCGCAATCTGACGAGCTATGTTACCCGCTTGTGGGTCGCTAATTTGCTTTGAGTTTACAAAAACGCGGATCTCCCGACCAGCCTCGATAGCATATGAATTGACAACGCCATCCATGCTTTGCGCAATATTTTCAAGCTCTTTCAGGCGGGTTACGTAAGACTCCAGTGTCTGCTTGCGGGCACCTGGACGAGCTCCGGACACACCGTCTGCGACCTGAACAATGATCGACTCCAGTGATTCGTGAGGGTAATCATCGTGATGTGACTTCATGGCATCAATCACCGCCTGCGCAGCGCCAAACTTGGTCAGAATATGAATCCCGATATCGACGTGGGATCCCGATAGCTCGTGGTCGGCTGCCTTGCCGATGTCATGCAGCAGGGCACCGGTCTTGGCCACCTCTACATCGAGATCTAGTTCATGGGCCAGCATCTCCGCAATGTGCGCCGCTTCGATAGAGTGCTCGAGAACATTCTGGCCATAACTAGTGCGGAAATGAAGCCGCCCGAGCATTACGACAATCCGGTTATCCAACGACAGAAGGTTGGTCTCATTAGCAGCGGCTGCCCCCTGGTCATGGATAATTTTATTTACCTTGGCCTTGGCATCAGCAACAAATCGCTCGATACGGGCCGGTTGAACCCGGCCGTCCCTTAGAAGCTGGTCCAGCGCGTACTTTGCCACGGCCCGGCGGATGGGGTCGTATGAAGATATTGTGATGATTCCGGGCGTATCATCAATAACAATCTCAACCCCGGTGGCCTGCTGAAAGGCACGAATGTTCCGGCCTTCCTTACCGATAATCTTGCCTTTGAGATCATCGTCTTCCAGCTTTACCTTGGTAGAAAGAATATCCGGATCCACATCACGACTAAGCCGCTGCAGTACGCCGGCCAGCATCTCCTTGCCACGGGCTTCGATACGCTCCTTAGCATTCATCTCTAGTTTCTGCTCACGAGCCTGTAACTCGTCGTGGTGTCTCTTCTCGATTCGCGATAGCAGCGTTTCCTTGGCCTCCTTCGGGCTCATCTCTGACAAGTGAGCGAGCTCGCTTTCTAGCTGATGCTGTTTTTCTTCGTTGTCTTCTTCGATCTGCTGCAGCTGATCGCGGTTTCTGTCTAGTTTTTCGCGTTGGTTCTTTAGATCTCTTTTCTGCTCGCGAATCTCTTCCTGCCGCTCTTTCAATTCTTCGTCCCTGGATTCAAGCTCACTTTTGCGTTCAGCTGCTTCTTTTTCAGCCTGTTGCTTTATCTCCTCGGCTTTGTTCTCAGCAGCTTGCTTTATCTCCACCGCTGCTTCCTTGGCAGCAATACGCTGCTCTTTTACTTCTAGTTCTAGGGTTGATTTTTGCGAAAGTAGTACTAGTCGCCGGAGCGCATAGCCCAGTCCAATCCCAACCAGGCCGGCCACCACGGTGGCTAGTAGTATAGAAATATTCATTTTTAGAGCTTTTGAGTCGGTTAAATTTATCGCGCGGATGGGCGGCAATGGTGATAGTGCGGATCATCAGTATTGTTTTCATCATACGATAATTTCTGTAAATACGCCAGGAAAGATATATATGTATAACCCATAACGCACAACGTGTAGCGAGAGCAATAAACCCACCTACTCGAAGCTTCGAGTAGGTGGGTAAAAAAGCCACCCGTGCTGTATACACAAGCGGCTTTGGGTTTAATGGTTTATTTTGATTCTTTTAAATGAGCCGAAATATCCATACCGAAGTGCAGACTGTGCTCTTCGAGAATTTCTGATAATTCAGCTAAGGCCACTTTACCAAATCCGCTATATTCTAGTAATTGACTTGGTTTTTCTCTGGCTATCTCAGCAAGTGTAACCATCTGTTTAGACTTAAGAGCATTATAAGTTCTTGTGCCCATGTCTAGCTCATCAATCGACTTATTTAACGCACTGTCCTTTTTGAAATGAGATTTATCATCATCGTATTTCAAGTTTTTCAAAGTGAATTTTAAGTCTTCTATTTGATTGATAAATCGGTCTATGCTCCGGTCAAACTTTGCTTGTTTTTGCTTTAATTCGCTTTCTGCTTTCTTCATTTCTTCCATAAGCTTTCACCTTTTTGTTTAAGATTGCTCGAATGAATCTGATTATAAAGTATAAGAAATAAGTAAGTTTGTCAAATAAATAATTCATGATTACATAAGCAGGTTATAAACCTGCTTCCCCGCTGAAACGGTCAATTATTCATTTGTCTATTTGCATTCTGCTCGAAAATAAATGTAAAAGTTTATTTTGCACGCTCCGTTCGGCCACACAAACATGTTTGTGTGGCTCACACTCTACTTGATAGTGAAGTGATAAATTAAGGCCATGTGGAGGCATTAAAAAAAGCGCCCAAGAAGGCACTTTTTCGATATACATTACACGTTATACGTTAGGGAAGAAATCTACTTGGTAGATTTCTTCTTTTTACTCTGCATAATCTCATCAACGATGCCATAGTCTTTGGCTTCTTTGGCATCCATAAAGAAGTCACGCTCGACATCATCCTGAATTTTTTCAAATGACTGACCAGTATTCTCAGCCATAATCTGATTCAGACGCTCGCGAGTTTTGAGGATATGCTTAGCAGTAATTTCAATGTCCGTTGCTTGTCCTTGTGCACCTCCATGTGGCTGGTGAATCATAACCTCGGAATTCTCGAGACAGAAGCGCTTGCCTTTCTCTCCGGCAGAAAGCAGTACTGCACCACCAGAGGCAGCAATACCGACACAGATAGTCTGCACTTCACACTGGACGTAGTTCATAGTGTCTAGCATTGCCAGAGTAGCCGTAACAGAGCCACCAGGGGAGTTGATGTACAGTGAAATGTCTTTGTCCGGGGCCTCACTCTCTAGGTACAAGAGCTGGGCAATGACGGTGTTGGTAACCTGGTCGTGAATTGGTCCACCTAGGAACACAATGCGTTCTTTCAGTAAGCGTGAATAGATGTCGTAGGCACGTTCGCCGCGTTGGGACTTTTCTATTACTGTGGGGATTAATGTACTCATAGTTTTTTAGTATAGGCAGATAGAGATATTTGACCAATTTCTTTGTCAGAATCTCCGTCTGTCGTTCACTGTATTCGTATATACACCTCACGACAGTACTCGATTCTTCCGCGATCTAGGGCAAATCTCTCTATCTTTTTAAAGTTATTAAACTCAAATTTTTTCTTGCTAGTCGTTTCGTATTCATTCTATCACCTCTGTTCATTATTCGTGATTCTAGATTCCTTATTCCTGCTTCTTGCCTTTGGCTTCGTTTTCAAGCCACTCGATTGTGTTCTCGTTGATCATCCGACTGCGGACAAAGGTACGCGCGCGAGCTTCAGGAACTTCTTCGTACTGGGCAACGATTTGCTTGACCTCTTCGTCCACCGCGTCGTCATTGGCCTGAATATTCTGGTCGGCAGCAATTTTGTTTAGCACCAGCTGTGTCTTGCCGCGTCGCTTAGCATCCGGTCGCCACTTGTCGCGCATTTCCTCCTTGGTTGTGTCGGCCTGCTCGAAGTAGTCGTCCATCTCCATTCCGGCACGAGCTACATCAGACTCGAACTGGGCCATCATTTTGTCCAGCTCACCATCAATGATGAGGTTCGGAATCTCAACCTCGGCAGCATCAACAACCGCCTGAATAATCTTTCCGCGTGTTGCCTCGGCGGCTTTGCGTCCTTTCTGGTCGGCGAGGTTTTCCTTCAGTATAGCCTTGAACTCATCAACGGTCTCATTGCTGGAAATCTTCTGCACAAACTCGTCATCAATCTCCGGAAGATCCTCATCGGAAATTTCCAGGTTGGCGATATCAATCTCTTCTCCAGATTCCTGAGCCTTCTGGTGTGCCTGACTCTGTGCCCACTGCTGGCGAATATTCTCGATTGCTTCATTAACCTCAGTGTCCTCAACCTCGGTACTGTCATCACCTTTCTCGTCGTAGGCATCAGCAGCTGTCTCGAGGTAATCATCCGGCAGCTGGACAACCGGCATCATGGTGGCGATGGCTTCGAACTCTAGTGGGTTGCCCTTGGATATCTTGGTGATTTTTACATCGGGTCGTCCGATCGTCTGTAGTTTATTGTCGGTAACAATTTTCGGGTAAACGTCAGAGATAGCAAACTGCGCCATCTCGGAGATTACACCCATCTCACCGACGTGATCCTCCAATACTTTTTCTGGAATCTTCTTGTCACGAAAACCGTCAATAGAGACGCTTTCCTGCAGACTCTCAAGGGCCTGAGAACGGTAGCTTTCAAAGGTCTCCCACGGGATTTGGGCTTTGATCTTGGCTTCTCCCGATTCCTTTTTAATATCAGCGTCGTAGTCAGTGTTTGTGTCGTCTGTCATACGTAAATTTAGATTACATGCACCCGGTTAAATATAATCCGGGTAAATTAGTAGTGAACACTTCGATTATGCAGCTAGGCTGCCGCCGTAGATATACAGCGCCAGAATTCCGGCAAGCACCACCACAGCAAAGACAAGCGCCAGTATTTTTCGGTTTGATCGGTGGTTGTCTCGTTTTTCATCCAGGAGCGCCGGGAAGAGATAGCGACGAATCGAAAGTTCGCGGCCGCTAGGTGTTTTCTGGGCTTCACCGGACTCCTGCACAATTTCTCCGGTAAGTGGTGCGTTTTTGTCCTCGGTAGTCATAATTAGTTTTTATACGCCTCGTTGTAAAGTTTCTTTCCTCGCTCAAAAGCCTCAATAGCGGCTTTTTTGTCCCCAAAGCCGGTGACCTCTACCTCCTTATCCTGTAGGTTTTTGTAGGTTGCGTAGAAGTGATTCATCTCCTTGAGGGTGTGCGAGTTGACGTCAGTAAGATCCAGGATTTCGTCAAAACGTGGGTCGGTTGTCGGTACAGCTATAATTTTGTCATCTCTTTCGCCGTCATCAATCATGTTCATGATACCGACTGGACGCGTCCGGACAAGGATACCAGAATCTAGTGGGTTGCTAGTCAGGATAATGACATCAAGCGCATCGTCATCATCCCAAAGCGTCTGTGGAATGTATCCATAATCAAATGGATAATCCTGAGCTGTGTGCATAGCTCGGTCAAGAGCGATCAGTCCGGTTTCCTTGTCGATTTCGTACTTGTTTTTTGAGCCCTTGGGAATCTCCACGATGGTAGTCATCTCATCGGCGGTTCCTGGTTCAAGATCATGCCAGTAGTTCATATGTGAGCAATTAGCTAGTAGCTTTTAGCAATTAGCTAAAAATTAGTATGAATAAATTACGCTTCTTTTTCCCCTGCCTCCTGAGTTTTCTCAGATTCCTCTACGGGGTCTTCATCTTCTGCATCATCATCCTTCTCCTCAGCTTCCTCGAAGGTTGATTCTGCATCTTCTCCTGCTTTGGCCGATTCGTCCGCTTTATTCTCGCTGTCGTTAGCCTCATCCTGCTCCCCAGACGGGACTTCGTCATCTGTTGATGACTCAGCATCTTCACTAGAGTTGGGCTTTGTCTCACTATCGTCCGATTCAACCTCTTCTCCTTCTGGGTCAACCACAATTTCGCTCTCTTCATTATCGCCATCCAGTGAACGAATATCAATCGTCCAGCCGGTAAGCTTGGCCGCTAGGCGAGCATTCTGCCCACCTTTACCAATGGCCAGCGACTGCTGATCAGACATTACGTACGCGTGGGCTTCATGCGTATCTTCATCCAGATCAACGCGCATCACCTCGGCCGGTGATAGTGCCTTCTCGATAAATATTTCGGTATTGTCCGACCACTCGATGATATCAATTTTTTCGTTACCAAGCGCGCTCATAACGGTGGTAACACGCACACCGCGTTGACCCACACAGGCGCCAACTGGATCGATATACTCATCGTCAGAGTGGACGGCAATCTTTGATCGGCTGCCAGCCTCACGTGCAATCTTTTTTAGCTCTACGACACCACTGGCAACCTCCGGCGCCTCCATCTCAAATAAGCGACGCAGAAAGTCAGCATTGGAGCGAGATAGTTTCAGGAAGATTCCCCGAGACGACTCCTCAACATCAAGAAGTAGCGCGCGAATACGTTCACCCTGACGGAATCGCTCACCAGGAATCTGTTCTTTGTACGGCATCAGTCCAGTCGCTCGACCGAGGTCGATGTACAGGTTGCCGCGCTCGAAGCGCTGGACGGTACCATTCACAATCTGCCCCTTCTTTTCGGCAAACTCGTCATAGACAGAAACCTTTTCGGCCTCGCGAATTTTTTGGATGATTACCTGCTTGGCTGTCTGGGTTGAGATACGGCCGTAGTCGTCCTTGTCCTCCAGCGGGAAGGCAATTTCATCACCAAGATCAGCACTGCTTTTGATCTTCTGCGCATCATCAATCAGAATGTGGCGTTCAGGATCAAAGCGGTCAAGTTCGCTGTCTTTATCAAACTCACCGTCATCATCCGGCATCTGAACGATAGAGTCATCAATTACCTCCTTTACCTGCTGGAAGCTAACGGTTCCGGATTCCTGGTCGAAGTCGGCACGGATAATCTGACCGTGTTTGCCGTACTCCTTTTTGTAGGCACTAGCCAGCGCCTGCTCGATGGCATCTAAGGCTTTTGCACGCGGAATACCGCGGTCATTTTCAAGTTGGTTAAGAACTGAGTTAATTACTTTTAGGTCGAACATAATTATTTAGTTGTTAGATTTTTAACAAATGAGATACTCAGCTGTTTTTTTCTGAGTCTGCGTTGTCTCACGAAAACATTCTTGTGATGATTTTATTTCGTCCAGGAATTTTCTCATGCAATGAGAAAATTCGGACATAAATTCGTGTAACCGTTCTTTTATCCGTAAAGCGGGATAAAAGATATCGGGCACTCATTTAAAAACTTTTGCCCGGGCCGGTTCCGGCTGCGGACAATCTTTACCTAAAATATAGCACGCAGACGGTGCGGGTGCAATCATCTGTTCTTTATAAGGAGTTGCCTGCAGTCAGTAGGTCGAAAAGATTTCAGATTAATCCGATGATGGTACAATGGCAGTAATGAGCGAAAATCCCTCTACATCACCCGTCGTCGCGGCTAACTGGAAGATGCATCCGGACAATCTTCATGCAGCCCAGAAGCTATTTACTGGTATCAAACGCACAGCTTCGTACCTCAAGCATGTCACGACGGTTATCTGTCCGCCGTCACTTTTTCTTGGGGCGCTGAGCGAAAGTTACGGTGGTACCAAGATAATATTAGGGAGTCAGGATGTCTCACGATTTTCTGGTGTTGGTTCTCAGACCGGGGAGGTCTCGGCCGAGATGATTGCTGATTCTGGCGCCGGTGTCAGCATTATTGGCCACTCGGAACGCCGGGCAATGGGTGAAAATACCGCTAATATAAAGGCCAAGGCTATGAACGCGCTGAATGCTAATCTGGGGGTTATCTACTGTATCGGTGAGTCCGAGCGTGACGAGGATGGTCAGTATCTGGCCTTTCTGCAGTCTCAGATTCTGGACGTGTTCAAAAACATTCCCGGACGTTTCCATGACAAAATCACCATCGCCTACGAGCCCCTGTGGGCCATCGGTGGTGGTGCAGACAAGGCGGTGACACCACATGACCTGCATCAGGCTAGTCTCTTTATTCGCAAGGTGCTGCAGAGTCATTTCTCAATGGCGTTGGCACACAAAACAAAGATTCTGTACGGTGGTTCGGTCAAGCGCGACAATGCTCGCGAGCTTTTCACCGGCACCAACATCGACGGCTTCCTGATTGGTGGTGCCTCGCTGGATGCCGATCACTTCTGTGACATTCTGCGGATTATCAATGACATCAGTGAGGAGATCGAGAAAAATAATGAAGACTAAATTTTCCATTAATTCAATCAAGGATTGCGATGACCTGGCCGGCCAGCGCGTATTCCTGCGTGGGGCGCTGAATGTGCCGGTCGAGGTTGAGTTCCGTGATAATGACACGAAATCCCGCTCTAGCGGGGATGGCGTGATTACCGACGACTACCGTCTACAGAAGCTGCTGCCGACGATTGCGTATCTGCGCGAGCAGGGCGCGCGGATAATTCTGGCCGGGCATATGTCGGGCCCCGGTACCACGTCGCCTGACGGCTCCGGCTACGGGGTAAAAAATGTGAAATCACTAAAACCGCTCGTGAAGTATTTCGAAGAGCATTTTGAACTGACATTTATTACCGACTACGCATCGGGTGCTGCCAGTGACGCGGTCAACGCAATGGGAAATGGGGAGGTGGTGCTGCTGGAGAACCTGCGTCAGTATGAGGGCGAGAAGGCGAATGATCCGGCGTTTGCCCAGATGCTGGCCGGTTACGGTGACATCTACGTCAACGATGCATTTCCGACCACTCACCGCGCTCATGCTTCGATTGTAGGTGTGCCGACGCACCTGCCCGCCTACGCCGGACTTCAGTTTGCCCGCGAGCTAGAGGAGTTGTCGGCGATACTGCATCCTGATCATCCCTTTACCTTTATTCTGGGCGGGGCGAAATTCTCTACCAAGCTACCGCTCGTTGAGAAGTTCTCCGGCGTGGCCGACAGCGTATTTGTTGCTGGAGCTTTGGCTAATGCCTACCTGGCGGCATCAGGCCAGCCGGTGGGTAACTCGGTGTTGCCGGAAGCCGAGTTTGATCTTTCTGCTGGTCTGGCGAGCGATGCCTTGAAGCTGCCGACGGATGTGTTGACACTCTCCGCTGACGGCGAGACAAGCGTGAGGTCGGTTGCAGATGTGATCGACGATGAGACGATTGTTGATCTTGGGCCTGAGACGCTGGAGCGGATGATTGCCACCTGCAGGGAAGCGAAGCTGGTCGTCTGGAACGGCCCACTCGGTTGGTACGAGAAAGGATACGCGAATGCAACAGATCGGCTAGCCGCGGCGCTAAAGAAGGTGGCCGGAAAGACGATTCTCGGCGGTGGTGATACCACCGCGGTGATTTTAGATGATATGAGTGTGGATGACTTTTCCTTTGTTTCGACGGCGGGTGGGGCAATGATTACGTTTTTGTCTGAAGAAACTCTCCCAGGAATTGAAAGTCTACAAAATAATCTAACTGACTAACATTTGTGCGCACTTGAGTGCTTCGATTGAGATGGTTGACTGAGAAACGAGAGTCCGATTCTGAAAGCCGTCCAGCACCGTGTCCGTCCACGGCACTGGACTTTCAGCTAACGTTTTTTGTTGCTTCTCTGGTGCTTTTGCTCTTGACATATTTTAATAAATTAAGTACTCTAAGACTAGAAATCATAACTTTGAACTCTTAAAAATCGAATAAGATGAAAAATATTGAAAGCTCTCCACTCAAAGAGTTTCTTTTTTCCGAAACTTTTGACGGTTTATTAAAAGAACCTCTCTTTAGTTTTCAAACATCTTTCATTAAGTATGCTAAAGGTTTGGAAGGTAATGAATACTGGGAAAATGTTAATAATGAAGAATCAGTAAGGCCTCTCTTTTCTGCGCAGCTTGGTTATAAAAAACCTATCAGAAACCATCGCCTACATTACAGGTATGTAGTTGAAAAGAAAGTTGAGTCTTTGTCTCTTGATCAAGATTCAGTAGCTGAAATTCTCTCTCAATTTGACGCTGCTTTTTCAGAGCATTTAGAGGACATGAGGTCTCTAAAATCAAAAGAAATTATTCCGGAGGCAGCTCTCGATGTGAATGATTTGGTAAAGTATGGGGAACAGGTTAGAACTGTTGCTCATGGCCTAGGAAAGAAAAATATAACTTTTCAAGAGCTGAGGAGTTACATTCATAATCTTAAGAAAAATGATTAAGATAAATTAAAAGCCACCCAGCTTTAACTCGGGTGGCTTTTTTAATACACCGATGGTTTGTTATATAACAGCTTTTACAGACGCTCAGCGATCTGATTGGCGATTTTTTCGCCGTCTTCACCTTCGTGGTAATTTTCTGCTCCTTGCCAGTGAGTGTGCCCGTCACCCTCAAACCGCGGCATGATATGGACGTGGAAGTGGAAGACCTCCTGGCCGGCGGCTGGCTCATTATTCTGGCCGATGTTGATACCATCAGCGCCAACAGCTTCCCTTATAACGGGCGCTAGTTTGTGGACGGTGCGCATTACTGCAAGGAACGAAGCTTCCGGGATTTCGTAGATATCCTTATGCGGTTCCTTGGGAATCACGAGCGTATGGCCGGGATTGATCGGGTCAGCATCGAGGAAGGCAAAGGTCTCGTCGTCTTCATACACCTTATAACAGGGAATTTCTCCAGCGATAATTTTTTCAAATACAGTTGACATATAATTTTATTATATCATTTCGCCGCCGATGCGCTTTTTTGTGCAATATCGAGTGTTGCACAAACTTCGCTACACGCTACACGTTATATGTTTTGCGTTACATGCTAGTATGTACGGGCATGAGTTCTAACACCACTGCCGATAAAATAGCTGCTGAGTTGCACCCGCTGGCCCAAGCTGTGTTGGCTGCTCGCGGTATTGATGATATTGCGGCTTACCTGGACCCTCAGTACAACGAATCGCTGCATGATCCGTACTTGTTCCGGCAGATGGGGGAGTTTGTCGATCGACTTTATGCGGCAATTCAAAATAACGAGCGAATCGTAATTTTTAGTGACTTTGATACCGACGGTATTCCCGCGGCGGTGATGTGGCATGATCTCTTCGGCGAGCTCGGGTATGAGAACTTCGAGATTTACATTCCCAAACGCGACATCGAGGGCTTCGGTCTCAAGCCTGAGCAGGTTGAGGGATTTGCCGCTGATGAGACGGATCTCATCATTACCGTTGATTGTGGAATTCGTTCACACCCGGCGATTGAGCTGGCAAAGGACGAAGGGATGGACGTAATTATCCTGGATCACCACGTGGCTGCCGAGATAAATCCGCCCGCCGACATCATTATCAATCCAGCGCTGGAAGAGGAGACGTATCCGTTCAAAAAGCTGTGTGGTGCCGGCGTTGTCTTTAAGTGTTTGCAGGCGCTGGAGGCCGATGAGCGCTTCTCGCTGCCGGATAACTTCTCCAAAGGGCAGCTCGGCATGGCGGCGATTGCCACCATTAGTGATATGGTGCCGCTGGTGGGTGAGAATCGTGTTCTCGCCAATTTTGGCCTGAAGATTCTACGCCAGACTACTCGCCCAGGTCTCAAGGAGTTGTATGAAAAGGGTCGGATTCAGGGCCGGGAGCTGACGGAGGTGGACATCGGCTTCACTATCGGCAGCCACATCAATGCCGCCAGCCGTCTGGATCAGCCGTATGCTGCCTTTAATCTTCTGGCCACACGCAATCACCAGGAAGGTAAGGAGCTGGCCAAGGTGCTGAATCGGCTGTACCGCGAGCGCAAGCGACGCACCGGCAAGCTGAAAAAGGAGGTAGCCACTCGCGTAACCGACATCGGCGACGAAGCGGCCATCACCATCGGTTCAGACGATTGGAAGCCGGCGCTGCTGGGGCCGGTGGCGCATGGGCTGAGCGACACCTACGATCGCCCGGTGTTTCTATGGGGCGAGATGAATGGCCGGCGCAAAGGTTCGGCTCGGGCTGGTCGGCATAATGTGGTGGGGATGCTGCAGGCACTGGAGGATTCATTTCTGCATGCCTACGGTGGCCACGAGATGGCCGGCGGTTTCGAGATTGGTGATGTAGACCCAGACGATTTAGCCAAGGCCCTGGCGGGCGTGGCAGCAGATCATGAGATTGACGGCTACGAAGACAGAGGTGACCCTATCTCGCTGCAGCTGGAGGATATCTCCTGGGATCTGTATGACTCGCTAGAGCGAATTGGTCCATTTGGGGTCGGGAATGAGGCGCCACTTTTTCGGCTGACGAATGTTAATGTCGACGGCAAGCGTGTCTTTGGGGCTGGCGGTGAGCACGTCTCCCTGACGCTGACCGACGGCACTTCAGAGCATGAGACAATCTGTTTCTTTGCCGACCAGAAGATGAAGTCGGTGCAGTCGGGACAGTCGGTAGCGGTGACCGGGGCGCTGGAGAAGACCACCTTTGGCTTTCGTCGACAGCTACGGTTTCGTATGGAGGAGATATCTATTTTGTAATGTGAATTTTTCATATTTGTAGCGCCTCGGTCCAGGGAAATTACATGTAATTTCCGGACATAAATTCGCACGACCGTTCTTTTAATCTGGCGATATAAAAGATATCGGGTGCTCATTCAAGGCGTTGGCGCAATTAATTATATTTAAAAGTCTCACTAGCTTGTGTGCTAGCATTAAAAGTAATAAGGTAACGGTTTATAATTTTGATTATGTCAGAAACTCTCGTATTTACAGATGGTGCATCACGCGGCAATCCCGGGGCCTCCGGTTGGGGGTCAGTGATAGTTCACAACGATATCGTGGTGGAGCTCGGTGGTGGGGTGACCGAGGGCACTAACAATCAGATGGAGCTTACCGCCGTCATCGAGGCCTTGGCGTGGCTAACGGACAAAGAGCTAACGGCTGTGTCTATTTACAGCGACTCAACCTACACAATCTCTGGTGCGACGGCCTGGATTCACGGCTGGAAACGGCGTAACTGGAAGACCAAGGATGGCCAGCCGGTCAAGAACCAGCAGCTGTGGCAGCAGTACGACCAGCTACAGCAGGAGGTGGATTTTGATATACATTTTCATAAGGTAAAGGGGCATGCCAGTATTCCCGGCAATGAACGGGCGGATGATATCGCCACCGCGTTTGCTGATGGAGACAGCCCGGATCTTTACGATGGTACCCGGGTTGACTACGAGATTTCACTGGATTCACAGCCGCAGTATCTCCAGAAAAGTCCGCTTTATTTCTCCTTCGTTGCCGGCGATGCTCGCCGTCACGACAGCTGGGATGACTGCAAGCGCCACGTCAGCGGAAAGTCGGCCCAGTACCGGAAGGTACGCACGGTCAGCGAGCGTGACGAGCTGCTGGCAGAGTGGGGTGTTGATCTCGATGATGTTCAGACGTAAACATGTCTACGTACTATCTATACAGCGCGGTAGTCGGCTTCCTTGCCGGTACCGCGCTGCCTTTTTTAGGGCTGCCGGCATCCGTGTCCGCAGCCTTTGCTTTACTTATCTCAGCGGGGCTGCTACTTCTGCTGTGGCTGGAGGAGGATTTCTCCCTTTCGGTGGTGCTGGTGATTCTGCTTTTAGCGCTGGCTGGTGGTAGCCTGCGGGCGGGATCTGCCCTCGATGGTGCGGATGAGCGGGTTTTCGACCGGCTGCTGGAGACATCGGTGGTAGCTAAGGGTGTGGTTACAAACCTACCAGAGCTGCGTGAGAATGGTCAGAATCTTACTGTCACCCTCTCGCAGGTTATGGGTTCGGAAGAGGAGAGGACAATTAAAGGTGCGTCTCGGGCGGTTGTGTATGCGCCTGCTTTCCCGGCGCTCCAGTACGGTGATCGGCTGCGGCTTACGGGCAAGCTTACAAAGCCAACCGCCTTTCAGACTGATACCGGCCGATTTTTTCCGTATCCGCAGTATCTGGCTCGTGAGAGTGTTTTCTACGAGTTGTCCCGTCCACAGATAACGATTCTAGAGTCAGGCGCCGCCAACTCTATTCTGGGCTGGATGGCCGACTTGCGCCGCAATCTCCTGACCAGCATCAATGAGAATATTCCGGATCCCCACGCCGCGCTGACTGGTGGTGTACTTCTGGGTGCTGCCGATGCGCTCGGCGAGCGGGTCCAGGAGTCGTTTCGAGAGTCCGGGATTGTACATGTGGTAGTACTTTCCGGCTATCACGTAACAGTCATCACCGTTGCTCTGGGGGCGATACTGGCGGCGGCCGGGCTGTCGCTCCTGTCGTCCTCAATCCTGTCGGGTTTAGGGGTGGTTTTCTTTGCGCTTCTGGTTGGCATGACCCCTACCGTAGTTCGAGCTAGTATTATGGCAATCATTGCGCTGGTGGCACGAATATTTTCCCGGCAGTACGTGGCTACGCGGGGACTGATCCTAGCCGTCATAGCGATGGTGATGGTAAACCCACACATTTTGTTGTACGACCCCTCCTTTCAGCTGTCGGTGATGGCGACGGCGGGACTGGTGTCATTTGGTGACGTTGTTTACGGCTGGCTGTCAGCTATTCCGCGTCGGTTCGGAATTCGGGAGATGGCCACGGCTACCATCACTGCCCAGATTGCGGTTACCCCGTTACTTCTGTACTACACCGGGATGTTTTCGGTGGTATCACTGATAGCAAACCTGTTGGTGCTACCGGTGATTCCGGTCCTAATGACAGTCGGGCTGCTGACGGCGGTGGTTGGGCTGCTTTCGCAGACATTTACCCTGCCATTTGCCGGGATGGCGTACGGGGTCTCGGAGTATATCTTTACCGTCGTTGATTGGTTGACATCACTGTCTTTCAGTACCCTGTCGACCGGAAATATTTCCCTGCTGGCAGTGTTTTTTGCCTACATGCTATTAGCCAGCTTCTTTTGGGTCGCGCAAAATAGGTATCGATTGTCGCAGGATAAAAATCTCTAAAATAAGGCCTGATTTGACAAAATAAAGAAAACATTGGATTAACTTGACAAGGCTTATTTGTCTGCTATAGTAGTGCCTAACGCCCTAGATACAGGGTGTTTTTTCTTGAAATGACTGTCTTTCTGCATGATATTGTTATTAAGTATATGATATGATATCCCATTCAGATACCATCCAGACTCTAACGCTAGGACTAGCCTTTACAGCTCTGTTTATCGGGGCGACAGCTAGCCTATCAGACGCAGCAGAAAACGTTCTTTATACTACAGAAAACACCACAAATACTACTGCTTCAGCTGATGCTGAAGAAGATAAAACCGTAGAGGGAAACTCAATTCAGTCAATGCTATTCAAGACTGCCTTGGCATCATCGATTCCAGATCGTAACGAAACAACCGAGAGGTCTTCGATAAAGGAAACACTGGAGAGAATTGCTACTGAGCTTAACCCTGAGATGGCCGAGGAGATTGAGTTGGCTAATGGTAAGAGTCCACGTGAGGTGCATGAACTTGCCCAGGACCGAGCGCGTATGTCCGGAGGTGAAACACCAGTGATGACGCAGTTCGACCGTCGTGAGATTCTTTGGTTGGCTCGTATTATGTACTCCGAAACCAAGCGATCTGATGAGCAGAAGCTGATCGGATGGGTGGTTCGTAACCGTGTGGACACCGGCTATACCGGTCGTACCTACGAGGACGTGGCCAAGCATTCGGCGCAGTTCTCTGGTCTTGATCCGTACGATAAACGCTACGAACATAATATCTCACGTTGGTATAAAAGTGAGGGTGAATCGTGGCAGGGGGCACTGGAGCTCGCAAAGGAAGTTTACTTTGCCGATAATTCCGAACGTCCATTGGCACTGACAACTCGTCACTTCTACTCACCAGACGCCGTGTCTCGTACTCCTGCATGGGCGAAGAACCAGCAAGCCGTACAGGTGATCAAGGACCCACAGACGGATCGTGTACGATTTGCACTGTACGACAAGGTTCGCTAACGCCAGTTTGTTTTTATGCTGCACACTGTTGATTTCTCCAACGAGAAATCACAGACACTCTCGGCTGATTTTTCTCGCGTAGCTCGAAACCATGCAAATCAGCCTGCGAGAGGCAGCTAAAAACAACTGGCTTCGCTCAGTTTAGCGATTTATTTATCTTGCGATAAATAAATCGACAAAATAGGAGTATTATCTCTAAGAGCGCAAAAGACACCCTGAAAGGGTGTCTTTTGCTTTATACACGCTACACGTTTTGCGTTACATGATACATACAAATGCTATATTACAAACAATGAGAAAACCACGAGTTATTTCTGGTGTTGTTGGACTGACAATTCTGGGTATCTTTCTGGTTGTTGCTATTTCGCTGGTGCTGTTGGCCACATCCGCGACTGATCGTGATCTAACCGTCACTTTTCTTAATGTTGGTCAGGGTGACGCCACGCTGATTGAGACGCCATCGGGGACCCAGGTGTTGATTGATGGCGGGCAGCCGCGCAGCGTGAATCGTCCACTGTCTCGACACCTGCCATTTTATGATCGGACGTTGGACGTGGTGATTGCCACCCATGCTGACACTGACCACATCGGTGGGTTGGTAGAGGTGCTGGCGGATTACCGAGTTGGTCGCGTTGGCCTGCCGTCTCTACCTGGTCAAGCTGCGGCATTCCAGGCTTTTCAGCAGGCTGTAGGGGACGAGCAGGAGTATGATAAGGCCATCACACAGAAGCTGACTCGTGGTGATGTAATTCATCTGGATGAAGGAGCGTATCTGCTAACCTTGTTTCCGTTAGCCGGGCATCAGCCGACGGATCTTAATGAAAGCTCAACTGTCTTTAAGCTTATATACGGCAATACGAGTTTTATCCTGACCGGTGATAGCGGGAAAGCGATCGAGGAGTATCTGGCAGCACTTGATGGTGGGCTTCTGGATGCTGATGTGCTGAAGCTCGGTCATCACGGATCCGATACCTCGTCGTCGAGAATCTTCCTGTCGGCAGTCTCGCCAGAAATAGCTGTCATCTCGGCCGGAGCGGATAACTCCTATGGTCACCCACATCAGTCGGTACTTAACCGGTTGTCAGCACTGGGAATCGAGGCTGTCTGTACGTGCAAGGAGGGAGATGTAGGGTTTGTTAGTGATGGAATTGAGGTACGACGAAGCCAATAAGAAAAACCACCTTATGGTGGTTGTTGCTAATAGCTAAAAGCTATAAGCTAAGCTATGATTCCCGCATCCTTGAGTGCTCGGTACGCACCCTTCTTCTGGATGATCTTCAGTCCCTTGGCTGATACCTTTAGGGTAATAAACTCATCTGTTTCTGGTACGTAAATCTTCTTCTTTTGTAGATTAACCTTCTGGCGTCGCTTGCCGGTTGGGTTGTACTGAGTCGCACGCGTCCGGTTGGAGTAACCCCCGGCGCTGTTACTTGTTTTGTTTGTAATCGGGCATGCGTTAGCCATATAGTATATTTATGTATTACGTCTTTCGTGGCAATCATGCTACCATAGCGCCGAGTAATTGCAACTAAGGCTCACCCCTAGTAAGCTAACAAGCAATCACCTAATTAAGCTAACGTATGGGAATCGAAACCACAATTTTATTTATTGCTGTGTTGATTATCTCTGTGGTAGTTCACGAGGTAGCGCACGGATATACAGCTTACTACCTGGGCGATCCAACGGCAAAGTTGGCTGGTCGGCTGACAATGAATCCGATTCCGCACATTGATCCAATTGGATCAATTTTGGTACCGGCGGCGTTAGCGCTGCTTCCAGGGAATATTGTGTTTGGCTGGGCCAAGCCGGTTCCGTACAACCCCCACAACATTGCCAACCGCTACGGTGATGCACTGGTGGCAGCGGCCGGACCGCTATCTAACTTTTTTCTGGCCGGAATTGCCGGGGCTATTCTGCAGCTAACCGCCGTGACAGCCGCTTCGGCGTTGGGAACCTTTCTGGTTGGGATTATACTTATAAATATTGTACTGGCAGTCTTCAACCTGGTTCCAATTCCACCACTGGATGGCTCGAAGATTCTTTTCAACTTTCTGCCACCTCGATTCAACTACATTCGCGACACGCTCGAGCAGTACGGCTTTATGATTCTGCTTCTCTTCATCTTCTTTGCGATTGAGCTGATTCAGCCAATTATTTTCACACTCTTCGAACTTTTTGCTGGTGTCGGGATCGGCGTACTGTAAATGGTATAGTCAGTAGAGTATGGCGTATATGCGTAACTATTGCATTTTTCTCTCAGTTACGTATACTAAGGAACGCTTTAACAGCTTTTAAGTGTTTCTTACCCAGCACTTTTCTAGCAAAGTGCTGGGTGCTCAAAAATCATTCATTGCATTTATAATTTTCTCGCATGCCAACAATTAACCAGCTTGTCCGCAAAGGACGCACAAAACCAAAGAAGAAATCAAAATCCGTTGCACTCGGGCATGGTTTTAATACACTAAAGAACAAGCCGTCGTACTATCCGAGTCCCTTCAAGCGTGGAGTTATTACGAAGGTGACAACCGCCACTCCAAAGAAGCCGAACTCTGCGATTCGAAAGATTGTTCGTGTACGTCTAACCAATGGACAGGAGGTAACTGCCTACGTTCCGGGTGAGGGGCACATGCTGCAGGAGCACTCAGTAGTACTAATTCGCGGTGGGCGAGTGAAAGACATTGGTGTTCGTTACACGGTTGTTCGTGGTGTGCTTGATGCGACTGGTGTTGAGGGACGAACAACCTCACGATCTCGCTACGGTACACCTAAACCAGACGATAACTAAACACTTCCTAATTTTCTATGAATTACCCAATCACACAACGACATCCAATTTCACCTGATCATAAGTATGGTTCACAGGAGGTGGCGAAGTTCATCAACTATATAATGAAGGGTGGAAAGAAAATTGCGGCTCGAAAAATTGTTTACAATGCAATGGCACAGATTGCCGAGGAGACGGATGACGAGCCACTAAAGGTTTTCGAGGCAGCTATTGAGAATGTTGGCCCGCGTATGGAGGTGCGCTCGAAGCGAATCGGTGGAGCTACCTACCAGGTACCACACGAGGTTGATCAGAAGCGCCGCCTACAGCTGGCCTTGCGCTGGATTAAAGGAGCAGCGATTGATGCCCAGGACGGTGAGCCGATTGCCGATGCTTTGGCTCGCGAGCTACTGGCTGCGTCCAAAGAGGAAGGTGCGGCCGTGAAGCGACGTGAGAATGCGCATAAGATGGCTGAGGCTAATAAGGCATTTGCTCACTTTGCTCGCTAAAGCACTGATTTTGTAAACTTCTTTGTTATGCGCCGCGAGTCTCACTCGCGGTATTTTTATACCGCTCGTTTCGATTCTTGCGAAAGCCGCGAATTTTATCAAAATCAGTGCTTTAGCGAAACCGCACTTAACTTAATGAATAAAAAGTTCGGTTTATTTCGCTCCTCGGTGTTTCTGCGAACTTGCATCTACATCTGGCCGTTCTCAATTTGTAACCAGACTTCTCGAATTTCAGTAAATAAATCTCTATCGATATAAAATAAAACCCCACTCAAAAATGAGCGGGGTTTTGTTAAGTGCAGTGAGTTTTGAAATTAAATCCAAATATCGATATTTAGATTACGGTATCCTGGATTTTCACGAAAAATAATCTGTTTAACATTTTCCGGTCTAAAAACAATATCGTGGCTCAAAGACGCATTATCCTTTGCAGACTTCACTCCGTAACGAGTTGTTGAATCAACAGTAGGTATAGATTGCAGGACTGTTGGAGTACCTCTTTTGAATCTTATATCTAGCCCATCTTCTAATCCTTCTGAAAAGAGGAGGATGTGGACGATACTTTTTCCTTCCGCGAATGCACGCAACTCCCTCTCTATCTCATCTGGATTCTTTATTTTCACTTCAGTCGGTTTTTTCTTAGTCTCTGTCATTGTTACGGGATTTAGTTTGGATTGAGAATGTACTTGTGTCAGTACAGTAGTTGCCTTTTATTCTCTTGTCAATACTTGGATAACGCAGCAGAATAGTCGGTCGATTGTTATTATTCCCGCTTTTAGCTATAATTAGCCCAGTATGAACTCTGAGGAAAATACAACTGAACACGAAACCTATACTGCTACGCGAGAATCGAGCCGACCGCGACGCAACCGCTGGGTCGCGTTGGTACTGTCGCTGTTTGTTGGTAATCTCGGTGTCGACCGTTTCTACCTCGGCAAGATAGGTACCGGTCTTCTTAAGCTGATCACACTTGGTGGTCTAGGGATCTGGTGGATCGTTGATATGGTCTTGATTGCTACCGATGAAATGACTGATGTAGAGGGTCGGCGGTTGGATTCACACAACCCGATAAAGTAAGGATGAGCTTGAAAGTCTCTTTATTTTCGGTATAGTACAGGGGACTTACGCCCTTCGGCGGTCTCTTCGTGTTTTAGAGAGAAATGTGTTCGCACAGTCGAACCCAGTCCGATTCGGTGTTTTTAGCAATATCAGTAATAATAATTTTCAACCATGGCCCGCGACTATCCATTAAAAGATGTAAGAAATATCGGAATCATCGCTCACATCGATGCGGGTAAAACCACGATGACCGAGCGGCTGCTTTTTTATACCGGAATTTCCCACAAGATTGGTGAGACCCATGAGGGTGAATCAGTTATGGACTGGATGGAGCAGGAGAAGGAGCGTGGTATTACCATTACCTCTGCTGCTACGACCTGTTTCTGGATCCCGACATATGAAGACAAAGATGATGACGATGCTCATGAGCATCGTATTAATATTATTGATACCCCAGGCCACGTCGACTTTACCGCTGAGGTAGAGCGATCTCTGAAGGTGCTTGACGGTGGTGTGGTTGTGTTTGACGGAGTGGCTGGTGTAGAACCACAGAGTGAAACCGTATGGCGTCAGGCTGATAAGTATAATGTGCCACGAATTTGTTTCATCAACAAGCTTGACCGTACTGGTGCCTCTTTTGACCGCTCCTTTGATACGATCATTGATCGTCTGACTCCAAACGCGGTTCGTGCTCAGGTGCCGATTGGCGAGGAAGAGAATCACGAAGGAGTGATTGACCTCATTACCATGCAGGCTTACTACTTTGAAGGTGATATGGGAAATGATGTAAAAAAGATGGATGTTCCGGACGAGTATCAAGAGGTTGCTATGAAGCGTCGTGGTGAACTAGTCGAGGCTATTGTTGAAACCGACGAGACACTGATGGAAAAGTACTTGGCAGACGAGGATATTTCTGCAGCAGAGCTTAAGGCGGCACTACGCAAGGGAGTTATTGCCAACCAGATTGTGCCAGTATTTACAGGTTCAGCGCTCAAGAACAAAGGAGCTCAATTACTGCTTGATGCTGTGGTTGATTACCTACCAAGCCCACTGGATGTAAAGCCAATGACCGGAATCAATCTTGATACCGGTGAGGAAGAAGAGCGACCTGCCGATGATGATGCTCCGTTTGCTGCTTTGGCCTTCAAACTACAGAGTGACCCCTACATTGGGCAGCTGACCTTTATCCGTGTTTACTCCGGAACGTTGGAGGCCGGATCATACGTCTACAACGTTTCTAAGGGAGAGAAGGAGCGCGTCGGACGAATTGTTCGCCTTCACGCCAACAAGCGAGAGGAGGTTGATAAGGTTCACGCTGGAGAGATTGCCGCTCTTGTAGGGCTTAAGAACACAGCTACATCTGATACGCTAGCAGATGGTGACAACCCGATCGAACTGGCCAAGATAGATTTCCCGAAGCCAGTTGTGTCTCTAAAAATAGAGCCGAAGACCAATGCCGACCAGGAGAAGATGGGTATGGCGCTAAAGCGTCTGTCGGACGAGGACCCGACCTTTATTATCAATACTGATGCCGAGACGGGAGAGACCATCATCTCCGGAATGGGCGAGCTTCACCTCAACATTCTCGTCGAGCGCATGAAGCGAGAGTTTTCTGTGGAGGCTAATGTTGGTCAACCACGCGTTGCCTACCGAGAGACAATACAGAAGGAAGCAGAGGCCGAGTGCAAGTATGTAAAGCAGTCTGGTGGACGCGGACAGTATGGACACGTTGAGATCAGGATCAAACCAATGGATCTGGACGTTGATGAGGACGATCTCGACAAGAACACCACTCGAGAAGAAGGCTTTGAGTTTATTGACAGTATTCGTGGTGGGGTGGTACCACGCGAGTTTATTCCGTCGGTAAAGGATGGTGTAAAGGAGGCGATGGACCGCGGAGTTGTGGCCGGCTACCCGATGGTGAACATTTCCTGTGAGCTGTTTGATGGAAGCCATCATGATGTTGACTCATCCGAGGTTGCCTTCAAGATTGCTGGTTCCAAGGCCTTCCAGGATGCTGTTCAGCGTGCTAAGCCAGTAATTCTCGAGCCGATGATGAAGGTGGAGGTAGTAACCCCAGAGCAATTCATGGGTGACGTGAACGGAAATCTTTCCGGGAAGCGAGCTCAAATCAAGAAGATGGAGGATCGCGGTATAAACAAAGTAATTCACGCCATGGTTCCATTATCCGAGATGTTCGGGTATACTACGGAACTGCGTTCTCTGACCGAGGGACGCGCCAATGCGACTATGGAGTTTGACCACTACGCCGTGGTACCAAGTAACGTCGCCGAAGAGATCAAGGCGCAAGCCTAGTAGGTCTCAACATTTTACAAAGGACTCCGCAACCCACTCGAAAGAGTGGGTTGCTTTTGAATGAGCACCCGACATCTTTAATCCCGCGTTAGCGGGATTAAAGAACGGTCGTGCGAATTTATGTCCGAATATTGTCATTGATATGACAATATTCCTGGACGGAATGAGAAAGAGGTAACCCAGTTTCTATGCGTGCAGCGCATAGAAGTACCATTGCCCGAATTTACCCGCCTACTTAAATTTAAGTAGGCGGGTTTATGTCTGAGAAATGCATGCCATTTCCTCAGACGAAATGAGCTTACGTAAATAGGTTTATGTCCGAGTGCATTAATCAAGAACTTCTTAGTCCTTGGCAGCTTGCTGATGAGTTGTTATAATTTTTCTCATACCGTCCTTTTACATGCACAGGAAATAAAACCAAAATAAATGAGGTACTATTATGACGAAAAAAGATGAAACCAAAGACACTACTGAACCCGAGCTACCATCAATGACTCCAGAGCAGAATGAGAATCTAAAACGAACAGACCCATCACGGTGTCTATCATCGTACGAAGATCCTCGCAAAGTTGAAAGTCATCTACCTTCTAAATAATTCCTTCAATCACTATGAGCCGGTGTATTATCACGCCGGCTTTTTTATTTTATTTCTCACTTGCGTCGGTTATTCGTCTCACTGCCACGTAGTAGGCCGCTTGGCGATAGGAAATATTCTTTTCTTCTGCTTCTTTTTGTACTGCCTGCCACGCGGTGATCTGGTGGTTCCTGAGTTTCTCATCTACATCATCCTCCTTCCACGTCTCGTCATGCATGTTTTGATACCACTCGAAGTAAGAAGCCACGACACCCCCGGCGTTTACCAGCACATCCGGAATAACCTTGATACCGCGGACAGCAAGCTGGGCTTTGGCCTCGGCGGTCACACCGGCATTCGCCACCTCGAAAATCACATCTGCATTCACAGCCTTGGCATTCCCCGCTGTAACAGCACCTCCTAGCGCTGCGGGTACCAGTACACTCGTCGGCAGTGCCAGAAGCTCATCGTTGGTGATTGCTTCACCGCCCGAGAACTCACTGACTGACTGGCCAGAATCTTTGTGATCAGCTAGCGCTGGGATATCCAGTCCGTTCGGGTTGTGAATACCACCACGCGAGTCGCTCACGCCGATAACTGCGTAACCAGATTTGTAGAGAAACATGGCCAGGTGTCGGCCGCCGTTTCCGAACCCCTGAATAACCACGGAGGTATCGGCGGCTTGTCGTGTACCCAGTAGCCCCTCCTGCTGAAGAGCTTCGATTATAAAAAAAGCACCGCGACCGGTGGCAGTTTCTCGACCGGCACTGCCTCCATTGGTAATCGATTTGCCGGTGATCACACCCGAAGCCGAGACGTTGTAATGAGCTTCGTACGACTCGCGGATGAAGCCCATAATCTCTGGGTTGGTATTTACGTCCGGGGCCGGGATGTCACGGTCGGGACCAATCACCGGCGCCAAGGCCTCGCCAAAAGCGCGACTTAATGTCTCCAGATCATCGGCCGAATATTCTTTCGGATCAATCTCCAGCCCACCTTTGGCCCCACCAAAAGGGATGTCGACTAACGCGCATTTGATTGTCATCAGAAAAGCCAGCTCGGTCACTTCTTCCTCACTGACGGTCGGGTGGAAACGGATTCCTCCTTTGGTTGGGCCACGTCGGTCGTCATATTGCACCCGCCACCCGCGGAAGGTTGCGTGCTCACCATTTTCCAACCCAACCGGAATCGTCATCTCGATACGACGGCGCGGTTCTCGCAGCGACGCAATCTCGTCTTCGCCGATATCTGTATTTGCTACCAAATCGTCCAGTCGGCTGTTGATGTGTGGGTTTGGCATGGTGAAAAATATTAAGAAATGTAAGCTGTCTGATTATAACGCAAAAGGTATCTCGATAGCAGCATAAAATTTACCCCTTGACTTATGGTGTCGGTATGATTAAATACCACGGTACAATTTTGTACATTCACAACAGAATAAAAAAAGGAGTTACAGCATATGCAAGAAACAATCGAGCCGAATACCACCACTTTTGCAGAAGAGATAAAAGAACTACACGAACAGCACGAGAGAGTGATTCGTGAGTTTAAAAAAATGAAACCTTACTTTGACCACCAGGTTGAAAGCATGAAGCCAGGTGATCAAAGAGTCATTTATAATCTTTTGAACACTGCTATCAAGAAAGGCATGGACGAATTTAAGGAGCATTTGGAAATGAATATACGTAAGGATGTTATTTCTGAATTTTCTCAAATCCTCATTCAAGAAATGGAAGATGCCATTCTGTTAAATCGAGAGGATGAGGTTAAAGGTCATATAAAAGAGACGAAAAAGTTTTTAATTCGCTATGCCGGATTGAATTGTGCCTTTGAGAATCATAATCAAATCTCTTGATTTGCTTATCAACACAAAAACTACCGAACCTGTGTAAATACAGGTTCGGTTTTTTTATTAAGCCTGCAATTTTAATTGCAGGCGCTTCTCTAAGAGTGCGAACGACCCTTACTCACATATCTCTATATAGACATCTATACTGTAAGGTATACTAAAATCTGATGATGGCATACTCAGAGCATAATTGCTGGACGGGTAAATTTCTATACGTAACCTCGTGTATGGTCTTTTTAATATGCCTTATCTTTCTGATGGCTGGTACGTTATCTGTTTCTGCCCAAACCAACTCCTGCTCCTTCACTCGTGATCTCACGGTTGGTTCTCGTGGCAGTGACGTGAACTGTCTGCAAGAGTATCTAAAAACACAAGGTTTCTTTCCCACAGACGTTAGTACTACCAACTACTTTGGTCCTACCACCCAAACAGCTGTCCGCAGCTGGCAGCTATCCGAACGTATCACCCCAGCACAAGGTTACTTTGGTTCCGTTTCTAGACAAGCGTACAACCAAGCTACTGGACAAACTGTTTCTAACCCTACCCAAGACACTACTTTCGTAGCTATTGATTCTGTCCGTAGTGCTCTCGAGGAACAGATTCGCTCACTCATGAAGCAGTTAATCTCCTTGCTCCAGCAGCGTCTGGCTCAAACACTAGACCAGGCCGGTATTGACCGCTCCAACTTCTCCAGTGCTCTTAAAGACAACGTGGCTACCCGAGCTAGCAACAACCGCTCCACGGCAGCAGATAACCGATCTGATAATTCCGGCGGCGGTAGCAGTGATACCTCCGAAGATAGCTCCTTGAATGACGAAGACAACAACTCCGGAGGAGGTGGAGGTGCTTCATCCCCAAGCAATGAAGTTGACAGCACCGATGACGACAATGACAGTGAGGACAGCCAAGCCGGTGACGAAGCGGCTCTAGAAGCACTTTACAGCTCTACCAATGGTTCAGATTGGGACAACAACTCCGGCTGGTCTTCCTCAGGCATGGATCTCTCTGATGATATCTATGGAGTGGAAACAGATACTATTGGTGGAGAGCTGCGAGTGACGGAGATTGATCTGTTTCAGAACAATTTAGTGGGAACAATTGATCAGATACCATGGGGTAATCTCAAGGAAGTTACGTATCTACGCTTAAAGCAACCAGCACGAACACATGCTGAAATCGATAATCAAGAGGAGCGGCTGACAGGGGAACTCCCTGCTTCTATAGGAGAAATGACAAAACTGACTTTGCTGTCTTTGAGCGGTCAGGATAAGCCAATGACAACATTGCGAAAGGACTATAATGCGATGTCGCGTAATCACCACTTCTTGGGTGGTGGTAAGAAGGTAATAGTCCTAAACAAGTTTACAGGAACTCTACCTTCTGAATGGGGAAATCTTTCAAATCTTGAAGTATTAGAATTACGACATAGTCATGGCGGTATTATTGGCGAGGTTCCAGACTCGTGGTCTGCAGGTATGGAATCTCTAATTATCCTCTACATTGATGATAATGGTCTTACAGGTCCATTGCCTGATTTACGAGCGGCTACGAACATACAAAATATTGGTCTTGGTCAGCAGTTTTGGAATGGAGACGAATCAGGATTTACTGGTCCAATACCAGATACGTATGGGAACTTTGAACATCTTGTTTTGTTATCGCTAAGCAACAATCTCTTAAGCGGTGAAACGCCTATTTTCAATCAGAGAGATATACGAAGCTTTAACATCGGTACGAATCCCCACGGATGGGTAACAGATAAGGATGATCATGGCAGGCTAAGTAGACTACCAGCAGAAATATTTACTGATGATGGAAGAAATCCGTACTTGGATGCTGTTTATTTTTCATATATAGATTTCGTTGATACTCTGCAAAATTATGATGTTGATGGAAATAATTACCCCTACATTGATGTTCTTGATATATCACGATTAGATTCGAAGGATAATAATATTCCTAGTTGGGCAGCGACGTTTTCACCCGTGCAAAACAGGTTCTATAGTGCTGGATACACAGGATTCGGGTCGGAATGGTACAACCCTGACGCGAACATCTATACCAGGCCCAGATACCTCTACCTTTGGGATAATGAATTAGGCGGAGAGCTTCCGGATGTGCCGTTCGCACCTGTGCTTTTCAAAACAACATTATCAGGAACTCCGATTTCAGATACGGAGATTCCCGTGAATCTAGATATGGGAGTTTTGTACACAGAAACGGTCGGAACCGCTAGCTCTGAGTGGATCCAGGTTGAAGCTGGAAGAAGTGCTTCTTGGATAACACCAGACTGGCAAGAAGACGATCGGAGATTGCTCTATCATGAAGTTCGATTAATCGATCCAGATGGAGCGGAGCCTGACATAACATTTGAGATTCAGGAAGGCGGTAATTCCCATGTTGGAACATTATACTCAAGAACTCAAGCTGATCTTACAGGCACAGAGGGCTGGAGAGTTGAAATACGACCGTATATCGAAAACAGGCTTCTCCGGATAAAGATTGGAGAAAATAGATGGATTCCCCGAAGAGTCGTCAGTCACACACAGACAAATATCATACTAGATGATCCTATATCATCATCCCTTAACGGATACACAATAACTGGAGATGAAGATGTTTGGATTCACGGAGCTTCACGGTTTCGGTTTGGGTTTATGGCAAACGACAATAATTTCGTAGGTCAGATACCTGAGAGTTGGGGAAGAATACCCACGTACAGATCACCCTCGAACGAGTTTCAGATTCACCTGCGAAACTCAAATCTGGAGGGCACGATACCGAGCTTCGAGAAATTTGCAGAATTTGAAGGCAGCACTCTTGGGGAGGTTCACGTACAAGGAAATAAATTCTTATTCAGAGATATTCTTGAACACTACGCAGCAAATACAGAGGCTATTGATGATTTCAGATATGCTCCTCAAAAACCTTTTGGTGTTGCAGATTCATACTCTTACTCTGAAGGCGCGAATATCACCCTCGATGACTTCAACAGCGTTGTAACGCACACAGACAACCAGTACCAGTGGAAAAAAGACGGATCGGATATCTCTGGGGCCACAAATCGTGAGTATACTATAAACAACGCGGACACTGGTGATGCTGGCACCTACACCCTGGAGGTTACTAACCCTGGCGTACCAAATCTTACGCTCGAAAGTGAAGAGATAGACATCACTGTTGGTGGTGTTCAGGGTGTACAGACGAATCGAAGCTTTTTGCAGCAGCAACTTGACGCCGCTCGCGACCAGCTCGAGAAGCTATTGGAACTTCTCAAGCAGTAACGCCTGCAGTTAGTTGACAATCTTTTCGTATAATGCTTAAATCAAGGTAGATAATTTCATTTAAATTCAAACAAACGGGTGGGAGCCCAGGAAAAATGACACAGATAGAAACGAAAGGAGATCTGAAAATTACTGATGAAGAGATGGATGCAGTAAGGAAGATTTTTAATCGAAACTTCAGACCATTCTCAGACAATAACGATCACTTGTTTAGAGATTTTGGTGACCCTAAAAGGGATATTCCAAATGCTTTAAAAAAGTTAGGGAGTGTTGTTGATGTAGTTTGTCAACAATACGGCGACCTTACTTGCCGTGCTCTTCTTGGGTACATGAATGCTTCAGGAAAACAGTTAAATGATATTTCAGGTATCTTACTAACTTTGTCTCAAATCATTAAGCAAGATAAAGAAGTTGTTGTAGAGCTTCTCTCTTATTATCGATTGTATAAAAGGCTCGCCGATGCGAAGAAAATCTTCGAATCATCAAGGATTTCTTCATGAACCTGACGGTGTTTACTTAACTACTAGATTTGCAATTAAGCGGATCTGGTAGTTTTTTATTAAGCCTGCAATTTTAATTGCAGGCTCTCTTAAAGCGAGTCTCTTTTTCTCCAGGCCTAGTAGACAGGCGCAGCGCAATTTACTTACATAGTCTCGCGTCAAGGATTCGTTCATTCTTTTTTAAGACCAACCCTTTCTAGAAAGGGTTGGTCGCTAACGGAGTGAATTACCTTTTCCGGAAGAGACTTCACAGGGCGAGCGGGCATGGTCTGCCCGCCGTTAGTGGGCGGGAGCGAGCCCGAGACGGAGTGCGAATTTTCGCGGGAAATTCGACACGTGCTCTTCTGGAAAATGGTAATGAACGACCCCTTGACCTCAGGACTCAAACGCGTATAATCATTGATGTGAATTGGAAGATAAAAGCTAAGTTGAGACAGCGGAGGTAAACATTGCTCTAGCGAGTAGATGTACCAGCCGCTTTCGAGCGGCTTTTTCCATGCCAATTTTTGCTCTTTCATAATCGAATAGATGTAGCCAAACCAACATGAAATCCCTGATTTGATCTGTACCTCTTGCGAGGTTGGCAGATTTAAATCAATTTAAGTTTCGTTTGTATCCGTTTCTATTTGTTTTCAAATATGTTCCGGTTGTGCAAACGAGTGTCTGATTCTTATTTCAAAAATCGGACAAGTTAATTTATTTTTGTGAACTGTGGTACACACAGTTCCTGCGGGAACGTTGTAAGGGCGTACGATGGATGCCTCGACTCTAAAGAGCGATGAAGGACGTGGTACGGCGACGATATGCTTCGGGTAGGTGCCTAACAACCGATAATCCGAAGATTTCCGAATGGGGAAACCCAGCATGGCAAACCCATGTTACCCCCCACTTATAAGTGGGGGGAGTATACCCAGGGAAGTGAAACATCTCAGTACCTGGAGGAAAAGAAACCAAGCCCCAGTAGGGGAGAATTTCCGTAGTAGCGGCGAGCGAAATGGAAACAGCTCAAACCAATCAGTTTACTGGTTGGGGTTGTAGCGTAACATTGTCTTTACGAGGGAGATCCTGGTGTTGATAGTTGAAGCTTCTGGAAAGAAGCACCCTAGACGGTGATAGTCCGGTAAACGAAATCAACCCAATCTCCTTGATGTTATTGCTGAGTATCGCGGGACACGAATACCCTGCGAGAAGCCGGCGGGACTAACCGCCAAAGCTAAATATCTTTAGAGATCGATATGGAAATAGTACCGTGAGGGAACGGTGAAAAGAACCCCGGTGAGGGGAGTGAAATAGACCTGAAATCGTATGTCTACAAGCAGTGGAAGAGGTCCTAGACCTCGACCGCGTGCCTTTTGCAAAATGAGCCAACGAGTTTGTGTGCGCGGCGCATGCCTAAGTAGCTGAAACTACGGAGGCCAAGCGAAAGCGAGTGTGAATAGCGCGTATCGGGATTCGTCCCGGTGTCGTGTGCGCAAGACCCGAAACCAAGCGATCTACCCATGAGCAGGGTGAACTCCGTCGAGAGATGGAGGGAGGCCCGAACCGATAAGAGTTTCAAATCTTTCGGATGACTTGTGGGTCGCAGTGAAAAGCTAATCGAGCTTGGTCATAGCTGGTTCTTTCCGAAATAGCTTTAGGGCTAGCGTCAGATGTTAGTAACGGGGGTAGAGCACTGGATGGTACCGATAGGTCGAAAGACCACGGCACCAATCAAACTCCGAATACCGTTACCCATAGTCTGGCAGTCAGAACGCGAGGGCTAAGCTTCGCCGTTCGAAAGGGAAACAGCCCAG
>JBBDRP010000001.1:0-1054 GCA_040905385.1 Minisyncoccota bacterium | reverse complement strand
ACGCTGCCAGTCTATTGATTGATACATCCTCTCGGCTATCTGGTCAATATTGGCTGGTAATGTGCAAACACTTCTGGCACTTTTTAGTAGTATCTAATAATGTCAGTAAGTATGTCTAAATCAATCCAAGAAGAGCGGTGGCGGTGGGTGGAACCAATTATCAACCAAGAGATAAAGTTAACGGATGTAGCGAAGGTGTGTCCGTATTCGAAGCGGAGCCTTAAACGCTGGAAGAAGGCATATCTGGAGCATGGAATGGATGGTCTGGTACCAAAAAGCACCAGACCAAAGACCCAACCGAATGAGACTCCAATCCGGACAAAGGAAACAGTCATAGCTTTGAGAAAGGAGACCGGACTCTGTGCTCAGAAGCTGCATTGGAGGCTGAAGAAGACTGGTCTTGTTGTTCCGGTACGCACCATCGGAAAGATCCTTAAGGATGCAGGATTGGTACGAAAATATCGCAAGAAGAAGGTGAAGTATAAGTACCTAAAAGCAGAGAGGCAACCAGGAGAACTCCTGGAGATCGATGTAAAGCATGTGCCAGGAAAGCTAGAGAATAAGCGGTACTTCCAGTACACCGCTATCGATACCGCTTCCCGGTGGCGGTACCTGCGTATTTATGACGAGCAATCAAGCTTTCATTCGGTAGAGTTTCTCAAGGAGGTACGGAAGCGGTTCCCGTATCCCGTGCAAGCAATCAAGACGGATAATCACTCGACCTTCACTAACTACTATCTTGGTACCAACAAACGTTCTGATTTGCGTGTGAAGCGACTGCATGCGCTGGACGTCTTCTGTGCGAAGCATGATACTGTCCACTACCTCATTGATCCGGGTAAACCAGCCCAGAACGGTACGGTGGAGCGTTCACATCGTGAAGATGAAGAGAAGTTCTACCAGAAGCAGTCTTTTAGAAACCAGAGAGAGCTTGAAGAGAAGCTCAGAGTCTGGAATACCTACTACAACAACCTTGAGCACTGCTCTTTAGATGGAAGGACTCCTAATGAAATGTTAAGGTTAGAGAAAGTGCCAAATGTCCTTGCCTAAAACA